>JAGBEO010000004.1 GCA_017936885.1 Lachnospiraceae bacterium | reverse complement strand
TATAGGTACAACTCCTTTCTGGTGGATGGTTGATTGTTACTCGACATCTCAATTTTACCACAAACCAGTGAGGAGTTGTTTTATTTTGTGAAAAAAATAATCCCGTATTTATGCGGGTTTTGGCGTTTCGCAAACGCCTAAAGATAGAACAACATGGAAAGGAGGCAGATAGATCGGAATGGAAGCAAATCAATCCCGGGAAGAACAGTTATCGGCGCTGATTGATTCCTATGGGAATCTTGTTTTTTCCATATGCTACAAAATGACATCGGACTATTTTGCCTCCGAGGATCTGGCACAGGAGACATTCCTGTCGGCCTATAAGCACTTGCCTGAGTTTGACGGGCAATATGAGAAAGCGTGGATCTGCAGAATAGCAACCAATAAATGTCTGGATTATCTGCACAGCGCAGGTAGGCGTATGGTGCCGATGGAAGATGTCGGTATGGAGGAGAGCCGGGCACCGGATGCCCGCCCAACACCGGAAAGTATATGTCTGGAAGAGGAAGTCAGGGCAACACTGCTTGCAAGGTGCCGGTCACTTAAGCCGCCTTATGATGAGATCGCGAAGTCATACTATTATGATGAAATGGATGCCGGAGAGATTGCAATGCAAAGAGGCATGAAGCTTAAGACGGTGCAGACACAGATATACCGTGCAAGATCAATGCTGCGTAAACTCTACGGAAAGGAGAAGGGCGCATGATACATAATTTTAATGAAGAAAAATTGCATAGAAAACAGGAAACGCTCTCTCATGGACTGAGTGATAAAGAACTGATGGATTTGATCAGGCAGGTTGAGACGGAAGAAATGATCCATGCACCAATCCACTTAAAGGATCATGTGATGACGCACATTCGTGTGCAGAGACAGGCTGTGAAGAAAAGACAGATATTTACCTATCGGGCACAGGTATTGATTGCCATGGCGGCTGCTCTGACTGTGCTGATTCTAATGCCCGGTGAAGGTTCCAATATAGAAAAAATACCCCAGAGCTGGCAGATAGATCAGGAGGATGCGGATTTATGTCAGGAACCATTAGAGGAAAAGGCACAGAAAAGACAGCAGGAGATTGATGCCGAATGGGAAAAATATATGGCGCAGCAGACGAAAGCATACGAGAGACAGAACTTCTGGGAAGGAGTGGGTGAACGTCTGGCAGCCATAGAAGAGCGTTTGTATAATAAATAGAGATAACGGCTGTGCCGGAAGAGAAGTGGTGCTGCAAATGCAGAAAACAGATACGGCCTAAGAAGAAAAGTAAGAAATCAAAAGACAAAAACTAAGAAAGATCAAAATAAGAAACAAAAACAAGTAATAAAAAATGGAAAATGGAGGATAAGATCATGAAGAAAAGAAAGAGTAAATTCTGGCTGTTTATATTTTCTTTTGTGCCGGGGGCAGGAGAAATGTATATGGGGCTGATGAAGATGGGGCTTAGCCTGATGCTGGGGTTCATGCTAAGCATTGCAGTGATTGCCATTACGAATATTAGTGTGCTGTCGGTAATAGCCATTACGATATACATATATTGTTTTTTCCATGCTCATAACATTGGCAGTATGGATGAGGCAGATTTTCAGGCGTTGGAGGATACCTATCTATTCGGTTTTGATAATCTCGATCAAATTAGAATGAAGATGAGCGGCAAGTATCGCCCGGCTGTAGCAGTGGTGCTTATCATAATGGGTGTGATTATGCTGGCAAATGTGGGCTTTAATCTGTTATGTGAAATTTTCGGTTGGGATAACGTTTACCTTAGCAAAATTTATTATTTTGTAAGAGATGAAGTTCCCAGACTGCTGATCGGTATTGCGATTATCTGGGGCGGTATTACGATGCTGCGCGGTAAGAAGACAGAGAAGTATATTGAGGTAAACAATAGAAATGATGCAGAGCAACAATAAATATTTAAAAAAGAGGATCAGCGTGATTTAGGTATATGTAAGACAGGAGGGTAATTTTGATGAGAAGTATATGTTATAAAATCCCTTTCAACATATGTGTAATATGTATTTGTGTTTTTTTAACAGGATGTACAGTAGGAGAATATACTGTTGCAGATTCTTATGTAGATGAAAATGGAAAGCATTTTATGTTAGTAGGTAAGCATTCAGAATCAACGGACAAGAGCAGCACAGAAGAAAGCGAAGATTCATCAGAAAAAGCGGATATGGAAAGCGATAGTTTATCCGGGGAAACAATGACAGAAACTGAAAGCTCATCAGAGAAAACTGATATAGAAAGTGAATTCCATCCGGAAAGTATTACCGGGGTTTCATTAAAAAGAGGATGGACTTCATCAGACAGTTCTATATTAAAAGGGAAAACTGTTTTGGTCAAAGAAAATTCGGATTTGCTTTCCATTACATTAGACCAGGATAAAGAAGTTACCATTTCTTATGACATTGTATTGGATGATGGCGAATATCAATTAGTCTATCTTAGTCCTGAAAAGGAAGAACGAGTTTTACAGGATGGCAAAATCATTGCAGCAGATGAGAAGATATCGTTTGCAAAGGGAGAGAATAGAATTGTCATAAAAAGTGACAATGCTGTATTTAATGAAATAGATATTTCAATTACAGGAATAGAAACATCTGATTTTGAATGATCTGTATACACAAAATCTTTTATAAAAAAAGATAGATGATATCAAGAAAGGGAAAAAGTATGGAACAACAATTAGAAATAAGTGCAGGAGAAAAAACGGCAAACGAAGATAGCAGGGATACGAGCAAAATACAGACACGAAGAGTCGGTTCCGTGACATTCGGGATTGCGCTGATCTGTTACGGCATCCTGTTTCTGGTACATATATTTGTGCCGAAACTGCCTTATCATATTATATTCCGCTGCTGGCCTGTCTGCTTTATTTTCTTGGGCATAGAGATTCTGGTGGAGAATCATAAGAGCCGCAATAGCGGACAGCGGTTTCAATATGATATTCCCGCCGTATTGATGCTGGGAGTGATCTTACTGTTTGCCATGGTGATGGCGGCAGTGGAGGTGGCGTATACGTACGGGTATCAGATGTACTGGTAGGCAGAACGGCTATTGACGTCTGTTAGCAGCAAGGTATAAGAGAGATAGCAGAGAGGGATTATAAGCTATAAAAGACTTTTTGTACTTATTAGTAATAGAGTCTTTTATAGCTTATTTTTATTATAATAAGTTTTAATATATTTAGTATTTTTAAATTTATGCATTGCATAAACGAGAAGATTGATGTATTATAGTTTTAAAGATACGCAATGCGTAATAGGTATAAGAGGATCAATAAGATCTATAGTTTATTTTTCAATCAATTGGAATGGAGCTTAGGATGAATAGTGGGGATTATTTAGTAGAACTTCGAAAGAATACAGGTATGAATCGACGGGAATTTTGCGAATATTTTGAAATTCCATATAGAACTGTTACCGATTGGGAGCTTGGACATCGTAAGATGCCGGATTATCTTTTGCGACTGATAACATATAAGGCAAAGATGGAAAATCTAACTAAAGAAGGAAATCAAAAAAATGAGTAAATTAAAGGCACCGGAATATAAGAGATTTGAAGAGATTAAACATATTAGGGACGACAAAACGGAATATTGGAGCGCCAGAGAACTGGCCAAGGCATTAGACTATACACAATGGCGCAATTTTGAAAAGGTAATTAAGCGGGCAATGATAGCTTGTATCAACAGCGGACATTATGTTTCGAACGATTTTGCTGAGGTCAGCAAAATCGTAGAAGCCGGTGCAACAACCAAGCCTAGAAGTGATTATGAACTTTCAAGATATGCATGTTATTTGATCGTTCAAAATGGTGATCCGCGTAAGGAAGTGATTGCGCTTGGATAAACATATTTTGCAATTCAGACATATCGTCAAGAGGTAGCAGATCATTTCAACGAATTGGATGAAGATAATCGTCGATTGGTAGTTCGCGGCGATATCAAGCAATGGAATCAAATGTTAGCGGAGACGGCTTACAATGCAGGTGTAATTACTAAAGAGGAATTTTCTGTTTTTCAGAATGCAGGCTATATGGGGAGTACAGAATTGATTGCTAACCTTTTTAGGATTTCTCAGACAGAAGAGAAACTAAGAAAAGATCAAGTAGATAATTCTAAAACAGCTACTTCGGTTCATTATAATGTTGGTAAAGAAGTCCGGTCAGCCATTGAAAAAATAGGCGGAACTATGCCGGAGGATTTACCGACACCGGGAAAAAGTATCCAGCAAATAGAAAAGGAACAAATAAAAAGATTGAAAAGTAAAGCTGAACAGGGAAATCTTATGTTAGATGAATAAATTTGAAGCAGTTAATGATTGCCCTACAATTCCTCATACGCTATCTCTCTTTTCGTTAAGAACTGTCTCATAGCCTGATCCCACAAGCTGTCTGGTGTCTTATCCGGCAGAAAAGTATGAAACGCGGTTCCGGTCACCAAAGTGAGAACAGTGCCATCATATTTGATATTTAAGACAAATGCTTTGATCTGCTGCGCAGTCACCGCAGTATCCCCCTTTTGGAGAATAGACGTTACATACTCCGGCATCAGGTGCAGTACGAAATGAAATGCGGCGGGTGTCTGTTTGCCTTTGATCAGGTTGAAACAGATAGGACGTATTGTTTTCCAGGCAGAAAAATCATAGGGACGGATCTGTTTATCTTCCCATTCTTGCGTGGTATAGAAATCTTTATTCTGGTGTCCGTCTATCATAAAAGTATTGTAAGTACGGATCGAGGCTTCCTCTAAGAGAAAAGAATCAAAATCCTCCCCTGTCAGTAATTTTCCCATAAATTGTTTAACGTTTGTTATTTTAAGTGCAATCATACAGTCACCATGGCTTTCTTGATTGGATTTGCCGATACGCTCATCATTCAGTTTTTTGTTAATTTTGCAAGACTCATTATATCATATTATGGTACAGATGCGGTTATTTTTTACAGATTATTATTCCTAAGAAAATCAGGAAATACTATTTACAATGTATAACGACCTATGTTATCATAAGTAGTAATGAAAACTATGTTGAATGGTTGTGGAGGCTTTATGAGTTATAAAATAGTGGTGGATAGCTGTTGCGAGCTGCCGGAAAAGTATAAAAATGACAATAGATTCCAGATTATTCCGCTTACTCTGATGGTGGGCGATGATTATGAAGTATTAGATGATGAAAATTTTAACCAGAAAGAATTCCTGGAGAAAGTGGCAGCATGTCCCACCTGCCCGAAGTCCAGTTGTCCATCTCCGGAGAGATTCAGAGAGGCATATCATGATGAGGCGGAGGAGGTTTACGCAGTTACCCTGTCTTCTCATTTGAGCGGCAGTTATAACAGCGCCGAACTGGGTAAGAATCTCTACGAAGAGAAATACGGTGCGAAGAAGATTCATGTGGTGGATTCGGAGTCAGCAAGCTGCGGAGAGACTCAGATCGCCATGAAGATTATGGAATATAAGGAAGCCGGACTCAGCTTTGAGGAAACAGTAGCCAAGGTGGAGGAATTCAAACGCCGGATGCGTACCTATTTCGTATTGGATAATCTGGAGACCCTTCGTAAGAACGGCAGAATGAGCGGTGTAAAAGCATTGGTGGCATCTACATTGAATATTAAGCCTGTAATGGTAGGCAACTTAGGTGTGATCGAGCAGAAAGGTCAGGCGATCGGCATTAACAAGGCGCTTGCTAAGATGGCAGATGCCATTGTGGCAGATGTGCCGAAGCCACAGGAAAGAACATTGATGATTACGCACTGCAATTGTCCTGAACGCGCAGAATATATGCGCAAACTGATGGAGAAGAGAGCTTCTTATCACAACATAGTCATTATGGACACTGCGGGAATCAGCAGTATGTATGCCAATGACGGCGGTGTGATCATAACGCTGTAGCATTGTCTTTGGTAATAGCTTATGTCTGAATGCCGGTTGGAAGGACAGAGGCAGGACTTGTTAATTGTATAAGTTTTTTGATTAATTGGCGCTTTGATATTCTCTAAGCGCCTTTTTTAATGAAGAAAATATAAAAGGCGATACTTTAAAACTGTGGTGGTCTTTCATGACAACTTTTAACAAGGAAAGATTTGTCACAGAGGCTATATTGATGAAGGCTTGTTCCGAGATGAGAAGGAAGTGGTCAAAGCCTGCTACCTGAGAGAAGAGATTGGGAATTGTATCCGCAATGTCTATGGTGCGGGACTCGGTAAGAGCCACATGGGAGTAGCTGCCTTCTTTTACCGCATAGAGAATTTCATCTTCGTAGACATATAAAGTATCTATCTTGCCGCGAAGCTCTATTGTGGGAATGGTTTTGGACTTAACGTCAATAGCGTAGTCCAGCATCTCATCTAATTCTGCGACTTTGATTTCTTTATGTAAGAATCGGATCTGTGTTTGAAGCTGTCTGCGCAGAATATCATGATTGGCGTTTTCAATACCATCGTCCGGGACTTCGGCAACAGCAGCTTCAATAATCGTAGGATAGTCAATCGTGGAGATACACAGCACAATAGGAGCAGTTACCCCTGCGTCAATCAGCTTGCGAGCCAGTTGGAAACCGTTCACGGGGCCGTTGGTCATATCAATGAAAAAAACATCGTACAGCATGGGAGAGCGCATGACGGCTTCTACATTACCGTAGGAATCAATATAGAACACTCCGGTGGTATGTATTCTTCTGTCGGAAGCGCGCTGCAATAAGCGTTCCATCTGTTTTCTGTCGGCTACGTTATCATCACATACTGCGATATGCATGGGGTTACTCCTTTTTCATTAATTATCTATATATTATTTTATATACTACATAACTAAAAATTCAATAGGTGAGAACACAAGCGCCAGTACAAGAATTACCTGTATGATTAGGATGGCGGGCATTCCGTATACAAAGTACCAGTGCCTTGTCTTGTGACGGAAAAGATGCATTCCGGCAATAGACCCAACGCTGCCACCGATGATGGCAAGAACAAAAAGAGTGGATTCGGGAATCCGCCAGAGATTTTTCTGTGCCTTGCGTTTATCCACACCCATTACAATAAAACTGATGAAATTGATCATTATAAAATAGAAAATAAGTAAACTAATAGCATTCATATAATCATCATAGCATATAAAATTTGAAAAAAAAAGAATGTCCCGTGAAATTGCGGGACATTCTTGCAAGTCAGGGCGATTTGCGCCGGCTTTTTCATAAATTTATAATCATTAGATCAGCTTTACACCGTTCTCCTGCATCTTCATAGCACGAACCTTGCTGGATAAACCGAACAGGTTGATAAATCCTTCCGCATCATGGTGATCGTATAAGTCGCCTGTTGTGAAGGATGCGATGCTCTCGTTGTACAGTGTGTACGGGGAAGTTGTGCCTGCTTTAATGATGTTGCCTTTGTAAAGCTTGAATTTAACCTCACCTGTCACATACTGCTGTGTGGATTCGATAAATGCCTGTACTGCCTCACGAAGTGGGGTGAACCACTTGCCTTCATATACGATCTGGGCAAACTTGTTACCCATATCTGCTTTCAGGGCATAGGTATCGCGGTCAAGAATCAGTTCCTCTAACTGCTGGTGTGCTTCGTAGAGGATGGTTCCGCCGGGAGTCTCGTACACACCGCGGGACTTCATACCTACCACACGGTTCTCAACGATATCTACGATACCGATACCGTGCTTGCCGCCTAATTCATTCAAGGTAGTGATGATCTCGGAAACCTTCATCTTCTTACCGTTTACAGAGGTAGGAACACCTTTTTCAAAAGTCATGGTAACGTACTCGCCCTCATCAGGAGCTTTCTCAGGAGTGGTACCAAGCACTAACAGATGATCATAGTTAGGCTCGTTAGCAGGGTCTTCCAATTCCAAACCTTCGTGGCTGATGTGCCATAAGTTACGGTCACGGCTGTAGCTGTTGTCTGCGGAGAAAGGTAAGTTGATACCATGCTGACGGCAGTATTCGATCTCTTCTTCGCGGGAGTTCAGATTCCATTTCTCGTTTCTCCATGCAGCGATAATTTTGAGATCAGGAGCAAGAGCTTTGATACCGAGTTCGAAACGGATCTGGTCGTTACCCTTACCTGTAGCACCGTGGCAGATAGCAGTAGCACCCTCTTTGCGGGCGATCTCTACTAATTTCTTAGCGATAACAGGTCTTGCCATGGAAGTGCCGAGTAAATATTTGTTCTCATATACTGCGTGTGCCTGTACACAAGGTACAATAAAGTCATCGCAGAATTCGTCTGTCAGGTCTTCGATATAAAGCTTGGAAGCGCCGCTGGATAAAGCTCTCTCTTCAAGACCGTCAAGCTCCTCTGCCTGACCGCAGTTACCGCATACGCAGATAACTTCATAATCAAAATTTTCTTTTAACCAGGGAATGATAACGGTTGTATCAAGTCCGCCGGAGTAAGCAAGAATAACTTTTTCTTTCATGATTGATTCCTCCATCTTTGTACTTAGTATTATGTATGTAATTTATGCATGCACGGCCGGAAAAGCAGTTTCTGTGGCCGTGTAAGTTTGCCCTTAGAACAATATACAACAAGATTATACATAATGCAAGTGCAAATTTATGCATATTTTAATGAATATTTCTATTTTTTATGCATGAAATGAAAAAAAGGTTGCATATTATACATGTATGGCGTATGATTATACAAAAATGCGGGAGAGCAGGTGCGGAAAGGTTTTGTCAGGCGCAGCAGGCTTGCATTTGGTGAATGGCTATGACGAAACACGGGCAAAGATCACAGGCAAAACATAAGGCTGCGGCAATTGTCAAGTCGGCGGTTGCGTGGTATAGTAGGGAAATGAAGAGGGAATGACTCATTTGACTGTGACGCTTGATGGGGCGGAAGGCAGAGAGAAGTTTTAAGGAGAAAGGCGGAAAGTAGGATGATTAAAGCGGGTATTATAGGAGCGACGGGTTATGCGGGAGGCGAACTGGTCAGAATCCTGATGGCACATAAAGAGGTGGAGATTAAGTGGTATGGTTCCAGAAGCTATATTGATAAGAAGTATGCGGAAGTGTATCAGAATATGTTCCAGATTGTAGAGGATGTGTGTCTGGATGATAATATGGAAGAACTGGCGAAACAGGTGGATGTGATTTTTACGGCAACCCCACAAGGATTCTGCGCATCTATGATGAACGATGATATTTTATCTAAAGTTAAGGTAGTGGATTTGAGTGCGGATTACCGGATTAAGGATGTGGCGGTTTATGAGAAATGGTATGGTATTGAGCATAAGTCGCCACAGTACATAGACGAAGCGGTTTACGGACTTTGTGAGATTAACAGGGAGGATGTGAAGAAGGCAAGGCTGGTGGCGAATCCGGGCTGTTATACGACCTGTTCCATCCTGACCGCTTATCCCTTAGTCAAAGAGGGGCTGATCGATCCTGATACGCTGATCATTGATGCCAAGAGCGGAACCTCCGGTGCGGGACGCGGCGCCAAAGTGCCGAATTTGTATTGTGAAGTGAATGAAAATATTAAGGCTTACGGTGTGGCAAGCCACAGACACACGCCGGAGATCGAGGAACAGCTTGGCTATGCGGCAGGTAAGGAGATCCTGCTGAACTTTACTCCGCATTTAGTGCCTATGAACCGTGGCATTCTGGTAACGGAATATGCCAAGCTTAATCAGGTTAAGAAACCGGACGGCAGCAGGGGGCTGCCTTCTTATGAGGATATTAAGGCGGTGTATGATAAATATTATAAGGAAGAAAAGTTTGTCCGTGTTCTGGAGAAGGGCATCTGTCCTGAGACGAAATGGGTGGAAGGCAGCAATTATGTGGATGTGAACTTTGTGATCGATGAGAGAACGGGACGCATCATCATGATGGGCGCCCTTGATAATCTGGTGAAAGGCGCTGCAGGACAGGCAGTACAGAATATGAACCTGATGTTTGGATTTAAGGAATGTGAGGGACTGGAGTTAGTTCCGATGTTCCCGTAGGAGAATAGAAGGTTTCTGAGGAAGGGAAGTGTTTAGATATGGAGAGACGGGATAAGATCAATTATTACTTAGATTTGGCTAAAATGGTGGCACAGCGGTCCACCTGTCTGCGCAGACATTACGGGGCGGTCATCGTGAAGAATGATGAAGTGATTTCCACCGGATACGTGGGTGCACCCCGTGGCAGGAAGAACTGCACCGACATCGGGGAGTGCATCCGCATTAAAAAAGCGATTCCGAGAGGCGAACGCTATGAACTGTGCAGAAGCGTGCACGCGGAGGCAAATGCGATTATCAGCGCATCCAGAGATAAAATGATCGGCAGTGCCCTGTATTTGGTAGGAGTGGAGGCAGACACCGGAGAATATGTGAAGAATTCCTGTAGCTGCTCCATGTGCAAGCGTATGATTATCAATGCAGGAATTGAGACGGTCTATATTCGGGATACGGAGAATGAATACCGTAAGATTCCTGTGCAGGAATGGATTGAGAACGATGAGTCCATAGACGGGACACTGGGATATTAGCGGCAAAAGAACCATGTATGATTAAAAATTTATTCCGCAGTGAAAATAAGAAAGAATAACAGGAACAAGAAAGAAACAGGAAAGAAGATTAAAACTATGAATGAACGGGATGTGGCATCTATACCAACAGACATAAAACCTTCTCCAAACGGTAGATTTCCCAAAGAAATGGCGGTATATGAACTGTTGGAAAAACTGGAAATACCATATTTGAGACTGGATCATGAAGTGACGGCATCCATTGAGGACTGTCATAATGTAGATCAGCTATTGGGAATCCACATATGTAAGAATCTTTTTTTGTGCAACACACAGAAGACCGATTTCTATATGCTTATGATGCCCGGCGAGAAGAAATTCAAGACCAAAGAGCTGTCGGCACAGATCGGCAGTGCCAGGCTTTCCTTTGCGGGGCCTGAATTTATGGAAGAGTTCTTAGATATCACACCCGGTTCCGTGAGTGTGATGGGGCTTATGAATGATCATGACGGGCGGGTGAGACTTCTGATCGATCAGGATGTGTTACAGGACGAATATGTAGGGTGCCATCCCTGCATCAATACTTCCAGTCTGAAGATCAAGACGAAGGATATGCTTGAGAAGTTTCTACCTTATGTGAAACATGACTACACGGTTGTGGAACTGCGCGGGGAATAAGGGCAGCCCTGATCATGTTAGAGGCTATGGGAGGATGGATGACGGCATGGAACAAAATAGTCTGATTGAAATTATTGAAGAACAGACGAACAGGGCTTTATGGGAAGTAAGAAATGTAATCGACTGTGTTCCTGACGAATTATGGAACAAGGAGTATTGCGGGATGCCTTGCTGGAAACATATCTACCATATGCTGCATTCCTTAGATTTATGGTATATTAATCCGCGGGATAAGAACTACGAGGAGCCTGCTGTTCACGAGAAGGATTTGAATAATTTAGATGTTATCTCAGACAAACAGCTTTTAAGAGGGGAAATAGAAGATTATTTTATTCGTATTGAGCAGAAATTGCGAAAGTATATTTCCGGCTTAACAGATGAACAATTATTAGAATATCCTTCAAACTGCGAGTATTGTAAGTTTACTCTGATTTTAGCGCAGTTTAGACATTTGCACAGCCATATGGGAATGATTATGGGATTTATTATTGACGATACGGGATTGTGGCCCCGGGTTTTAGGACTGGAAAATCCTTTCCCGGCAGGAAAGTACGATAAATATCTGTAAGAACAAATTTGGGATTGTAGGTAGTCAGAACAGAAAAATCAAAAATAAGCATTCAGAAAGGATACCAAGATATGGTACGCACGATGACAATAGAGGATTACGAAGGAGTAAAAGCACTTTGGCTGACGATCAAAGGATTTGCCATCAGAAGCATTGATGATTCCCAAGAGGGTGTGGCACGCTTTTTACAGAGAAATCCCACTACCAGCGTGGTGGCTGTGGAGAACGGTAAGATTGTAGGGGCTATCCTGTGTGGGCATGACGGCAGGCGGGGATGCCTGTACCATGTATGTGTGTCGGAGGATTACCGGATGCGTGGTATCGGCAAGGCAATGGTAGTGTTTTGCATGGAAGCGCTGAAAGAAGAGCATATCAATAAAGTGTCGCTGATTGCTTTTACCGCCAATGACATCGGAAATGCGTTCTGGCGGCAGATCGGCTGGACGAAGCGGGAAGACTTAAACTATTATGACTTTACGCTGAATGAGGCGAATATTACGGCGTTTAATAAGTAAAAAAGGAAAAAGACGGACAAAAAGGAAATAGACGAAGAAAGTCATCTTAATCAAAGCGTGACAAACTTATTCGGCATTTATTTAAGATTCAAGCAATTGTAGAACTTTATGAAATGAAAAATTACAGTGAGTTTATTCGAAAAACATCATTTAGGATCAGAAGATTATCAGATAAAAAAGTAATAAAGAAAAAAATCGATACAGTTGTGGAGATGAAAAGTTTCTGATATAAAATTTTTAGATTAATTCTTGAAAAGCAGGAAATATAAGTGTTAAAGATGGGAAGTGGTGTACAAGATGGATAATTATGGTGAAATTCTTATATATCAGTCAGAAGAGGGATTAACCAATATAGAAGTCAAAGTACAAGGCGAAACTGTGTGGCTTACACAACAACAAATGGCTGATTTATTTCAAACGTCACGAACAAATGTTGTAGAGCATATCAGACATATCTATAATGAGGAAGAACTTGATGAAACCTCAACCTGTCGGAAATTCCGACAGGTTCGTAAAGAGGGAAGGCGAGAGGTGTCACGAGAAATACCTTATTATAATCTTGACATGATTATTTCGCTTGGCTATAGAGTAAAATCCAAGATTGCTACAAATTTCCGTCGTTGGGCGACAGAACGACTGAAAGAATATATGATTAAGGGATTTACTATGGATGATGAGCGGTTAAAAGGAAATGGCGGTGGTAATTACTGGAAAGAACTGCTTGACCGTATCAGGGATATTCGTTCGTCAGAAAAAGTATTATATCGTCAGGTTCTGGATTTGTATGCAACGAGTGTAGACTATGATCCGCATAGTGAAGAGTCCATTAGATTCTTTAAAATTGTACAGAATAAATTGCATTTTGCTGCACATGGACACACTGCTGCAGAAGTTATTTATGAGCGTGCAGATGCGAAAAAACCTTTTATGGGACTTACTTCGTTTTCTGGGGAATTACCAGCACTGAAAGACATCGGTATTGCGAAAAATTATCTGCAGGAAGACGAGTTAAAGATTTTAAATAATCTTGTTTCTGGTTATTTTGATTTGGCAGAAATTAATGCAATTGAACATAAACCTATGTATATGGATGATTATGTGAAACAATTAGATACGGTTTTGTCTTCTGGTAATCGAAAGTTACTGTTAGGTGCAGGCTCCGTAAGTCATAAACAGGCAATGGATAAAGCAAAAGCTGAGTATCGAAAATATCAACAGATTACAGTGTCTCCTGTAGAGGAAGCGTATTTACAAAGTATTAAAAATGCTGCTAAAAGGGCAAAGGATAAACAATAAAATCAATAATCAGATTGGCATATTTATCGCCGCCATCCTCTGCGTTACTTTCATCCTGAACAAAAGTTCTGGTCGGCGTCATTGGCTTCGGCGGCTTCTGGGGAAAATGTCTGCTCTTCTGTCTGGGATTCTGAGTATCTGCGGCAGCTTCAGAAGTGTCGCAAGTTGAGAGAATGAGTCCTGTAGTGATGATGAATTCACAAGGTTTACATAATTTTTTCATAACAATGATTCCTTTCAAATGGATGGATATAGTATATGAAATAAATGTGTTGGAAATATGACTTGGATATGTAGAATTTGTGTGCTGGCGGGATATATAAAAATGGCAAAACAGACGATATATATTATAAAATGATCCATTGAATAAATAACGGACAGCATGGTACACGGAAGTATCATGCAGAGTATGACACGGAGGTTATTGCATATGAAAATCGGAGAAGCCAGAAAGGCATACGCATCGCAGCTTAGTTACCAGAGAAATCAGAGGTCGCAGCTTCTTAAGCAGCAGGAAGAATATAAGAAAAAGCTGGAACAGGAGCAAAAGAACCGGATAACAGCCAATGGCGGGGCCAACGTTACAGGCGTAACGTTGGAACTGTCGGACGAATATTTGCAAAAATATACGGAATTACAGGAGCAGATAGATACTTTGACAGCCCAGATTGAGAAAAATGAAAAGGGCTTGGACGATGTCATCAGTATGGAAGTAGGAATTGCCAATATGGAAGTGGCAAAGCAACAGGGTGATGTCATGAAAGAGGCAGCCGCAGACATGGCGAAATGTCTGGAGATCGCCCGAAGAATCAGCAGGGGCGACAAGGTGCCGGCCCAGGATGAGAAGAAGCTGATGGATTTTAATATGGAAATCTATCAGATCGCCAAGAACATGGCAGTTATGAATAGGAATAAGAAGCATAAGGAATGGGAATCCCTATGGGAAGATGAGGAAGAGAAGAAGGAGTATCCCGATCCGATGGAGATTGCCGCTAATACGGAGATGAATATTGCCATGCCGGAGGGTGCAGAAACGGTACCGGAGCAAGGCGTGCCGAACCAAACGGCATAGAGTATGTGCAGCAGAAAGTGCGCAAGGAAAACGAGCAATCAAAACACGTATAGGAAAGTAAGGAATAGAAATGCGGCACGGGCAGAACTATTGCCGGAATATCCCAAAATGAAAAGAAAGCGAGAGAAGTTATGAAAACGACAGTATTATATTATGCGAAATGTTCCACTTGTCAGAAGGCGATTAAGTGGTTGGAAGAGAAAGGAATTGATTATACGGGACGTCCGATCAAAGAAGAGAATCCATCTGCCGAAGAACTTAAGGCGTGGTATGACAGGAGCGGGCTGCCGCTTAAGAGATTCTTTAATACAAGCGGGATGCTTTATAAGGAAATGGGATTAAAGGACAAGCTGGCAGATATGTCTGAGGAAGAGCAGCTAAAGCTTCTTGCTACAGACGGAATGTTGGTGAAAAGACCGCTCTTAGTCAGTGATCAGGGTGTGTATCCGGGATTCAAAGACAGTGAGTGGGAAAAGTTAGTGTAAATACCGAGAAGGGCTGAAACCACTGGCATAAGAGGTGCCGGTGGTTTTTGTGCGAATAAGAAACGCGAGGCATTTCGAATCTGCTTAGGAGTATATATGTGAATAACTATACGCAGAAAATGAATAATGTTCGATTGAAAACGTATAAAATGCATAAAACAATTAAAAATATGCATAAATTTGCACTTGCAATTCATAGTGTTTTATTGTATATTGGTTTATAGTTGTAACTGGACTGTGAAAGCCTGATTTCTGCGATTTTAATACCCCGCTCCTTGCGGCGATGTTGATTTACATGGGTTATGTATTTGACAAGTGGTTTGCACAGCCAGGCGTAGCATATACAGAAGGATGAAAGCTGAGAAGAAAGGAATGGTCAGTATCATGAATATTATACAAGGCGGTGTCACCGCCGCAAAAGGCTTTGAGGCAGCAGGAGTAGAAGCAGCGATTAAATATCAGAACAGAAAAGATATGGCGATGGTGTACAGCGCGGCGCCCTGTACGGCAGCAGGCGTCTTTACCGGCAACGTGGTAAAGGCAGCTCCGGTACTTTGGGATAAGGAAGTAGTCAGCCATTCACCGTCAGTGCAGGCGGTAATTGTGAATTCCGGTATCGCCAATGCCTGTACCGGTAAGCAGGGGTACGACTGCTGCAGGAAGACGGCTCAGAAAGCGGCAGAGGTGCTGGGGATTTCCGAGGATGCGGTAATCGTGGCATCCACGGGTGTGATCGGCTGGCAGCTTCCGGTAGACAAAATCGCGGCAGGCGTTGAGAAGCTGGCGGCAGCCAAGGCTGATACATTGGAGGCTGGTACACTGGCGGCAGAGGCTATTATGACTACCGATACGATTTCCAAACAGGCAGCAGTACAGATTGAGCTTGACGGCAAGACCGTGACCATCGGCGGCATGTGCAAGGGTTCCGGTATGATTCACCCCAATATGTGTACCATGCTCGGTTTCGTGACAACAGATATTGCCATTTCCAAAGAGCTATTGCAGGAAGCTCTGAAAGAAGACGTGATTGACACCTTTAACATGATTTCCGTAGACGGCGATACCTCTACCAATGACACGCTGGTAGTGCTTGCCAATGGTCTTGCGGGCAACCCGGAGATTACCTCGAAGAACGATGATTATTATAAGTTCAAAGAGGCCTTGAATTACATAGATACGACACTTGCCAAGATGATGGCAGGGGATGGCGAGGGTGCTACCGCCTTATTCGAGACGAAGGTCATTCATGCGGATACGAAAGAAAACGCAAGAATCTTAAGTAAATCCGTGGTATGCTCCAGCCTGACGAAAGCCATGATCTACGGACATGATGCTAACATAGGCAGAATTATGTGTGCGCTGGGCTATTCTGGCGTGGACTTTGACCCTGATAAAGTAGAGTTATTCTGTGAAAATGATAAGAAAAGAATCCAGATCTGTAAAGACGGTCTGCTGACAGACTACGATGAGGCGGAAGCGACAGAAATCCTGTCGGCACCGGAGGTTCGCGTGATTGTAGATATGAAGATGGGCGATGAGGAAGCTACCGCATGGGGCTGTGATCTGACCTATGATTATGTGAAAATCAATGCGGATTACAGAAGTTAGGAAGAAGTTTAGAAAAAACAAAAAACAGTACGGTTTACATAATGTGAAATAGCGATGGATGCGCAGGAAACCGCACGGAAATGAGGAATACAATGGAACAAAAAGAAATGGATAAAGTCTTAGAGAAAGCGGAAGTGCTGATAGAAGCGCTCCCCTATATTCAGAAGTTTAACCGTAAGATTATCGTTGTAAAATACGGCGGCAGTGCCATGAGCAATGAAGAGTTACAGAAGAACGTCATTAAAGATGTTACCTTGTTAAAGCTGGTAGGTTTCAAACCGATTATCGTGCACGGCGGCGGCAAGGAGATCAGCCGCTGGGTCGGTAAGGTTGGCAAGGAAGCGAAATTCGTTAACGGTCTTCGTGTAACAGACGAAGAGACCATGGAAATCGCCGAGATGGTACTTAATAAAGTGAATAAAAATCTGGTGCGCATGGTAGGGGAACTGGGCGTAAAAGCTGTGGGAGTCAGCGGCAAAGACGGCGGGCTGCTGCAGTGTGATAAGAAATATGCAGACGGTGAAGATATCGGTTTCGTAGGAGATATCAAGCATGTAGACCCTAAGATTCTCTATGATCTGTTAGAGAAGGATTTCCTTCCTATCGTAGCGCCGATCGGACTGGATGATGAGTTTCAGACTTACAATATCAATGCGGATGATGCGGCATGTGCCATCGCCAAAGCGGTTGGTGCGGATAAGCTGGTATTTTTAACAGATATTGAAGGCTTATATAAGGATATCAATGATAAGTCCAGTTTTATTTCAAGACTCACGGCAACACAGGCAGACGAGCTGATTGCCAGCGGCTGTATCGGCGGCGGTATGCTGCCTAAGCTGAACAACTGCACGGATGCCATTAAAGAGGGTGTCAACAGAGTGCATATTCTGGACGGACGGATCGCACACTGTCTGTTGCTTGAGATTTTCACTAATCAGGGTATCGGAACCGCTATCATTGCGGATCATGATAAGGCAA
Organism: Lachnospiraceae bacterium; assembly: GCA_017936885.1. Classification (GTDB taxonomy): domain Bacteria; phylum Bacillota; class Clostridia; order Lachnospirales; family Lachnospiraceae; genus UBA3282. Next base: position 173,382 of record JAGBEO010000004.1, on the reverse strand, counting down.
GCATGGGCTGCTAGCAGACTGTAAGTACGCAGTTAGATAAGAAGGCCCGGCAGATGACAGAATGTACGGTAACGTCAGTTTTGCCATTTATAGCAGTAAGTAAGCGGATTAACAGAAAGGCATGGTATGAACATGAGCACTACAATGCAGAACTATATTGACGAGGCAGAGAAAGCCTTATTACATACTTATAACCGGTATCAGGTGGTCTTTGAGAAAGGCGAAGGGGTATACCTTTATGACATGGACGGGAAGAAATATCTGGATTTCGTGTCCGGTATCGCCGTTTTTGCCCTTGGATATCAGAATCAGGAATTTAATGATGCCTTAAAAGCGCAGATCGACAAGATTATCCATACCTCCAATTATTACTACAATCTTCCGGCGATTGAGGCAGCTAAGAAGATCAAAGAGATATCCGGTATGGACAGAGTCTTTTTCACCAACAGCGGTGCGGAGGCAATCGAAGGCGCCATTAAGACAGCACGGAAATATGCTTACTTAAAAGACGGCAGTACAGACCATGAGATCATCGCTATGAATCATTCTTTCCACGGCAGAACGATGGGGGCTTTGTCTGTCACGGGCAATCCGCACTACAGAGAGGCTTTTGAGCCGGGAATCGGCAATATTAAATTCGCTGATCTGAACGATTTTGACAGCGTGATGGCGCAGGTTACAGATAAGACCTGTGCAATTATTTTCGAGACCGTACAGGGCGAGGGCGGTATCTATCCTGCCACGGAGGAATTCATGCAGAAGGTCAGAAAGCTGTGTGATGAAAGAGATATTCTGATGATTTTAGATGAAATCCAGTGCGGTATGGGACGTACCGGAACCATGTATGCATGGCAGAGATACGGCATCAAGCCGGATGTGATGACAACAGCCAAGGCATTAGGGTGCGGTGTGCCTGTAGGTGCCTTCCTGATGACGGAAAAGGTAGGTGCCCATTCACTTGTGGCAGGAGACCACGGTACTACGTACGGCGGTAATCCGTTAGCCTGTGCCGCTATCTGTAAAGTAATTGAATTGTACGAGAAACAGAATGTACTTGATAATGTGAAAGAAGTCGGCGATTATCTCGGTAAGCGGCTGGATGAATTGGCAGAGGAATTTGACTGCATTGAGACAAGGCGCGGGATCGGCATGATGCAGGGACTTGTGTTTAACAGGGCGGTAGGCGATATTATTGTCAAAGCTATGGATAAGGGACTGGTTCTGATCAATGCCGGAACAGATATTATCCGCTTCGTGCCGTCTCTTGTGATTACGAAAGAACATGTGGATGATATGATGGCCATTTTGCGGGAAAGTATCAGAGAGGTGTGCGGCTGATGCTTATGCGATTTGCATGATTAGTCGGACGCCGGGATGGATTTCGTAATCATCTAACGTAATAAGGGTAAGAAGGAGAGTAAAGAGTGGCTCTAAGAAAGAGATTAATTACAGTTCTGGTCATCGCGCTGCTTGTGGGCGGAATCTACGGCACGGCCAGAATCGGTATGACGGTATATAAGAGTGAAGAGGCAGAGGTGGCAGAGGATTCTCTCTTCGGACATAGAGAAACACTGTATTTGTGGTATACAGATGAAGCACTGACAGACTATTTAAACAGTGTGGCAGTATCCTACAGCGAATATCAGGATGATGTGCGGGTGGTTCCCGTCTATACCTCCGGTCTGGAATATTTGGAAACCATTAATCAGGCATCCCTGCACAGCGATGAAGTGCCGGATCTTTATATTGTCAGCAATGATTCTTTGGAAAAGGCTTATCTTGCAGGGCTTGCCAGCGAAGTAAAAGTGCCGGAAGGGGCATTTACGATGGAAGATATTTTTCCGGAGACGGCAATCCATGCGGTAACCTATCATGATAAGCAGATTGCCTATCCGTTCTACTTCGAGACGAGCTGTTTCCTCTATAATAAAACCTACATGGAGGACTGGGCGAAAGCGCAGCTTGAGGCGGAGGCGGACTTATCGGCGGGAGAGGAAGCCCAGGCAGAAGCAGACAATGCACAACGAGAGCAGGAAGCTTCTGATTCCGGCGAGAGCGGGGATGCTTCTGTGCAAGAGTCTGCGGATACGTCTGAGGACAGCGATGCCTCCGGGGAGACTGCTGAAGCACAGAGTGCGGTCACAGAGGAGGCAATTGAGGCGAAGGTGGAAGAAGCACTGCCCAGTACGATTGATGATATTTTGTCCTTTGCGGACGTATATGATGCGCCGGAGCAGGTAGAAGCAGTCTTTAAGTGGGATGTGTCTGATATTTTTTATAATTATTTCTTTGTGGGGGATCATATTGATGTAGGCGGTATCGACGGAGACCGGGCAGATTCTATTCATATCTATAATGAAGATGCAATTCGCTGTATGAGAGTTTATCAGGATTTGAACCAGTTCTTTTCCATAGATACGAAGGAAATCAGTTATGACAGCGTACTGCAAGATTTTATGAACGGCAAGATTGTTTACACGGTCGTGACCTCCGATGCGTTAACGAAGATAGAAACTGCCAAAGCTGAGGGGAATTTCGACTATGAGTACGGAATGTCCACACTGCCTGATGTGAGTGAGAACCTGAGTTCCTCATCCTTATCCGTAACACAGTGCGTGGTAGTGAATGGATATTCTGTGCAGAAAGAGATGGCGAATGATTTTGCGGTGTATCTGACGGAATATGATACAGACAGTCTTTTTGGCAGAACGGGAAAGCTTCCGGTATACGCAAACGGTACTACTTATGATAATCCCAATGCGGCGGCATATATGGAAGAATATAAAGACTCCGTGCCCATGCCGAAGATGATTGAGACCAGTAACTTCTGGGTGGAGTTGGAGATCGCCTTTGCTAAGATCTGGGACGGTGATGATGCCAACGATGATTTGAAAGCATTGTCTGAAAAGATTATGTCGCAGGTAGTCGGTGAAGAATATACCGAAGAATATATAGACGTTCCGGTGGAGACCGAAGAAGACGAGGAAATGTTGGAAGAGGATATGGAAACGGATGAAGAGTCCGGCGAAGATGCGAAAAGTGAATAGATTCAAAATTTTCACACGGTAAGGAAGATATGGTGATGGAAATGCCGGAACACTGCATATGCATATCCTGCTCAAATAATGGATAAGATATAACAAGACAGTTTCAACTGTCTTGTTTATTTTTGGATAAAATTGGGTAAAAGAGAGGGTATACTATGTTAGGATTTTTGATTGCATTATTGTCCGGCGCATTAATGAGTATTCAGGGTGTATTTAATACACAGGTGACGAAGACTTCCGGTATCTGGGTAGCCAATGCCTTTGTACAGTTTACGGCGCTGCTTGTCTGTCTTGCGGGATGGCTTATTACGGATCGTTCCTCTTTTGCTTCCCTGTGGAAGGTGGAACCGAAATATATGCTTTTGGGAGGCGCTATCGGAGCTTTTATTACTTATACGGTCATTAAAGGGATGGCGCTTCTTGGCCCGGCAAGGGCGGTTATGCTTATTGTGATCTCACAGTTGATTGTGGCATATCTGATCGAACTTCTGGGATTGTTCGGTGTGGAAAAGCAGCCCCTTGAAATGCGTAAGATAGTGGGCATGGCAGTGGCAATCGCAGGAATTGTTATTTTTAAGTGGACATAAACTGCAATTTATTTTACAATGAGAATACAGTGCATGGTGGGAGCTTCCTTAAGAATTCGGAAGGGATTCGGAAAGGAAACTATGCAAAGTAAAGAAAGTATAAAAAAACGATGCGGCAAGGGGTGTATACGAAAAACAGCCGTACTTGCGGCAATGATTATAGTAGCGATGTGCAGTGGCTGTACCGGAAAAGAAGAACTGGAATTTTCCCTGCAAAATGTGCAGTCAGACAGACCGGCGGCAGAAGAAGAGAACGGTTTGGAGCAGCAGGCAGTTACCCTGTCGGATACGGCTGCCGCAACAGAGTCGGATGCCCGGTTATCCATACAGACGGAGATTTGTGTACATGTCTGTGGTGCGGTTAAGAAGCCGGGGGTTTACACACTTCCTTCTGGCAGCCGTGTCTATGAGGCAGTACAGGCAGCGGGTGGATTTGCGGAAAATGCGGATGAGAATTATGTAAACCAGGCGCAACAGCTTCCGGATGCGGTACAGTTGGTCATTCCGACCTCTGAGCAGGTGGCGGCGCAGGCGCAGGAGGGCGGACAGGCAGAAAGCCTAACGGCAGATGCCGGAATAAATCATGAGGATGTACATGGTGAAACGGCCCGGATAGGAATCCTGTCACAGGATGCTCCGGCACAGACAGGTGCCGCAGGAGAGCAGAATGTGACTTCTGATGACGGCAAGATTAATATTAATACGGCTTCGGAGTCGCAGCTGTGTGATATTCCGGGAATCGGAGCTGTCAGGGCGTCAGCCATTGCAGCTTACAGACAGGAACATGGTGCTTTTCAAACGATAGAAGATATCATGAAGGTAAGTGGCATTAAGCAGGGCACTTATGATAAAATAAAAGACAGTATTAAAGTTAATTAGGGGCAATATAAAATCAATCAGGGAAAGTATAAAGTGAATCAGGGGCGTGTAAAAGGAATGGGACAGAGGGTCTTAGTAGTTGATGATGAAAAATTAATCGTGAAGGGTATCCGGTTTAGCCTGGAGCAGGACAATATGGAAGTGGATTGTGCCTATGACGGAGAGGAAGCCTTGGAGTTCGCGAAGAAGAATCAATACGATATGATTCTGCTGGATGTGATGCTGCCTAAGATGACAGGCTTTGAGGTATGTCAGCAGATCCGTGAATTTTCCAATGTTCCTATAGTTATGTTAACTGCAAAGGGCGATGATATGGATAAGATTCTGGGGCTTGAATACGGCGCAGATGATTATATTACAAAGCCTTTTAATATTTTGGAGGTAAAAGCGAGAATTAAGGCTATTATGCGCAGAACCAACCGTAAGGGTGCGGACAGAGAACTTCCCAAGGTAGTAGAAAAAGGTGATTTGCGCTTAGATTGCGACGGCAGAAGAGTCTATATCAAGGATAAGGAGATTAACCTGACGGCGAAGGAGTTCGAGGTGTTAGAGCTTCTGATGAAAAATCCCGGCAAAGTATATGGCAGGGAGGAATTGTTAAAGCTTGTATGGGGAAACGATTATCCCGGAGATGTAAGAACGGTGGATGTACATATCAGGAGACTGCGGGAGAAGATTGAGAGCGTACCGAGTGAACCGTTTTATGTACGTACCAAATGGGGCGTGGGGTATTACTTTGCTTAAAGAGAAATTACGTAATATTAAAATTCTAAGAAGTCTTAAGACAAGAATCTTTCTGATTCTGCTTATTGTAGGTCTTATTCCGTGTATCTGGATGCGGCATGCTATCTTACAGAATTACGAGAAGCGTGCCGTCAGTGTGCGGACATCTGATATTTCCACACAGCTTAAGATACTGGCAAATCATCTGATCACTTATCATTATTTACAGGACACCTCATCTGAGGTAATCAATGCGGAGATTGATCAGTTATCATCACTTTATGACGGACGTGTCATGATTATTAACGGTGATCTTCATGTTGTAAAAGATACTTATGGTATCAGCGAGAATAAAACCGTTATTTCAGAGGAAGTAGTGCGTTGCATTAAGGGAGAGAGTACCAGCCGGTATGATAAGGATAACGGATATATAGAGATGACAATTCCCATCACGGAAACAATAGTCCTTGGTCAGGATGAGCCGGAAAAGGCAGAGAATAAGGAAGTGGTGCGGGGCGTTATGCTGGTCAGTGCCTCGACCGATACGATCATGGCGACCATGGTTATTTTAAACAGGAATGCAACGATTGTTGAGGTGATTGCAATTGTGGGTATTTTTGTGATATCCATGCTGGCAGCGAAATGTTTGATTCGTCCTTTTGAGAAGATTACAGAGGCACTTAATGAGGCGCAGGAAGGCTATACCAACGATCCCATTTCCGTTACGGATTATCTGGAAACGGAGCATATCGGGGATGCCTTTAACAGAGTCTTGGGCAGAATGAAGCTTTTGGACGATTCCAGACAGGAGTTCGTATCCAATGTATCCCATGAATTAAAGACTCCGATCACTTCCATGAAGGTTCTGGCGGATTCCCTCATTACTCAGGATGATGTGCCGGTAGAGTTATATCAGGAGTTTATGAAGGATATTGCGGATGAGATTGAGCGTGAGGATAAGATCATCACGGATCTTTTGTCGCTTGTTAAGATGGACAGAACGGCAGCGGATCTTAATATTGCACAGGTAGATATCAATATGCTTGTGGAACTGATCATGAAGAGACTTCGGCCTATTGCACAGAAGCGGGATGTGGAACTGGTTTATGAGAGCGTGCGTCCCGTGACGGCGGCGGTGGATGAGGTGAAGCTTACCCTTGCCATTTCAAATCTGGTAGAGAATGCGATTAAATATAATAAAGAACATGGCTGGGTGAAGGTAACACTGGATGCGGATCATCAGTTTTTCACAGTGGAAGTGGCTGATTCCGGTATCGGTATTCCGGAGGAATCGATAGAGCATATCTATGAGAGATTTTATCGGGTGGATAAATCCAGATCCAGAGAAATCGGCGGTACGGGATTAGGACTTGCCATCACCAGAAATGCGATTATTATGCATAGAGGTTCCATCAAGGTGGTCAGTGAGGAAGAGGTAGGCACCACTTTTACGGTTAAGATACCGCTTACGTATATTGCGGTCTGAAAAAAGGGAATGAAGTTACACTAAGGCCGCAGAAAACGCAGCCTAAGTGTAACTAAGTCATTCCCGGAAGAACGCCTTTGGCGTTCTTCCCATGGAGGGATAGAATGAAAAACAGAAATAGAATCATAATCGGTTTTTTGCTTGTGTTGGCGGCGGTGGTATTGGTAGCTTGCGGCAGTGGGAATGCGGTTAGCGGAACAGTGTATCAGGTATATTATGTAAACAAAGAAGAAACGAAAATCTTTAGTACCGAGTACGGCAGTGAGACACAGGATACGGAGACGCTGCTTGAAGAATTGATTGGGCAGTTGGGTACTACAGGTGAAAGAATGGAATATATCGCACCGCTGGCGGGCGATTTTGCTCTTTTGGATTATACGCTGGATAACGGACAGCTTACTATGAATTTTGATGAGCAGTATAGGAAGATGGATGTGATCCGGGAAATTTTAGTGAGGGCGGCCATTGTCAGAACATTGACACAGATTCCCGATATTCAGTATGTGGCTTTTACGATTCAGGGGGAAATGCTCACGGACAGTATGGGTGTAGCCGTTGGGACGATGGCGGCGGATACCTTTATTGATAATGCGGGAAATGAAATCAATGCTTATGAGAAAGTCAATCTGCGGCTGTATTTTGCCAATGAGGCAGGGGATGGTTTGGTGGAGGAAAACCGCAGAAATGTGGTGTACAACAGTAATATTCCTCTGGAGAAGCTGGTGGTGGAACAGTTGGTGGCAGGCCCTTTGGCACAGGGAGCTTATCCGTCTATTAATCCGCTTACGAAGATCGTCAGCGTCAATGTAAAAGACGGTGTGTGTTATGTAAACTTTAATGAAGAATTTTTAAACCAACCCTATAATGTGAGCTCAGATGTGACAATCTATTCCATAACAAATTCGCTGGTGGAATTACCTAATGTGAATAAAGTGCAGATATCCATCAACGGTGAGACTAATATTTCTTATCGTGAGAATGTGAGCCTGAGCAATGTGTTTGAGCGGAATCTGGATCTGCTTACCACACAGGAAAGCGATTGAGATATATCAGCGCTCCTTTGGGGGGATTGAGGAAGGAAGTGAAAACAAAGTGAGAAGACCATTATGTTTCATTGGTCTGATCTATATAGCGGCGGTTATGATAGGAATGGCAGTCGCGGTAAGAGGTGCGCCTGTCTATGATCATCTGGACAGGCAGCAGGTTACCGTGGCCGGATATGTGGACTGGAAGGAGTACCGTATATCGGGAGACAAAGAAGTTTTAGTGATAACGTTAAAGGACGCAGTCATTCTAAAGGAAGATCAAATCACAAATCTCGAACAAGTCTTAACAGGTTCTGAACAAGATTTAACAGGTTCTAAACAAGTCTTACTAGGTTCTGAACAAGTCTTAAGTACTGAGAAATCTTCAAACTCTGAGGATATTTCACAACAAAGAATAGAACATTATTGGAAGGAAAACAAAACACTGCTGCAGCAGGAGGACGCACTGGGGATTGAAGGGGTTCTGTGCTATATGGATCAGGATACATTTTCGTATGAGGGGCAGAATATACTGCCGTACCCGGAACAAAGCAGACTGCCGCATATGGGGAGTCTTGTCATGATACAAGGTACCTTTTATTCTTTTACACATGCGTCTAATCCGGGAGAATTTGACAGTGCAGAATATTACCGGATTCTGAACCAACAGGGAAGAGTTATGGGGGCGGAGTGTATGGCGGAAAGCCATGATTATAGTAAGTTTGAGGAAACTCTTTATCAGTTCAGAGAATATATGTCCCTGCTCATAGATGCCTGTTATGATGCACAGGATGCTTCTGTCATGAAAGCAATGCTTCTGGGGGAAAAAGGAACCCTTGACCGGGACGTGAAAGCATTATATCAACAGAATGGGATTATACATATTCTGGCTATCAGCGGATTGCATTTATCCATTATCGGTATGGGATTTTATAAGCTGCTTTCTAAAATCAAAGTTCCGATATTGGTTGACATAATTGTATCTATTGCAGTTATGTACTGTTACGGAACCATGACAGGAATGGGAACATCCATGACCAGAGCATATATTATGTTCGTACTTCATTTGTGTGCGAAGCTTGCGGGCAGGACTTATGACCTGTATACGGCTTTGATCATAGCGGCATTGTCTGTTTTATTGCAGCAGCCGCTGTATCTGCTGCACAGCGGATTTCTGTTCAGCTTCGGTGCCGTCTGCGGAATCGGATTGTTTCTTCCGGCAGTGGAACGGAATCTTTTCACAGAGAGCCGGATGGAAAAGCTTCTGTTGTCGGGGGCGGCTGTTTCCATTACTACGCTTCCGGTGTATCTATGTTTCTATTATGAATTCCCACCCTATTCCGTACTGTTAAATTTATTCGTGATTCCCTGTATGACACTGGTACTTTTAGGCGGGCTGTGCTGTTTGGGATTGGCAGTCTGTTATTTGCCTCTTGGTATGCCGGCATCCTATCCGGTGCATTCGATTTTATGGCTTTATGAGAAAAGCTGTGACTGGTGCACGAAGCTGCCCGGACATAAATGGATTACGGGCTGCCCTGAGGTATGGCAGGTAGTGCTGTTTCTGGGAATGATAGCGGGATTAATTGTTTGGGAGCACAGAATGTCGAAACTGCTGTTCTGGCAGGGGGTATTGTGTGCGCTGTGCCTCTTTACCATCAGACTGCCGCAAGGGTTGGAGATTACCATGGTAGACGTAGGGCAGGGAGACTGCATTTATTTGTCAGAGGATAACGGAACCCGTTTCCTGATAGACGGCGGCAGTTCTGACAAGAGCGATGTGGCAGCCTATCAGATACTCCCTTTTCTAAAGTATAAAGGCGTGGATTATCTGAATGCCGTGTTTGTCACCCATCCGGACAGTGACCATGAGAACGGTATCCGCGCATGGCTGGAAGGGTACGAAGAAAGTGGTATTAACCTCGGTATGCTGATACTGCCTGATGTGGATGAAGAGAGTAAGAATGAGGATTATAGAGAGTTGGAAGAGCTTGCGGTGAGGAACGGAGTGCCTGTGCATTATATTTATGCCGGAGAGAAAATAAACTGCGATAAAGTTATGTTAACCTGTTTGCACCCGGTACAGGATTGGCACTCGGATGACACCAATGCTTATTCGATCGTGCTGTATTTGACTTATGGGGATTTTTCCGCTCTTTTTACAGGAGATTTAGAGGGAGAAGGAGAACGGATGGTGCTTGATGAAATCAAAAGAGGGCGGCTTACCGGGAACGTGAGAGAGCAGATTACCCTTCTGAAAGTTGCGCACCACGGTTCCAGAAACTCTACATACGAGGAATTCCTGAAAGCGGTAAAGCCGCGTATTGCCCTGATTTCTGCGGGAGAAGACAATTCCTACGGTCATCCCCATAAGGAGACACTTGAGCGGCTTAAAGGAAGCGGTGCACAGACGCTGATCACTTATGAGGCGGGAGCAATCACCTTACGGACAGACGGGAAAAAGGTAGAGGTGGAGAGGTTTTTGGAGAAATAAAGGGAAAAGACGAAACGGGGAAAAACAAAGGTATCACTTGACACTTGATGCGAAAGCGAAGATACTATTATTGGCAGGAGAAAAATCGTATTATACGGAAGTGTTGTTGAGGATAACAGACAGATATGCAGAAACTCAATGAAGAAATCAAAACAGGACAACTGAAACAAGTATATCTGCTCTACGGAGAGGAAGCCTATCTGCGCAGTCAGTACAGGGATAAACTGAAAACGGCACTCTTAGGTGACGGCGATTCCATGAATTATCATTATTTTGAAGGTAAGGATGTGGCTGTGGGAGAAGTTATTGATCTTGCAGAAACGATGCCTTTTCTGGCAGAACGCCGGGTCATTATCTTAGAGAACAGCAATCTTTTGGCCCATGGTGGGGAACAGCTTGCCGAGTATTTGGCATCGCCTGCGGAGACTGCCTTTTTCGTTTTTATAGAACCGACAGTGGATAAGCGCAGTAAGCTTTATAAGGCGGTTACTGCGAAAGGGCGTGCCATTGAATTTAAGGCACAGGATGAGTCCGTCTTAAAGCGGTGGATCTTGGGATTTTTGAAAAAGGAAAATAAGAATATCACGGAGCGCGACCTGAATCTTTTCCTGGAAAAGACCGGAACGGACATGGAGAATATCCGTAAGGAACTGGAGAAACTGCTGTGTTACTGTATGGACAAGGATGTGATTTCGGCGCAGGATATTGAGGCAATCTGCACGAAACAGGTGAACAATCAGATCTTTGATATGATTAATGCCCTGGCGCTCAAACAGCAGAAGAAGGCGATGGAGCTGTACTATGATCTTTTGACCTTAAAAGAGCCGCCGATGAGAATCCTTTATCTGATTACCAGACAATTCAACATGCTCTTACAGGTAAAAGAATTGAAAAACAAAGGTTATGATGCCAATACCGTCGGTGAGAAAGTAGGTCTTGCCGGATTTATTGTCAGGAAATATGTGGCACAGGCAGCGAAGTTTAAAGAGACAGATCTCAGAACGGCGCTTAAGGATTGCGTGGAGGCAGAGGAAGCGGTTAAGACCGGCAGAATGAACGATGTCATGAGTGTAGAGCTTTTGATTGTGAAATACAGCAGCATGTCATAGAATACAATTACTATATGATAAGTTTATCGGGATACAATCATTGTGGATTTATGTAAACCAAAAGACGGAGGAGAAAACAGTGTTTGAATTAATTGTTATCATTATCATCATTGTGTGGGTTATTAAGAAGAAGCAGAAAGATGCCGCGGGAGGGCCGAAAGGAAACGGACAGATCCCCAATACGACAGTGACTACGGCAAATCCCAAAGGAAATAACAGATATGCGGGCAGAAGTACCAATGCCGGAACAAATATAAATATGGGAAACGGTTCTGCTCACCAGCGCAGAAGCCTGCATCAGACCGGTAAGAAATCTGCCATTGAAGAGGCGAAAGAGGATGGGCACTCCACCACCGCATATCTGATGGAGAAAGCAGAGGCAGATGCGAGAGAACATGAGAAAGAGAAATATGAAGAGCAGATGCGGCTTCACAGGGCATCGGGCGGTCTTGCCGTTGCCGAGCGCCTTTTCGATGGAGATCCCGTTCCCCAGGGCAAGAGATGTGTGATCTGCGGTTACTGCGCAGCGGAAAATCTGGTACCGATGGTTCCGAGAACAAGATATAGCTGTTATTTTTGCAGGGAGCCACTAACATAGGGAATGTGGATACAATTTCAACAAACCTGAGTGAGTTTCGCAAATACCCAGATATAATTTAGAGTAGAGAAAGAAAGGAAGTATGTGAAAATGAGCAAGATTGATGAAGTAAGACAGGAAATGGTAGCAGCTATGAAGAATAAGGACAAGGAGCGTAAAGACTCTCTCTCCATGCTGCTGTCCGCATTGAAGAACAAGGCTATTGATAAGAGGGCTGATCTGACGGAGACTGAGGAGTTCGAAGTCATTGCCAAGGAGATCAAGCAGACGAAAGAGACCATGGAGACGGCGCCTGCTGACAGAACGGATATCAAGGAGCAGTGCCAGAAGAGACTGGATGTATATCAGGAGTTTGCACCGGCGCAGATGAGCGAGGACGAGATCAAAGAGACGATCCGTGAGGTGCTTTCCGCACTCGGTATTGAGAACCCGACCGGTAAAGATAAAGGCAAGGTTATGAAAGAACTGATGCCAAAGGTGAAAGGGCGTGCGGACGGCGGTCTGGTGAATAAGATTGTGGGTGAAATGCTGCAGTAGCCTGTTATACCGGTTCTAAACCACTGGCTAAGCCATATGGTTTTGAACCGCTAGTCTTCGTACATGTTCCGAAACTCGGTAGGTGTACAGTCTTTTATGATTTTGAACATTCTTATAAAAGCGGAGAGGCTGGAGAATCCTGACTGGAGTGCAACTTCAGTGATAGATATTTCAGGGTCCACGAGAAGCTTCTCCGCATGTTCTATTCTCTTCTTATTCAGGTATTTATAGAAGGAATTCCCTGTAAAATTTTTAAACAGTCTGGTGAAATGATATTTGCTGAAACCGGCGAGGTTTGCCGCATCGTCCAGACAAAGGTCTTCGGTACAGTGATCCTGTATGTACTGGCAGACATAAATAAATTTAGCGGTATACTCCTTCTGCTTGGTGTAGGTGACATCGGATTTGATACCTTCGCCGGTGTATTTTCTGCCGATCAGTACAAGCATTTCAATCAGTTTAGAGTAGATGGCGGCGCCTGCCAGAATGGAATCGCTGAAATATTCCTCGTAAATATTTAACATCAGCTCACGGAGCCTTCCGTGGATATCGGGTGCGTTTTCTCCGGTAATAAGAAGAGCGGGAGGAATATTGGAAATGGCAGACTCAATATCCGCCATATTATGCAGCATGGAGAAATCTGCCTGAAAAATCAGACGTTCCCCTTCTGTAGCAGACAGACTGTGAATGACGCCGGAATTAATAAGAAGAAGATCCCCTTCCTGTAAAATAAAAGTTTCATTCTTGCAGGTGATTTCATAAGTGTTTTTCAGCGGCATAAGTATTTCGATCGGTGTATGCCAGTGCGCGGGATATGCTTCAAAGTCTGTATTGTCGTAGAGCATAAATCCTTTGATTTGTTTGAAATTGACAGTTTCTTTAATGCCGTTTAAGGTTTCGATCATATGCAGGGTTCCTCCGGTTTTAGTAGGGTATTGGTTTTAAATGATAAGTTATATGTGACAATAATTGCGCTTGATATATGGATATCAATGTAATTGTATTATAAAAGTTGCTCTGCAATTACTAAAAATTGCTATTTTTTGCCAATTCAATATCAATAACTCATAAAAATTGCTTTTTTAATAATTTCATAATAACACAAAAGTTTAAAAAATCAATTTAAAAACATGGCAATCTCACAATAATTGACAGGCTGAATTTTGATAAAAAGACAAAACGCACAAAAATAAGCAATAAAAATGATAAAAAACAAACAAAAAGCATATGACAAGAATTGAAAACAAAGCAATTTTTAACACACAACAAGCAACTATTATAAAGAATATGGAGCTGTACTCTGATATGCTGTAATCGTAACAGAAATTAGTTACCAATTATTTTCAAGGGAGGTTTATTAGATAATGAAAAGAAGAGTATTATCAGTTTTGTTGAGCGCAGCGATGGTATCCTCACTTTTAGTGGGATGCGGAAGTGATTCTTCAACATCTGCATCAAACGGTGACACAGCGGCTGCGACAGAAGAGGCAGAAACAGATGCAGCAGAAACAGGCGATGCGGCAGCAGATACCGCAAGCGGTGAAGCAGAAGAGATCACATGGATGTTCTGGGATGATCTGAATGCAACAGAGGATCTTATTTCCATCGGTTATAAGGACGTTGTTGACAGATTTAATGCAGATTATGAAGGCGTATATCATGTAACACCGGTTACTACCAACTTGGAAGAGTATTACACCAAACTGAACGCATTGGTAGCTTCCGGACAGACACCGGATGTCTTTATCGTAAGTCCCGGTCCCAACCTTGACGTATACGTAGAGCCCGGCATCACTGCTGACCTGACAGATTATCTGAAACAGGACGGCTGGATTGATACTTTCAACGGCGGCGAGGGCGCTTTCTCACAGCAGACCTATGACGGCAAGATTTATGCAATACCGCTTAACATTGCAGCAGCCTGCGTCTTCTATAATACAGAAATGTTCGCAGCAGCAGGTATTGATACCATGCCGACAGATTGGGATGGAATGCTTGATGCATGTCAGAAACTGCAGGATGCAGGCTACACACCCCTTACAATTTCAGCAGGTACTGCATGGTGCTTATCCATGTTAGCAGGTTATCTTTGCGATGCAGAGGGTGTTGATCTGGATGCCATTAATGCAGGCGACGCACACTGGACAGATGCAAATGTTGTTTCCGCAGCTAACAAGATGCTTGAGATTTCCAAGTATTTCCAGCCTACGGCAGCAGGCGATACCAATGATGTTGCTACAGCAAACTTCTACAACGGAGAGGCTGCAATGCTGATTCAGGGTTCTTGGGCAATTGCACAGATCAACGGTTCCAATCCTGAGTTTGAGGACAAGTGCGGCGTGTTCGCTTTCCCTGGAACAGACGGCAGAGTTATTGCGAAATCCGACAGTCTTGCTATGAGTGCAACAACAGAGCATCCCGAAGCAGCACTGGCATTTATGAAATATTTTACAGATGACACGGCACAGAAGTATACTGCTGAGATCGGCGGTAAGATTCCGGTAACTACAGTTGCTTATGATGAGTCCGTTGCACCGGCACAGCTTGCTTATGTTATGGATGTATTCGGCAATGCGAAATCTACTTTCGGTTTCTACAATGAGTCACTGGCTTCCACTGAGGCAGGTGCAGCATTTGATGATGCAATGGTATCCATTTATCTGGGAACTCCGGTAGAAGAGGGACTGCAGACAATCGAGGACTTCTATGTTAACAATGTTTGGAAGTAATTCATGAATTAGTTTATAGGGTATTGACCGCGGGATTGGAGCAATCCAATCCCGCATTTTTCTAAAAGAGTGGAGGTTTGCATGGACAAATTATTGAGAAACAAAAAAGCGATTGTTATTTTTGTCGCACCGGCTTTTCTGTTATTTACATTCGTTTTGTTTATTCCGATTTGTCAGTCGATTTACTATTCGCTTTGCAGCTATGATGCATTGACAAAACCGGAGTTTATTGGATTAGAAAATTACAAGCAACTGCTTTTGAATGATAAAACCATGAGAATTGCACTGAAGAATTCGATGTTTTTTATGATTTTTTCCTGTGTGTCACAGTTAGTTATAGGTCTGATACTGGCGGCATTTCTAACGAACATTGAAAAAGGCAGAAACTTTTTCAAGAATGTATATTATCTGCCCTGTGTTTTATCATCGGCCGCGTTAGGTCTTCTGTGGATGTTCATTTTCAGCCCGAAGCTTGGCATTAACCAGATTCTTGCCGAGTGGGGAATTGAAGGGCCTTTATGGCTTATGGATGTATCGGGTTTTATCAACCTGCCCATGAAGGTAATTGCGTTCGTGGCATTGTGGCAGTATGTTGGACAGTCGATGATGCTCTATATGGCGCAGATATCGGGAATTGACAAGAGCCTGTACGAAGCGTCCTATATAGACGGCGCGACTAAGCCGAAGGCATTCTTGTATGTTACGCTGCCGTTGATCAGACCAATGGTCGGCACGGCAATGTCCTTAAATTGTATTGGTTCTTTGAAGTTCTTTGATTTGATTTTCAATATGACGGAGGCAGGACCGAATCATCAGACGGAAGTGCTTGCGACACATTTGTATACACAAGGCTTTAAGTATTTCAAGTACGGCTACGCCAGCGCAATCGGCGTTGTCCTTTTGATACTGTGCCTGATTGCAACATTTATTATCAACAAATTCGTTAAAGTAGATCCTTATGAGATGTAAGAACAGAAAGGAAAGATGGAGACAATATGAAAAAAATCAGTGCAGCTAAAATAGCGATTTACATATTCTTGATTATACTTGCTTTTATCTATCTTGCGCCCCTTGTGTGGATGCTGTTTGTTTCCCTAAAGGACAATTCGGAGATCTTTACATCTCCTTTTGCTCTGCCGCAGCAGATACAGTGGGAGAACTATACTTTCGCGTGGACAGCGGGATATTTGGGTAAGGCAACTTTAAATTCCGCGATTGTCTGTGTGGTAACATTGGCTCTGAGCATGGTGATCGGTTCCATGGCAGCTTTTGCAATTGCCAGACTGCGCTGGAAATTTGCCAAACTGATGATGACATACTTCATGATTGGTATGATGGTTCCGGTGCATTGTGTACTGATTCCGCTGTTTAAGACCTTTTCCGGAGTCGGATTATATAATAATCTGCTGGGTTTGATTATTCCCTATACAACATTTTCACTGCCGATTACTATTTTCATTATGACAGGATTTTTTGAAAATATGCCTAAAGAACTGTTTGAGGCTGCCTGCATCGACGGCTGTTCCATTTACAAGTGCTTTACCTCGATTGCGGTACCGCTTTCCAAGACAGGACTATTTGTAACCGGGTTAATGTCTTTTGTGGCAAACTGGAATGAACTGCTTCTTGCAATGGTATTTATCTCTGATGATATGAAGAAGACACTGCCAGTTTCCCTGTCAAAGTTCGTAGGACCTTATAACACGAACTATGTACAGATGTTTGCGGCAATCATCATTGCAATTGTCCCTACAATCGTGGTATATTGTTGCTTTAGTAATCAGATTGTAGACGGTCTGACGGCAGGCGCGGTAAAAGGGTAAATCGAATTTGCAGCGCGTGTTTAAGAATGGTCCGGCGATAAACCAGACGGTAAACAGCTCTGACATGGAGGACAGATATGGCAAATGGCAATAGAATGAGAGAACGGGCAAGACAGCAGGCACGACAAAAGGCAGAGAAATTAGTCAGCCAAATGACAATAGAAGAGCGGGCATCCCAGCTAAGATATGACGCTCCGGCAATAGAGAGACTCGGTGTCCCTGCTTATAACTGGTGGGGAGAGGCATTGCACGGTGTGGCAAGGGCCGGAGTGGCGACCAGTTTTCCACAGGCGATCGGTATGGCGGCGACTTTCGATACGGAACTGATTAAGAAAGCGGGAGATGTGTCAGCCACGGAGGGCAGAGCGAAATATAATGCATTTTCCGGGGAAAATGACAGGGACATTTATAAAGGATTAACCTTCTGGTCTCCCAATGTGAATATTTTCAGAGATCCCAGATGGGGAAGAGGCCACGAGACCTTTGGTGAAGACCCTTATCTGACTTCCCGTATGGGTGTAGCTTACGTGGAAGGTTTGCAGGGAGATGGCGAAGGCCTGAAAACGGCAGCCTGTGCCAAGCATTTCGCGGTGCATTCCGGCCCCGAGGCGGTGCGCCATGAATTCAATGCAACAGCAAGTAAAAAGGATATGGCGGAGACTTATCTGCCGGCTTTTAAAGCATGTGTGCAGGAAGCGGATGTGGAAGCGGTCATGGGTGCCTATAACAGAACCAATGGGGAACCGTGCTGCGGAAGTAAGACATTGATACAGGATATCCTGCGCGGAGAATGGCAGTTTAAGGGCCATTTTGTATCGGACTGCTGGGCGATCAAGGATTTTCATGAACATCATATGGTAACCCATACGGCGGAAGAGTCTGCGGCTATGGCACTTCAGGCAGGCTGTGATATTAACTGCGGCGTAACCTATCTGCATCTTTTGAAGGCATTGCAGGAAGGTATCGTGACGGAGGAAGAGATTACGGAGGCTGCGGTGAGAGCCTTTACAACCAGATATTTACTGGGGCTCTTTGACGGCAGCGAGTATGATGAGATTCCCTATGAAAAGGTAGAATGTGAAGAACATCTTGGGATAGCAGAGCAGATGACGAAAGAGTCGGTGGTGCTTCTGAAAAACAACGGTATTCTGCCGCTTAAGGAAGAGGATGGTAAGACAATCGGAGTGATCGGGCCAAATGCTGACAGCAGAGCTGCCCTTGTAGGAAATTATCACGGCACATCCTCCAGATACATAACAATTTTAGAAGGAATACAGGATAAAGTCGGACATAATAGTAGAGTTCTGTATTCGGAAGGAGCGCATCTGTTCAAGGATCGTGTGGAGCCGTTGGCATGGAAAAATGACCGTATCGCGGAAGCGGTTACGGTGGCAAAGCACAGTGATGTGGTAGTGCTCTGCGTGGGACTGGATGAAACGCTGGAAGGTGAGGAAGGTGATACCGGAAACAGTTACGCATCGGGAGATAAGACGGATCTGCAGCTTCCCGAGTCTCAAAGAGATTTGATGGATGCAGTGCTTGCCGTAGGCAGACCTACTGTTGTATGTCTGATGGCAGGCAGTGCCATTGATCTGTCGCTTGCGGATGAAAAGGCAGATGCGGTTTTGCAGTTGTGGTATCCCGGTGCCAGAGGCGGCAAGGCAGTGGCGGATATTCTGTTCGGAATCTGTTCTCCGTCAGGCAAGCTGCCGGTAACCTTTTACCGGACACTGGAGGGACTGCCGGACTTTGAAGATTACTCGATGAAGGGCAGAACATACCGGTACATGAAAGAAGAGGCATTGTATCCTTTCGGGTATGGATTGACTTATGGGGATGTGGAGATTCAGAATGCGGAAGTGGTTTCCGGGGGCGGAACCGCGGCGCAGGAGACTGCTTCCCGGGATATTGTATTAGAAGCGGAAGTCATAAACCGCGGCACATTTGCAACGGATGAGGTGGTTCAGGTATATGTGAAGGATCTGGAATCCGAATATGCAGTACCGAATTACAGTCTGTGTGCATTTGCCAGAATCAGCCTGGAAGCAGGCGAGACTAAGAGGGTCAGTATGCGGGTAGACGGCAGTGCTTTCTATGCAGTCAACGAAGAAGGCAGGCATGTCTTTGACAGTAGAAAATATGAACTTTATGTAGGAACAGGACAGCCCGATAAGCGGACGGAAGCACTGACCGGGAAGAAGGCTGTGAAGGTGGATGTTGCGTTTTGATACGCAGCATCCTTTTTTAGTCCGTTGAGAAGGTTTTCCCGGAAAAATGCGGCTGGCTTGTAAACAATCTAATGGCTATGTTATAATTAACCGTAACAGATGAAACGGTTAAAAAAATTGATATGGAATAATTTAGATAGTTCATGTCAGATTGGTTATGTTTCTGTCGGAGAATGAACTTGAAAAAGCAGAAAATGAACAGAAAGGCAATTCCGAATGAAAAACTATTTGAAGCAGATGCTCCGTACCCCGTTACAGTCTGTACTCATTATCATACTTATTATGATCGTGACCGTGATGTTAGTGGCAGGAGGTAACCTCTGGGTTACCAGCGACAGACTTTCGAGAGCCTATGAGGATGATTTTATCACCATCGGCACAGTTACCCAGAAGCCTGATACCGTAGCGGATACCGAGGTATGGGATGCGGAGAGGTAGGATTATCGGATTTATAAAACACCCCGGTATAACCGCTATACAACGGTAGAGGATTTGGATTTCCCGGAGGCGCCATATATCCTGAAACCGGAGAAGAGAGGGTATTGGGGCTCTTATGTGCCGGAATATGTACGTATGTTTGATACCGGGGTGTATAAGGAAGATGATTATATTCTGACGGCGGAATTTTCTCCCAAGGAGGATACAGTGCCGGACCACTCTGTGAAGATTGAGATTAAGAAAGTTTTTGGGACGGATAAGAGAATGGAAGGCACTGTGGTATGGTTTTGCGACCATACGAACAGATATCCGGAGGAATTGAAAGCGGACAAAACCTATGTGGCGCTGATTACAAAATACGATTTAACTCATGGAGAAGAGTGGGAGAAAAGTGGAAATTTATATACTATGTTCACTTTGTTTGAAAATGTAGTTGCGGAAGGAAGGCCAAGTGGACTATACTTATGAAGAGAAAAGAATTTGTATATATAGACGGAGGAGTAACCGATGAGTATGAATATTGTGTGTCTGGATTTGGAAGGGGTATTGGTACCGGAGATATGGATTGCGTTTGCGGAGGCGAGCGGTATCCCGGAGCTTAAGAGAACTACCAGGGACGAGCCGGATTATGATAAATTGATGAAGTGGAGACTCGGCATTTTAAAAGAGCACGGACTGGGACTCAAAGAAATTCAGGAGACGATTGCAAAGATTGACCCGATTCCGGGTGCGAAAGAGTTTTTGGATGAACTGAGAAGTATGACCCAGGTTATCATCATCAGCGATACCTTTACACAGTTTGCAGGACCGCTTATGAAGAAACTGGGATGGCCTACGATTTTCTGCAATTCCTTGGAGGTGGCGCCGGACGGTGAGATCACAGGATTTAAGATGCGGATTGAGAATTCCAAGCTGACTACGGTGAAAGCATTGCAGTCTATCGGTTATGAGACCATTGCCAGCGGCGACAGCCATAACGATCTGGGTATGATTAAGGCAAGCAAAGCGGGATTCCTGTTCAAGAGCACAGAGCAGATTAAGAAGGACAACCCTGAACTGCCCGCTTATGAGACGTATGATGAACTGATGGCAGCGATTAAGAAGGCGATTGCAGAGTAACTGCAGAACGTATATAAGTGGAAGCCGCCGCAGGGCGAGAGGAGAAATTGGAGGAAAGCATATGAAGTGCATTCGAGTAGCCATGGAATCAGAGGTTGAGCAGTACGAGGTCGGAAAAGGCATGGAAGACGGCTTCGAACTGTGGGTGGATGTAGTAACAAAGGGATGGATTGTCACAGATACTCTTGTAAAGATAACAAAAGACAATGGCGCTATTGTGTGCCCTTATATCATGAGCCGCAGGGGACGTACCTTTATCGGGGAAGGCGACTATATTATTACGGATGCGGACGGCACGAAGCATGTATGCGGTAAGGACAAGATCTTTCAGAGATATCGTAAGGTTGAGTAGACCGTGCTGTGCTGAAACGGAATAAAAGCTGACTGTAAAGCATTTGGAGAAGAAATATCATCCAAGTGCTTTTTTTGTGCTCACTAAGTCCGTTTTATAGGACTTGACGTGTGGTATCTTAAATGCAGAAAGTAAGTGCTGCAAGGAAGCGGCATGGATGTTGAAGGTTACATGAGCCATCTCATAGAAAGACTTGGTTCATCACGTTAAGGATAAGAGAGGATGTTGGCGATGAAGAGAGGATTTGGAGTTATTACCGTTTTACTTGTTTTAGTGATTGTATTTTGTGTAAAAGGCACTGTATTCAGTATGGAAAATAATGAGCGTGCTAAGGCAAACAGGTATTATGCCGTGCTGGAGGATGAATATCTGGAAGAGGCAAGACAACTGTTGGAAGAACAGGGATACAATAACTGCGGTGTTACGATGACAAGAATTACCGAGGCGGACGGAAGCCGGGAATATACCGTGTTGCTGCATCACAGAAAATTTGAGAAGCTGAGCGCGGAAGAAAAAAGTGAGGTAATCAGTTCTTTAACGGATATGGAATTTGACAGCGGAATATGTAAATTTTGTTATGAACTGTGATTTTATTGACATAGTAGAACATTTGTTCTAAAATAGAAACAGAACAAATGTTCTTGGCGATTTTACAGTGTTTCATAGAGAGAAACGAATGACATTTTGATGATTTGGGATTATACTAAAGGATAGTTGTTGAAGAAATTCTAATGTGAAGATAGGAGCAATATATGAGACATAATCCCAAGCCGCAGGAAATGTACAGACATTTTAAAGGAAATTTATATCAGATCCGTTGTCTGGCAAGACATAGTGAGACGGGTGAGATGATGGTAGTATATCAGGCGATGTATGATACGTTTGAAATCTATGTCAGACCCCTTGCTATGTTTATGGACGAGGTTGATCACGTGAAATATCCGGATGTGAAACAGAAATACCGTTTCGAGTTACTGCAGGATATGGACAGTGAAGAGGAAGAATACCGGACAGAATCTGTTGCGATGGCAGAGACGGAATCTGAGGAAGTGAATATTGATCCTCTGGTGATGGAATTCTTAGAGGCGGACACTTATGAACAGAGACTTAGTATCCTTGCAGCACTGCATGACCGGATTACGGATGAGATGATCAACACGATGGCAGTAGCCGTTGATTTGGAGATCAAAGAAGGTGATGTGGAAGAGCGATACGAGGAACTTAAGAACTGTCTGCTGACTTTTGAGAAGTATGAGTGTAACAGACTAAGATAGCATTAATTTTCTTAGTACCCGGATGTTTAGTGCATAGAGGTGCTGATACACTTTACAAGCTTGGAAGGATACCTCCCGGAGAATTCTACATGATTTGATACAGGAGGTATTCCTATGGCCTATGATTTAGAGAATAAACTGGTAGTGGGTGTTTCTTCGAGAGCTTTATTTGATTTAACTTACGAGAATACAATTTATGAGTCGGACGGCGTGGAGGCGTATTGCAGCTATCAGATTGAGCATGAGGATGAGGTGCTGCGTCCGGGTCCCGGATTTCCGTTGATTAAAGCCTTGCTTAATTTGAATAATTTACCAGGTAAAGAAGGAAGCGTAGAGGTTATTATTATGTCCAGAAACAGTCCGGATTCTTCGCTTCGTGTATTTAAGGCAATAGAATATTACGGACTGAATATAACGAGAGCGGTTCTTGCCAGCGGAGCCTCGCTTGCACCATATCTGACGGCATTTAAGACCGATTTGTTTCTGTCTGCCTATGAGGATGATGTGCAGCGGGCGATCGATTCTAATATCGCGGCAGGTATTATCTGTACGGATGGGCTGCAAACCTATGACTGTGATCACCAGATCCGTCAGATCAGAATTGCTTTTGACGGGGATGCGGTATTATTTTCGGATGAATCAGAGCGCATTTATCAGGAACAGGGATTAGAAGCTTTTGAAGAGAATGAGAGGCGTAATGCCAATAATCCGCTCAAGGCAGGACCCTTTGCGAAATTCCTTAAGACATTATCAGAGCTGCAGAAGGATTTCCCCGGGGAAGAGGTACCTATCAGAACAGCCCTTGTCACGACCAGATGTGCACCTGCGCATGAGAGAGTTATTCGCACGCTGCGGGCATGGAACGTGCGGATTGATGAAGTGTTCTTCTTGGGTGGCATTCGTAAGAAGGATGTGCTGCAGGCGTTTGACGCCCATATCTTCTTCGATGACCAGTCGGTACATACTAAACCGGCATCGGAGGTTGTCCCGGCAGCAAGAGTACCATATAAGAACAGGGATATGCTGTGCGGGATAGTGGCAGAAGACAGCAGTTGATTGTTAGGATATGCTGTTTTATTAGTATCTTGCCGGGTTATTTATAAGATGAAATTATGATACGGATTCTTTCCTGTGCAAGGCAGAGGGAGTGGAAGCGTCAATAGAAGACAATGTAAGATGATCATGCAGGATAATATTGATATATAATTAAGATAATATAGAAACAGATGGTTGACATAATATGAAGTATAAAGAGATAATTCCGGCGAAATTCATTGAAAGACCTAACCGGTTTATAGCATATGTTGAGATAGCAGGGCAGAAGACTAAGGTTCATGTGAAAAATACCGGCAGATGCAGGGAATTGCTGCAGGATCATGCACAGGTTTATCTGGAAAAGAGTGACAATCCCGACAGGGCTACCGCCTATGATCTGGTGGCGGTTGATAAGGCAGGAAGACTGGTCAATATGGATTCTAACGCCCCTAACAAAGTGGTAGGAGAATGGCTGTCCTCAGGTGGATTATATCAGGATGTCAGTCTGGTCAGACCGGAGACGGTGTTCGGCAATTCGAGATTTGATTTTTATCTGGAGAGTGCTTCCGGCAGGAAGGCATTTATAGAAGTAAAGGGTGTCACGTTGGAAACCGATAATATAGCAGCGTTTCCGGACGCACCCTCTGAGAGGGCAGTGAAGCATGTGGAAGAACTGATAGAAGCACGGGCACAGGGCTATGAGGCATATCTAGTCTTTGTAGTGCAGATGGAAGGAATCAGGCATGTGGAACCAAACTGGCAGACACAGCCGGCTTTCGGCGAGGCGCTTAAGAGAGCGAGAAGTGCAGGAGTGAAGCTGCTTGCCTACGACTGTATCGTAGAAAAGGACAGTTTACGGGTGCATACGCCTGTACCGGTGGTTCTGGATAGTCTGGATCAAATTGCAGAACCTTTGCTTGCATGGTATGACAAGGGCAGACGTATTTTGCCATGGCGTGAGGAACCTACGCCTTATCATGTGTGGCTGTCTGAGATTATGCTGCAGCAGACCAGAGTAGAAGCGGTTAAGCCCTATTATGACAGATTTTTAAAAGAGCTTCCTGATATCCGCAGTCTGGCGGAGGTGGACGAGGAACAGCTTTTGAAACTGTGGGAAGGACTTGGCTATTATAACAGGGCACGTAATCTGAAAAAGGCGGCTATGACTATTATGTCGGAATACGGCGGAAAAATGCCTGGGAACTACGATGAATTATGTAAACTTTCCGGAATCGGAAGCTATACAGCAGGAGCTATTTCATCAATAGCCTTTGGCAATCCGGTACCGGCAGTAGACGGTAATGTGCTTAGAATTCTATCCAGACTGCGGATAGATGACAGGGATATTCTGGATGCGAAGGTTAAGAAGTCTATAGAACAGGAATTGCGTCAGGTCATACCCACTGACAGACCGGGAGACTTCAATCAGGCCTTGATGGAACTTGGCGCCATGGTGTGTATTCCGAACGGTATGGCGAAATGCGAAGAATGTCCGTGGAATCAGCTGTGTCAGGCAAGAAAACAAAACCGTGTGCTGGAATTTCCTAAGAAAGCGCCCAAGAAGCCAAGGAGTATTGAGAAGAAGACGATTCTTGTCATACAGGATGCGGAGAGAGTGGCGCTCCATAAGAGACCGGAGAAAGGACTGCTTGCCGGAATGTATGAATTTCCCTCGCTGGAGGGGCATAAAAAAGAAGCGGAAGTAATAGAGTATTTGAAACAGTTGGGATTACAGCCTTTGCGCATTCGCAGACTGGAAGATACGAAACATATTTTCACACATAAAGAATGGCATATGAGCGGATATGTGATCAGAGTTGATGAATTATGTAAACTGGAGGATGGGAACAGTACCGGAGAGTTTATCTTTATTGACCCTATGGAGACGAAGACCAATTATCCGATTCCGTCTGCTTTTGCCGTATATGCGGACTATATGGAAATGAAGCGGGGAATTCAGAAGGAGACTGAATGAAAAAGCCGCATGATGCAAAAGGATAGGGTTGAAAAATAAGAAAATCCTAAGAAATGGATAAGTAAATGAATCGTTTTATGTGGTAGAATAGTCCGGTAAGTTATTTCACAGACTTTTCCATTGATAGAATGAATTGGTGGATAATGGGATTTATCTATAAATGGATTGTCACATAAACAATGAGAGAAAGGTATGGGCACATAGCATGAAATTATTATCTGTAGCAATTCCGAGCTACAATTCCGAGCAATATATGAAAAAGTGCATTGAGTCGCTTTTAGTAGGGGGAGAAGACGTGGAGATCCTGATTGTTGATGACGGTTCTACGGACAAAACGGCAGCAATCGCTGATGAGTACGAGGCAATGTATCCTTCTATTGTGAAAGCAATCCATAAAGAAAACGGAGGACATGGCTCTGCGGTTAATGCAGGCTTGGAACATGCGACAGGACTGTATTTTAAAGTGGTAGACAGTGATGACTGGGTGAAGGAAAGTGCTTACCGTAAAATCCTTGAAACACTGCGGGATATTATGGCAGGCGGTTTGTCATTGGATATGCTTATCAGCAATTTCGTTTATGAGAAGGAAGGCGAGAAGAAGAATAAAGTAATGAAGTATCGTCATGCCCTGCCGGAGAATAAGATTTTTGGCTGGAATGAAGTGAAGCATTTTCATAAGGGGCAGTATATCCTTATGCATTCTGTGATATTCCGAACGAAATTACTTAAGGAATGCGGATTAAAACTGCCGGAGCACACTTTCTATGTAGATAATATTTTTGTGTTTGAACCGCTGCCTTTTGTTAAGAATATGTATTATCTGGATGTGAATTTCTATCGTTATTATATTGGAAGAGAAGGACAATCTGTGAATGAGCAGATTATGATTTCAAGAATTGACCAGCAGATTAAGGTCAATAAGATTATGATAGATTATCTGGTGGAAAATAAGGCTAAGATCTATGGAAAACGAAAATTGAAGAATTATATGCTCAATTATTTGGAAATCATTACGGTTATTTCTTCTATTCTGCTCATTCGTTCCGACACGGAAGAGAATCTGGAAAAGAAACAGGAATTATGGCAGTATATTAAGCAGAAAGACAAAGGCTTGTTTTTCAGACTGCGATATGGTGTGCTTGGCAATTCCATGAATCTGCCGGGTAAGGGAGGAAGAAAAATTTCCGTAGAAGGGTATAAGCTATGCCAGAGATTTTTTAAATTTAATTAAGAAATAAAGAACCGGAAGCCCTCTTACAGAGTTTCCGGTTTCCTTTTGTTTTTGTTAGCCAGATTATGATAGAAATTGATCAGTACATCTGAACCATATACTAAACCATACATGATTGCCGCCATGATGAAAGCGGTCGTTACATCAAATACAGAGTGCTGTTTGATAAACATAGTTGACATAATAATTGAAACACAGAGGATTAAAGAAGCAATACGGATGCCTTTTTTCTCTGATAAATGTTTGCTTTTCATAACGGCAATATGACAACCTATGGAATTATACACATGTATGCTCGGCCATAAGTTAGTAGGGGTATCTGCCTGATAGATGATGGATACCAAATGCGTAAATATATTATCCCGGGGCATCACATAAGGTCTTAGGTGATGACCGTTGGGCCACAGGGTGGACACTAACAGAAAGATTGTCATACCGGTAAAAAGGAAAGTACATGTCCTGAAATAATCATCCTTATCCTTAAAGAAGAAATACAGTGTGACTACTGCTACATAGGCGAACCAGAGCATGTAGGGAATCACAAATACCTCACAAAACGGGATTTTGTCATCCAAAGCCACATGAATGACTTTATAATGGCTGGTGACGGTTTTTTCTAAATGAGCGAACCATGACATATAAATAATTCCGTAGATAATAAGCGGAATGGCATGTTTATATGCATGGTAAAAATTTATAATCGGCTGAAATTTTTTTCGAGCGCATCTTTCCATGATTTCACGTCCTTATCTGACGATGGATTCGTCTTATCAATATATGTTTGTTTGCATGTTCATAGAAGATATCATAGCAGATAAAAGAGAAAAGTCAAAATACGTTTTCCATAAACTTTTCTTAATTTTTTATGAAAAACTATTCATAATGTTTAATAAGATCCGAAGAGTGTACAGCGTGACTGATGGATTTAAGTGATCGTGTCCGCTTTTGGTGATAAAATAAGCTGATTTCATGACATTTCAGGACAAAATCAGTTCCTTTCTGCCGATATATGAAAATAAAAGGGAACATAGTATTTTCATGGTTAATTGCGAAACAAACTTTTGGCAGAGAGAGGAGAGTATAAGTATGGATGGTATTACAGGAATCAGCAGCAATACAGCCGGACAAACAAGTGCAGGAATAATGCAGAAAACAGACAAAAGCCGGAAATCTTATTCCGATGTAATGACTGCCACGGCAAACAAAGCGACAAACACCGCAAAGAGCGACAGCGAAAGCAGCAGGACCAAAACGGAGAGTGTGGTGGATGAATATAAGAGAAAACATCCGGAAAGCACTTCCAATGTAGACCGAATGGTCAAAGCAGGCAGAAACGTTCTGACGCAGAACGGGGCGGACGGTGTTTCCAGAGATGATATGACGATGGAAGAATACAAGCGCTTTATTACTGCCATGATGGACAGCATACCCTTCGATGTAAGCCAGCGCAACTGTACGGAGATTTGGTCTATTTCCGAGCAGGGCTGGGAGCAGATGAAGAAAGACCCGGATTATGAAGCATGGGTATTGGGGTATACCGTATTAAACAGATCCGTACATTTCCCGGCGATGTTGAGCGGGGTAAGCAATTTGTGTACCGAGAAATTCGGCGCTTCCATTGAGCAGCATATCGGTCAGAGTATACCAACCGGAGGCTTGGGTGGTAAATCCTCCTCAAAGGATGACGATGAAGAGACATGGTGGCAGAAGCGTCACCGCAGAATGAAAGAACTGCTGGCGCAGCAGGTAAAGGAATCGCAGGCAAGACATCAGGCGCAGCGGGCATTTATGATAGAGATGTCTCGTCAGGAAGCTTCTGAAAGCAGTCAGAGGATGGCGGCTTTCCTAAACCCGGACCAAACGGCAACGAATACCGATACGGGTAGTGCCGCACAGAAGAGTGCAGCGGCTGCGGCAGCAGTTTATGAGCAGAATATCATAACTTTTATACCGAAGAAGCTCGTATAATGTATTGCGTCCCAATCCTTCCTTGTGATATACTTACACTGACTTTTTATAGTAGAAATGAGCAGAACAAAGAAAGGCAGGAACAAGGAATGTATTCATTAGACGAAGTGAAGATGGTAGATCCTGAAATTGCACAGGCTATCGTGGACGAGCAGCAGCGCCAGAATTCCCACATTGAGCTGATTGCTTCTGAGAACTGGGTAAGCAAGGCAGTTATGGCAGCTATGGGCAGTCCGCTTACTAACAAATATGCGGAAGGTTATCCGGGTAAGAGATATTACGGCGGATGTGAGTGTGTTGATGTGGTAGAGGATTTGGCAAGAGACAGAGCCAAAGAACTGTTTGGCTGTGAGTATGTCAATGTACAGCCGCACTCCGGCGCACAGGCCAATATGGCAGTATTCTTTGCAGTGATGGAGCCGGGTGATACCTTTATGGGTATGAACTTAGACCACGGCGGACATCTTTCCCACGGTTCACCAGTTAATATGTCCGGTAAATATTTTAACTGTGTACCTTACGGCGTTAATGATGACGGATTCCTTGATTATGATAATGTACGTAAGATTGCATTGGAATGTAAGCCGAAGATGATCGTAGCAGGCGCTTCTGCTTATGCAAGAACCATTGATTTCAAGAAATTCAGGGAAATCGCCGATGAAGTCGGTGCGGTATTGATGGTAGACATCGCACACATCGCAGGTCTTGTGGCAGCAGGTCTTCACCCAAGCCCGATTCCGTACGCACATGTGACAACTACAACGACACATAAAACACTGCGTGGTCCCCGCGGCGGTATGATTATGTCCAGCCAGGAAGTGGCAGATAAATATAACTTCAATAAGGCTATTTTCCCGGGCATTCAGGGCGGCCCTCTGATGCATGTTATTGCGGCTAAGGCAGTTTGCTTCAAGGAAGCATTGTCCCCGGATTTTAAGACATATATGCAGAACGTTGCAGACAATGCACAGGCTCTGTGCAAAGGACTGCAGAGCAGGGGCATTAAGATCGTCTCCGGCGGTACGGATAACCACTTGATGCTGGTAGATCTGACAACTTATGATTTGACAGGCAAGGCTGTTGAGAAGCTGCTTGACGAAGCACATATTACAGCCAACAAGAACACGATTCCGAATGATCCGAAATCTCCGTTCGTAACAAGCGGTATCCGTCTGGGAACACCGGCGGCAACCTCCCGCGGCCTGAACACGGCAGACATGGATCAGGTTGCAGAGGCAATCTCTATCGTGATCAAAGAAGGAGAAGCCGGAATTGAGAAGGCGCGTGCGATCATCAAGACTCTGACAGACAAGTATCCGCTGATCTAAGGGCGTGATAAGAGAGAATGATAATATTACAGAGCAATAATAGATAATATAATAAAAGAATAGATAAAAGAAAGACAAGAGAGATTCATCAAATATGTGGTGGATCTCTTTTTTAGGTGATGGGAAAGTGCTCAAGCAGTAGCGGTAGCCAATAAGCCATAAGACTAATTTATCCGTAAGGAACCCTCCGGTGAAACTTAAAGCCAAAACAGAGAGAAACAGAAAGAAACAGGAAGAAAAATAATATTCAGGGTTGCCATAAAATAGTAAGTGTGTTAGAATATCCCTCGGTGACAAACAAGTGTCTTTTGCACAGAGACATACAAACACAGATGTACGCCATGTAAACACAAAAACTGCAGAATGAGAGAAAGTTATAGGTATTAAGATGCAGGAAACAACCGGATATTATGTAGTAAAACAGAAAGCGGTTCCGGAGGTTCTATTAAAGGTTGTAGAAGCCAAACGACTGGTGGAGTCCGGAAAAGTGTTGTCGGTACAGGAAGCGGTGGACGAAGTCGGAATCAGCCGGAGTTCCTTCTATAAATATAAGGATGATATTTTCCCCTTTCATGATAATTCTCAGGGGACAACCATTACCCTTATTTTTCAGATGGATGATGAGACAGGGCTGTTGTCCGATGTATTGAAGATTATTGCTGAATTTGGAGCCAACATCTTAACAATTCATCAGAGTATACCGATTAACGGAGTAGCGTCTCTTAGTCTGAGCGTACAGGTACTGCCCACGACAGGCGATATGTCGAAGATGATTGAAGCGATGGAAGCCAAGCAGGGTGTACACAATGTTAAGATAATAGCCAGGGAGTAGGAAAGGAAAAAATTATGATTCAGGTAGCAGTATTAGGATACGGCACGGTAGGAAGCGGTGTAGTAGAGGTTATTGAGACAAACAAAGCAGATATCAATAAGAAGGCGGGCGAGGAATTGAACGTAAAGTACATTTTGGACTTGCGTGATTTTCCCGGAGATCCTTATGAAGAGAAAGTTGTACACGACTATAATGTCATTTTGAATGATCCGGAGGTGGCGATTATTTGTGAGACAATGGGCGGCCTTAAGCCTGCCTATGACTTTACAAGGCAGGCACTGCTTGCCGGCAAGAGTGTATGTACTTCCAATAAAGAGCTGGTGGCGAACCACGGACCGGAGCTGATTCAGATTGCGAAGGATCATCATTGCAATTATTTGTTCGAGGCAAGTGTGGGCGGAGGAATCCCGATTATCCGTCCGTTAAACTACTCTCTGACAGCGGAGAAAATTGACGGAATTACCGGTATTTTAAACGGTACTACCAACTATATTTTAACAAAGATGGACAAGGAAGGCGCGGACTTTGCGGAGGTATTAAAAGAGGCGCAGGATAAGGGATACGCCGAGCGTAATCCGGAAGCCGATGTGGAGGGCTACGATGCCTGCCGTAAGATTGCAATTCTTTCTTCACTGATGTGCGGCAAAAACGTGAAGTATGAAGATATCTATACAGAGGGAATTACGAAGATTTCTTCTGCGGATTTCAAGTATGCGAAACAGATGAATAAGTCTGTGAAGCTGCTTGCTATGAGCAGGGATACGGAGGACGGATTCTTTGCTATGGTAGCGCCTTTTATGATCTCCAAAGAACATCCGCTTTACAGCGTCAGCGATGTGTTTAACGCTGTGTATGTGCATGGCAATATGTTAGGAGATTCCATGTACTACGGACGTGGCGCGGGTAAGCTTCCTACTGCCAGTGCGGTAGTATCGGATGTGGTAGACTGTGCGAGACATCAGGGTAAAACCATTATGTGTTTCTGGGATATGGAGAATGTGAAAGTGGCTGATATTGCGGATGCGAAGCGCAAATTCTTCGTCAGGGTAAATGCCGGTCAGAGAGAAGCCGCGATGGAAGCATTCGGTTCCCTGGCAGAGGTGAATGTGGGATTTGCAGAAGAATTTGCCTTTATGACACAGGTGCTGAGCGAGAAAGAATTTAATGAAAAAATCGAAAAAGCCGGCGGATGCATTAACAGAATCCGTATTATGGCTTAAAATGATATAATATATACGAATATACTATATGAGGGAAAGGCAGAGATTTATCTATGAGAAAAGTTGTTAAGTTTGGCGGAAGTTCACTGGCAAGTGCAGAACAGTTTAAGAAAGTAGGTGCCATCATCCGTGCAGATAAGGAGCGTAAGTTTGTGGTTCCTTCTGCACCGGGTAAAAGATCTTCTGATGATACCAAGGTAACGGACATGCTGTATGGCTGTTATGATCTGGCAGAGCAGGACAAAGATTTCAAGAAAGAGCTGAAAGCGATTCAGGAAAGATACCAGGAGATTATTGACGGGTTAGAGTTAAAGCTTTCTCTGGAAGCTGAGTTTAAGACGATTGAGAAAATGTTTAAGGAAAAAGCTGGTACCAACTATGCGGCATCCAGAGGTGAGTATTTAAACGGTATTATCATGGCCAACTATCTGGGATATGAATTTATTGACGCGGCGGAAGTCATTCTTTTCGATGAGAACGGTGAGTTTGATTCGGAAACTACGAACCAGAATCTGCGCAGGAGACTGGAAGGAGTGGAGGCTGCGGTTATTCCGGGATTTTACGGTGCATACGCGGATGGAAGGGTCAAGACTTTCTCCAGAGGCGGTTCCGATATCACAGGTTCTATTGTAGCAAGAGCAATTAAAGCGAATGTATATGAGAACTGGACGGATGTATCAGGCTTTCTGATCACAGATCCGAGAATCATCTATAAACCGGAAGGCATCGAGACCATTACCTATAGAGAACTGCGTGAGCTGGCATATATGGGGGCATCCGTGCTGCATGAAGATGCGATCTTCCCGGTCAGAAGAGAAGGTATTCCGATTAACATCCGCAACACCAATGCACCGGAGGATAACGGAACCTGGATCGTGGAGAGCACCTGTCAGAAGCCGAAGTATGTGATTACGGGTATTGCAGGTAAGAAGGGCTTCTGTGCAGTTAATATTGAGAAAGATATGATGAACTCTGAAATCGGATTCGGACGCAAGGTATTGCAGGCATTTGAAGAGAACGGTATTTCCTTCGAGCATGTTCCATCAGGTATCGATACCATGACTGTATTCGTGCATCAGGATGAGTTTATGCACAAAGAACAGCAGGTGGTATCTGCCATTCACCGTCTAGCAGATCCGGACTCCATCGATATCGAGGGTGATTTTGCACTGATTGCGGTGGTAGGACGCGGCATGAAGTCTACCAGAGGTACAGCGGGCAGAATCTTCTCCGCGCTGGCACATGCCAATGTCAACGTTAAGATGATCGATCAGGGTTCCAGCGAGCTTAACATCATTATCGGCGTGGCAAATGCGGATTTTGAGGCAGCGATCAAGGCAATTTATGATATTTTTGTTCTTTCCCAGATCTAAGCTTTTATCAGAATATATTTCAGTTATCATATTATAATATAATGAAAATGCCGGATGGCGCAGAGTATTCACTTTGCATCATTCGGTATTTTTGTTTGAAATGTTTGCAAAAATAAGAATGTATTGTATAAAATACACGAAAAAACTTTATTTTTTTGAAAAAATATGTTATATTTTTATATGTTAATTGTTGTTATGAAAAATAATAAAAATAATACTGATTTTAGTAATAGAATGGCTTGGAGGGGTATTCATGGCAAATCAGTTAGTAGATGCATTGGTATATACCAATGATAATTGTGTGGGATGCAATAAATGTATTTCAGCATGCCCTGTTCTTACTGCTAATCGTGCAGTAGAGGAGAACGGACAGAATAAAATTGTTGTGGATGGTAACGCATGTATTAGCTGCGGCGCATGTTTTGATGCCTGTGCACACGATGCCAGAAGCTATATTGATGATACGGACCGGTTCTTTGAGGATTTAAAGAAGGGCGAGAAAATTTCTCTTTTGCTTGCACCGGCATTTCTTGCAAACTATCCCAAAGAGTATGAAACAGTTTTGGGCGGCTTAAAGCAGTTAGGTGTTAATCGTATTATCAGTATCAGTTTTGGCGCGGATATTACGACATGGGGGTATATTAAGTATATTACAGAGCAATAATTTCACAGGTGGTATTTCCCAGCCGTGTCCGGCAGTGGTAGGGTATATTGAGAAGTATATTCCGGAACTGATTCCGAGTCTGGTACCGATTCATTCCCCTATGATGTGCGGTGCGATCTATGCGAAGAAGTATATGAAGATAACGGATAAGCTTGCTTTCATCAGTCCGTGTATTGCGAAGAAGAATGAGATCGATGATCCGAATTGCGGCGGATATGTTTCTTATAACGTGACCTTCGATCATTTAATGGAATATGTAAGAAAGCATAATATTTCAGGCCCGAAGGTGACGGATGAAATCGAGTACGGTTTAGGTTCTATCTATCCGATGCCGGGCGGTTTGAAAGAAAACGTGTATTGGTTCTGCGGCGAAGACGTATTCATCAGACAGATTGAAGGTGAGAAGCACGCCTATGAATTTCTAGAGGATTATAAAGAGAGAGTACTTGGTAAGAAAGATCTTCCGTTCATGGTAGATGCACTGAATTGTGCAAAGGGATGTATCTATGGTACCGGAGTGGAAAAGGAGAAAACCACGACCGACGATACGCTCTATGAATTACAGAAAATCAAGTCGGCAAGCAAGAAAACGGGAAGAAAGCATACCTGGAGCAGAAATCTTTCTCCGAAGCAGAGACTTGCCTGCCTGAATAAGCAGTTTAAAAACCTGGATATCAATGATTTTATCAGACATTATAGTGATAAATCTAAAGGACTTATCATTGAAAAACCCAGTACTGCAGAATTGGATGCGATCTATGCTTCCATGGAGAAACATACAAAAAAAGAGCAGCATATTAACTGTTCGGCATGTGGATATGCCACCTGTAAACAGATGGCGAAGGCAATTCATAACGGCTGCAATCATAAAGATAACTGTATTCAGTATGTCAAGGGCGAAGTAGAGAAAGAGGGCGAGCTTGCAAGACAGATGGCTAAAGAGATGGAAGGCAAGAATGCTGAAATCCAGTCTAAGAATGAGCTGATTGCGCAATTGATCTCAGAGGTTTCCGTAGATTTCGAGAGTCTGGATTCTTCCATTACGGAAATGTCTATCGGCAATAACAGTAATGCGGAAGAAAGTACAGGTATCTCTGCATCTATGAGTGATGTGGTAACTTTCTGTGATGATCTGAAAACTGCACTTGAGAAGATTAAGGAGCTGTTGACCAGATTGGAAGAAAACAATACTGAAATTACGGATGTGGCTGAAGAGACGAATTTATTGTCTCTGAATGCAAGTATTGAGGCTGCAAGAGCAGGTGAAGCGGGAAGAGGCTTTGCGATTATTGCTGAGAACATTAAGAAACTGGCGGATCATTCGAAAGATACGGCGAGCGACAGTGATCAGAATAAGGAACAGATACAGAATGCAATTGAGAATCTGCTTCAAAATGCAAGTAAGCTGATTGATATTATTGACGGTGTTAATGTAAGAGTGACTAATTTGGCAGCATCCACAGAGGAAATTGCAGCATCGGCAGATATGGTAAGCACTATTTCCTCTGATCTGAAAGACAAGCTGGAACGTTTGAATGCATAATACCTGATTTTTAGAGAAGGTTACATAGAAACAGGACTTTGCGCAGGGGGTGTGCAGAGTCCTGTTTCATTTTGCCTTGGGTAAGATTTTGTCAGTCTTGTTTTAAACGGTCTTGCTTTAAGAAGTGTTTCAATATAAGATTCAAAATCTGAAATTCAAATCTAATATCCCAGCTCTTCACCCACCAGGTATACTTTAATTCTTCCCATATGCATGCTGCGCCTTGTTATGACGATCTGGTTGCAGAAGCACTCAGGGGAGAGACAATTATGGCATACGCCTGTTGCAGCACAGGCAAGATTCCTATTTAACCGGATTGCGTTGGCGGGGGAAGCCATATTGCGGACTCTGGCAACACCGCTCTCGATGTCGGTGACAACCTTGTTCATGCCCACAACTAAAATGACATGACTTGGTCCCTGGATCAGGCAGGCAACACGGTTGCCGTTGCCGTCTATGTTGATCAGTTCGCCGTCTAAGGTTATGGCGTTGGTACTCATCAGATAATAGTCGGCGAGAACGGTTCTGGCATATATCTGTCTGGATTCCTCCGGTGTCTTAGCGGCGGCACGGTCAATCAGTTCATAATCTTCGTTATGAATGGCGTCCATCAGCCCTGATTCTTTGACACTTTCGCTGCCGCCCCAGCCGATGACGGAACCTTTCGGCATTTCTTTTAAAATAGCCTGAGTGCAGTCGGCTGCGGACTGGAAATAGTATCCTTCCATATTGCGTTTCTCTAAGTTGCGGATGATTACCTCTGCCTGTTTGGACAGAGCGGTTTGTTTGTGTGACATAGTATCCCTCATTTCTGTGTCGCTTTGTATATAAAGCAATTTATGTACTAATATTGATTAAAGTATATCATTAACAAAAGATATAATACAAGATATGTTAAATAAACTGCAAACAATAGGAAATAAAAACTAAAAATGTGAAAATTTGCCATATTTTAATGCGAATTGCAAAAATAAATAAAAAAATGAAAAAATGTGTTGACAAATAAAAATCAGATGATATAATAAAGACATAAACAAAACAAATTCACATAGATATCCTAAAGAAAGAGAGGTACGGACCACCAAAAACATAACTTAACCATCCATTTAAAGTACAAATGAATAAGGAACCAATGACAAAACAAAGAGAACGTAGTCGAGTACATAAGAAAAAGTAACGAATCACAGAAGAGAAGATGAAAGAAGACGTTATAGTATATGCATACGAAAGAAGAATGGAAAGAATACGAAAGAAGAAAAGTGGAGGTAAGAACCATTGGATAGTATAGTTTAGAAGCGGGTATTGATTCTTAGAAGAATTGGTACCCGCTTCGCCGTGCGCAAAAATCGGATG
Source organism: Lachnospiraceae bacterium (assembly GCA_017936885.1). GTDB lineage: Bacteria > Bacillota > Clostridia > Lachnospirales > Lachnospiraceae > UBA3282. Next base: position 136,412 of record JAGBEO010000004.1, on the reverse strand, counting down.
TACATCAGAAGTGATCTGAATAGTTAGACAGAGTAAAAAATGTGCAGTGTGTCTGGCAGGATCAATGGCAGATGAAACGATATGGGGAAATATGTGGATATTTGGTGAATTAAGAAAATAGAGGTGGCTTTTTCCCTAAAAATAGGTTATAGTATACATAAAATTCGCAGGTTGAATAAGAATGGAGATTGGCATGGGAAAATTATTTCATAAAAGAAAGGGATACTCTGACGAGGAATACGATGAAGAGTATGAAGATGAAACATTAGAAGATGACGAGGACGAAGACATCGAGGATGATGATGAAATAGAAGAAGACGAAGATGAAGACATCGACGAAGATGAAGAGGATGAAGATGACGGCGATGAGGAAGATATTGATGACGATGAAGAAATAGAGGAAGACGAGGATGACCGTCGTGCTTATCGCCGTCGAAGAAGAATCCGTAATCAGATCATTTCTTATTCTGTGGTTTTGATTTTTTTGGCAGCTTTTGTTGCAGGTGGTGTAGTCGTTGGTATGAAGATTTCTTCGCGCATTCAGGATAAGAAGCAGGCGGAGGCACTGGCACAGCAGCAGGCAGAGGAGGAAGCACAGGCAGCTCAGGAAATGGTGATTGATACGCCTGAGACGATCACGGAGGGAACAGAAGAGGAAGAGGATTATCTGGGAGAAGTGGTAGAAGCCTATATCTCTGAGATGCCGATAGAAGATAAAGTTGCAGGGCTTTTTGTAGTGACTCCGGAAGCAATCACCGGTGTTTCAACAGCCATACAGGCAGGAAATGGTACGCAGGAAGCTTTGAATCAATATGCCGTTGGCGGTCTGATTTATTTTGATAAAAATATTTCCGATAAAGAGCAGATTATGGAGATGCTGTCCAATACGGCGTCAATGAGTAAATACCCTATCTTTTTAGCGGTAGATGAAGAAGGCGGTTCTGTCAGCAGGGTCGCTAACAGCGATATTGAAGTGATACAGGTGGACGACATGGCAATGATTGGAGCCGGCGGTGACACGGCGCAGGCCTACGAGTCGGGAGTTACGATCGGTGCATATTTGAAAGAAATCGGATTCAATGTAGATTTTGCACCGGTAGCCGATGTGGTTCCGGAAGGTGGAAGCAGTGTATTGGAGGACCGTGCATTTGGATCGGACGCACAGACCGTAGGCGGTATGGTTGCTAATATGGTAGAAGGTATCGAGGGTACCGGTGTCAGTTCATGCCTGAAACATTTTCCGGGAATCGGCAGTGCTTCTGAGGATACCCATGACGGAAGAGTGGAGATAACCAAGACCTTGGAAGAGATGCGGGGGACGGATTTTGTACCTTTTCAGGCCGGTATCGAAGCGGGTGCGGATTTCGTAATGGTAAGCCATATAACGGCGTCTGCGCTTGATGAGGATGGTGTGCCCAGCTCCTTATCGGAGAAGGTTATGACAGATATTCTGCGCGGCGAATTGGGTTTTGAGGGTGTTATTATTACAGATGCGCTGGATATGACAGCGATTACGGATTATTATACTTCAGAGGAGGCAGCAGTCAAAGCGATTGAGGCAGGAGCCGACATGCTGCTGATGCCGGAGGATTTTAATGAGGCATATGATGCGCTGCTGGCAGCAGTGCAGGACGGTACGATTTCCGAGGAGAGAATCGATGAGTCCTTAAGACGTATTTATCGAATTAAGTGTGCCGAGAAGCTTGAGTAGGTATATATCAGGGGAAAGAAATAGTTATGTTAACTGAATTGGGATTTGGTGGAATTGTCTGAAAACCTAATAAGTTGCATATATATTTAGAAAAATTTAAAAAGATTATTGAATTTAAAAAAATTAAAATTTTTTATTGACAAAGTAAAAGCTATATAGTATATTAATACTTGTCCGAGGGATACAGAAACAAAAATAACTCAGACAAGTATATGCGCGAGTGGCTCAGTTGGTGGAGCACGACCTTGCCAAGGTCGGGGTCGCGGGTTCGAGTCCCGTCTCGCGCTCTTTCTAAAAGTGTGGAAACGCTGATAAATACGGCGTTTCCGCTTTTTTTGTGTGTCTGCAAATTTGAAGACAGTTGAAGACAGTCTATAAAGCCTTGGCTATGAGATTATATGTCTCTGATTCTGTAAGCGGGTTGTATATATATCCAAGTGTGGTTGACAGACTGCTATGCCCCAGCATCTCCCTGATACAATCCAAAGGTACACCGTTCGCGTTTAGGTTGCTTGCATAGGTCTTTCGCATCTTGTGTGTGCTTTTGGTTGTCATCCCTTGTCGCTGTGCATATTTTTCAAGTACATATGCAATCTGCCTGGTAGTAATTCGTTCCCCATCCCTCATAAAGATATAGCTACCCTGTTTTGGTATTTTCTCCAAAATAGATATCGCTTTAGGAACAAGTACCACATAACGGTCACGGTTTGTCTTCGTATGCTCCACCACATCATAACAGTTTGTTTCCTGATTTCTGACTTCCTCACGTACAACATGAATGTGAGATTGTTCCTTACAGTCTTCCCATTTCAGAGCGACCAATTCACCAACCCGCAGACCTAACAGGAAATTTATTTTGACGGCTAGAAAAACCACATCTTCTGTTTCTGCATACATTGTATCAAGATACTTATTCAGGTTTTCTAATTCTTCCGTGTTATAGGTTTCTGTTTTTCCCGTCTTTTTCACTATCTGCCGATATTTCACAAGGATTTTTACATCATCCATTGGATTGGCTGTGATGTACTTTTTTCGAGTGGCATACTCAAAACAGCCTATAAGAATAGTTTTTACATTATTCCATTCTTTTCTTGTCATGCTGTATTCTTTTACAAGGCGGTTGCATTCGGATTCTAATAAGAGTGTATCGATCCGGCGGACTGGCATATTATGTAGTCCCGACTGTTCAAAATAACGCTTATAATGCTGTGTATGACGTTTAATCGTGTTAGGGCTATCAGTACTTTCAGGTTAGGTCTGAAAGAATAATACTTTTTGTCCGTTTTGCACGCTCCCCGGTTTTGAAATCTTCCTTCACGAGCGTATAAACATACTGGGTGTCCTTCACAGAATCGATATTTTTTGTTTTCAATGTTTATTGCATTTGCCATTTGCATATGCTATAATTGCCGTAGGCAAAAAGACAAAGTATTATCTATGCAGACACAAAAAGAACGAACCCCCGACTGTATTTGCGGTACAATCGGAGGTTCTTCTTCTTTTGCGGAGAAGTCAACCGTTTGGGCTAGTTACCGATTATTCATCGCCGTCTAACCACTTGATGACGTAGTGGCAGGCTACGCCAGCCGCGACGGCGACTAAAAAAGAACAAAGTACATCCACACAGACACCCCCTTCCTGTTGCCAGTATCGGGGCGGTAACACAAGCAGTATATCACATTTTGTCAAATTTAGGAAATATTTTATCAATTCCACGCAAAAGAAGCGGAAGACCAGCACCGCGATCAAATTATGTATGAAACTGCCGATCAGGGCTTCCGAGCCCTATGCACTATACCGGATCACGCCAGCAACGCATCATAATCCTGCATCCAGTCAGTATTCTTCGCAGCGACAAGATACCTCAGGCTGTTGTTCATGTGCGACACGGCATCATCGAAATGCTGCGTAATGATATCAAAACTTCCGCTTTCCGATGGAACGCAATTGTCAGAAAATTCTGCTTTTGGGAAAAAATTCGAGTTCGTCTCGCGTTCTTCTTAATTCAGTGGAAACGTTGAGAATGACAGCATTTCTATTTTGTGTTTTTGCATATTTTTTGTTTATTTATAAAATCATTTGACAAGACGACCAAAATGTGTAATATGTAAAGTGTACAAAGAAATAATATAAAGAAGAGAGCATGAGGAGGAAAAAATCATGAAAGTAATGAACATTGACGATCCTGAAAAGTTTTTCGAAGTTGTAAACAAGTGTAAAGGAACTGTAGAGCTTGTAACGGCAGAGGGTGACAGATTAAATCTGAAATCCCAGTTGACAAAGTATGTAGCGCTTACTAAGCTTTTTGCGGATAATATGATTCCGGAGATGGAGATCGTAGCACATGATCCTGACGATGTAAACCGTCTTCTTGAGTACATGGTAAGCGGCAAATAAGCTTCTGTTATGAATGATATAGACAGTCAGAGAATCCTGTGCTTCGCAGGATTCTTTGTTTTTGGCGAGCTGGACAGGTGAATATTCTGAGTGTAAGGCTTTTGAAGGGATATAGTATAATGTTGATAAGTGGGGAGAACGGATCATGCATAATGAATTGACGAAACAGGACATCCAAAAGATGGAAGAGGAAATTGAATACCGTAAGCTTGTGGTGCGTAAAAATGCGCTTGAGGATGTCAAGGAAGCAAGAGCGCAAGGGGACTTGAGTGAGAATTTCGAGTACTATGCGGCGAAGAAATTTAAGAATCAGAATGAAAGCCGTATCCGCTATCTGGAGAGAATGATTAAGACGGCGGTTGTAGTGTCTGATGAATCGGCAGAAGATGAAGTCGGTATGAACAATACGGTAGAGGTATTCTTCGAGGAGGACAACATTACGGAGAAATATAAATTGGTAACAACGGTGCGTGGCAATTCCTTAGAGGGGCTTATCAGCACGGAGTCTCCGCTTGGCAAGGCGTTATTGGGGCACAAGGTGAATGACCGGGTGTATGTAGAGGTTAACGCTAATGTGGGATATTACGTGGTAATTAAGTCCATTGAGAATACGGTAGATGACGGAAGTGATAAGCTTCGCAGTTTTTAATTTTACCGTTGGCAAACTTACGGTTCCATAAGTTGTTTATTCCCACAATGTTATAGATTAGCGGGCCTTTATCTTCTTCTATTTTACAAATCGGATAAACTCTTTTACTATATTGAGGAAAGATTCCTCGTTCAAACCATAGGAAGTTATTTTGAATGATATATCATTCAATTTGAAACTTGCCCAATATGCTGTTTGATCTGTGGATGCGAGTATCATAGAAACGCCGTTAATTTTAGACCGCTTTATATCTCCATGGAAAGTATTGGAAGGCTCATTTGCTTTGGCAAGGGTAATTGATAATGTCATGCTGTTGTCGCTGCTGTTGTAATACAAAATATTTGTATCACACAAAACGTTATCTTCTTGATCCTTATAAAGAACAAAATAAGATTGTTCTTCTCTTGTCAATTCTTCTCCCAAAGAATCGGGTAGTTGTTCCATTCCATAATAAGCAAGTAACTCCTGATAGGTCATAGGAATGATCTTTGTGTTTTCATCTGTAGGAACAATAACTTTGGAAGCCATCGGTATGGAGATATCGTTAATATAAAGAGTGTCTTTCTGTAATCCAAACAAAATTCCACCGCAAATCAGGCACAAACAGGCTGCTGCCCAAGCAATGCGATAGAGCACTCGTACATTATGTTTTAACCCATAATCTTTATTTGCTGCTTGAATCAGGTCATCATCTATATTACCGATCTCCTGATAGAATTCTTTTTGGTTCATACATGGTATCCTTCACTTTCAAGATGTTTCTTTAATCGTTTCCTTGTGCGAAAGAGCGTAGATTTCACTTTGCTTTCACTCATATTAAAACGAGCGGCAATTTCTGTGATACTATCAGAAAACCAATAACGCCGGATAAAAATATTGCGAACATCAGAGTTTTGCATTCTCAAAAATGAAGAGATGATTGATGCCACTTCGCCGGACTCATATTGCGTTTCGATGGACTCTGTTGTCGTTAAACATTCTTCAAGTTCGGATAATTGCAGCGTAAACTCAACATTTCGTTTTTGAGCAGTCAAATAATCATAACGATTCAATGCCAAACATCTGGTGATACGCCCTAAGTATGGGAGTAGTTTTTGAGGATAATCAGGAGGAATCTGTTCCCATGCCGTAAAATAAGTATCGTTGACGCATTCCTCGGATTCTTCATAATAATTGAGGATATTCATTGCAATTTTTGTCAGATACTTTCCATATTTTTGTGATGTGTTTCGTATAGCATCCTCCGAACGCTGCCAAAACAAATCAATAATTGTTTGATCTGTCATATTGGATCCTCTCTTAAATTAGACGGTGCAGAGGCAAAAGGCTTGTCTCTGCACCATCTTCGCTTCTCTTAATATGCGATGATATGAATGCGGGATGCAGTGATTTCGGAAACTTTGGAGTCACCGTGCAGCCGCATTGTAATAAATTTTGTCAGCAGATACTTGTTCGGAATCAGGATCATCTTCTGTATAGCCTTGCATGAAGTTGCCGACAATAATTTCTTCACGGACCTCATTGTTAGTATCCGGATCGCCCGCAAAGACCGTATCAGAAGAAATGACAACAATTTTGCCATTTTCCAACGTGATTTCATCTCCGTTTACTGCGGTAACTGTTCCCTCAAAATTTACAACCACCTTGTTCATTGAAGTACTACCTGCATTGTCAGAACTTACCGTACTCTCGGTTGAGCATCCCGCCAGAGTGAAAAGTATCACCAGTGCCGTCATACCGATACAAACTAATTTCTTCATTTTGCTTCCCTCCATGTTTTTAATGATAAAGTTCTAAAAAAGCCTTTCACCTATAATGTAAGAAACAAAATGATTCCGTTGCAGTTTCTTGAAAAAATTTTTTAAATAGTAGTATTACAATTTCATGTTGATTATTATATCACATGCCTTTGAGTTTTGTATGGAGTTTTTCAAGATACTGCCGTGATGTTTTAACATTTTAATATTTTAACATAGAGAAATATTTTCCGACGAAAAAAAGGACAAACTTTCACGTTTGCCCTTTTTCATGGATAGGATTGCTGCTTGACAATGTATCAGCGGTCCTCCGATAAATTGATTAATTATCTCCGTCTTCGCCTCCGGGACCGTCTTTTCTGGGACGGGTTGATTCCGGCAGCGGTTCTACGCTTTCATCCTGATTTGCGTTCTTTGGCAGATCAGTCTTCGGAATATTTCCGTCGTCATAGACGTTTTTAGCTTTATTTTTAGAATTGTTCATATGGCAGTACCTTCCTTTCTGCCAAGAGTATGCCCGCGGAAAGCAAATGTTATACGGTCTGCATCTTTATTCCGCTTCCCGAAGCCTCTCTACAATAGATTTCTTAGAACTGTACCGATAAGTAACAAGCGGTATCAGTGCGCCCAGCAGTGCGAAAAACGGTGCGATCACAATTACCGGCAGTATGGTAAAGCGGTAGGTGAAAAACCAGAATATACTGCTGAACATATTGGAGCATAAGGGTCCTGTCGCAAGGACAAAAAGGAAGGAAAATACAACTGAGCCTAGAGCGAGCAGCAGCCCTTCTGTTACCAGCATGGTTTTTAACTGCTTGCCGGTCATGCCGACAGACTGTAAAACCGCAAATTCCCGATGCCTTGTGAGGATGCTTGTTAAGATCGCATTGAGGAAGTTCAGGATACCAACCAGCCCGATGATAAAGCTCAGTACACTTCCCATGATGAGGAACATCGTTCTAAAGGAATCAAATTCCTCCGCATAGGAGTTCTGGCTTTCATAGTCATACTGAGGCATCACTTTGTCTGTAAAGTCCGCTAAAAAGCTTTCCATAGCGGGAACGGCACCCTCTTCCATATTAAAGGTATAATACATGATGGTGTCCGTGCCGGTGTCGCGCTTAAAGGGGTCTGCATTTAAGACAAAGGTATCGTTTCCGTAATAACGGTAGGAGAGACCGTTCGGAACGGCAACCAGAGCCACCACTTCATATTCTTTATCCTGATATTTGACGGAACGGGCTTTGAAGGTGTCGTTTTCCGGATCGGGATTCTCGTAAATCACACCGGTTTCGGGATTGTAATATTCCCATTCCTCTGTGTAGCGGAGTCTGACTTTATCCCCCACCTTAGCCCAGTTGGTATGCGGCATCATGTGGTCATAGTCATCCAGCAAATAGACGGCGGCGATATAATCGCCCTCTTCATAGAGTTTGGAGAGATCGCCTTCCAATAGGATCAGACTATCCAGGCAAAAAGGTTCCATACCGTAGAGCTGTACATCGGTCTGCAGCAGCCCGTCTACGACTTCGCATCCGTTGACTCTGGCGTCAACAATCGTCTCTGGATAACCAGAGTAGTATGCCCGCAGGGCTTCTTCTGTTACAAATTCGGAGATGAGGCTTACCTTTCCGTAGGTTCTGCCGCCCTCTGCAATGCTGCCTGCCTGTGTGACGGCGGAAATGGCTTCTTCTGGGAGCCCTTCGCCTGACCAGTGGGATGAGTTCATATAACTGGCATCTGCCAGCGTGAAATCGTTGGAAAGAAACTTACTGATATATTTATCCATATCAAAACCGCCTGTAAAGGTAAACATCAGGTTCAATAATACTACGGCAAGAGATAAGGACAAAACAGTAATTACAGTCTTTTTCCGGTTCCTACCCAGATTCGCCCATGCCATTTTCGGAATGGAAGCGCCTGTTTTTACCCTGCGCTTTGTCTTCTTCCCGCCGGTTCGTTCCGTGTAGCGGACTGCCTCGATAGGAGATACTTTGGCTGCCATTTTACCCGGTTTCCGGCAGGAGATCGTGACGGTGATCAGGGAAAAGAGGGCGGCGATCACGAAAATAAGCGGGTTTATGGACAGATCAGTTGAGGGAATGCCATCCAGCGTGGAAATCACGATCGGAACCAACAGCGCGCCGATGCCGTAGCCAAGGAGCAGTCCGATGGGAATACCGATTGCGGAGAGCATAACTGCCTGATGGAAAACCATGCGCCTGATCTGGCGTCCGGTTGTCCCGATGGTTTTTAATAATCCATAAAACCGGATGTCGTTGGAGACAGAGATCTGAAAAACATTATAAATGATCAGATAGCCTGTAAAAATAATCAGTAACAGCATCGCAATGATGGAGAGCACGGTAAGGGGGTCCATATTGCCGTTAAGCTGTGCGCCAACGTAACCCCAGTTGACGCCGATGGCGAGATAATCCTCTGTCTGGGAGCTGTCATCCGCCTGATAACCGTAATGGGAAAGAACGGTCTTCATGTCATCTTCGATATGAAGAGAATTCTCGAACATAACATCCAGATAGTAAACCCCGATCCAATTACTGGGATTGGGACGGTCTGTTTTCGCAAGAATTTCTTTCACCAGATCTTCAGGCAGCAGCACATGGCTTGCCACAATTGCTTCATCATATTCCCAATAACCGCAGAGGGTAAAGGTCTCTGTGACCGGAACACCGTCCACGTCAATCGTCAGGGTGAATTCCGTGCCGATCTCCGGCTCGATGCCAAGCAGGGATAGAACTCTTGTGTCGGTTGCCGCTTCTTTCGTGCCTTCCTTTGGCAAACGTCCCTTTTCGGGGTGCAGAAAATAGAAATCTGCTTCCTGTTCATCACAGTAGCTGACTTCTACATGAGCTTTGTTAAAGGGTTCCTCAGAGAGAAGACCGAGTACGAGACGGCAGCCGTATTTTTGTATCATAGTATCGGTTTTCAGCAGATCCTTCTGTTCTTCTGTCAGATATTTGAAAGTACCGTGGCTGTAGCCGCCCGCCTGCCTGAAATTACTCTGTTCAAAGCTGTTGGAAATGGACATGGCGATGGTAAAAAGCGCCGTGAATAAAACCGTGGTCAGTGCGATAGCGAGGACGGCAACAATATTTCTTGTTTTTGCCGTTTTCATGCTCCGGAAGCTGATGTGGCGTATGACTTTTTTGTTTGCAACGTTAAGACTCATGGCTGCCCTACACCTGCCTTTCCTGACCGGAGCCAGAGATAAGTTGATCAGTGCCAGTGACACCCCGATCGTTACCGGAGACGATTTTACCATCCTCGATGCGGATGATACGGTCGGCAAGCTGTGCAATTTCTTCGTTGTGGGTGATCATCACGATAGTCTGGGAGAATTTCTTGCTTGTGATCTTCAGAAGTCCAAGGACATCCTGCGAGGTCTTGCTGTCCAAATTGCCGGTAGGCTCGTCGGCGAGGATGATCGCAGGCTTGGAAGCCAGTGCCCTTGCGATAGCGACACGCTGCTGCTGTCCGCCGGAGAGGTTGTTGGGGAGGTTTGCCAGTTTGCTCTGCAACCCCAGTGTTTCAATGATAGAGTTTAAATACGTTTCATCGATGGCGCCGCCGTCAAGCTGTATGGGCAGTACGATATTTTCGTAGACATTTAAGACCGGAACCAGATTGTACTGCTGGAACACAAAGCCGATTTTCCGGCGGCGGAAAATGGTAAGGGCTTCATCCTTTAAGGAAAAGATTTCTTTGCCGTCAACGGTAACGGAACCGTTTGTAGGGCGGTCCAATCCACCCAGCATATGAAGCAGTGTGGATTTGCCGCTGCCGCTTGTGCCGACGATGGCAACGAATTCTCCTTTTTCGACAGACAGATTCACGCCGTCCAGGGCGCGGACTTCACTTTCACCGCTGCCGTATATTTTTCTTAGTTCCGTGGTAGATAATATTGTCATAATTTCCTCCTGTTCCGAAGCGCACGCTTTGGAAGCACTCTGCGCAGAAATATTCTGCATTGTAATCCATTGCTTCTGAGATGCTTTTGAAAGAGGCTTTATTCTATGCGCTTCCTTCTGACGAAGTCATTCTAGCAAAACAATCTTTCCAGAGTCTTTCGTAGGAGAGGTAAAATTCTTACAGTTTTGAAAGAATTGTTATCTGGGCAGATAGACAGCAAAGGAGGAACCTTCATCGGGTGCGGAGGTCAGTTTGAGATAGCCGCCCTGACGACTGATGATTTCCCGTGTCAGGTATAGCCCGATTCCGACACCCTCCTGTTCCGACACCTGTGCAGACCGATAGAATCGGGAGAAAATTTTAGCATGTTCTTCTTCGGCAATGCCGATACCGGTATCGGTTATGGTGATGCGGCAGAACAGTTCAAAGAGGGTAACATCTATAGTGATACTGCCTTGTTTCGTATATTTGACGGCGTTGTCCACCAGATTAAAAAGTGCTTCCTGTGTCCATTTGGGGTCAAAGACAGCAGTCAGATCAGCGGATTGTGCACAGGCGTTGACTGTATCAGACAATGTGTCCGCCGTAAAAATGGTATCCGGGCCAAGAGAAGCGGACACATTGTGCGTGTGGGTATTGCCGGATGTGTTTGGGCTGTCAAAAGGCAGAAACATGCGCAGCCCTTTAGCCTGTGCCTTCGGCGCAAGCTGCCGTATTACTTCTACAAGCACCGGCAAAATGGGGGTGGGAACCGGATGTAGTACGAAGACATCCGTCTCCAGACGGGACATTTTAATCAGGGAAGAAATCAGGAAATTCAGTTTTTCGGTCTGTGTATGAAGTGCTGTGAGATAGTCTCTGCCTTGCGGCGATATGAGCTGTTCCTGCTCTGAGAGAAGTTCTGTGTAAAGCATGATATTGGCAATCGGTGTTTTGGTCTGGTGTGAAATATCGGAAATCAGCTCTTTGATCGTGTTTTTCTCTTCTGCCACATGCATGGAGGCAGTTTCCTGTGCGGAAAGATAAGCGGCAAATTTGCTTTCCAGAGAAGAGAGCATGGATTCATCCATATGCATTTCCTGAAAAGAGCCGTTAATGGCGGCATCCAGCATCGCATTTAAATGTTTCATGGTTTTCCACGTATGAAAATAGGAGACGACGATCAGAGTCAGAAATAGCAGAATAACAAGCAGGTCTGCAATAATGCATAGAGACAGAAGCTGTTGGCTGTTTAACATAGTGTGGATTCTCCTTATGAACTTAAATTTTTATAGGCGTTTGTGAAACTCGTCACAACATAACTTTTGTTGTGCATATTTCAATAAACCTAAGCGAGTTTTGCAATCAACTATTATGTTTTCTGGCTGGTGATGTTTTCATGGCAGACGGATGTTCTCAGTCTGAGGGATCGACCCACGAATATCCGATACCATAAACGGTTTTGATATAATTCTGCGCGGAAAGCTTGTCCCGCAGTCTTTTGACTGTCACGGACAGGGCGTTTTCATCTACATAGGCAGCCCCATCTGTCCAGATGCGGTCTATCAAAGTGCTGCGGGAAAGGGTGTTTCCGGCATTTTCTACAAGCAGGCGCAGAAGTTTTTGTTCTGTTTTACTAAGTTCCACGTTGATGCCCGCATGAGTGAAGACCATTCGCTCAAAATCAAAGCTGTAATCGTCAAAGCACAGCGGGGCAGCAGTATGACCAGCCGATTGCCCGGCGGCTCCGGGCTGTATGTTGCAAGTGTTCCCGGTGACGGATGCTCTTAGTCTGGCATTTACCCTGGCGCGGAGTACGGCGAGGGAGAAGGGTTTGGTGATATAGTCATCGGCACCTGCTTCCAGGCCTGTGACAATGTCGGTTTCCATGTCGTTGGCAGTCAGTAAAATGACGGGAACCTTATAGGCTGTTTTCAGTTCGGCGAGAAAATCCAGCCCGCTTCCGTCAGGCAGATTGATATCTAAGAGCAGTAAATCATAAGAAGTATGTTCTAATTTGGCTCTTGCGGCAGCAATGCTTCTGCAGGAGTCTGCAATCTGGTTCTCATAAGTTAACGCTCTGGTAAGTCCCGCTGCCAGAGCTGAGTCATCTTCTATAATCAGTATGGAATTTATCATGGACATGTATTATGCCTTTCAAGTTTATTATCATTGATTTGCAATTTATTATAGTGGCGGCAGACAGAATTTACAATGGGAAAAGTAGGACAAATTATTAAATAAAGTTTACATAATGTGTAATATTAAATAGCTTTTCTACATATATGTTACAGAGTAATGACAAGCCTGTGCCATTGAGACGACATATTTAAAGAGGTAGGAGGAGTGCGAATGTATGAGATGAAAACGGCGTCGGATGTGATCCGTAGCCTGGGAACGGACAGAGAGCTGGGACTTAGCCGCAGAGAGGCAATGGAGCGCAAGGCGAAATACGGTGCCAATAAGCTTAAGGATCAGGAGAAGAAAAGTGTGGGCCAGATGATTCTGGAGCAGTTGAATGACCCTCTGATTCTGATTCTGGTAGTGGCTATGGCGATCTCTGTAATGCTTCGGGAGATCGGGGATGCGGTCATTATTGTCACGGTAGTTGCGCTCAATGCTACCATAGGGATCATACAGGAAGGTAAGGCGGGCAGAGCGGTGGAAGCACTGAAGAAAATATCCACACCGCAGGCGGTTGTCGTGCGGGACGGGGAGCGCCTTAAGATTCCGGCAGAGGATCTGGTACAGGGGGATATCGTGCTGTTAGAAGCCGGTAATATGATTCCGGCGGATCTGAGATTAATTGAGACACAGGGGATTTATGTGGAAGAGTCTACCCTTACAGGAGAGTCTGTTGCCGTGGAAAAGGATGCGGAGCATGTGGTGGAGGTGCAGGGAGATAACAGTTGTATGAATATGGCATATATGTCCACCTATGTGACCAAGGGACGGGGCAAAGGAATTGTGGTGGCAACCGGCATGGATACCCGTATCGGTCATATCGCGGATATGCTGCATAGCGGCAAGGAGAAGCTGACACCGCTGCAGATCAAACTTGGAGAACTGGGGAAAGTGCTCAGTGCCCTGGCAGTGGGGATCTGCGTGCTTTTATTTCTGGTTGCCGTACTGCAGAAACGGGATGTGGGAGAAATGCTGCTTACTTCGGTATCTTTGGCAGTGGCAGCCGTGCCGGAGGGACTGCCTGCCATCGTCACGATCGTGCTGGCGCTCTGCGTATCCCGTATGGTTCGCGCCAGAACTATTGTCCGCAAACTGGCATCGGTAGAGACGCTGGGTGCCGTGGAGGTGGTGTGCTCGGATAAGACAGGCACTTTAACACAGAATAAAATGACAGTAACAGAATGTTATCTAGAAGGCAGACTCACGAAACGGGAGCGGTTTGAGGGACTTTTCGCTTCGGCGGTGCAAGGACAGGAAACTGACCCGTGCTTAAAACATTTTATTCTGGGAAGCGTTTTGTGTAATGACGGCATCATAACAGAAGAAGGAAGTCTGGGAGACCCTACGGAGATGGCGCTGCTCTATATGGCGCAGGAATGCGGAGCGGCCATTGAACAGATCAGAAGCCGTTATCCCCGTGTGGATGAGAAAGGGTTTGATTCCGGACGTAAAATGATGACGACGGTACATCAGGAGGGGACAGAGAGAATCGCTTATTCCAAAGGAGCGGCAGAACGGATTCTGGAAGGCTGTGACAGCCTGTACAGATACGGACAGGTGGCGGATATGCAGCAGTCTGACCGGGACGAAGTGGTTCGTATGCAGAAACGGCTGATGGCTGATGGAAGACGTGTTATGGCACTTGCCATGGAGCTTCATGGAAGTATGGAAGAAAAGCATATGATTTTCCTGGGACTGATCAGTATGCAGGACCCTGTCAGACCGGAGGCGATAGAAGCGGTGGAGGCGTTTAAACATGCAGGCGTGTCCACGGTGATGATTACGGGGGATCATCCGGATACGGCATTTTCCATTGCGAAAGAGCTGGGAATTGCTTCAAGTACCGCAGAGTGTATTACGGGAAGGGAACTGGATCATATGAAGGATCATAGCTTCTTACAGAAATTGCCGGCCCTTAAAGTGTTTGCCAGAGTGACACCGGAGCACAAGGTACGGATCGTGGAGGGGTACCGGACATTAGGCAGGACAGTGGCGATGACAGGAGACGGTGTGAACGATGCTCCTTCTTTGCAGGCGGCAGACATCGGTATTGCCATGGGATTAAACGGTACCGATGTGGCGCGAGGGGCAGCGGATTTTATTTTGATGGATGACAATTTTGCTACCATTCATCTGGCCATTAAGGAAGGCAGGGGTATCTATGAGAATATCAGGAAATCGGTGCTCTTTCTGCTGTCCTCCAATCTGGGGGAGATTATAACGATGCTGCTTACTATTGCCGCCGGTCTGCCCAGCCCTTTAAAAGCAAGCTTTATTCTGTGGATCAATCTGATTACGGATTCGCTGCCGGCACTGGCGCTGGGAGTGGATGACAATGAGACGGAAGTCCTGATGCGGGAACCGCCCCGCAGGAAAGAGGATTCCCTGTTCGCCAAAGGAGGACTGATGTGTGTGATCTGTTACGGGCTGGTGATTGGCGGTGTGAGTCTGGCAGCATTTCTGAAAGTGCCGTATGACAGAATTTTGGCGGAAGGCCTGCCTGTGAGTTTACATAATATTTTGGAAGGACTTAAGATTTCTGCGGTGCTGGCACAGGCGCAGACCCATGCTTTTATGGTGTTGGGAATCAGTCAGTTATTTCATGCCATAGGTATGAGGGATGTGAACCGTTCCGTATTCAAAATGAATCACAGGAATAATCCCTATATGATAATTGCCTTTGCGGCGGGAATCCTGTTACAGATAGCCGTGACTGAGATATCACCGTTGATTCAATTATTCGGAACGGTGCGCCTGAGTATGACGGAGTGGGTGCAGTTAATTGCCCTGTCCGCCACACCGTTAATTGTTCATGAGCTGCTTGTAGCCGTGGGCAGGAGCCGTCATAAAGAGAGTGCGGAGGCGCCTGTTATGCGAGAGCATGTAGTGCCAGCAGAAGAAGGAATAAACCGCTGAGCCAGGAGAGATCTACATGAAACAGATGACAGAGGAAATGCCCAAGGAAGTAACCAAGCAGGAAAAAGAACAGATTGAAAAGTACGGCAAGGAAGAAAAGAAGAACCCATGAGACAGGTTCTGCGGTAAAAGCCATACCCACCAGAATGCTGTCCAAGGAAAGGGCCAGACTGAGAAGAAGCGCTTCTTTGGCGCTCAGCGTCTGCAGATCCTCCTGATTGGCGTCTTCGGGTGACAGATAGATGGTAAAGATAATGTTGATCTGCTTGATTTTGCAACCCCAGTTTCTGGAGAGACTGGGGTGTTTTCCTGCCAGATAACGGATCAGGCTTTCTGCCAGTTTGCTCATGCCAAGCACGAGCAGAAGAGTGAAGGAAATCCACGGAAGCGCTCCGGGAGGCAGCAGACAGGCAAGCAGTGAGCCGATTCGGTTGGCGGCGGTGATAAAGAGTGCCGGTACGCAGATCAGAATGATATAAGATATAGTCTTGATGTGAACCCTGCGGGTACCGTAGGTTAATCCGGCAGTCAGGGAATCCAGGGTGACCGCAAGGAGAAAGAACATCAAGGCAGGGAATATGTGAAACATGGGGTGGTCCCCTTTATGATAGCCTTACTTTATTGTATGGGAGAGGGGAAAAAGTTGCGCCGGATTCCCGCAGGACTAAGAAAGAAATCTGAAAAGATATTCTGGAAAAGATTTACGCATCATTTAAAAAATGGTATGATAAATAAATAGGAGGGTTACTTATGGAACTTATGTTTATTGGGGCCGATCATGAGGTGACTGGCAGTTGTCATTACCTGCGTGTCGGTGAGAAAAATATGTTGGTGGACTATGGTATGGAGCAGGGAAGCCAGGCTTTTGAGAACTGTGAACTGCCGGTGGAGCCTGCATTGATAGATTATGTGTTCCTGACACATGCACATGTGGATCACTCCGGTATGCTTCCTCTGCTGTATGCGAGGGGATTCAGAGGGCAGATATATGCCACGTCGGCGACCTGTGATCTGTGCAGCATCATGCTTCGTGACTGTGCACATATTCAGATGCAGGAAGCGGAATGGAAGAATCGTAAGGCGAAGCGTAGTGCCAACAATGCGCTGGTGGAGCCGCTTTATACGATGGAAGATGCGGACGGAACAATCAGAAGGCTTGTTCCCTGCGATTATGACAGTGAAGTGACCGTCTGTGACGGTGTGAAAATAAGATTTACGGATATCGGGCATCTGCTGGGTTCCTCCAGTATCGAGGTCTGGGCTACAGAGGATGGTATAACGAAGAAAATCGTATTTTCCGGTGATATCGGCAATTACGATCAGCCTCTGATCAAAGATCCGAAGCTGACGGCGGAGGCGGATTATGTGGTTATGGAATCCACCTACGGTGACAGGCTGCACGGGGAAGAGAGACCGGATTACATCGGGGAACTGACGAAGATCCTTAAGGAGACCTTTGACCAAGGCGGTAATGTGGTGATTCCTTCTTTCGCAGTGGGAAGAACGCAGGAAATGCTGTATTTCCTCCGGCAGATTAAAGCTGACCGTCTGGTGAAGGGACATGAGGATTTTCCCGTTTATGTGGACAGTCCGCTGGCGGTGGAAGCTACCGGAATTTTCCAGAAGAATGAATTCGATTGTTTTGATGAAGAAGCTATGGATCTGGTGAAACAGGGCATTAATCCCATCACATTTCCGGGGCTTAAGCTTGCGATTACCAGTGAGGAATCCAAGGCGATCAATTTTGAAAATACACCGAAGGTAATTATATCCGCTTCCGGTATGTGCGAGGCGGGACGTATCAGACATCACCTGAAGCACAATCTGTGGCGACCGGAATGTACGATCCTGTTTGTGGGATATCAGGCAGTGGGAACCCTTGGCCGCGCGATTGTGGAGGGTGCCAAAGAGGTGAAGCTGTTCGGGGAGCCTATAGAAATCCGTTCCCGGATCATGAAGCTTGCGGGTATGAGTGGTCATGCGGACAAGAACGGACTAATCAACTGGGTAGAAGGTTTTACACAGAAGCCTAAGAAAGTGTTTGTGGTACATGGTGAAGACAGTGTCTGCAAGTTGTTTACCGAATGCCTGAAAATCGAGCACGGCATCAGTGCCTATGCGCCTTACAGCGGTACAAGATTTGATTTGATAAGCAGCAGCTTTATTTATGAGGCAGAGCCTGTGGCAGTGAAGAAGAAAGCCCACGGTGTATCGGATGTCTTCGCAAGGCTGCTTGCCAGCGGACAGAGACTTATTGCCGTTATCCATAAGAATGAGGGCGGTGCCAATAAGGATCTGGCGAAGTTCGCGGATCAGATCAATTCATTGTGCGATAAATGGGAAAGGGATTAACAAAATCATGAGTGCAGCAGATCAGATTTTTATTAATATGTGCAAGGATATTCTGGAGAATGGAACCAGTACGGAGGGTGAGAAGGTCAGACCCCACTGGGAGGACGGTACGCCCGCTTATACGATTAAGAAATTCGGTGTCGTCAACCGTTATGATTTATCGAAGGAGTTTCCTTTAATTACGCTGCGCCGTACTGCTTTGAAAAGCGCTACGGATGAGATGCTCTGGATCTGGCAGCAGAAGTCTAATAACGTGAATGACTTACACAGCCATATCTGGGATGAATGGGCAGATGAGGATGGTTCCATCGGCAAGGCTTACGGCTATCAGATGGGTGTGAAGCACCAGTATAAAGAAGGGATGATGGATCAGGTAGACAGGGTGATTTATGATCTGAAAAACAATCCCTTCAGCCGCCGTATTATGACGAATATTTATGTGCATCAGGATCTGCATGAGATGAATTTGTACCCGTGTGCTTATAGTATGACGTTTAATGTGACACAGAAGAAGGGACACGATAAGCTGACACTGAATGCTATTTTAAATCAGCGCTCACAGGATGTGCTTGCAGCCAACAACTGGAACGTGGTGCAGTATGCCGTACTTGTTCATATGCTGGCTCAGGTCTGTGATATGGAGGTGGGCGAGCTGGTACATGTGATTGCAGACGCCCATATCTATGACAGGCATATTCCGCTGATTGAGGAACTGATCGCAAGACCGGCTTATGAGGCACCTGTCTTTTGGCTGAATCCGGAGATTAAGGATTTCTATCAGTTTACGAGAAACGACGTGAAGGTGGAAAATTATGTGACCGGACCACAGATAGAGAATATTCCCGTTGCCATTTAAGTGTGGGAAAGGGTTTGAAAGGAGCAACATATGAATTTAATCGTAGCAGTAGACAACAACTGGGCGATCGGCTGCAGGAACAGCCTTCTTGTCAGTATTCCCGCAGATCATAAAATGTTCAGACAGGAAACTACGGGTAAAGTGGTGGTACTCGGCAGAAAGACACTGGAGACATTCCCGCAGGGTATGCCTTTGAAAAACAGGACAAATGTTATCCTGTCAACCAATCCGAATTATCAGGTGAAGGATGCCATTATTGTTCACAGCAAAGAAGAATTACTGGAAGAACTTAAGAAGTATAACAGTGAAGATGTGTATATTATCGGCGGTGAGAGCGTCTACCGCATGATGCTTCCTTACTGTGATGTGGCACATGTAACCAAGATTGACCATGAATATGAGGCGGATGCGTATTTTCCCAATCTGGATGAGACGGGCGAGTGGGAGATCACAGCGGACAGCGAGGAACAGACTTATTTTGATATTGCATATGAATTTGTAAAATATGAACGCAGGAAATGAGATGTGGAGATATAGGTGGTGTGTTTCGTAAATGCCTATATGCGGAGATAGATAAAGGGGAGAAAATAACAGTAAGGAGGGGTGTGCCGAAATGAATCAGGAAATGAAGCAGACACCGGCAGAGAAAAATAAAGTGAAGGTATCCGCGCTTTTGCAGGCAAAAGAGCAGTTGGAACAAAAAGATGTGGAATTAAAAGATGCTATGAAAGCGGCGAAGAAGGCGGAAGGTGCCAGAGACATATTCTTAGCCAACATGTCCCATGAATTGAGAACACCGATTAATACGATTTTGGGATTAAACGAATTAATCATACGTGAGAGTCAGGATGAAGCGATCAAAGAATACGCACTGGATATCAGACAGGCGGGTAATATTCTGCTGACATTAGTCAGTGATATTCTGGATTTCTCCAAGCTGGAAGCGGGGCAGCTGCAGTTGAAGGAAGGAATCTACGATGTCAGTTCTCTGCTCAATGATCTGATTAACAGTATTTCGATACAGCTTCGCAAGAAGAAACTGGATCTGGTGTTGGATATCGCAAATGATATTCCTTATAAACTGATGGGGGATGAGATACATATCCGTCAGATTATCAGTAATCTGCTGTCCAATGCCGTAAAGTTTACGGAGGAAGGAAGGGTTACGCTGCATCTTGGGTGGAAGCAGCTTGAAGATGATGCGATAGAGATCGATGTGATCGTGAAAGACACCGGTATCGGCATTAAGGAACAGGATATGCCGAAGTTGTTCGGGGCTTTCCAGCGTATGGATTCGACAGTTAGAAGTTCAGGGAAAAGGACAGGACTCGGGCTTGCCATTACCAATCGTCTGGTAGAGATGATGGGAGGCAAACTGGAGGTGCAGAGCGTCTACGGTAAAGGCTCCGCATTTGCCTTTAAGC
The DNA here is from genome assembly GCA_017936885.1 of Lachnospiraceae bacterium. Lineage (GTDB taxonomy): Bacteria > Bacillota > Clostridia > Lachnospirales > Lachnospiraceae > UBA3282. The sequence continues at coordinate 116,257 of JAGBEO010000004.1, read as the reverse complement.
TTGTGCAGCATGTAGTGGATAAGGAACCACTTGGCGATTTTGAGAAACAGTATAAGGAGAGCCTCAGAAGCCGGGAGAATTATCAGCAGAAATTTATCGCGCCCCTTGGAAGAATCCTGATCGTGGATGATAATGCCATGAATCTTGCGGTGGCGCAGGGGCTTTTGAAACAGACCAGACTGCAGATCGATGTGGCAAACAGCGGAGAAGAATGTCTGGCGTTAATCAAGCGTAAGACCTATCATCTGATCTGCTTAGACCATATGATGCCGGTGATGGACGGTGTGCAGACGCTTCATGCAATCAGGGCGATGGAAGGCAATCCTTCCAGGGACATCCCGGTGATTGCCCTGACGGCGAATGCGGTGGCGGGTGCCAGGGAATTCTATATCAACGAAGGCTTTCAGGATTATCTTACGAAGCCTATTGATGCGGACAAGTTCGAAAATATGCTGATCGAGTATCTGCCGGACAATGTAGTATATCTGACCGAAGATCAGGATATGGGAAGAGACTATGAGAAAGAGGATGCCGAGATGGCGCTGAGCATCAAAGAAAGCCAGTTGTACATGATCGGTTTCAATATTCGTAACGGATTAAAATACATGAATGGTGACAAGGCACTTTACGGTAAAGTACTTCTTGATTTCCATACAATACTGAAGGAGAAGGAAGAGGCCTTACAGGATTTCTTAAAGAAAGGTGATATGCCGGGCTATGCCATCATAGTACATTCCTTAAAAGGAAATGCCAGAAATGTGGGAGCAGATGACCTGGCCGATGAAGCATTCACACTGGAAAAGATGAGTAAGGCGGGACAGCTTGAGGATGTGGAAGTCCGTTCGCCGATTCTTTTCAGCATGATGAGAACCATGCGTGAGAGTTTGAAGGTATACCTGGATCATGAGGAAAAAACAGAGTCCACAAAGAAGGTTGAGGAAGATACTCTGATCAAGAAGATCACGGAAGATGAGTGGAAGAAAGCATTGCAGGAATTAGCGGACAGGCTGGATGATTTTGATTCAGACAGTGCCAATGAGAAGATTATCGAGCTTAAGAAATACGAAAGACCGGAATCGGATCAGAAAATGCTTCGTCTGTGTGAGAAAGCGGTTAAGGATTATGCTTATGATATCGCACTGGAAATTGTAAATGCGGTGCTGTAGTATGAGAGAGTTTCTGCTCAGACTGCATCATGAGAACTGTTTTCCGGTTATTGTTCAGACTGGATATTCTGAATAATGAGCTAAAACTGACATGGAGTGTGAACTGTAACGTTTTCCGGCAGAATCAGGACGTTGTATCTTGACTTTTATTCATAAAAGTATAATATTAAGTATAGTGTGCAGAGCACAGTTGATTTTGCTTATTCATGAAAGCTTTTACAGGAAAGCTTATAAAAGAATAGGGTAAGATACTTTGAGGGAAAAGGAGTTTGGGAAAATGGAAAAGAAAAACATTGACTGGGCAAATCTTGGATTTGGATATCAGGAGACAGACAAGAGATTTGTAGCAAATTATAAGAATGGAGCATGGGATGAAGGAGCGCTTGTATCCGATGCTAATATTACAATCAATGAATGTGCCGGTGTGTTCCAGTATGCGCAGACATGTTTTGAGGGCTTAAAGGCTTATACAACAGAGGATGGACATATCGTATGTTTCCGTCCTGATTTAAATGCACAGCGTATGGAAGATTCCTGTAAGAGACTGGAGATGCCGGTATTTCCTAAGGATCGTTTCGTACAGGCGGTTACTGATGTAGTGGCAGCCAATGAGGCATATGTGCCGCCATACGGTTCCGGTGCAACTTTATATATTCGTCCGTATATGTTCGGCAGTTCTTCCGTAATCGGTGTGAAACCGGCAGATGAGTACCAGTTCAGAATCTTTGCTACACCGGTAGGCCCTTACTTCAAAGGCGGTGTAAAACCGTTGACCATCAAAGTGAGTGATTTCGACAGAGCAGCACCGCACGGTACAGGTCATATTAAGGCAGGCTTAAATTATGCTATGAGCTTACATGCGATTGTAACGGCGCATGAAGAAGGCTATGACGAGAACATGTATTTAGACGCAGCTACCAGAACGAACGTAGAAGAGACAGGCGGCGCGAACTTCCTGTTTGTAACAAAAGACAATAAAGTGGTTACACCGAAGTCCAACAGTATCCTGCCGTCTATCACAAGACGTTCTTTGATGGTAGTAGCCAAAGAGTATCTGGGATTAGAGGTAGAAGAGAGAGAAGTTCCTTTTGCAGAGGTAAAAGATTTCGCAGAATGCGGTCTGTGCGGTACGGCAGCAGTTATCTCTCCGGTAGGCAAGATCGTAGATCATGGCAAAGAGATCGCATTCCCGAGCGGTATGAGCGAGATGGGACCGGTCACCAAGAAGCTGTATGATACACTGACAGGTATCCAGATGGGACGTATCGAGGCACCTGAAGGATGGATTCATGTAATCAAGTAAGAGAGTAACAGCAAAAGATAGGTAGAGGAGAGGGATTAGGTTGCGATGCGCAGGCAGAGGATTTAATCCCTTTTTCAATGCATTCCAATTTATTATAGGATAGAAAATCTGTGTGCAATAATGCGTTTGTAAAGTGGCAGATATTGCAATGTAATCTGCGGCACGGGAACATCAGAACGAGCTGAATGATATGAAAAGAGAATTAATCATAGAGAATGCATGAAAATAATGGTGAAATGATAATGAAGGACAGTGACAGATATGAGTATGAAAATCAGAAAACAATATCCTTATTTATATGAAACACATTTACACACCAGTGAATCCAGCGCCTGTGCGCACAATACAGGCGCAGAAATGGCAAGAGCCTGCAAGGAATACGGTTATACGGGTATTTTCGTGACAGATCACAACTGGGGCGGCAATACGAGGATTGACAGAGGCCTGCCATGGGAAGAGTGGGTTAACCGGTTCTGTGAGGGGTATGAACATGCTAAGGCAGAGGGTGACCGGATCGGGCTGGATGTGTTCTTCGGTTATGAAGCGGGATTTAAGGGTACGGAGTTTCTGTTATACGGAATTGATAAGGCGTGGATGAAAGCCCATTCGGAATTATGGACAGCCACCATAGAAGAACAATACAGACTGGTGCATGAGGCAGGCGGGCTGGTGATGCACGCCCATCCTTATCGGGAAGAGGATTATATTCCGGAAATACGTCTTTTCCCCGAATGGGTGGACGGTGTAGAGGGAATCAATGCGACTCATTCCAATTCCCGCAGCATGGCGCATAATGATCCGGCATATGATATAAAAGCGATACAATATGCCAGAGAGCATAAACTGCCTATCAGTGCCGGTTCCGATATTCATACTACGAATTTACTGGGCGGCGGTGTGGCTTTCCGCAGGAAACTGACTTCCGCACGGGATTATGTGAAGGCAATTCTCACAGGAGAAGATTATGTGCTGACCAACGGCGAAGTGTGGTATGATAAAGAAGGAAATGCGTTATAATGGAAAATCTTAAAGAGCCGGGGTTATGTTAAATCAGACATATCATCGTTTTTAAAAGAAATATTCGACGTTAAGGTGATATCAGGAGCGGGTCAAAATCAAAGAAGAAATTAAGTGCTGTAAGGGTACAGCATCGGAATAGATGGAGGTATCGTGATGAAGAAAATTCGATGGATAACGATAGCAGTGTTTGCTCTTGGATTAGTCCTGATATCAGGTTGTTTGACAGGATGCAAAAGCGGTGACGGTATCGGAACCAAGGTGGTGCTTACCACAGGCTTCGATAAGGATGAAATATTCCGTATTGAGACCAGCTCCTGCACGCTGCCGGAGATTATGGTATATCTGACGAATATCCAGAATCGTTATGAAAATGTCTATGGTACGGAAATCTGGAACACTACAGCCAATGGTGTTACGTTGGAGGAAAACGTGAAAGATATCGCACTGGCACAGATCGCCAGGATCAAGACTATGAATCTGATGGCGGAAAAGTATCAGGTAGAACTTGATGACGAAGAAAAAGCCAAGGCGGAAAATGCGGCAAAAGCCTATTATGATTCTCTTGGTGCAGAAGAAATAGAGAAAATGGGTGTGACCGAGAAAACGATTCAAAGCCTTTATACAGAATTTGCACTGGCGCAAAAGGTGTATCAGTATACGATTAAGGATATCAACCCGGAGATCAGTGATGATGAAGCCAGAACGATTACGGTGCAGCATATTCTGATCAAGACTTATGCCCTTGACGGCACGGGCAAAAAGATAGAGTATACGGAGAAGGCGAAGCAGGATGCTTATGAAGAGGCATGTGAGGTGTTGGCGCTTTCCAGAGAAGGTGAAGATTTCGATGAGCTGATTCGTAAATACAGTGAAGATGATAAGTCTACGTATTCCTTTGGCAAAGGGGAGATGGATCCGGCTTTTGAGACGGCGGCATTTAATTTAGGAACGGATGAGATCAGTGAGGTTGTAGAAACAGAGTACGGATATCATATTATTAAATGCCTGACTACTTTTGATAAGGATGAGACGGACGCCAACAAAATAAAAATCGTAGAACAGAGACGGGAGGAAGCCTTCGGGCAGGAGTATGATGCCTATGTGGCAACACTGACCAGAAATCTGAATGAGGAATTGTGGGACAGCGTTGGATTTATCCATGATGAGAATGTGACTACGCAGAGTTTTTTTGACGTGTATAATGATTATTTTGAATAAAATGTGGACTTTATAAAAACTTTAGAATTTTGCAAACCCGCATAAAATCTAAATAAAACGGGAATTATTAGCACTCATTTGAAATGAGTGCTAATTTTGTCTTGACTTCTTTTTTTGAGGGTATTAAACTATTTCACATAGGAAATGGAGAGGAATCTGTTTGCTGCAGATTTCACGGAAAATACCTGTTGAATCAGGCGGAATGAAATGTAGGATTTAGAAAGGAAAGTGGTAGTAATGGCAGCAAAACACGGTAATTTATCAATTAACAGCGACAATATTTTCCCGATTATCAAGAAGTGGTTGTATTCTGATCACGATATCTTTTTCAGAGAGCTGATCTCTAACGGATGTGATGCGATCACAAAGCTTAAGAAATTAGACATGATGGGCGAGTATGCACTGGCAGATGATTATAAAGCGAAAGTGCAGGTCATTGTTAATCCTGAGGAAAAAACACTGAAATTCATCGATAACGGTATCGGTATGACGGCGGATGAGGTAGAGGAATATATTAACCAGATCGCTTTTTCCGGTGCAACGGATTTCATTGAGAAATATAAAGATAAGGCAAATGATGACCAGATCATCGGTCATTTCGGGCTTGGTTTCTACTCAGCATTCATGGTAGCGGATGAGGTACATATCGATACGTTATCCTACAAGGATGGTGCGCAGGCTGTACACTGGGAGTGTGACGGCGGTACGGAATTCGATATGGAAGAGGGTACGAGAACGGAAGTTGGTACTGAGATTACCCTTTTTATCAATGAGGACTGCTTGGAGTTCTGTAACGAGTACAAGGCAAGAGAAGTGATTAAGAAATACTGTTCCTTTATGCCTACAGAGATCTATTTGTCCAAGGCGAACACTACAGAAACACAGACTATTAAGGCTGATGAAAAGTTAGACACTGACGAGGTGGTAGAGGAAATCGCGAAGGAGAAGGAAGAGGACGAACAGAAGCTTAAGATTAAGAAACGTCCGGAACTTTTAAACGAGACGCATCCGCTGTGGGCGAAGCATCCGAATGAGTGTACCAGAGAAGAGTATTTGGAATTTTACCGTAAGGTATTTCAGGATTATAAGGAGCCTTTGTTCTGGATTCATCTGAATATGGATTATCCGTTTAATATGAAAGGTATCCTGTATTTCCCGAAGATCAATATGGAATATGAGTCCATCGAGGGAACGATCAAGTTATACAATAATCAGGTATTTATCGCTGATAATATCAAAGAAGTAATTCCTGAATTCTTACTTCTGTTAAAGGGTGTGATCGACTGTCCTGATCTGCCTCTTAACGTATCCAGAAGTGCGCTGCAGAATGATGGGTTCGTGAAGAAGATCAGCGAATACATTACCAAGAAGGTGGCAGATAAGCTGTCCGGCATGTGCAAGACGGAGAAAGAGGAGTATGAGAAGTACTGGGATGACATCAGTCCGTTTATCAAGTTCGGCTGCCTGAAAGACGATAAGTTCTGTGAGAAGATGACAGACTATATCCTCTTTAAGAATCTGGATGGAGAGTATATGACGCTTCCTGAGTGCTTAGAGGTCAATAAGACAGATCCGGATGAAGTGGGAGAGAACGCTACGGATGAAAACGGTGAGAAGGTAGATGCCGAGGTCGTAGATGAGAACGGTGAAAAAGTAGAAGCAGAAGTAGTAGATGAAAATGGTGAAGCCGTGACCGGAGAAGACGGAGACGATGCCGAAGAAGAGAAGAAAGAGAAAGTCATCTACTATGTAACTGACGAAAAACAGCAGAGCCAGTATATCAATATGTTTAAAGCGGCTAAGATGGATGCGGTTGTCTTAACGCATAACATTGACCAGCCATTCGTATCTCAGTTAGAGGCTAAGAATGAGGGCATTAAGTTTCAGAGAATTGATGCGGACTTAACCGATGTCTTTAAGGCTAAGACTTCCAAGAAGGCTGAGAAAGAGATGGAAGAGCAGGCAGAGGCTGTTGGCAAGCTGATGAAGAAGGTTCTGAAAAAGGATGCCATCAAGGTTAAGATTGAGAAACTGAAAAATAAGAAGATTTCTTCCATGATCACGTTATCTGAAGAATCCCGCAGAATGCAGGATATGATGAAGATGTATGCTATGCAGGGCATGGGCGGTATGGATATGGGTATGTTCGGCAAAGAAGGTGAGACTTTGATTCTGAATGCCAACCATCCGTTAGTGCAGTATGTGATAGAGCATCAGGACGGCGAGAATGTGAAGATGATCTGCGAGCAGCTCTACGATCTGGCACTGCTGCAGCAGGCACCGCTTGAGCCGGAGGCTATGACGAAGTTCGTGGCGAGAAGCAATGATATTATGATGCTGCTGACGAAGTAAATGATATAGTTGTATGGTTCGGGAAACATATGTATTGTTTTTCACAAAAAATGTATCGCAAAATAAAGTAAAATGATTGATAACAAAATGATTGTGTAGTACAGATGTAAAGCCCATGGAGATAAAATGCCATGGGCTTTTTCCTGTGATAGGACAGTGTTCGAGCCTGACTTTTTTACACGGTCAGAAAAAGAGAGAAAAGTTCTGATGCATAATGACTTTTAAGGCGTAGTATGATAAAATAAGACATCATAAAAACGGCAGAAACAGCAGATGGCAAGCTGTATCCGGCAATAAATTGTTCTGATAGGGGAGGAGATTATGAGAAGATTACGAAAGATTATGATAACTATGCTGGCGATACTGGCAGCAGTCATACTTGCAGCGGGCAGTTCTACGGTATTGGGAGATGATTTGCAGGTCGTAGAGGCTGCAGGACGTCCGGTTGCCATTGATTCCTGCCTGATATCCGGCGGCAATGTAGTGTGTCAGATTAAGACAGGAAGTGTTCCTTCAAGTGATGACGGCAAATTCTATGTCTATGCAGATGAAGTGTATCAGGACGGAACCACAGGAAATATCGTGGCAACCGTGGATGCCGGTACTTCCGTGACAGCCGCTTTTCCGCTTGCTTATAATACGGCAGATTCTAACTTGAGCAGGAAGTTTCTGGTAGCCGTCAAGCGCGGCGGTCAGATGGTGCAGGTCAGTGATGAACATTACATAACCAACCCGGAGGCGATTGCAGCGCATACATCGCCCAGAAAAGCTGCCGGGATCAAAGGCATTCTGCCTGATCTGACCAAAGCCTCTAACGGAGAACTACAGGCACTCGGTGTACAGCAGGTGGTATATAACTTATATGTGGACGATATCTGTTCCGATGCTTCGGTATCCGGCTCGATTCCTTTTGACTATAACGGACAGACTTATTATTTCAACAGTACCATGGTGGGGAAATATGATTCCATGATCAGAAGCTTTAACAGCTACGGCATGCAGGTAACGATGGTGCTTTTAAACGGAGGGCACGGGGCTTATTCCCAGGATTTGATTCATCCCACGGCACAGGGAGCAGACTGCCCCGGCTATGCCTTAAATGTGGCTGATGCGTCCGGCACGAACCATCTGAAAGCGATAGGGGCTTTTCTGGGACAGCGTTATTCCGGTACGGCAGGGCATGGACAGGTGGATAACTGGATTCTCGGCAATGAGGTAAATGCCAGAACTTCATGGTGGTACAGCAGCTCCACATCCCTTGATTACAATGTGAATATTTATGTGAAGGCTTTCCGTATTGTATATAACGAGCTGAAAAGCCAGAATGCCAACGTCAGGGTTTATAATTCCATCGATCAGGAGTGGAACCGGAAATCTAATCCGGGCAGCTTCCTTGCGAAAGAGTATTTAGACCAGTTCAACTATTATATGAAGAGAGAGGGTAATATTGACTGGAGTCTTTCTTACCATCCGTACAATTCTCCGCTGTATGATCCTTATGCGTGGAACGGCCCGGCGGTATGGGTGAAGAACAGTATTTCGACCCCGTATATTACGATGCAGAATATCGATATTCTGATTGACTATATGCATCAGGAAAGCTTCTTAAATCCGGCAGGACAGGTGAGAAGTATCTCTCTTGCCGAGATCGGATATACGTCAAGCTTCGGCACGGAAGCGCAGGAGGCATCGGTTGCTTACGGTTATCTGAAAGCGGCTTCTTTACCGGATGTGGATGCGTTTATCCTGTTCAGGCAGACGGATGATGCCCATGAGATGGAGAGCAATCTGGCGCTTGGTTTGTATGATTTGAGCGGCAATAAGAAGCCTGCTTATTATATCTACCAGAGTCTCGGCACTGCCAATGAAGCTTCAGCTAAGGCAAGGGCTTCGGAGATTATCGGTATGGATATCGACCAGATGATCAGCCAGAAGGTGATGTGGACCAGAGGCGGAGACGGTGTAGTGCAGTAAGAATGCGGCAGGAAGTGGTATATGCAGATCAATAAGGAAACGATGACATTAGAATTGGATAAGCTGGTAGGAACTATTTTTGCTTTGCCGGAGATTGTTTATGTCAAAGTCAGAGATGTGATAATAGAAAACAACTCCGATCGGTGTGAAAAAATACAAGAGGCAATAGCCCAAAGCTATCATGATTGTTATAGTGATATTGACTTATCTGTTTTAGTTAGATTGAATCCAAAAGATGCTATAACACCTGCAGCTTATATGGAGCGCATAGACAGATTTGGGATCAGCACCGGGAACTGTCTGGGGTTAATGTTTGTAAATGAAAACAACATGTACCGCATCATATTAAAGAATGGAATGCGGTATGATTTTGGATTTGACTTCGAGTTTGATAACAGTGCTGATTTCATATATATGTTACCCAAAGAAGAGGAGTACAACAATCCGAATTGGCCGATTGACAATGTGAACCGATTTTGGTTTGTTCAAATTCAGGCATTGGGGAAACTATATCGGAACGATTTTTTGATCGGAGATCATCTGGCAAATCTGAATATTAACGAAACTTTAGTACAACAGATGGTACTAAGGGATATGAAATACGGAACCAATCATCATCGCTACGGATATGAGGAAGAACTTGCATATTGGGAAAATAGGCATAAATGTCCCATAAAGACGGAGAATGAAGGGTTCCGTATGATTGCTGATAAATTATATTGTGCGGCACTGACATATGATAGCTTAACCAAGGCATTTTATCCGGAATATGAAGCAAGGAGTTCTGTATTCTTTGATATCTGGAAGGCTTATGAAGAGTGCCGTGGGTGAACCCATATTTTATATGGCGGACTACAATCAGGAGCCATAAACGGAATAAGGAGACGGCTATGTTTTCTCATGTAAAGAGCGGAACTGTCCGTATGGGAGAGACGGATATGGACTATATAATCTTCGGCAGGGGAGAAGATGTTTTGATCATGCTTCCGGATTGGGAGACGGACTCTCCACGGTAAAAGGCATGGCAGCTTTCTTTGCCCTGGCATACAGAGTCTATGCGAAAAATTTCCATCAAAGAGTAATACAGTTTCTTATAGAAAGAAGAGTATAGGGGTCAGAGACATTTGGTCTCTGACCTTATTGTTGTAATGCCGCCAGTAATTCTTCCAGACTCATGATCGGAGTAATGTATTCATATTCCCCTGCGTTATAAGAGTCACATTCTTCCGGTGACACTTCTTTGTCGTCTATATAGCTGACGCTGTAACAGCCGAAGGATGCTTCTTCCTCTTCATCGGGGATTCCGTTTCCGTTTACATCATCGAAATTAAGGGTTTCTATATGTGCAACCATTTCCAAAGAATGTTGTGTGCCGATCTTCATGTATGCAGTATATAAAATTAATCCGGCATAGTCAGTATTATAGTTGCGGAGGTTGTTTTTGCCCGGTACATATTCGTAGCCGGCATTACCCATGGCACCATATGCCCATTTATCCATCAACGGGTAGACAGTGCCGTCGTGATAGGTGTACAGGCTGATATAATATCCTTCGACCCCGGTTACCAATTCAGGGGTGTCATCCCCGTCAAAATCGATAAGATTGTATTCTAAACTTCCGCTGCTTTCCAGTTCGCTCAGGTGGCTGATCGTTTCATAAGCTTCCTGATAGTCGGTAAATGAGCCGTTCTTTTTCCCTTGCGTCAAACTGCGAATCTCGGGAATGGTCAGTGTCTTAAGCCTGTTTGTAATATTTTCTGATAATTGGCTTTGTGAAAAGAAGTATCTTTCATAGGCATCCGCATCTGCGGCAAAACCATAGTAAATGGCGGCAAAGCTTGTATCGTCATAGGTTTCGATCAATACAATGTCTGTGCAGTTATCATAGTTCACATCAAAAAAGGCTACCGCATCCAAACTTGTAAATGACGCACTTTCCAACAACTCCGGAACATAGGGATATAAATCGGCGAGAATTTCTCCGTCTTGCATGATCTGTATACGCAGAGTCTGCTCGTCCCCGGAAGGGGCATAGGGAACGAACCATACCTTACCCTGATATTCACTGAGTTCGACTTCAAAGGTCTGCTCCGTGATGCAGGATTCGCCGAATTGCTTATGCAGCGTATCTGCCTGAGAGGATTGGGTATCGTTATGTTCAGGGTGTGAGGACGAAGTCGTTTCTGTGCTTCTGATGGTATCATGGTCTGTACCGCAGGCAGTCAGCAGTCCGGCAGTAAGGAGTGCGAAAATACAGGCACAGCATCGCTGCAGATTGTGCCGTTTAGAAATATTCCAATCTAAAGTGTTCCTTCGAAACATAGGAAATCCTCCATGGTATTTCAGATAGCGTTCATATGGGTCATTTTACCATAATCCTGCTATAAAGTCATGAATTTCGAGAAGGACATTTCAGATCATCTCGGGAAAACCATTCTGGAATTATTTCGGGATTTCTGGAAAACCGTGATTCCCATATTGCTTTTATTATAACAATAAAGTATAATAAAAACTAAAGTATTTTAATAAAAACTAAAATGTTATAACAGATCAAATGATAAAAAAGGATGAGAAAATGGGGAAGAGAGGAAAGGAAACAGCATGAAAAGAAACATGGCAAAAACAGTACAAAAGGGGATTGCCTGTACCTTGTGTGCAGCAATGGCAATCAGCGCCGTGGGCTGCGGCACCGGCAGCAGCGAATCCGGGCAGACATCAACAGAAGCAGCAAATGATAACGGCGAAGCAGCAGAAGCAGGCGCACAGGATAATTCCGGCGGACAAAGCGGAGTGTCCGGTGAGGGCGCGATAAGTGCAGACGGAACGGTAACTTATACCGTACATACAGATACTTCCGGCTTAGACGAGAGCCATCAGATATCCGATACGCTGTTCGGTCTTTTTTTGGAAGACATCAATTATGCAGTGGACGGCGGTATGTATGTGGAGCTTGTCAAGAATCGTTCCTTCGAGTATGGCATGGAAGCCAGGGACGCCGAACTGCACGGCTGGGATACGACCGATGAGAGCGTGGAATTCAGTGTGACAGACGGCAGCACGGACGGGACGGCTTTGAATGAACAAAATCCCCATTATGCGGTTATTTCGAATCCGGGCACTTCCTCTGCAAAGCCCTGTGCAGGTATCAGCAACGGCGGTTATGTTGAAGGTATGGCGATCACGGAGGGAGCAGTTTATGATGTGTCTTTTTACTGTAAGGCACAGGATGGTGCAGTGGATCAGGTGCATGTTACCTTATGTAATGAAGACGGCACCGTTTATGACGAACAGACAGTGGAGGGTATCACATCGGAGTGGGTGAAATATGAGACTACGCTGACTGCTCCGGCCACGGTCAATAAGGATGTGCTGCTTGCCGTGGAGATCCCGGCAGGCACGGCATATTTTGACATGATCTCCATGATGCCTCAGGAAACTTATAAAGGACTGCCTGTGCGCAAGGATTTCGGGGAATATCTGGAAGCTTTAAATCCTTCTTTCCTGCGGTTCCCCGGCGGCTGCGTGGTGGAAGGCAGAGATGAAGAAAGCATCTACAGCTGGAAGGATTCCATCGGCAACGGGCTTGCCTTTACCGTCAACGGAGAAGAGACGGTGGGAGATGTGGCTGTGCGTCCTCAGGGTAAGAACATCTGGCAGGGTTCTAAAGCCAATCCTTACTATATGACTTATGGATTGGGCTTCTATGAATATTTCGAACTGTGCGAGGCGTTAGACTGTATGCCGGTTCCTGTGCTCAATGCAGGTATGACCTGTGAGATCCAGAGTCCTTTTTATAAGGTGTATAGCATTGCAGACGATGAGTTTAAACAGTATGTACAGGATGCCCTTGATCTGGTAGAGTTCTGTAGAGGGGACGAAAGTACGGTCTGGGGTGCGGTGCGTATTGCTATGGGACATGAGGAGCCTTTTGCCTTGCAATATATCGGGATCGGCAACGAACAGTGGCAGACGGAATACCATCAGCATTACAAACAGTTCGTCAAAGCTTTCGAGGAAGCGGCAGAAGAAAACCCGGCATTATACGGAGATATTGAGTTGATCGTTGCAAACGGTACGGTTTCCGACAGTGAGGACGGCTGGAATTATCTGATTTTAAATCCCGATTCTGTTACTACACTGGTAGATGAGCATTATTATCAGACACCGGAATGGTTTCTGGCTAATACAGACCGTTATGACAGCTATGACAGAGACAGTCAGGCGAAAGTATTCTTAGGAGAATATGCGGCGAAAGCCAATACCTTAGATGCGGCATTAGCGGAGGCAGCCTATATGACGGGCTTGGAGAAAAACGGAGATGTGGTGGCGATGGCATGCTATGCGCCGCTCTTTGCTAACGTGAAGCTGAACCAGTGGCAGCCGGACATGATCTTCTACTCCAATGACAGTATCTTTGCTTCTGCCAACTACTATGTGCAGCAGCTTTACGGAACCAATGCGGGAACCGTAAGCCTGCCAACGGAGCTTGCGGGTGCAGCGGAGCAAACCTTATATGAATCTGCGGTCTGTGATGAGAACGGGGATGTGATCTTAAAGATCGTCAATGTATCAGGAGAAGACATCCCCATGCATGTGACATTGGACAGCGGCAGCGCAGATATCAGCGCATTTATGACACAGGCGGATGTGACCGTGCTGACCGGAGATAATGAAAAATCCATCAACAGCATGGATAAGACAGAGGTTGCGCCGGAGAGCGGCACGATGGAGATCGGTGAATCTTTCCTGTATACGGCACCGGCCTGTTCTCTGACGGTGATCCGTGTGAAACATCAATAACAAAACAGTGTAACGATATGCGCTAAACCGCTCCTAAATGTCGGCGGTTTGCAAGAGAAAATACGGTACGCGGGCCTGAAATGCACTTTCAGACTTGCGTACCGTTTTCTTCGTTTCTGTGGATATTCCGGTATTCCTTCGGGGTCATGCCGTATTTGTCTTTAAAGATCTGATAAAAATAAGTTCTGTTGCTAAACTGCAGGCGGGCACCGATTTCTGCGATAGAATCATCGGTGGAGAGCAGATCAGAGGCAGCTTTCCGGATGGCGAAGTCCATACTGTAATCGTGCAGGCACATGCCGGTGTACTTATGAACGATTCTGTTGATGTAGTCACCGCTGTAATTAAGGCGCTTGCTCAAGTCCTGTCTGGACAGCCGGCCGTTTTCATCTTCCAGCAGATGGCTGATGCGCTGGAATAATAAGTGGTCGCTGTCGTTGCTTACCTCGACCGTAGTGCAGTGGAAGTTTCTTTTGTCTGCAAGGAAGGAGATAATATCGCACAGGGCACCGTTGATCTGGTAAGTGGCTCCGAATTTAGGAAACATCATGGCATCCATAAGAAGCCGGATGTTTCGGCATTTCTGCAGGGTTTTCATCACGTTATCACCAGTGGGCAGAAAGTCCAGATAGACTTTTTTACCCGGATTTTTCAAATCTTCCATAATAAACTGATACAGCTCACTGTTTTTAATCGCCCGCTCCTGTGTGAAATAGGCATCGTCAGCGGAATGCAGGAGTCCGGCGATAAAGCGGGCGGAGAAGCCGAAGAAGCATATTTTGCTCGTCGTCTTAAAGGTTTCTTTGTGGAGTATGTTTCTGTTGATCAGGCAGCACGACCCGGCAGGATACAGATAATTCTTACCTTCAATCTGATGAATCAGCATACCCTCTAACACAAGCAGGAATTCATAATGGTCATGAAAATGTGCGGCCCTTCCGTTGAAGAAGCTGTTGTGTGTCTTCATGGATTCCTGTAGGTAGAAAGGATCGTTCTCTGACAGCGTCACGATATTCAGATAGTCGTCATCCTGAATTCCACTGCAAAATTCATAGGCATCTGAAACGGGGTAGGCAGTCGGAAGAAAAGGCTGACTTTGCTGTCCACGTTGGAAATATCAATGGAATTGTTATCGTAAAATGTTTTTTCTTTTGACATGTCTTATCATCCTTTCTACTTATTATTCCCATATTTGATACAAAAGTAATCCCGTTAAGACTATATATGACATTGTCCTTTTTATATAAAATATCTAAAATTTACTTATAAATCAATAGCAATTTCATGTTTCTTAAACAATTAGTTGAAATGGAGAAGTGAAAATGATACAAAAAATGGCTTTTGGAGTAGACTTGGGATGGATGACGCAGTTGGAAGATATGGGGATGAGATGGGTAGATGAAAGCGGGCAGGAGACAGATCTGCTTGATGCAGTCATAGCCAAAGGAGCTGATTCGGTCAGACTGCGGGTGTTCGTAAATCCGCCGAAGGATGCTTACTGGCAGAAGTTTGAAGATGTCCTGTGTATGTTAGGCTACTGCGACAGAGAGAGCGTGCTTCAGGCAGCGAAGAGAATCAAAGAGAAAAACTTACGTCTGATGATTGATTTTCATTACAGCGATCACTTCGCGGACGCCCAGATTCAGGATATCCCGGAAGCCTGGATGGATGACAGCGATGAAGAGCTGATCCGGCATGTGGCAGAGCATACCAAAGAGGTTCTGACGCTTTTGAAGGAAGAGGGAATCTGCCCGGAATGGGTACAGGTAGGAAATGAAATCAATCCAGGGCTGCTGCTTCCCAGAGGAGGCCTGCAAGAGAACCCACAGCTTATGGTGCGGCTGCTAAACAGCGGTTATGATGCGGTGAAGGAATGTTTGCCGGATTGCCAGGTCATTACCCATCTTGCAGGAGTGACTTCGAAGAAAGGTTGTGATCCCTTTTTAGATACTTTCTTTTCACTGGGGGGCAAGACGGACATCTTAGGCTTCTCCTATTATCCTTATTGGGATAAACGCATGAACAGTGATGAACCGGATCGTTTCTATAATCCGCTCATAACTTATGCGAAACGGTTTGAAAAACCGGTGATGATCTGTGAAGTAGGAGAAGATGCGGCAGAAGAAACACTGTCAGCGCAGGTACTGGCAAATACGATAGAAGCTGTCTTACAGGTGCCGGATCATCAGGGACTGGGCGTGTTCTATTGGGAGCCGGAGGTCAGCGTAGATATGCTTCCCGACGGCTATCCGCTGGGGGCGGCCAGACTGGTGGCGGAGAAGACACTGCAGCTTACGGAGGCACTTTCGGTATACGGTAAATACAAGGGAAGGAAGTAACGCTAAGGCGGCAAAGTTACAAGTGGTACATAGCAAGGAAAGGTGTGTGAATAAGAGATGAAGAAGAAAAAGAAAGCAAAGGGGATATCCCCGTCACCCTTACAAGTGATTCAAAAACACTGGATGCTGCTTCTGATGCTGGCTCCGGCTGTCATCTACGTGTTGGTTTTCAGTTATGCGCCTATGACGGGTATCGTGCTGGCATTTAAGAAATATCAGTATGCGGGCGGAATTTACGGTTCACCGTGGAATGGACTGAATAATTTTAAAGCGCTTTTGGTTTCCGGCAAATTAGGTCAGGTGACAAGAAATACAATGCTTTATAATATTGCATTTATTTTTCTTGGCGTAGTCTGCGAGATGGGAAGTGCAATCTTAATCAATGAGCTGTGCAATAAATATTTTAAGAAAGGGGCGCAGTCTCTTATGTTCCTGCCTTACTTCATAAGCTGGGTAGTTGCGGGAGCCATTATGTATAACATTTTTAATTATGAAAAAGGTGTGTTTAACCATATCCTGAACTTTTTTGGCGCAACCTCTTTCGACTTGTATAACACACCCCATGCATGGCCCTTCGTGTTAGTCTTTTTGAAATTGTGGAAAGGAACCGGATACGGTTCGGTAGTGTATCTGGCGGCCATTACGGGTATTGATCAGGAAATGTTCGAAGCGGCTTCTATAGACGGTGCCAATGCGTGGCAGAAAATCAAGTATCTGACGATTCCTTCCCTGATTCCTACCATGATGGTGCTGGTGCTTCTGGCAATCGGCAATATTTTCCGGGGAGATTTCGGTTTGTTCTATCAGACAGTCAAGAGCAGTGCTTTATTACAGCCTATGACGGACGTTATCGATACCTATGTGTTCCGCTTACTGATTGATACGGGTGATATCGGGGTATCTGCGGCGGCCGGATTATACCAGTCCGTGCTGTGCTTTATAACGATCACCGTATGTAACAAGCTGGTGAAGAAGGTAAACCCTGATTACGCATTGTATTAGTTCGAAGGAAATCACTAAGCATGAAAAATGGAGGAAAATATGAAAGCAGAAGCTTATCAAAGTCCAAAGGTTAAAAAGGGAAAGGATGTCTGGGCAATCAACATTGTGGGATATATTGTGATCGGTCTGTTTGCCCTGATCTGTCTGGCACCGTTTTATCTGATTATCATTGCATCCTTTACGGATGAGACAGCCCTGATTCGGAACGGTTATCCGATCTGGCCGCAGATTGCGGATTTTAGTGTGCAGGCATATCAGTTGTGCCTGAAAAATCCCACCGCAATTCTGCACGCCTACGGAACCACGATAGGTGTAACGGCTGTAGGTACGTTCTTAGCGGTATTCATAGCGACTATGACCGGATATGTATTATCCCGCAAGGATTTTCCGTGGAGAAACCAGTTTTCGTTCTTCTTTTTCTTCACTACATTATTTAACGGGGGACTGGTTCCGTGGTATCTGCTCTGTATCAGATACATGCATTTTAAGAATACATATTTAGGATTGATCCTGCCGTTAATGTTCTCGGTTTGGAATGTGATTATCGCCAAGTCGTTTATGAGCGGTATTCCGGCAGAGATTTCCGAATCCGCCAAGATGGACGGGGCAAATGATATGGTTATTTTTATCCGGCTGATTCTGCCGCTCAGTAAGCCTTTGATCGCTACATTGGGATTGTTCGCAGCCTTGGCATATTGGAATGACTGGTATAACTGTATGCTGTTTCAGACGGAGGAAAATATGTTTACCCTGCAGTATTACCTGCAAAGAGTCTTAGGCAGCGCGGAGGCGATGAGGATTGTTGCGGAGAAGTCTGGTATGGCACTTCCTTCCGTACCGATCGAGAGCATGAAGATGGCTATGACGATTATCGCTACCGGCCCGATCGTTCTGCTATATCCTTTCGTACAGCGGTATTTCGTAAAGGGCTTAACCATTGGTGCAGTGAAAGGATAAATAGTCCCGCATCCGGGATGCACTGGGGATTTTAAAGACAAGATATTAATAAAAACAAAATAAAATACGGAATGATTGCAGTCATTCCGAACAAAAAGAAAAGGAGAAATTTTATGAAAAAGAAGAAAGTAATTTCCATGCTGCTTGTTGCAGCAATGACGGCATCGGTTCTGTCCGGATGCGGCGGCTCTTCTTCCGAGACACCAGCTTCAGGCAGCAATACGGAATCAGCAGGCGGTGAGACGGCATCCGCAGACACGGCAGCAGTAAGTGATGCGCTGGCAGATCTGCCCGCAGCCATCGGAGAGGGCAAAGTGGCAGCTACACCGGAGATGTATGTGAACACAGATTTAAGCAAACAGGAAACCGTTAATATGTATCTGATCGGTGATACACCCAATGACTGGGAGGAAGTGCTGGGGCTTGTCAACGAATATTTAAAGCCTTTTAACACAGAACTGGCAGTTACCTTTATGAGTTGGAGTGATTATCAGACGATGTACTCTCTGGTATTAGCCGGAGGTGAAGATGTGGATATTATCTTTACGGCTCCATGGTGCTATATGTACACCGAGGCATCCAAGGGTTCTTTCTATGAGTTGACAGAAGACTTCAGAGCAGCTTATATGCCGCTTACCAATAAGTATCAGGCACCGGAGAGCTGGGATGAGACGACGATCGCTGGCAAAACCATCGCTGTTCCTACCAATACGGCTCAGGCAGCAGGCAAGATCGTGGCGATCCGTCAGGATATTGCAGATAAGTACGGAATTAAATCTCTGGAAAGCTGGGAGGATTACAAGAACTTCTGTCTGACAGTGGCAGAGAAGGAAACACCGGAGAGCGGTATCTATGCACTGGCTGCTTCGGTTGACAACAACGAACTGTGGGATGTCTACCGTCAGCAGTATGACACCTTCCTGGCTCTGGACAGTGACTATATGGATTTGATTTACAAGGATAACGGCAGCCTTCCTACAACAGCTGATATTTCTCTGGTATATGAGACAGATGAGTTCCGTCAGTTTGCATATGATATGAAGGAACTGGCAGATGCCGGCGCATGGAGCCGTTCGGCACTTACCAATACGGTAACGGATGATGATGCTTTTGGTGCTTTGCAGGGCGCTTCTATCGCATGGAACACTTCCGTATTTACCTATATCGAGCAGGCAGAGCAGACAGAAGGCGTTGTGGGTGCTGCCTATGACCTGACAAAGGATCATTTCGTAGGCTGTGAGGCTTATTCCAACAATGATATGGCAATTACGGCAAGTTCCAAGAATCCGGAAAGAGCAGCTATGGTGCTTGATTTGATTAAAATGGATACTTATCTGAACAGACTTCTGATCCTTGGTGTGGAAGATAAGCATTACTCCATTGACGAAGAAGGCAAATATACGGAGTTAGATGCTGCAGGCGATTTTGCTGCCTATGCGATCTCTGCTTCCTGGGCAATCAAGAACGGAGATTTGGGCGAAACAGGTGCCGATCCCAGAGAGACAGCCATCACAGATCCATGGCAGGATCGTGTTAAGAGCAATCCGACTATCACGTTTGTCTTTGACGACAGCAGCGTAGAATCTTATAAAGCTGCAGTTAATGTGGTATTAAAAGACTATGTTCCGATGATCGAGCTGGGACTTGTAGATGATGTGGACGCTACGCTGGATCAGATGATTCGGGAGTGCTATGATGCGGGACTGCAGCAGGTATTGGATGAATTTAACAGACAGTATGAGGAATGGTATGCAACCAGATAGAGGCTGCTGAGAGATCATTACATATACTTCTTCATAACGAAAACTTTAACGGCAGAGATCTTTTAAACAGGCTCTGCCGTTAAGTTTTTTCAATTATGCATTCTGAACCCGGCAACATCCGGCAGGCAATCATCCCGGCTCTGCAATCCTGCTGACTCCCACATAGATCTCAGAGATTTTATACCAGGTCGGGTAGTCCACGATACCGGACTGGGGCAGATTGAAGATACGCTGGAAGGTACGTACCGCATTGGCGGTAGCGGAACCGTAGACGCCGTCTGCCGTGATCCGCGGGATGGCAGGGTAGTTCTGGGCGATACGGTTTAACTGCTGCTGGATTTGCCGCACTTTATCACCGGAGGCCCCGACACTTAGGTTGTAACCGGGCCAGGAAGAAGGCACCCCGGATACGGCCACGGCAGAGTTGATATACATATCGTTGCCGTAGTAGTAGCGGATAATCTCGATGGGGGAATACCCCTCATCTCCAAGATACTTGGAACCCCACTGGCTTAAACCGCTGCAGGTTACATTTTTGCCGTCGCAGTAAGAAGTAAAGATAGGCTGGCGTACACCGGGACGGGAGAGGAAGTTGGCGAAGATGGTATCTACCAGTCTGTCAATATTGGTGTAGATATTGCGGCCGCGAATCCATTTCTGATCGTATGCGGTTGACGAAGTAATGGTAAAATTATAGCCTTGATTGCGATACACCGGAACCACCTATAATCCTTGGTAAATGGGAACCACCTTCAACCCTATTTTCAACCCTATTTTCAACCTTATCCTCAGCATTATCCTCAATCTTTATCCCAGCTTGAAAATGAGATTCATTTTGAAAGTCACTCTCACTGATTTTAAATATAATTTTTATTCTATCTTTTTCTATTTCTATTCTTTCTATGATTTTGGAAAGGAGTACCTTTTTTATGTGAGTGGGAGCCTCATTAAACTCTTGTGACCAGTTAGGAATTATCTGAGTAAATCTATTCATATCTTTGTTTGTCAGTTCTGTAGAGTCATACTCTTGTTGCTTTTGAGTGAGATCATTCTGAATCTCTGATTTTTGGGTTTCCTTTTGAGCAAGGAGATCAGATAATTTTTCTGCACTGAATACACCTTCTCCGCGTAATGCTTGAGGTATCTGCAATTCCAAGGTTTCTATATCTGCTTGAATGGATTTTAATTCCTTCTCAATGGATGCTATCTCTTTTTGTATTGATTTTCGAGTTTTCTCTTGGTTTTTGAGTATATCTTCGTATAAGTTGGATTGCTTTAGGTTGGTCATGTACTTGTTAATCTCTGAAAATATGATTGGTTCAATTTCATCTGCTTTATAAAGCGCTGAACCTTGGCAGTTTATTGAAGCATTAGCACGTTGAGTACACTTGTATCTGCGTGACATTTTCTTTACCTTTGTACCATCTTTTAAATACCATTGGTCATACCTAGAACCATTTGTTAATCTGCAACCACAGGAACCACAATATATTAAACCCATGAGTGGAAGACTACCAGAAGATTTTATTGGATAGGTTTCTTTGGTAGTGTTGATATGGGATTTACGCTGTTCCCTTAATTGCTGGGCTTTATGCCATATAGCAGGAGTCACTATCTGTAATTCTTCTAATGGTTTCTCTGAAAATACCCATTCTTCTGTAGGATTCTTTTTATAGGTATCCTTGTGAGATCTTCTGTTGTATGTAAGATATCCCATGTATATTGGATTCTTTAACCTATCTGAAATAGTACAGGATTTCCACTCGTTACCATTGATTGATGGTATATGTTGTTCATTTAATCTTTTTGCAATAGCGTAGGAACCTAGATTTTCTTCTACGCATAAACGAAAGATTTCTCTGACAATAATTGCTTGACTTTCTACTATTTGTAGCTTTTTGATTGCTCTACCATGAGTTCCTATTTCTCCACTGTAAACAAATTCGTAACCATATGGAGCATATCCACCTACATGTTTACCTTGTTTAATCATTTCTGTTTGAGCTGCTTTTACTCGTTCACCTGTTTTTCTTGATTCACTTTCGTTGCACCAAAAC
The DNA here is from genome assembly GCA_017936885.1 of Lachnospiraceae bacterium. Taxonomy (GTDB): domain Bacteria; phylum Bacillota; class Clostridia; order Lachnospirales; family Lachnospiraceae; genus UBA3282. Next base: position 94,306 of record JAGBEO010000004.1, on the reverse strand, counting down.
TTAAGAAATAGGGTAAGTCGCTCTGTAGCCCCTTTAGTGGAGAGGAGACCTTCTTTGATAGTCCAAACTTCTATACCCAACTTGTTAAGGAGTGCTATATACATACTATATTCTTCTTTTCGACCTATTCGGTCTGACATGAATGTGAGAAGTATATCAAACTTATGGGCTTTTGCATCTTCTAATATTTCCAATAATACTTCTCTTTCGTCAAATGAGTTTTTGAATGCACTTACTGCTTTTTCAATATACTCACGGTCTAATTCCCAGTCAGGTTGCTTAGCAATATAATTTGCTATTTCTGCACGTTGAATAGGAATATCATCATTGTGTAACTGTTGCTTAGAACTTACTCTTAATAAACTTCTTACTCGTTTCTTGTTACTCATTCTTTCGTACCTCCTTTAATGGGATTGGATTGTAACGCTTGGGGTAGAGAATCAATAGACGTAATTTTAGACAAAAATTGTCTCTTTAATATAGTGATTATTTCTTCTTCCACTTGAGCGTTATCTACTGTTCCTAGAAACTCTAACTCTATTTTGTATTTAGACTGAACTGGTGATGTCATTGTTGATGTTGACCTCACTTGATTTCTTGTTTCTAGGGTATGAGAGAAAGAAGTATTGTATTCTCTCTGCTTTAGTGCGTTAATGCGTTGATTCATAAAAGTTACCTCCAAATTTCTAAAAGATAACTCTTATACGGAAATGTCTATTTTATAGGAGGGTGGATTTTTAAGGTAATGAGTATGCATGGTTTTAGACGTCTATCTAGTTTTTGGATAAAAACCTAAGTTAATTAGAATATAGATAAGATTACAGAGTTTTGATTTCGGTGTACCATCTTAAAAACACTAAATTATGCTTAAATTTCAGTGTGTTTGCAATGGTACACCCAATTATGTTTTTGGCATGGATAGGGATAACGCCAAACCCTTACGTTTGTCAAGGGGAAAGTACGTTATCCCGTAAATTTTTAGATGAGCATATCACCTATCATAATTAAGCCAGACATATTCTGTTTCTATCGGTTTGCACTCACCATTAAGCGAAAAGTACGCACGCTTAGGCATGTCACAGACCTTTACCTTATGCCACCCGTTTTCTTCCGTTAAGATGGAATTATATATAGGGCTGTCATATTCCGACACCATTATCTTGCAGTCGGTACATTGGTTTATCTCAACGAGTATCTCAGCCAGTTCTACGATTTCTTTATCATCCTTGCTGATATCCTTGTTATACAAATTGCCGGAGGTAGTCCTTTTCCCGCTGTGGGAATAGGGTGCATCGATATATAAGAAAATCTTCATATCATGTGACCTGCCCGCGTTTTTAATCTCTTTTAGAATATCCATGGCATCATAATTCAGCGCAATGACACCTTCCAGATCAAGGGCTGTTTCTTCGCGTCTTTCAAAATACTTTTCAAGTTTTTCCTTCGTGTCACCGGATTCAGACCTAACTAAAGACCTGCAGTTTCCATGACAGGTTATTGATTTTAGTATCCAAGCAGCAGCACCCCTAAAGATATCATCATCAAACAGCATAATGCCGGTACGGTCGTATAAGTCAAAAACAAATCTAAAATAGTCCAGTGTACATTTTCCGCAGTCAAACTTTTCCAACAGTGAATATACTGCCTTTAATGTTTCTTCTGGATAAGTAGTAACCGCTTTGAAAATAGAATGTACACGGATATCGTACTCATTGTGTATCATAAGAATCTTGTCCGGATTATAGTCTGACTGAATGGCTAATCCAAAACTGCCTCCGTACGGTTCGATGTATACGTCAGGCGGTACTTGGGGGAGCAGAGCCGTAAGCTCTGCTCCCAACAAACCGTTTTTTCCACCGACGTGTTTAAATATGCCCTTTTTCATTCTGGTCATCCTCACTATTTGTTATAATCAGTTCGTAACCGGTAACGGTGCTTCCGTCTATTGTGTGGTTCCAGCAGTACGTACCAGCTTTCTCGGATAACATGCCATTCTGCGCCAGTTCTGCCTTGATTCTTGCCGCCTTTACTTTTAGCTGCGCGGAATATTTTGCCAGCAGACCCTTCATCAGTTCAGATGGAATGACAATCCTGCCGTCCCTTTCATTTTGCGGGTATAATCTTCGACCCGTGCCGAGGATATCCTTGTAAACCGTGTGCGCGACAAGAAACTCGAACGTGTTTTCGTTAAACGTTCTATAATTTTCTTCACACAGCCCCAGCAGTGCAGAGCGCAGGAGAGGAACATGGAAATGGAAGCCTAAACATTGATTTGCGAGTTTTGCGGTCGTGATCATCACAGCAATATCATTATCGAGATGCCGTTTCAACAGAGTGTTGTCTCCGATTCTCTTTTCATAGACCTGACAGGATCGCTGACCTTCATCTTTGACCAGCCTAGAAATCGTCTTTTGTCCATAGCATGTGAGGAGGAATCTGACGAAAGTGGCACCGACTGAACCATAATGGTTGTTATAGAGGTTTTTGATTTCTGCGACCTCCGCCACATCATCAAATAAATCGTCCTTACGGACTGGCATTTCTATTAGACGTGCCACAGCACCCAGCGCATTGATGGAATCCAGAACGGAATGTTCCGCTGTGATCCCGATGGAAACAGACCAGTAGGAACGTTTGCACAGCTCATTGCCGTGTACAAGGCGATCGATCGATTGTCCGCTCTCAAAGCTGTAGATAATCTGCTCAAACGTCTTAATCCTGCTGAGCTGGGTATCGTCTATAAGAACATTAACGCCGCTAAGATCACTCATCTGTCTGACCAGCGCATTTTGCGTGGAAGACCATTTTAGGAACGTAGTCTCGTAATCGGGTTGCGCGAAAAAGCTGGCGCCCATTTTAAGCGCGGTGGTTTTTCCTTTGCTGCTTTCGCCGACAACCGACAAAATGATGTTTTTGCCAAGAAGTCCGCACACCGCACCCGATAGAGCATGTGCCATCACAATTTCCCGCTTAATATTTTTTGCCATGTAACGGTTAAGCGTGTTGACAACGTCCGGCACATTACCCATACATTTTGGGAGAGACACAAATTCGTCTTTGACCAGCTTGTTTCCGTGTATGTCGTAACAACGCGACCCCATGTAGGATGTCAGAAAACCATTGTCATCCTTCTGAAATCCGATGTGTTCGGTTTCTTCAAGCTGGGGCAGAGAGAACCAGCGCGCCATCAGGGTGTCTTTGATCTTCTTAATGTCGCGCCTGTCCAAATCCGCATAGTCGGCTAATTCCCTCGCCTTGTCTATCTGGCTTCGCGTAATCTCTACAGGATTACTGATCTCGCCATCTTTGCCGCAGGCATGCAGGCGGACATTCACCTTTCCATTTTTCTTTTTTACTGCAAGTGCAACCACGGTTGCCCGCTCATTAGAGAACAGAACCACCGCTAAATTTATGTATTTTTTATTTTTCATGAGTAAAACCTCCCATATTAAACTAAAATTTTTGTTGCAATGCATAAGTACAGCAGGCTTTCCCCATATATGCCTAGGGATAGCCTAGATTTTCTGCGCCAACATCTATATGCTTTCAACATGATTTTCCTAATGTGTGCATATCCACAAAATTCCAATCCGTCTACTCTTGTCAAGGTACGTTATACTGCGCTGCATTACTCAATCATATTCATCACCCCACTTCGCTGTCCTTATGCTCAAATTATATAATAGTAATATTGTGATGTATATTTGCATAATTTTACCGCAATATTGAACCGCATATGTGGAATAAAGCCACGCTTGAAAAATAAATATGGCACACAGAATTGAAAAATGTAACCAATAAACAAAAAAATGGTGGTGCACTTTAGCACACCACCATTTAAAGGTCAATTTTGGGTTTTTTATTCAGATTTTTTTTCATTACGAAGTTTATCAATCATCATGATTGAATTGATATAATTATAATGTTTTTTCAGAAGTCCGTATATTTCCTTTAACGACGCAGCATTTTCATGATCCCATTCTTTGTAGTCCAGTTCTCGTAAAGTATCTTTAATGATTTTGATGCTGTTTGGTCTGTCAGACCTTTTCCCATAATGAAAATAGAATAAAACAGCAAACAACGGATTATCTTTTTTCAGATTGTTTTCCCAGTCAGATTTTACTAACGCTTTCAATGTCTTTAATACTTTTTTAGCCCGCTGTTCGCATATGTCATCATCTATGTTATCAGGCAGGCTGTAGCCGTCGTTATAACGGTCGTTGTAAAAACACTTCCAGTCAGTAAGGTCAATCCCTTTTATTTCAAAAGCGACAGGGTCATTCTTTCTGAAATATTGATTATCTATTCCGAATTTCTCTATGATGAAATTTGCATCACCAGATGATATTTCAAAAGTCATGCCCTTATTGATTCTGTCAAATCTCTGCCGTGAGATGGGGATCTCGTTTTGGTAGATAGGGTACGCTTTCGCTTTTTTGCCTGCCGGCTTTTGTTCCATAAAACGATCAGCCTTATTGATATGATAATAAATATATTTGATCACATAGAGGTTGATCATAATGGGTAGTCCGTTATCTTTATTATACAGATTTTTAAAACTTCCTGTTTTCTTCTTATTATTAGTGTTATTCTTTTTTTCCTCAGCCATACATTCACCATCCCCCTGCCCCCATTATACAGTCAGCGGAGTCATAAATCATCCTTTTTTTTTAATGCCTTGTTGCAGATGGAATCTTTGTAAACCGAAACTATCTAGGTCAGATGGATATTTTTACAAATTCTCACTTCCAACATTAAAAATCCGAAAGGCTGATATCACTTTATCAACCAGTACAATTTATGCATACCATTTTATTTTTTACAATGTTTACTTTTCCATGCCGATAAATGACATTAACGTTTCTCTCATTTCTCTGAAAATCAATACTGCCAGCAGTCAGATATCACAAGCTATTTATATTTTACATTTCATGTAAATACCATTACGCTGTCATTGTGGTCATTTACCCAGAATCAACCCTTTATGCTTTTTTGAATCATCTAACGAGTACAGAATTTAACAACCAGTTTATTTTATGAATACCTCAAATTTTTTCCTTATCCATGTAACCCAGCAAAAATATTTTTTTGAAATCCTATGTTTCCACCCCTAAATCACATCATTTTTTCTGAAAAAAATTATTTCTACTTATTAAAAGTGCACTGTTAAAAAAATCGTTGTATCAATTTTTCTTCTATATTATAAGCATGACAAAAGCCATACACAACGTTTCCTATGTTGTATATGGCTTTTTGTTTCCTTATCTGATGAAATAGCCCATCCAGTATTTCAGAAAAGCATATGTTTCCTAAAAGGATGCTGTTATTCTTTTCCACATAAACCGATATCCCCATATATATTGATATCCACATGAACCTTATCCAAATCAAGAAGAATCCATGGCAGGGCAGGAGTGGTCAGTGAAGCTGAGTTATTCTTCATATCTAATTGAAAATATCCTTCCGGTATTTCCTCCCCGTTGACACTGATACTGCCTGTGGCATCTGTAGTTTTGGCAGTCTCCACAACATCAAGAAATGTATAGCCGTTTTCTGTTGTATCAACTATGCTGACAAGTCCTTTGCCGTCCAGTCTCTTATTATTGAACATAACCATTACACCCATATCACTGTGCCTCCATTTTCTGTATTTTCCTATATATCTGGTCTGCTGTGTATTTACCATCTGCAAGCTGGCATAACTGCTCAAGGTTTAACCCCTTTTTGTAAGCATGGTATAACTGTGCAGAGCTGATATCCTTTATCCCCACAATAACAGGCTGATGTATCACCCCCGAACTCCTTTGTCCACTCGTTGATATCAGCAGTCTTTGTACATTAGCTAATTGTTTCTGCATATTCGTCATTTGGTTTGACATGATATTTAAACGCTGTTCGAGTCTGTCCATGATATTTTACCTCCAATTCCTTTTTTCTTTATTCTCCATATCATGTATAAAATAAGGAATACAGAGCGGACTGTCAGAAGCATCATGATATATTTTTCAATCCTATTAAATTATTTGGGGAAATTAAACGATTCGTGAAATGTGGATGGGCAAAAATAATAGTCCGCCAAAATAATTCAACGAACCATTAAATATACAGTATTATATCCAGTTTTTTATTATAGAATCTTTAAAGGATGCAGTCTCCCCCATAGGGGAAAGGGTGCTTATCCTTATGCACCCTCTTTGATTTCCTCAGAACCGTTGAACTGCTCAACACCTTCACAAGCCACCAGACGATTATTTACCAGTTTAACACCCGCAACAGGAACACCCAGTTCCATCATCATGCGCAGTTTGTTTTCGTCATATTCCATTCTTGCATGTCTCGCATTTACTGTTTCATAAGTTTTTCTGCCCTTATTATTGAATACAGCGACTACAACCAGCGCAATATTCATATCGCAGTCAGGATTTTCATGTAACCATGACAGGTTGTTTACGCCAGTCTTAAGCTGTAAGTTCGTCATGTTGAAACCGGAATCCAGTACCAGAACGTCCTTATCCTCTTCCTTGCCGAGTACAAACCCATAAACCTTTTCGCTGCGTTTCAGCTTATCAATGATCTGCTTCTCACTCATGCCGATAAAACCCTTGCTTTTGCTTTCGTAGAAATCATACCCGATAAGTCTCTGTCCTAAAAAGTTACCATTTGTTAAATACATACACATAATCATTACCTCATCTTTCCGTGCCCTAAGCACTAACCTTTATTTATCTTATACATATACTTTAACGCTGAAAAAATGTGGCGTCTGTGGTGGGAATAGCCAAAGATGAAACTTTGGATTGTACGAAGTGACGGCATACTCTGTTATGCCAGTTCGATGCTGTCCGTTGCCCTTCTGTAAATATAAACATTATCAGATAACCTTTCTTCCACAGCGACCTGATTTCTGTTTACTTCCCTTACCATTTCATACAGACTCTCAGAGCCAGCTTCTTCAAAAACAGGCAGTAAGATTGTCTCATGCACGGAACTTGGCAGGATATATAAATCCCTCTGCATCTTTTCTGCAAACTCTTTCAGACTGTCGGGATATAACATACATGCCGCACCCATGAGAATATCCCTGTTTGACATGACATACATAGGAAGTCTTTCTATTTCATCCATAAGACTTCCCAATAAAACCGTCTGAATACATAACCTTTGCATTTCCTCATTTCCACTAAGAAGCCCCTTAAGCACTGTTTCTGTCATATCTCCGACATGTTGCTGTATATCCGTGATCTGTACGGGTAACAGTTTCGGGGTATTTGCTGTTGCCGTCTGATACAGTTTTTCTTCCGTAACACCCCATATTTTCATATGGTAATTGTTGATTCGAATGGAAGCCTTTCCGTTGAAAGGCGGTTTCTGTACCACATAATAATAAACAATGGCAAGGTCGAGAAATCTTCTGTGGGGTATTTCTTCCAGTATGCCGAGATTCTTTTCATAATTGATAAGCCGTAATACGATCTGCTTCTTGGCTGTTTCAAATACAACAAAATCTGAAAAATCAATGGGATGGCTGAATCTGCTATTATGAAATGCTTTGCAGATGTTGCTTATGGTTTCTTCCATATCCTTTTCCTGCTGGTATTCCTCATAAAAGCCGTCAAGATATATGGTAGGTGCCGTGTTGGAACATTCATCCATGATGATTAAACCTGTTAATATGACACCGTTATTCTTTGGCACCGTCTTGACTGCCACCTCCAGACTTAATCTTTCAGCTACCGCATTTCTTACTGTCTCTGTAAATTCTTCAAAACTCATTTTCTTTTTCCTCCGTCTGTTTTATTTTCTCAAAGCACTATCGCTTTTAAGTGGGGAGGATTGTACCGGAATCTCATAAGAAAATCTGTGGTGTTTCTTCACAAAGATATGGATTTAAAATAGACAGTTTGTAGAAGGATTATTCTTGATTTTTAGCAGTGCACTTATGAATAGGAAAAAGAGAATAGAAGAGGACACCCGCCAGCTTGGGAGTGTCCTGTCAGTTTTTATATAGACTTAGTTATTGCTTGCCTGTAATTGCTTTTACTTTTTCAGCCAGATCTTTGGGTACATCTTCATTGAAGATGATCAGCTTCATTGCTTCATTGATCAATTCCTGCTCGTCAGCAGGGTATTCATTTTCTGTATCATATTCATATGGGTCGAGTCCAAGTTCCTGCATCTTGATGTTTTGCATTTTTTCAGATGTTATGGATTCCAAGGAACGAGGTTTTTTAACACTTGAACATTCTTTTGGCATTACTGGTATATTCAACATGATATTACCTCCTTTTCAAACTTGATTTGCAACATTGATTCATAGGTTGTTAATGTAAACTCTAATATTTTTCTCCTGCTATATCTGCCTTTATTATCACTAATGGCATCAGAATAATACTGTATTAATTTATATTTATCAAAACCATTTAATTTTTGCAATAAGTAAATACTTCCTTTGTTTCCTGCAACGATAAGTGTATTAATTGCATCTGTTTTGCAAAAATTAAAGATATCTCTGTCAGAAAATATGTTATCGCTGGGGTGGTTATGAATCAATATGATATTATCATTGCCCTCATCCAGCCATTTTTTCATTTTATCGGTATTATACTTAACGCTTTTCTCATTTCCTAAAACAATATCATAATTACTCCATTCAGATTTATCAAGCATAATGCCTACTTCGTTGCTGTCGTTGCAGTCTTTGGCATATTGCAATGTATATTTTATCCAGTCATTTACGAATCTGTTTTCATCTGCTAACAGTCCATCAATACTTATGCGTGGAAGTTTATCTATTGTTTCTTGTGTTATATAATTTTTCATTAGTCCATACCTTCCATATCTATATCTTTATTATACCGCCGGACTATGGGAATTACAAACTAACCTTATTAAAATTCCATAAAATTAAATAATACTATTATTCCTGTTTTATCATCTGTAAGTTACAGTCCATGCACAGGATATTTACATCCTTGGTTGCACGTACTGAATTATGACAGCATACACATATATATTTTCTTGTACTTGATTTTTTCTTTGGCGGTTTTATCGGTGTACCGCCGTCCGTACCAGTTAAACCGTTACCGCCAGTTCCGGCTGTTTCATATTCACCCAGCCGCACATACTCGATGGGAGAATCAAGATGGTACTTTTTAATTGTTGCAACCAGCTTATCCGTTGGCTCAGTCACACTCCAGCCAATATACTGTTTATAACTGATCTGCAAGTCCCTAGCCTCCGCAATCTGCTTGAACATCTTGTTATGATACCGACCATTATTGGAAGTATCCTTGATATGATTCTCCATGGCATAAAGATGGCACATCTCATGCAATAAGGTACTGATTATGTTTTCCACAGGACGGTTTAGATATTCCGCAGAAATATTGATTTCCCTATAGCAGTCCCAGTTATCTTTCCATACCTTTCTTACTGTAATATATCCATAACAACGCTGAGCGGATTGAATTGTAATAACTGCTTCGGGTAATTCATCATTGAAATAAACCTTATTCAGAACCATAAATGCATTTTCTAAAAACTCACTATGCTGTGATAACATAAAAACCAGCCTCCAGTCTTTTTCTTTTTAACTGGAAACCATGCAGTTTTTTGGGCAGTGCACTTTTAATTTTATTCTCTTTTTGGCAGTGCACTTTTAATTCTTAAAAATAGAAGAGTACCATGCCAAAATTGACATGGTACTTTGATTTTTCTAAGCAATAGCTTTAGTTACTTAATTTTTCAAAAAATTCCAAAACTACAATAATAAATGTAAGAATAGGTATTATGGTATTTACTAGGAATTGCAAATGAGCATTATTTTCTATTTTTTTTACATTACTTGTTATTTCGTTCATATCCCATTTTTTTACGTCACTTGTTATTTCGTTCATATCCAAATCATTCTGAATATTTTTAATTTTAAATGGTATCCAATACCATATCTTTGTATAGGGATTTAACTTCACATCTTGAAGTGTTATAGTATAGCCAGAGTTGGATTCATCTATTTCACCATTGTTTTTTTCAAATTTAATGTCACCGATTATTTTTTTCTTTTTGTGCAAAACAATAAGACCTTCTATAAAATCTTGCCTGTCCTCTATCGAACTCTCAGCCATATTATCTATGAGCTTATGAATCAACTCTCCCAACGGTTGATCCCATTCCTTAGAATATTCATTTAAGGTTCTAACATATGTCCATGCTTGTTTTGTCTTTTTATCCACTTGCTTATCCTCTCTTGTACTTTACAACAATATGTAATATTTTGTTAATTTTAGTCACATTATACTTCTTAACGTTGTAGTTTGCAACCCATTGAAGCGCCTTTTTTAATAACATGAATCTATGGGAGGAGTACATATGTTAGAAAATCTGGGAAATAAACTTAAAATTACACGTATTCATAACAATCTTAAAAGGAAACAGGTTGCCGAATTGGTAGGAGTGTCTGTCAGCACAATAGGATTTTATGAGAATAATGAGCGTTTACCATCTATAGATACACTTGCCAAGCTAGCTAGCATATACAAAGTTTCTATGGAATATTTGGTAGGAATAAATATGGAAGAACCGAAAACCATGTCATTAGAGGGGTTAAGTGAAGAACAGATTAAGATATTAAAATTAACTGCTGATTGTTTTCGCAAATCTAAATGATTAAAAAGTAAACATTTCATGGAAATAGACGGGTATAAATCATATCATTATACCCGTCTATTTGTCCCCTAGTTTTATTCCCTAGTCCATTACTTAGTATACTCAATGATTTATCAAATATACACATTATGTAGCATAAATTTAGAATATGGATATTGTAGATATCTGTATATACAAAAGAGAAGGAGATTATAAAATATGGAAGGTGAATCTACTAGAAAGAAAATTATTAAACTACTTTGCGATACTACAATATTTAAACCTAATGAGTGTTATCATTCTTGGGATGTTGCTGATGAAATTAAATCTCGTCTAAATGATTGTGATGTAAGTGATATTGATAACAGTATTCGTGAAGCACTTGAAACTCTCAATGGATATAAGTATTCAAATGGAACTATATGCAAACCATACAGAAACATTACCACTGAGAAAGTTGAAGCTATTAGACCTAATCCCAGAGGATATAATGTGTTATATCATTTTCATTGAGGTTGGGTGAGTTGAAAGTGAGAAGAGAGATACCACTTGTGTGATGGGGTGGTGTCTCTCTTGGAAACTCATTGCTAAAATTATGGTGGTTGGTGTATTATAATAACAAAAATAAACTAATGATAAGGAGTGTGCAAAGTATGAATTCTGAATCTACTAGAAATAAAATTATTGAGTTACTTTGTGATACCACAATTTTTGAATCTGATAAGGATTATTATTCTTGGGAAGTTAATAATATAATTAAATCATATCTAAATAACTGCGATGTAAAAGATATTTATAAAAGTATTCGTGCAGCACTTGAAACTGTTAATGGATATGATTACTCAAATGGAACAAGCTGTAAATCTCATAGAAATATCACTACTGAGAAAGTTATACCACCTGTTAAACCTAATCCCAGAGGATATAATGTGTTATATCATTTTCACTGAGCTACAACAGCAGGAAGTAAATTTCTATATAAATCAACTATCTCATGTATTATTTTATGATACTTCTTTGGTAAGCCATCTTTATACCATGATTTTGCTTCTTGTGGTACGAATGGGTTGGGCGTGGATATATCATTTCCATTTACATCTAGCTTAAATCCATAAACCCTAAGGGTTTGAGTGTATTCTTTGTTAATGAGGTTTAAATGCCCAAAATATGTATTTGCAAGTTCGGGATGTGGGTTATTCTTTTCATAGAAGCTTATGTCTATTTTTAAATGGTAATTATCATCATTGTTGAAGTTATATACTTCTACATTTAATACATGGTGGTTTACTTGATACTTTAATTGTTGTTGTGCTTTCATTGATTTGTACCTCCTTTAAAGTGATAAGAGAGATACCACTTAGAATGGTGTGGTACCTCTCTTGGAACTAGGGGTCATTATATATTATACCCCCTAATTGGGTTTGTTTATACATTTAGTGTGATTGGTGTTGTTGGGAATGGATATATAGTTGAGTTCTAGTATTACCACTTACCTGCTCCTTCTCCACCAATTGTAACATTACCAATATCTCCCCAATCGCCGCCGAGTTCTGATAAACCTTGATTGATTTGATCTACAAGTTCTTGTTGACTGCTACTGCTTGATGAACTATTGTCGTTTGTAGTTGATGAACTGTTTGAACTTGGAGTACTTTCATTGTTGTTACTGTTCTCAGTATTTGTGTTATTGGTAGTGGGTTTGGTGGGGGAGAGGAGATCCGCACGCACATAAACTGATTCGTTACTCCAATCTATCCTATACCAATTATTCGCTGTGAGTCCTGTCACATGAAGGTATGCGAGACGTTCAATCTGAGTCTGGACTTCATAGGATGTTGAATCTCCCTTACGCGCATTGCAATTAGATACTGCATACATCATTTCATCTAATTCCTCTACAATCTCTATGGTTGAGGTGGAGGTGGATGTGGATGATGTGGAGTCTGTGGAAGTGGTGTCCTCAACTATTTCTTCTGATGCAGGGTCAACATAATCACCGTCCTCATATCCTAAATCACTTAAATTCTCTGAACCCATACTGCCCGACTCGGTAGATGAGGGGGTGTCTGCGATGGGTGCACCTTCCTCCCCAATGGTCGCTAATGTTTCTTGCAATTCGTCATTCTCATTTCTACTATTGCTATAAAATACAATTCCCCCTGCAATACATAGAACTGCAATAAGTCCTATTCCTGTTAGTGTTTTCTTTTTCATATACTGTCTCCTTAAACATTACAATTTGTTGTATATTACTACTTTATGTAGCATCATTATATCACATCTGTTGCATTTTACAACTTTTAGTTGTTTTATGTCCGTAATTCAATTAGCAATATGCTTCATTTAAAACAAGGGGCTGGTAATTCCCAATTTCAATGAATCGAAGAAGTACCAGCCATTTTCAATCTAAAATGTTATATAATTGTTTACTCATGTTGTACTGAATTTCTTAATGCTTCTAAATCTTCCTTGATAATTGCCGCAAGCATCTTGTCTATGATACCCACACTTTTTATGATATGTGGATCATCGCCATTATTTGCCAGAGACATTTCTAAAAGCTGCGTTATGTTTTGTATATCCTCCAGCTTTTCCTGTAAATCATCAATCAACTCATGTAAATCATAATCTTTGCTTTTGCCGCTTATTTCATTATCCATGTTTTTTCTCCTATGCTGTATATTTTGTTCGCATGATTATTTTAATATACTTTGTGTTGTTAATCAACTCTTAAAGTGTTTGCAATATACTCCTTATGTGTTTTCCTACACTTTACAATAAGTGTAGGAGGAAAACACAATATGATCAAAGAATTACCTAAAAAGCTGAAAGAACTTAGAACGTTAAATAATCTTTCCCAGAGAGAAGTTGCTTCAAAACTGAACATTTCTCCGTCGATTGTCAGTGGCTATGAAACAGGCGAAAGAACACCCAGTACAGAAAATCTATTGTCATTAGCCTACTTATATAAATGTTCGACTGATTATCTTTTAGGTAAAACAACCGATACACCCGCTGTTATTTTAGACACTGAGGGTCTGAATAATGAACAGATAAAGGTTTTACAATCACTTATAAAAGTAATGAAGGCATGAGCGGACTTATCCACTCATGCCTTCAGCTTTGGTCTGTTTTTCCTGTATTATGCCGTTGATATGCAACACACAGAAATCAATACATTCAATACAGTCAAGAGCCTGCTTCTCTATGTTTTCTTTTAATAATCCCATATGTAATGTGGTTATCATGTTATGCAGAGACTGTAACTGTAACGAGACAATTTCCAAGCATTCCTCATATCTGACCATGTTACTCATAGCGTACATCTCCTCCCGATTCAGATTGGGGTGGATTGTACCGCCATGATATTATCCTGTCAATCATAAATTAATTATTGCCACCATTTTATTTTTATTGTCATCATTTTCTTCTTATCATACTTATTGTGTCCTTTTATCTTATTGTGTTATATCATTCACCCTCTTTTTTCGTGGTGTGTATGTATATATCACAATTATGTACTTTTTATACGCCATTATATGAAATGAAAAAAGCAGTAAATGTTTCATCATATGCTTGTGAAACCTTTACTGCTGTTGGAAGAATCAGATTTCATTGTAGCAGTGTAAACCTCTCTGTCTCTGCTATGAAATCACGTTGATCAGACAAATCAAATAAACATAACCGTTTTTTATGCCATCAATACCTTCCGAAATTTTCAAAATTCCGAAACCCCATTTTTTTCACTACCCAATGCATACCAAATTTACCCCACTGCTATTATTGCGATCTGTCATATGTCCATACCCAAAAACACCCTTCTGAATAATTACAGATAAAATTACCCGATTTTTGTCTCATGTTGAAAACACCCATACTGCAACCCGATTTTTTCACACTGTAACCGCTTCACGCAGCCACAATCCCAAAATCAAAGCAGTGGTTCATATTTTCCCATGCTGACAATATCACCATAACAGTAAATCCCCTTATAAAAGTATTCCCTGTCAAGAATACGTTTGACTAACATAGGATTAAAGTCATTTCCTTTTCTTCCTTTGTAGCCTTCAAGATTCATATAATCGGATAATTTCTGTAAGGTAATATCCGGCATCAACTGTTTTAACTGGAATACTCTTTGCACCGCCTTTGCTTCTTGTATATTTACACATAGCTTTTTGCCACCGTTGGGGCAGTAGTAGCCGAATGGGATGCCGCCTCCTGCATAGCCGCCGCTTTTGGCTTTCTGTAGTCTGCCGCGTTTGAGTTTTAATGCGATTTCCAGTCTCTCATAAACGTCCAGCAGTTCGAACATACCGTTGACAAAAATCTCATTGGGATTCTGCGTGTAGATCGTATAATTTGGTCTGTCGATTGCTTTGATATCCACGTGATTCTTTTTCAGTTCCCTGTGGAGCAGAACCTTAACTAAGTCAGACCGCCATAAGCGGTTGGTACTCAGTACCACAACATACTGAATCTCTTTTTCCTTCAGTGAAGCCAGCATATCCAGCAGCCCGTCACGCTCAATGCACATTTCGTCCTCATTTGCTTTAGCACCGCTGATACCTTCGTCCTTAAAAATCTCCAATAAGTTGTAACCGTTGGAATCGCAGAACTTTTTAATTTCCTCGCGCTGTTCCGCCAGTGAATATCCCTGTTTTACCTGCCCTTCTGTAGATACCCTTGTGTAGCCGAATACATTTACTTTGTTGTTTTCCATGACCGAAACCCCCATTATTCATAAATTTTTTATAACCGGAATTTCAAAACTTGTTGAAAATAAGGATTAAAAAAAAGAGAAATGCCAAAAAGCTCATTTCTCTCATTGCCTCATATATATATGGTCTGCTTATAGACTATTTCGATATGCTTATTGCATTAGTACCTAATTGCTGGATGCCAATGCTTTTAGTTTTGCTATTGATTACAGATTGATTTAAGTTCGGTTTTGTATGGGGCGCGGAAACGCTTGTACTTCTTGGAAGATGCATGAATAATCAATTCATTGTAAATAATTTTCCCTTGAATTGGTTTACCAGTGATTTGTGGTAGCCCAGACACCATTCAGTATATACTCTGTTCAGTGTAACAGACATGATAGCCAGCGTATTGGCATAGATGGCACTTTCCGGCCAGGTAGCATAGATTTCCGAAGAAACCACGTTCTTGATATAATCTCTGTAGCGGACGTAATAGTTTCCGGCGGTGGAGTCTGAGGGGACACCGTCATGTACAATGATGTATTCGGGAATGACTACGCGGCTTAAAACAATTTCTCCGGTCTCATCCATGGGCTTGATTTCGTCTTCGGGGATTTTGGGCGGATAGTCTCCGTAGAGGGTGTGATCCGGGATGGTGATCGTTTCTTCCGGCTCCTGAGACACTTCCGAAGGCGTCATTTCGATATTCTGAACGGCGGTTACGTCCGGTAATACTTCCACACCGGACACGGTAACCGGTTCATATCCCGGTGCCGTGACAGACACGGTATATTCGGAATAGGGCATGGGAGAGTTGGGCGTCAGACTGTATTCTAAAGGCGGGGTTCTAAGGGATACGGTATCCGTCTGCCCGGAAGAATCGGTGTTTAAGGTTTCTACCGTGCTGTCCGGTTCTCCGGTAAAAGAAATGGATATCGTTGCATTCTGAATAGGGATCTGTCCCACGTCAGCGGTGACGTTGATCTGCAGTCTGCCGACATCCGTTTCATCGGTCTGCATACTTTTTAAAATGGGCTTTTCCATAAGATAAATTCTCCGTTTCTGCTTAGCCTGCGAATACAGGCGTCAGCATAAAATTGCGTGTGAAAAATCTTCTGCATATGGATTTTCTACACGATACTCTTAGTATTAGGGTATGCATTTAAGGTTGCACATGCTACCTTATAAATGCTATAATAGGCTAAGTCAAAGACTTAGCCGGAAGAATCCTGTCGGGATTCTTCCAAGTTTGCGTGGGCGCAAGTATTTTGAGAAAAAATCGAAAAGCACGGAGTAGAATTGTGAGACAGGTTATAGAAGAAATACGAAACGGCAACTTCAATTTTGATAAAGGTTCCTTAGATTTTTCCTGTCCACGTATAGAATTGTCCCTTCTCGCCGACACGGTTGAAGAAGGTTCTTTTTCGGTTTACGGACCCGAAGGACAGGTGACGGAAGGGTATGTAGTATCCTCTGATCTGCGTATGGAATGTATGACACAGGGATTTAGCGGCAGTCAGGATGAGATACTGTACCGGTTTGATGCCCGGGGGATGGAAGCGGGAGAAGAGGTCAAGGGTGCTTTTCATGTAATATCCAATCAGGGAGAATATTATCTTCCTTTTTCTGTGGTTATTGTTCCGAAGATCATCACTTCCAGTCTGGGCAACATCAAGAATCTGTTCCATTTTACGAATTTAGCCAAAACGAATTGGGAAGAGGCAGTGAAGCTTTTCTATTCTGAGGAATTTAAAGAGATATTTGTCGGAAACGACAGACAATACTACGCTGCCTATAAAGGACTTTCGGGTGTCTATGGCAACGAGCACAATGTGGAGGAGTTTCTCTTAGAGATTCATAAGAAGAAACCGGTAGAATTTATTCCTGAAGAGACTCAGATTAAGATTGAAGACCCTCTTGAAATGACACGGTATACGCTTGTGATCAACCGGAACGGGTGGGGGTATACCCATTTGCAGATTAAGACGGAAGGAGAGTTCCTGCGTGTCGAAGAGGATACGGTGACAGACGCTTCTTTCTTAGGCAATATTTATAGATTATATTATTATGTGGATCATGAGAAACTGCATGGGGGCAATAATTACGGCGCTGTTTTGTTGGAGCAGGAGGATAATACGATCCGGATACCTGTTACGATAGTGCAGCATACTACTGCCAGAAGGATATTGGGATTACACAGAGAGAAGATGCGTCTGACAGTGTCGCTGATGGAATATTATCAGGCATTCCGCCTGAAAAAGATCAGCACCAAAACATGGATGGCGGAGACTCATAAGCTGTTAAACAGGATGTCCGAGCTTGATGACAGGGATATTACCCTGAAACTTTTCCGGGGGCAGATTCTGCTTACGGAAGAACGTTACAATGAAGCGAAGTGGCTGATTGAGAAACAGGAGGAGCAGGTGCTTGCGATGCGGGAGGAATGCCCCCAACTGTGGTGCTATTATCTGTATCTGACCACTTTATACAGTAAGGATGACAGCTATGTGGATGATGTGGCTGCCGTTGTAGAGGAAACCTATAGCCGCAACCGGGGTAACTGGCGGATTGCGTGGCTGCTGCTATATTTGTCCGATGAGTATGTTAAGAGCCCTTCCCGTAAATGGCTGCTGTTAGAGGAATTATTCCGGTATCACTGCAATTCACCGGTGATCTATATTGAAGCGTGGCATCTTTTATGTATGAATCCGGCCATGCTTATGAAACTGGGAGACTTTGAACTGCAGATTTTATGGTATGCTGTAAAGAATGATCTGATGAAGGACGAGATCGTCTTACAGATCGTATATCTGGCGCAGAAACAGAAGAATTATTCTGATAATCTGTTTAGGATTCTGAAAGGCTGTTATGAGAGAAGACCTCAGAACGATATCCTGCATGCAATCTGTACGCTGCTGATTAAAGGCAATTGTCAGGGAGAAGAATACTTTCCGTGGTATCGTGCGGGTGTGGAACAGAATCTCAGGATTACCCGGTTGTATGAATATTATATGATGTCCATCTCCTTATCCTATGATGGGCCGTTACCGAAGATGATATTGATGTATTTTGCATATCAGAGTGATTTACGGTATGACATTACGGCATATCTCTATGCTTATGTCTATAAACACAGAGAGGAAATGCCGGATATTTATGTAAACTACTGCGCTGCCATGGAACGTTTCGTGCTGGAGCAGATGCAGCATGGCAGGATCAATAAGGATTTGGCATATCTGTACCGGAATCTGGTCAGTCTGCCGATGATTGATGAGGAAAGTGCAGGGCAGCTGGTCTCCTTATTGTTTATGCGAGAGATTCAGGTGTCCTCTGACAAGATCGCAGAAGTGATTCTCGTGTATCCTTATGGTGTCGGGTCAAAGATTTATCCGGTCACAGCGGGCAGGGCGATGGTGCCGGTTTATGATTCCGACTGTAAGATTCTGTTGGGAGACGGTAGAGGAAACCGCTATACGGTCAGTATGGAATACCGGGCACAAGCAATGATCGAATCGACGAAACTGGCACATATGATAGCGCCTTTTGTGAGGGATCATTTAGGCTATGCTGTCTATGCATGTTATGAATATCAGAACAGTTTTGCGGTGCAGGAGGACAATGCGGATTTATTTGTCCGGCTGGCAGAGTCTGACAGAATAGAGGAGAATGTGAAACGGGAAATCCGCATGATGCTGGTGGATTTCTTTTATGAAAAAGACAGAATGCGGGAGCTGGATGACTATCTTCTGGCGTTGAAGCCGGAGGATATGCAGAAACGTGACTGCAAAAAGATGGTCCGTTATATGGTCGCCAGAGGTATGTATGAAGAGGCTTATGACTGGGTAAGAAGCATCGGGCCATATCATGTGGATGCAAAGGTTCTGATGAAGCTGTGCAGCCGGCTGTTGGATATGGAGGAGAGAGAAGAAGATCCGGTTATGACAGGGATTCTCTTCTATATTCTGCGGAAAGGTAAATATGATGAGAATATATTGAAATATCTGGTGAAATATTATTCCGGCAGCATCAAGGATATGCGGGATATATGGAAAACGGCGGAATCCTTTGGCGTAGATACATACAGTCTGTGTGAGCGTATGCTTGTACAGATGCTTTATACCGGCTCCCACGTAGGAGAGAAGGGTGAGATATTCCGCTCTTACAGCAAAAATGGCGGCAGTGAGGAACTGATGGCGGCATATTTATCCAAATGCTGTTATGATTATGCGGTAGGTGAGCAGATCACGGAGCCTTATATTTTTGAGAGTGTTATGGAGTTATGCCGCAGGCAGGTGCCGCTGCATCTGGTCTGTAAGATCGCATTTCTGCAGTATTATGCGGAGAATAAGCAGGAACAGACAGAGAAATGCAGACAGGTGTGCACTTGTTTCTTAGAGGATCTTCTGGCAGAGAATATTGTGCTTCCGGTCTATAAAGAGTATCAGGGGTATCTTCCCCAGATGGAAGAGTATCTGGATAAGACGATGGTGGAATACCGTGCGAAGCCCGGCAGTAAGGCTGTGATACACTATGTGATCCAGAGTGAAGGCAGCGGGGGGAATGAATATTGTAAAGAAGAGATGAAGGATATGTTCGCCGGAATCTGTGTCAAAGAGTTTATTCTTTTCTTCGGTGAAAGACTGCAGTTCTATATTACGGAAGAAGCTGACGGCGGAGAGCAGTTGACGAAGAGCGGCACGATCAATAAAAGTGATGTCGGACAGGAAAGTTCAGAAAGCAGATTCAGTATGCTGAATGATATTATGATCGGTAAGAATCTGCAGGATTATGATACGGTGAATCATTTGCTGCAGGAATATTACAAACGGGACTTTATGGTCGATAAAATATTCCATATTCGTTAATAGGGAATGGTGTAATCCGGGGAATGGCTTTCGGGGGCATTCTTCATGGAACGCAGATGTAGGATTAGGTGTGTAGCGGATATGTTTTTGGACAAAAAAGAGGAAAGCAAATTACATAACGGAAGTGTGCTGGTCGGTTATGATCTGGGAGAACAGTATTCCCAGATCAGCTATTGCATCTATGGACAGGGAGATGTGGAGATGGTGGCAACCGTGGTAGGTACCAGGCAGTATAATATCCCCACTATATTATGTAAACGAAAAGGGGCCAATCAGTGGTATTATGGAAAAGATGCCGTGAATCACAGGGAAGAAGAGGATATGTTTCCGGTGGAAGGTTTGATAGCGCTTGCCAAAAAGGGCGAGACGGTCGAACTGGATGGGGAAACTTATGATCCGGTGGCACTTCTGACGCTGTTTATAAAGCGAAGTATGACATTGTTGAGCCTGATTGCTTCCATTGAGAATATCGATGGGATCATGTTTACCGTAGATGAGTTGGATGACAGGATGGTGGAGGTTTTGGCGCAGGCGGCCGCCAATCTTAATCTGAAGACATCCCGTATTTATTTTCAAAGTCATACGGAGAGTTTCTATTTCTTCGTATTGCATCAGCCGCCGGAATTGTGGAATTATCAGGTGATTGCCTGTGAACACAACGGGATGCGGCTTAAGACCTACCGAATGGAGTGCAATAAACGAACTACCCCTGTTGTGGTGTTGATCGAGGAACAGATCTATGAAACGTTAGTGCTTCCGGAGGAATCGGAAGAGGAAACCATCAGAGAGGATGCTTACCGGCTGGCAGATGAGCGGTTTCTCGGTATTTTGCAGAAGATGTGTGAGGGAAGGATTGTATCCTCAGCTTATCTGTTGGGAGATGGATTTCGGGCAGGATGGGATGAGAGATCTTTGCAATTTCTCTGCCGTAATAGGAGAGTTTTTCGCGGAAATAATCTTTTTAGCAGGGGGGCCTGCTATGGCCTTTTAGAGAAGTTAGATCCCGGTGAAGTGGGACAGAAGCATGTTTTTTTGGGAAAGGACAAGCTAAAGTCCAATATCGGTATGAATGTGCTGCGGCAGGGCAGGGAATCCTATTTTGCATTGTTAGATGCCGGAGAGAATTGGTATGAAGTACAGAAAGAATGTGAATTCCTATTAGGTAATGAGAAGGAGATTGCTTTCGTTATTACACCCCTTGACGGGAAGAATAGGGTGATAAAGGAAATACCGCTTAAGAATGCGGGTGTAAGCGGTGTTTCTTATACCAGATACCGGATGGAAGTGTCTATGTGTGCGCCGGATACGGTGCAGATTAAGGTGACAGACTTAGGGTTTGGGGAGTTTTTCCCGGCAAGCGGACAGGTGTGGGAGGAGCGCTTTCAGGTCTGAGAATGTTTGAGGTGAAAACGCAGAGAAAGGAGTGTGCCGATATGAGTCAGATTATCCTGGGGACGGGAAGATATGCAGAAGAACCATATTTTATGGATAAATTTTATGTAAACTTGTATTCTGTGGAAGAATTGTGTTATCTTTTTGTGGAAAAAGCGGAACTGTTAGACCAGGATGTGATGCAGCCTAAGATGGTACGGTGGCTGGATGAGCAGTGCGGTTTGAATCAACTGGCGCATACTCTGTATTCATTGCTCAACCAAAAGGCTTCCACAGTTGCTTATGTAGGCACGATACTGGAATATGTGAACCTGTATCCGGAGGACGTGATTGCAGGCACCGAGGAAATTATTAAAAGTAATGAAGGGTTAAACCCTTATGAACGCAAGAAGGCAAAAGCAGATTATCTGCTGCAGAATAGAAAGTATCATGCAGCAATGGAACAGTACCATGGTCTGCTTGCGCAGATACCGGAAACGGACAGGCTTCTGCGGGCAAAGCTTCTCCATAATATGGGGGTGGCATGTGCCGGTATGTTTATGTTCAGACAGGCAGCAGACTGGTTTATGCAGTCCTATAGGACTGATCAGAATCATGAAAGTCTGATGTCTTATCTGGCGGCGCTTCGTATGCAATATCAGGATAAGGACTACATTGCTTTTATCTCAGAGCATCCGGAGTATCATGATGTATCTCTTAAAGTGGAAAAGAAGATAGAGCAGGCATCCGGTCAGTTCGAAGGGACGGATGAGAACCGTATGCTTTTTACTTTGCAGGTATTGAAGGAAGAAGGCAACAGTAATCTGGGAAGTACGGTGCCTTATTATAATGAAATAGAGAAGCTGACTACAAATCTTAAGGAAAAATACAGAGAGTATGTATCATAGCGGTAATGGAAGGCTGAATGGAGAAATGTGAGATAATCGCTTCGGAATGGAGAAGAGAATGGGTTTTATTAAAAACTTACTGGCAAGATTCAGAAAAAATGAAGAAGAGATATTCGATGAAGAGTCATGGGAGGATGACGAGGACGTCAGACAGATTGACTATCATAACAAAGAACAGAGAAATGACTATGTCAAGAACTGTTTGGAGAGAATGGCGGATGCCACCAAAGAGCTGGAGAATCTGAACTTTGAATATGATATGGTAACCTCTTATCTCAAGGACATGGAGGAAATCGAAGCCCTGCCGCCGGAAGAAAGCGAACAGCTTAAGGAGTGTGCCAAGAGGGTGGCTCTTTTGCAGGACAGCAAAGCGGATTTTATGGGAAGACCCCGGCGGATGACCGATGAACAGTTTCGGCAGATGGAGCGAGTAGCTGATGAGGTGCAGGAGGGACATGATAAACTGACTGAAGCAGAGAATTATCAAAATCTGATCAAGCAGGATTTAAACCGACTGGATGGCGAGCGGCATGCTTATCTGTACCGTAAAAATGAACTGATGGGAATTATAGCGGATACCAGGGGGATGGCATTGATCTGTGTGACCGCGCTGGGATTATGTATTGTGCTTCTTTTGTTACTGCAGTTTTTCTTAGAGATGGATACGAAGCTGGGATATCTTCTGACAGCGGCTGCGGCTGCATTTGCCATTACGGCGATCTATGTCAGGCATATGGATGCGAAGCGGGAACTGCGGCGGGTGGAAACAGGCATTAATAAACTGATTCTTTTACAGAATAAAGTAAAAATCCGATATGTGAATAACACGAATCTGCTGGATTACCTTTATCTGAAATATGGAGTGTCCAGCGCTAAGGAACTGGATGAAAGATGGCAGAACTATCTGCTTGAGAAAGATGAGCGGGAGAAATACCAGAGGGCAGAACTGGATTTGGATTACAGCCAGCAGGAACTGTTACAGATATTGAAGCGCTATCAGGTCAAAGACCCGGCGATCTGGTTACATCAGACAGAGGCGATTCTGGATCATAAAGAGATGGTGGAAATCCGGCATAATCTTATTATCAGGCGACAGTCCTTAAGACGCCGGATGGATTATAATAAAGATGTGGTGGCAGGCACTTCCCAGAAAGAGATTAGGGAGCTGGTAGAGAAATATCCGCAGTATGCCAAGGAGATTATGGCAACGGTGGATGAATATGAGAAGAAATTTCAGGGGTAGAGTTATGTAAACCAGATGGTGTATTTGTGCCGGTTAATTCAGAATGGAAATTATGTAAACTAAGGAGTAATGTTATGTTAACCTGTAACTGCGTGCGGCTATGGTTACTAATATTTACGACAGGTATACGTGGGAGTTTTGAACATGCAATGCAGTCTGTTGTCTGTGGAAGAGACAGCGGAACCCAAATTTATGCAGAGGTGTTTTCATTTGTTCTAAGTGGTGTGCTAATTTTAGAAGTCACATGTGCACCGGAGAGAAAATGCTTCGGAATGGAGATAAGTTAAAATGAACACGGAAAAGGAAATGTACACGGAACAGACGGATAAGCTGGGAGAAGAATGCGGCGTATTCGGTATCTATGATTTCGACGGCAATGATGTGGCGTCTACGATCTACTACGGGCTCTTTGCCCTGCAGCACAGAGGACAGGAAAGCTGCGGTATTGCGGTCAGCGATACGAACGGGCCCAAAGGTAAAGTGCTGAGTGCCAAGGAAATGGGACTGCTCAATGAGAATTTCACGCCGGATACGCTGGAGAAGCTCAAAGGTGATATCGGTGTAGGACACGTGCGGTATTCCACTGCGGGAAGCAGCACCAGAGAAAATGCACAGCCCCTTGTCTTAAATTATGTAAAAGGTACACTGGGACTGGCGCACAACGGCAATCTGATCAACGCACCGGAGCTTAGACATGAGCTGGAGTATTCCGGGGCGATTTTTCAGACTACAATAGACTCTGAGGTGATTGCCTACCATATCGCAAGAGAGCGTTTGAACAGCAAGACGGTTGAAGAGGCCGTGGGGCGTGCGATGAAGAAGATTAAAGGAGCTTATTCCCTGATTGTTATGTCTCCCCGTAAACTGATCGGAGCGAGAGATCCTTACGGCTTTAAGCCTTTATGTATCGGGAAAAGAGATAATGCTTATATTATCGCATCAGAGACCTGTGCATTAGATACCATCGGCGCCACATATGTAAGGGACGTGGAACCGGGAGAGATCGTGACGATTTCACCGGATAAAGGAATCGAATCAGACCGGAGCATGTGTCTTCCGAAAGAACAGCACGGCAGATGTATATTTGAATATATTTATTTTGCAAGACCGGACAGCCACATAGACGGAGTCAGTGTCTATGAATCCAGAATCAAGGCAGGACGGTTCTTAGCCATGGACTCTCCGGTGGAGGCTGATCTGGTGGTAGGCGTGCCGGAGTCCGGTAACTGCGCGGCACTAGGCTATTCCATGCAGTCGGGAATCCCTTATGGGCAGGCATTTGTCAAGAACGCTTATGTGGGACGAACCTTTATCAAGCCCAAGCAGAAGAGCCGCGAAAGCAGTGTACGGGTTAAGTTGAATGCCATCAGGGAAGCGGTAAACGGGAAGCGTATTATCATGATCGACGATTCTATCGTGCGCGGCACCACATCGGACCGGATCGTCAGAATGCTTCGTGAGGCAGGAGCCAAAGAGGTGCATATGAGGGTTAGTTCCCCGCCGTTTCTCTATCCCTGTTATTTCGGTACGGATGTGCCGGCGCGGGAGCAACTTATTGCTTATAACCGCTCAGTAGAAGAAATCTGTCAGATTATCGGTGCGGATTCTTTGGGATATTTGCGAATGGAACGTTTGCCGGAATTGGTAGACGGGCTTGATATCTGCCGGGGATGCTTTACCGGGAAGTATCCGATGGAGCCGCCTACGGAGGATATTCGTGGAGAGTATGAGAAATAAGAAAAACTGCATGTATATGTGTGGCAGATGTTTGATCCATATAGGGTGCGGAAGGTGGCGGTGTCAGCTTTAAGACAGATTAGGGAGTAAACTTTAGGAGATATTTATTCCTAATTTGTTAAAAATTATCAAATTATTCATGTTTTTTTGAATTGCTAATCAAATGATTTCTGTAAATGCATTGCATGTACTTTTATTTTTTGTTATATTTGAATGGCAAAATAATGTTGATATGTGAGGGCATAGAAGTGGGGATTTTTACGAAAGAAATAGGGCCGGTTTTCCTAAAGGAGACCGGCAGTGCACAAGAGTATATCGGAAAACTGGAAGCACTGCGGAACAAGGCAGAGGGAGAACTGAAGGACAAGATTGAGAAACAGATTACCGTAGCACAGTATGGTATGTTTGGAGAAAATAATATTGCTTTCGAGTTGAAAAACAGCGGAATGGATATGTATATTCTGCACGATATTTTTCTTGAATATGGAGATTTGTCGGCGCAGATCGATTACATAGTTGTTACAAGAAAGCGCATTTATGTGCTTGAATGTAAAAACCTGATTGGAAATATTGAAGTGGATAATGCAGGTAATTTTATAAGAAGCTTTGCAGTATCCGGCAGGAAAATCAAAGAAGGCATCTATTCCCCGATTACCCAGAATGAAAGGCATTTGAATGTGATTAAGCTTTTGAGAAAAGAAAGCAAGAGCAATTTTATCGCAAAGAAAATGTTTGAAAATGGATTTGCCAATACCTATAAATCTCTGATTGTATTAGCGAATCCGAAGACTGTTCTATATGATAAGTATGCGAAAAAGGAAGTAAAAGAGAAAATAATCCGCGCTGATCAGCTCATCCGTAAAATAAAAGAGATGGATGCGCAGGTGACGGATTATACTTTCAGTAACAAGGATATGTTGGAAACGGCAGAATTCTATTTGGCGGCAAACAGACCGAATCAATCGGATTACGCCAGAAAGTATGAAGAACTTATTGCAGAGATGGAAAAAGTTTCTGACAGGCAGGAGGCAGTATCGGCAGAAAAGCCTGTTGATATAACACAAGATGTTCTTGTTACAAAGCTGAAAGAGTTCAGAACAAACCAGAGCAGATTGGAGAAAATGAAACCTTATTATATTTTCAATGACGCACAGATGAATGAGCTAATCAGCAAACACCCAAGAACAAAAGAAGAATTGCTTAACGTCTCTGGGTTTGGAAGTAAGAAAGCAGAGAAATATGGAGACGGGATCTTGAAAATTTTAAACGAATAATGGAGAGGCATCAGAATAATTATCTTTAGTCTGATGCCTTAATTTCGTCAAAAAAAAGTTGACATGCAAAACAAAACAGGCTATGATAATCACATCAAAGAAAATCTAAATTATGTGCAGATCGCACGTTCGGACAGTTTCTGTCAGATTTTTCTTAAGCACAAATGAATATGGCAGGAACCGGACGGATCATGAGGTGTCCTGTCGGACAAGGGAGGATACTGAATGAAAAAGAAGAAAGAAAAAAGCGGCAAAAAAAGTAATGCGATGGAACTTTTGGTGGAGCATCTGTCTTCATGGTGGGAAGAACGGAAGGTACATCGTCAGGTTAAAGACAGACTTTTTCGTTTTTTGTTTGAGAAGGACAAAGAAGCGCTGCTACAGCTTTATAATGCTCTGAATGGGACGGACTACCGGGATGCCACACTGCTTGAAGTGGTGACGATCAGAAGTGCGGTTTATATCACTATGAAAAATGACATTGCCTTCCTGCTTGTCGGAACCATCAGCCTTTATGAGCATCAGAGTACATGGAATCCCAATATGCCGGTGCGTTTTATGATCTATTTGGCGGAGGAATACCAGAAGTTCATTGAACTGGCGGAGGAAAGTCTGTATGGCACGAAGCAGATTCAACTGCCCACACCCCAGTGTGTTGTGTTTTATAACGGTGATAAGAATATGCCTGAGGAACAGACGCTGTGTTTGTCGGATGCATTTGTTAATAAGACTGTCAAGGCAGACGTGGAGCTTCGGGTGCGTGTCATCAACATCAATTATGGGAATAATAAAACATTGCTGGAACAGTGCAGCGTGCTGAAAGAGTATGCGCAGTTTGTGGAAATAGCAAGACAGTACACTGCATCGGGAGCTGATATGCAGCAAGCACTGAATGCGGCGATCGAATATTGTATTGAACATGACATTCTGAGGAATTTTCTAAGAGAATACCGGGCGGAGGTGTTAGGAATGCTGTTAAGAGAATTTGATAAGAAGAAATATGAGCGGTCGATCAGGAAAGAGGGGATAGAAGAAGGTAGGGAAGAAGGCAGAGAGGAAGGCATTGCGATTGGGATAGAGCGCGGCAGAGCCGAAGGAATACGGCAGCAACAAGAAGTGATCATAAAGAAGCTGCATTCGAAAGGCATGTCCGAAGAAGAAATTGCTGATCTGTTGGAAATATCAGCGGAGCAGGTAAAGGAAGTAAGTCAGTGCCATAATTGACTTTTAACAGTGGATGTTATAATATTTTTATGACAGTCTGTTTGCTCTGTCCTAAAACAGAAGAATACGATGGAAAACAGTGCGGTCAACTCCCCAAATACTAAAATATAGGAGAATCAATTATGAGTACAGACAGATATGTAAGCCCGTTATCAGAGCGTTATGCAAGCAAGGAAATGCAGTACATCTTTTCGCCGGATATGAAATTCAGGACATGGAGAAAACTGTGGATTGCCCTTGCTGAAACAGAGATGGAGCTTGGCTTGAGCCAGAACGGTAAGCCTGTTATTACCAAGGAGCAGATTGACGAGTTAAAGGCTCATGCAGAAGATATCAATTATGATGTGGCGAAAGCCCGTGAGAAAGAAGTGCGTCATGATGTTATGAGCCATGTATATGCATACGGACAGCAGTGTCCTAAGGCAGCAGGTATTATCCATCTGGGTGCAACTTCCTGCTATGTAGGAGATAACACAGATATTATCGTGATGACAGAGGCGCTTAAGCTTGTGAAGAAGAAACTGGTGAATGTGATAGCAGAACTTGCCAAGTTTGCCGATACTTATAAGGAGCTGCCCACACTGGCATTTACCCACTTCCAGCCGGCACAGCCTACCACAGTAGGGAAGAGGGCCACACTCTGGACACAGGAATTTTGTCTGGATTTAGAAGATTTGGACTATGTATTATCTACCATGAAGCTGCTTGGTTCCAAGGGAACTACAGGCACACAGGCATCCTTCTTAGAATTGTTTGACGGTGATCAGGAGACTATCGACAAGATTGATCCGATGATCGCCAAGAAGATGGGATTTGAGAAATGCTATCCGGTATCGGGACAGACTTATTCCCGTAAAGTAGATACGAGAGTCTGCAACATTCTGGCAGGCATTGCGGCATCTGCGCATAAGATGTCCAATGATATCAGACTGTTACAGCATTTGAAAGAAGTGGAAGAGCCTTTTGAGAAGAGCCAGATCGGTTCCTCTGCCATGGCCTATAAGAGAAATCCGATGAGAAGTGAGCGTATCGCATCTTTGTCCAGATTTGTTATGGTGGATGCTTTAAATCCGGCGATCACTTCCGCAACACAGTGGTTTGAGAGAACCCTGGATGATTCCGCCAATAAGAGACTTTCCATCCCGGAGGCGTTCTTAGCGATTGACGGCATCTTAGATTTGTGCCTGAACGTTGTAGACGGGCTTGTTGTATATGATAAAGTGATTACCAAACGTTTGATGAGTGAGCTTCCTTTTATGGCGACAGAGAATATTATGATGGATGCGGTTAAGATGGGCGGCAACCGTCAGGAACTGCATGAGAAGATCAGGGAGTTGTCCATGATCGCCGGTGCCAATGTGAAGCGGGAAGGCAAGGATAACAACCTGTTAGAATTGATCGCAGAGGACCCTGCTTTTAATATGAGTCTGGAAGATTTGCAGAAGACCATGGATCCGTCCAAATATGTGGGTCGTGCGCCGCTCCAAGTAGAGAAGTTCTTAAAAGAGATCGTAAATCCGGTCCTGGAGGAAAATAAGGAATTACTTGGTGTGAAGGCTGAGATTAATGTATAAAAGTGCGAAAAGATTTTCTAAGGCGTCGAAGGACGCCGCCTAAGAAAATCTAAGTTTCGCACGGAAGAACGCCGAAAGCGGGCGTTCTTCCCAGAGAATTGAACGGATATTATGAGCCATTCTTTCCGGCGAACTGAACGTATATTACAGGGGCATTTTTCCCGGAAGATTCGGCTGCGTATTTGAAACAGAAGATTTAAAACGGCAGATTGTAAAGTGGTCTGTTTGGGATACAGACATAGTAAAGTGAATAAACAGTCTTTGCATATCTTATGATAAATATGCAAAGGCTGTTTTTTAAGTTAGTCTGGACGAACTATCGAATTATAATAGATGAAAAAACATTAAAAAGAACTTGCGCGACGGAGTACTGTATGATAAGATAAAGATAACAAAACAATTTGCACTGCATACTAATACAGTACAAACTGAGCAGGCCGGGGCATTTGCCCGGGAGCCGGGTTGTGTAAGGCAACAGTAGATTATGACATCTGCGGGACAGTAGTTACGATTGCTGAATACGTGGGTGTTTTCTTATGATCAGAATATTCTTTTCTGATATATTCCCACAAATTATAGAATGATAGTGATGCAGACAAAGCAAATATGAAAAGGTGGATATTAGATGGGAAAAGAGCAGGATTTTGAAAAGACGGCAATGAAAGTATCAACGGTCAGTATTGTGGCCAATGTTGTGCTGACTGTGTTGAAATTAATGGCGGGTATCATTGCGCATTCCGGAGCCATGATATCAGATGCAATCCATTCTGCTTCTGATGTGTTCAGCACTATTGTAGTGATTATCGGCATTAAGATATCCAGAAAAGAATCAGATAAGAATCATCCTTACGGGCATGAGAGGTTGGAGTGTGTGGCTGCTATTGTATTGGCAACTATTCTGGCAGTTACGGGTCTTGGTATTGGTTATTCTGCCGTGACCAAGATCACCGGGGGAGATTATGCCGGGCTGACAGTTCCCGGCATATTGGCGTTGCTTGCCGCAGTGTTGTCCATTCTTGTCAAAGAAGGAATGTATCAATATACAAAAATATATGCCAAAAAGATTGATTCGAGTGCATTGATGGCAGATGCATGGCATCACAGATCTGATGCATTGTCTTCCGTGGGTGCACTTATTGGTATCGCCGGTGCCAGAATGGGATTCCCGATTTTGGACCCGGTTGCCAGTTTAGTCATCTGCTTTTTTATCGAAAAGGCAGCTTATGATATTTTTATGGATGCAGTAGATAAGATGGTGGATAAAGCATGTGATGAAGAGATGGAGAACAGACTTCGTGACTGTGCCATGGAGCAGGATGGTGTAATGGGAATTGATCTTTTACATACCCGCGTGTTTGGCAATAAGATCTATGTAGATATTGAAATCAGTGCAGACGGCAGTAAAACATTAAAGGAATCGCATGAAATTGCAGAGTGTGTGCATGACTCTATTGAGAAATCTTTTCCAAAGGTAAAACATATTATGGTGCATGTGAATCCGGCAGATACGCCTTGACCACTTGGCAAACGGGGAGTTTGCTGATTCGTAGTATTACCTTTTTAAAAAATCGCTGAATTCTTTTAATTCCTGTTTCTTATCTTCCGAAAGACTGTTGAATTCGGTATTATGAATGGCGCCTTCTAACGCATATAGATGTACAAGGCAAACGGAGGGATATGTTTCCTTTAATTTCAAAAATGCCTGCTTGGCACCTGATTCAATCAGTTTTTCGGAGGAATCAATGCCAACGGTTGTAAGTTTTTTTGCCATTTCTTTACCGATATTCATCATAGATGTTAGTTCTGCCATAGTTTTCTCCTGTTATTTCTGGTAATCTTTGTTTTTGCCCATTTTGCGAAGTTATATGTATGCTCTGTATACATAACGCAAGCTGCAGATGTTGTGTAAAATGACTTTTGTTCTATGAAGATAGTATATCATGCTATGACTGCCGGCTACAATATGCATTTCTGAACAAGGCAACATTCAAGTAAAAATATAGCGAGAATTTTTAGTCAAAGTTTTCATATAAGGTTACAAAATAGTCTTGACAAACAATTAAATAAATGTTTAAATGTTCATACAATAAGTTGCATGAAAAAATACATACAAAAAGACGTATAAAATGAAGAATCAATATCCGAAACCGACTTAGATAAAAAAGTCGGCGTACAAAGATTGGTACTTCAGAGGAGGAGACTATGACGAAAAAACAAAAAAAGGTATTTATTCGTATTATCATAGCGGCAGTTTTAGTCGTCGCTTTGCATTTTGTTCCGGTGGAAAACCCATATATCAGGCTGGTGTTGTTTTTAATACCCTACTTTATCATCGGATATGACATTTTGAAAAAGGCAATTTTCGGCATCATCCACGGAGAGGTTTTCGATGAAAATTTCCTGATGGCGGTAGCCACTGTGGGCGCTATCATTCTCGGCGAGTATGTTGAGGGTGTGGCAGTTATGCTGTTCTATCAGATCGGCGAACTGTTCCAGAGCTATGCGGTAGGCAAAAGCCGCAGAAATATTTCCCAGTTAATGGATATCCGTCCCGATTATGCTAATATAGAAGTAGATGGCAAACTGGAACAGATAGATCCCGATGAGGTTGCCATTGGAACGATCATCACGGTACAGCCGGGTGAAAAGGTGCCGTTAGACGGCGTGGTTGTAAGCGGTGCAGCATCCCTTAACACCAGCGCCCTGACAGGTGAGAGCCTGCCGAGAGAAGTGAAGGAAGGTGATGAGGTTATCAGCGGATGCGTGAACATGTCCGGTGTGCTTCGTATTCAGACCACCAAAGAATTCGGTGAATCTACCGTATCTAAAATTCTGGAGCTGGTAGAGAACTCCAGCATGAAAAAGTCCAGATCCGAGAACTTCATTACGAGGTTTGCCAGATATTATACGCCGGTCGTTTGTTACGGTGCATTGGCATTGGCTTTGCTGCCGCCAATCGTTAATTTGATTATGGGACATCCGGCGAATTGGTCACAGTGGGTTATCAGAGCATTGACCACATTAGTTATCAGTTGCCCTTGTGCACTGGTAATTTCGATTCCTTTAAGTTTCTTCGGCGGTATCGGCGGTGCGTCTGCCAAAGGTATTTTGGTTAAAGGTTCCGTGTATCTGGAAGAATTGGCGCAGACAAAGTATGTGGTGTGCGATAAGACCGGTACTTTGACAAAGGGCGTATTTGAGGTAACACATCTTGAGCCGGCAGAAGGGATTTCAGAACAGGAACTGCTTGAGAAGGCTGCTTATGTGGAAAGTTATTCCAACCATCCCATCAGTAAGAGCCTGAAAGATGCTTACGGCAAGGAAATTGACATGGCAAGAGTCAGTGACGTAGAAGAAATCAGCGGTCACGGCGTACAGGCATATGTGGACGGACGCCTTGTGGCGGCGGGCAATGTGAAACTCATGAAACAGTTAGGGGTTTCCTATGCTGTTCCGCAGGAAGTCGGTACAGAGGTGCATGTAGCGGTAGACGGCTCATATGCAGGATATATTCTCATTTCCGATGTGGTGAAGCCCAATGCCGGAAAAGCGATAGCAGGCTTGAAAGCCGCGGGCGTGAAACAGGTAATTATGTTAACCGGAGATACCAAACGGGTAGCGGATGCAGCGGCACAGGAATTAGGAGTTGACGTGGTAAAAAGCGAATTGCTGCCGGGCGATAAGGTGGCGGAAGTGGAGAAACTGTTGGAAACCAAAGACGAAAAGGAGAAGTTGGCTTTCGTGGGCGACGGTATCAACGACGCCCCGGTTCTCTCCAGAGCAGATCTGGGGATTGCGATGGGCGCGCTGGGATCTGATGCGGCGATCGAGGCGGCGGACATCGTGCTGATGGATGATGACCCGGCGAAGATTGCAACCGCGATGAATATTTCCCGTAAGACATTGCGCATTGTTCATCAGAACATAGTCTTTGCGCTGGCAATTAAGTTTGCGTGTCTGGCGCTTGGGGCTGTGGGCTTCGTCAATATGTGGTGGGCGATTTTTGCGGACGTGGGCGTGATGATCATTGCGGTGCTCAATGCAACCAGAGCGTTACAGTATAAAGAGTAAATTTCGCAATCGGCTGTGAAAAGTTATAGAAGAAGGGAGAAAGGAATGGCACAGATTACCATGCCCCACGATCACGGGCAGGAAATAGATAAGGTATTGGAGAAAC
Organism: Lachnospiraceae bacterium; assembly: GCA_017936885.1. GTDB lineage: Bacteria > Bacillota > Clostridia > Lachnospirales > Lachnospiraceae > UBA3282. Next base: position 60,586 of record JAGBEO010000004.1, on the reverse strand, counting down.
TTCCGGCGCAGGAAGAGTGTGTGCAGGTGGCGGAGATTTTTAAATTGATCAGTGACGGCTCAAGACTAAGGATCTTGTGGCTGTTGTGTCACTGTGAGGAATGCGTCAGTAATATCGCTGCGGCTATGGAGATGAGTGACCCGGCGGTCTCACATCATTTGAAGATTCTGCGTCAAAGCGGGCTGATCGTGAGCAGGAGAGATGGTAAAGAAGTTTATTATAAGCTGGCGGATACGGCGCAGGCACAGTTGGTACACCGTGCCTGCGAGGAGATGTTTCAGATATCGTGTCCGCTGGAATAGAGCAGTGGAACGGGTGCTCAAATGGGCAAACCAAGTTTACATAAATTGTAAAAGGGATAAATCTTGGCGAAAGAAGGACAACAAATGGATCAACTATCTTTATTTGACATAGAAATGCCCCAGCCTTTGGCAGCAAAGCTAAGACCGCAGACATTAGACGAATATGTAGGACAGACGCATCTGTTAGGACGGGGAAAGGTGCTCAGACGGCTGATTGAGAGTGACCAGATTTCGTCCATGATCTTTTGGGGACCGCCGGGAGTGGGCAAAACGACTCTGGCGCGGATCATTGCCAACCGGACGAAAGCATCTTTCATTGATTTCTCCGCGGTAACAAGCGGCATCAAAGAGATTCGCGGGGTCATGGAGCAGGCGGAAGCCAACCGGCATTACGGTACGAAAACGATCCTGTTTGTAGACGAGATCCACAGATTTAATAAGGCACAGCAGGATGCTTTTTTGCCCTTTGTGGAGAAAGGCAGTATTATTTTGATCGGCGCCACAACGGAGAATCCCTCTTTCGAGATTAACAGCGCTCTTTTATCCAGATGCAGGGTGTTTGTATTAAAGGCTTTAGAGGAGTCTGATCTGGTAAAGCTTCTTCAAAATGCGCTTCATAGTCCGTCCGGTTTCGGAAACATGGACATTGAAATAACGGAGTCACAGCTTCAGGCGATTGCGGCTTTTGCAAACGGAGATGCCAGAAGCGCTTTGAATACGCTGGAAATGGTTGTGTTAAACGGGGAGATGACCCAGGAGGGACGCATCCTTGTGACGAAAGAAGATATGGCGCAGTGCATCAATCGGAAATCCCTGCTCTATGATAAGGCGGGAGAAGAACATTATAATCTTATTTCCGCGCTGCATAAGTCTATGAGAAACAGTGATCCAGATGCGGCAATTTACTGGATGCTCAGAATGTTGGAGGGTGGGGAAAATCCGCTCTATATTGCAAGGAGACTGGTTCGCTTTGCCAGTGAGGATATCGGCATGGCAGACTCCCATGCGCTGCAGGTGGCGGTGGCAGCTTATCAGGCGTGTCATTTTCTTGGTGTTCCCGAATGTGATGTGCACCTGACCCATGCGGTGACGTATCTTGCCATGGCGCCCAAATCCAATGCCCTGTATGTTGCCTGTGAGCGATGCAAGGAAGATATCAGGAACGGGAATGCAGAGCCGGTGCCGTTACAACTTCGGAACGCACCGACGAAATTGATGGAAGATTTGGAATATGGAAAGGGTTATCAATATGCCCATAATGCGGAGGAAAAGCTGACGAATATGGAATGTCTGCCGGAATCCATGCGGGGAATCCGGTATTATTTTCCTACTGCAGAGGGTGAGGAGCAACGGGTGAAAGAGCGCTTGGAAGAAATACGTACATGGAAGAGAGAACATTGTGAAACGGATAGCCCCAAACAGATAAATTCATAAACTTGCAAAGCGGCAGAAAGTCTGTTCTGAAACGGAGATACTGCCCGACTTTATATAATTTATAATTATAACAAATATAATAAATATTGATTTTACTTATAAATACTTTTGTTCTATAATCATAAAGTAAGAAACAGAGGACGGGTTTTTTACAACCCGTCTTTGTTATGTGCGCATATCGGATTGGATGTGAGATATCATGCAAAGATTACCGCACGAAACATAATAGAAAGAGTGGAGGACAAATATGGTCAAAGCAGTAGTAGGCGCTAACTGGGGCGATGAAGGAAAAGGAAAGATTACGGATATGCTGGCAGAAAAAGCCGACATTATCGTACGTTTTCAGGGCGGTGCAAACGCAGGTCACACGATTGTGAACAATTACGGCAAGTTTGCGCTTCATACCTTACCTTCCGGTGTTTTCTATAGTCATACGACAAGTATTATCGGAAATGGTGTGGCACTCAATATTCCGATCCTTTTCAATGAAATCAAATCCATTACGGACAGGGATGTGCCGATGCCGAAAATACTCGTATCCGACAGATGCCAGATGGTAATGCCGTACCACATTTTGTTTGATCAGTACGAGGAAGAAAGACTGGGCGGTAAATCCTTCGGTTCTACCAAATCGGGTATTGCACCTTTTTATTCTGATAAATATGCGAAAATCGGATTCCAGGTCAGTGAGTTGTTTGACGAGGAACTGTTAAAAGAAAAGGTAGTGCGGATCTGCGAAACCAAGAATGTTTTGTTAGAGCATTTGTATCATAAACCGCTGATCGTGCCGGAAGAACTGCTTGCTACCCTTCATGAATATAAAGAAATGATCGCGCCTTATGTCTGTGATGTTTCTTCTTATCTGGATCAGGCGATCAAGGATGGAAAGACTATTCTGTTAGAGGGACAGCTTGGTACGTTAAAAGACCCTGATCACGGTATTTATCCGATGGTTACTTCTTCTTCCACTTTGGCTGCTTACGGTGCTATCGGTGCGGGAATCCCGCCTTATGAGATCAAGCAGATTGTGACTGTATGTAAGGCATATTCTTCCGCAGTCGGAGCAGGCGCTTTCGTATCAGAGATTTTCGGGGATGAGGCAGATGAGTTGAGAAGACGAGGCGGCGACGGCGGTGAGTTCGGCGCTACGACAGGTCGCCCACGTCGTATGGGATGGTTTGACTGTGTGGCTTCTAAATATGGCTGCCGCTTACAGGGTACAACAGATGTAGCATTTACCGTATTGGATGTGCTCGGCTATCTGGACGAGATTCCGGTCTGCGTAGGTTATGAAGTGGACGGCGAAGTCACTACGGATTTCCCGGTTACCCACAAGCTGGAGAAGGCTAAACCGGTATTAAAGACATTGCCGGGCTGGAAGTGTGATATCCGCGGTATTAAGACCTATGAGGAGCTGCCGGAGAACTGCCGTAAGTATGTGGAATTTATTGAGGAGCAGATCGGTTATCCGATCACCATGGTATCCAACGGTCCGGGCAGAAATGATATTATCTATCGTAAGAGTGCCCTTAGTAAGTAAGAGTTTGGTTGTTTTGGACAGCTATTGAAATTCAGATTATGTTGTTGGAAAGGTCAGCGTGGGCTGACCTTTTCTTTGTGTTGTGTTATGCCATTCTTCGTTATATTCTTTTTCTCCCTTTTTACAGTACAATAAAAGTTTTATAGATATGGCTATATATTTTATGATACAATGTGTTGTAGATTTTGGTATTGATCATATATCGTTTTAATTATAGATTGGAGGGGCAGGCAGCATTGCACCAAACACCTTGGAATGGAAGATGGATATTATTCTATTTATTCGGATGTGGGAAATGTGGAAAATGAATTTAATGATTTTTTATGTCTGCCTGTTTTCTTATAGGATATGTTATGTTGCTCTTACTGGTTATGGAGTGGAACAGCTGGAGATTAATGTGAAAGAAAATCATTGCATTTTGAGGAAAGTACATGATAAATAATCTGGAATATTATAAAGTATTTTATTACGTTGCAAAACATAAAAGTCTAACGGCGGCAGCAGGCGAACTGGCAATTTCCCAGCCTGCGGTCAGTCAGTCCGTTAGGCAGCTTGAGACAGCGCTTGGCGTGAAACTATTTACGAGGGCATCCAAAGGCGTGAAGTTGACGAAAGAGGGAGAAATGCTTTATAGTTATGTCGCAAAAGGCTATGAGCAGATTTTATTAGGTGAGCAAAAAGTACGGCAGATGTTAAATCTGGATCTGGGCGAAATCCATATCGGCGCCAGCGATATGACTTTGCAGTATTATCTGCTGCCTTATCTGGAGCATTTTCATGAGATGTATCCCGGAATTAAGGTGGTGGTGACGAATGCGCCTACCCCCGAAACTTTGCGTAACCTGCGGGATGGGATCATCGATTTCGGTGTCGTCAGCACACCCTTTGATGCAGGAGAAGATATTCAGGCGATCATTGTGCGGGAAATTGAAGATGTTTTTGTGGCAGGCAGAAAGTTTATTCCCTATAAAAACAGGATGCTGGATTTGCAGGAATTGGAACATATGCCGATTATCTGCTTAGAAGGAGAGACCAGCAGCAGAAGTTATATAGACGGTTTTTTGAAACAGAATCATGTGGAGATCAAGCCGGAATTTGAGCTGGCAACCAGTGATATGATCGTCCAGTTTACGCTTCGCAATCTAGGGGTTGGCTGTGTTGTACGTGATTTTGCCGGAGAATATCTGGATTCCGGACAGCTTTTTGAACTGCGTTTCAATCAGATCATACCGAAGAGGCATTTCTGCGTGGTAACGAACGGGAAAAATCCGATGTCGGCAGCTGCGAAGAATCTGTTAGAACTTGTGTATGCGGATGTCAGTTGAGAAGGAATAAGGATCAATATGTTAACATGTTATGTAAACCAAAAGGAGATAAGTTATGATTACAACCATTATATTTGATATCGGTAATGTGCTTGCCGATTTTACATGGAAGGAGCACTTTGAAAGCTTTGGCTATGATGAGGCAATGGTGGAGCGGATAGCTGCAGCTACGGTTCTGAATCAGAAGTGGAATGAGTATGACAGAGGTGTCATGTCGGATCGGGAGATTCTGGAGAGTTTTATTGAAAGTGATCCGGAGATCGAGATGGATATTCGTAAGGTTCTTGCAAATGTAAAGAACATTGTCAGACGCAACGATTATGCTATTGGGTGGATCAAGGAGCTGAAGGCAAAGGGATACCGCTGTCTGTATTTGTCCAATTTTTCCCATAAGGCAGAAAAGGAATGCGCTCACGCACTTGATTTTATCCCGTATTTAGACGGCGGTATTTTGTCCTATCAGGATAAGGTGATTAAGCCCATGCCGGAGATATATCAGCTTCTGATTGACCGCTATGAGTTAAAGCCGGAAGAGTGTGTATTCATGGATGATACGCTGCGCAATCTGGATGGCGCAGAGAAGTTCGGTATCCATACGATTCATTTTCAAAATCAGGCACAGGCGATAGAAGAGCTTAGGAAGCTGGGCGTGGATGCTTAAGATATTTGCGCGGTGCTGCATAGTATACACAAAAGGCGGTAAGCTGAGAGAAAGGCATGATTATTAGATATAAAGAATTTTGATACAGGTATGGAGCGGATAGCATGGAGAATCAATTTTCCAGAACAGAAATTTTATTAGGAAAAGAAGCAATGGATAGGCTGAAAGCGTCCCGTGTGGCAGTGTTCGGCGTAGGCGGCGTGGGCGGCTATGTCTGTGAAGCTCTGGCAAGAAGCGGCGTAGGTGCTTTTGATCTGATTGATGATGATAAGGTATGTCTGACAAACTTAAATCGTCAGATTATAGCCACGCACAAGACGGTGGGACAATATAAAACAGAAGTGATGAAAGAACGGATTCATGATATTAACCCGGAGGCAGAGGTGCGGGTTCATCAGTGTTTTTTCCTGCCGGAAAATTCCGATCGGTTTCCCTTTGGGGAATACGATTATATTGTGGATGCGGTGGACACCGTGACGGCGAAGATTGAACTGGTTATGAAGGCGCAGGAGAAGAATGTACCGATTATCAGCAGTATGGGTGCCGGTAATAAACTGGATGCCGGAAGATTTCAGGTGGCAGATATCTATCAGACCAAGGTCTGTCCTTTGGCGAAGGTTATGCGCAGGGAATTAAAAAAGCGTGGTGTGGATCGGCTGAAAGTGGTTTATTCTGAAGAGGAGCCGATCAAACCAATCGAAAATATGACACCCGACATGGTGACGGATAGGCCAGAGCATAGCGGCGGCTGTTCTATGGATGAAGAGATAAAAACTATATCCCGGCGCGCAATTCCGGGCAGTATAGCATTTGTACCATCGGTAGTTGGATTGATGATTGCCGGTGAGGTGGTGAAGGATTTGATTGGTAGATAGCAGATATTGGTTTTAATTATATTTGTCGAATTCTATATAAGAAATTCCTCTAAATAAACGAAATAAAGTATATATTTACTCTTTACAAAAGAACTCTATGATGTTATAGTTGTATATAACATATCTGGGAGTCTAAAGTTCTGATATCATATCTGATGACATGTCAAGTGTTCTTATAGAATCCCTTATGTGACAAAAAAATAAGGGAGGTTGCCGTATGGGTAAGAAGGACGAGTATCAATTTGATTATTTGGATGATGACCGCAGATTTGCAGATCAGGTAAACGGGGCGCTTTTTCACGGAAAGCAGGTGGTAAGACCGGATGAGTTAGAACCGGTGGATGCACAGTCTGTTTTTCTTGGAAAAGAAGCCGGTGTTGCTCAAAATGTTAAGACTGTTGCAGATAAGACCCGGATGTGGAGAGGAGTCAAAATCCATATTTTAGCAATTGAAAATCAGAACTATGTAGATTATAGAATGGTTCTTAGGAATATGCTTTCTGAGAGTCTGGGATATCATAAGCAGTGGAAACAGAAGATGCGGGAGTATGAGGCATCGGGTGCAATGACAGATTTGAAGAGTTTCATACGGAGTTAAAGCAAGTATTTGAGGTTATACGGTATGCAGATGAGAAGGAAAAGCTTGAGGCAATCATCAATGCTGATCCGGAAGCGTACGACAGTATGAATGCAGAGACGAAAGCACTGTTGGAATCGGTGGCAAATATTAAGTTTTCGGAGGAATATCATATGACAGAGACGGGAGAGAAGAAGTTCAGTTTGTGTAAAGCGTTTGAAGATATGAAATTAGAAGGTGTTGAAATCGGGACTGCGAAAGGGCAGCAGCTTAAGCTGGTAGAGTTGGTATGTAAGAAAATTCAGAAAGGAAAGCATATTAGGGTGATCGCAGAGGAACTGGAGGAAGAAGTATCTGTCATTGAGAAAATCGCTGCGGTGCAGAAGAAAACAGACAGCTTTGATGCAGAGAAAATATGCAGTGTGATGCAGGATGATACAAAGAGGTGATGTCATATCATGTTCGAAGAGGAAACAGTACAGTTGATTTTAGCAATCAGTATGTTGATTGATCTGCAAATATTAAACTGGTATGGTCCAAAATAACAAAACTGGATATTTCCACAATGCCATCACGCGTATATAATCCTTATCAAAAGTGTGAAGAAACTCACAAGCTTAAAAGGACTTAACTAAGTGATTTTGCATTTCGCAGGCGAAGCTTCTTCCACACAAATTGTGTTTATGCTGCAGAATGATAATTGACAGGGGCATAAGCCTCGGAACGGAGGAAACTATGAGTGAAGAAAGATATGCATTGAATAAGCAGTTGGCGCAGATGTTAAAGGGCGGCGTTATCATGGACGTTACCACACCGGAACAGGCACGAATCGCCGAGGAAGCAGGAGCATGTGCGGTTATGGCATTGGAGAGAATACCGGCAGATATCCGTGCGGCAGGCGGTGTGTCCAGAATGAGCGACCCGAAGATGATCAAAGGGATTCAGGAGGCAGTTTCCATTCCGGTTATGGCCAAGTGCCGTATCGGTCACTTTGTAGAGGCGCAGATTTTAGAGGCAATTGAGATTGATTATATCGATGAAAGTGAAGTATTATCTCCGGCAGATGATGTGTACCATATCAATAAAAGGGATTTCAAAGTACCTTTCGTGTGCGGTGCTAAAGATTTAGGAGAGGCACTCCGTCGAATCAATGAGGGTGCATCCATGATCCGTACCAAGGGTGAGCCGGGAACAGGCGATGTAGTGCAGGCAGTACGCCATATGCGTAAGATGAACAGCGAGATAGCCAAGATCACTTCCATGAGAAAAGATGAATTGTTCGAGGAAGCAAAACAGCTCGCAGTACCTTATGAGTTAGTAGAATATGTACACGATAACGGCAGACTTCCGGTAGTTAATTTCGCGGCAGGCGGCGTGGCTACTCCCGCAGATGCGGCATTGATGATGCAGCTTGGTGCGGAAGGCGTGTTCGTAGGTTCCGGTATCTTCAAGTCCGGTGATCCGAAGAAACGTGCCGCAGCGATTGTGAAGGCAGTAACCAACTATCAGGACAGCAAACTGATCGCAGAACTATCCGAAGATCTCGGTGAGGCTATGGTCGGCATCAACGAGCAGGAAATCGAGATTCTGATGGCAGAGCGCGGCAAATAAGCGGCAAATGAAACTCTGTGACGATATCTGTCGTGAAATGGAATGACATAGGAGCACCAGGCTGGATAAAAGGGTGAGAATACTATGCATAATGGAGATTGGTTATGAGTAAGAAAACAATTGCAGTGCTTGCCGTACAGGGGGCTTTTGCAGAACACATTGACAGAATGAAGGCGCTGGGTGCGGAGTGCATTGAGCTGCGCCAGAAAGCGGATCTTGATCAGGAATTTGACGGACTCATCCTGCCCGGCGGTGAGAGTACGGTGCAGGGAAAGCTGCTGCGGGAACTGGATATGTTTGGTTCTTTGCAGGAAAAGATTAAGAACGGACTTCCGGTGTTCGGAACCTGTGCGGGGCTTATCCTGCTGGCACAGGAACTGAGTAACGATGAGCATGTTTATTTCGGCACCTTGCCTGTGCGGGTACAGCGCAATGCTTACGGAAGACAGCTCGGAAGCTTTCATGCCGAACAGGAAGTGAAAGGGATCGGTACCGTGCCGATGACATTTATCCGGGCACCGTATATTGAAGCCATAGAGGAAGCAGGAGAGAAAGAGGTAGAAATACTGGCAGTGGTAGATAACCGTATCGTGGCGGTACGCTGCCGGAATCAGCTTGGCGTTGCGTTTCACCCGGAGTTGGATGCGGACAATCGGATTCATGAGATGTTTTTGCAGATGTGTGATCACTGATGCTTGTATAAAATTAAGAATGACCGTTTAGGAAGAGCCGGGTTCTCTCACTGAACGGTCTTTTTGCGTGTTAGAGACAGTTTATTTGCATGGAAGAATTATTCAGAAAGATGCTTATTTTGAGTAGAAGACCGTAAAACCGTGTCTTCTTCCTGCATGGAAGAGTCGTCAGATATCCTCTTGCCTGCTCCGTGAATTCCGGTATATTCATCACTGTGCATCATATCTAAGGATGCCATTGTGTGTTTTTCCGTGTACATGCCGTAAAGCCAGATATAGAGCCAGAGTAAAATCGGCAGGGCAATGGTCATAAGCAGGCATCCGGCGAACAGTTTGCTCCAGCCGGGAAAATCCAGACAGGCTACAAGGAAAGTAATCAGATACATAGCAACTAATAATACAATACATACCATTGCCGCAATTTGTTTCGACGTTTTTTTCTCTTTTTTCATATCTTTTTCTGTATCGTTTGTTGATGTATGATTCATAGCTGACCTCACTTGTTTTAAATATGGTTTATATAATCTAAAAAAATAATTCCTATAAGCGTGACACTGAACTAACCATACCATATTTTCCATAGAAAAGAAATATTCTTTTCGGCAAATCTTATCCTTCCCACAAATCTTTTGATATGCAGACATTTTTGCGGCAACAAAGCAATCAACAGAAAGCATATCCTGTTCTAAATTTACTTGTTTTTTTTGTTTTGGTACCTTGACATTTGCGGCAAAGCAACATTAAAATAGTTAGGTACCAAAGAAATTAAGGAATGTAAGGAGGATGGAGTCTATGCCCAGACATCATGAAAATTCATTGGATAATGGACAGCGTATGGCACATTACCATACTGCGGATATCAATGACAAACTCATTATAAATATGCGGGATCTGAATCATATTATGCGTTTTTTGTACGAGGGGAAAACCAGCCAAAAGAGGATTCTGATTATTCTGCGTGAGGTCGGAAGCATTACACAGCGGGATCTGACTAAACGGCTCGGCATACAGCCGGGGTCTGCCAGCGAGGTGCTTTCTAAGCTGGAGAGCGCAGGGCTTGTCATGCGTACCGTAAGTGAAACAGACCGAAGAACAACAATTATTACGCTTACAAAGCAGGGAATGGAGACGGCGGCCGAAGCGGCGAAGCAGCGCAATCAGCGTCATGTGGAGATGTTTTCCTGTCTATCCGGGCATGAAAAAGAGGAGCTGCTTGTCCTGCTTGAGAAGATCAATGATGACTGGGCGAAACGATATCAGGCAGTAAATGAACAGAAACAAAAGTGCCATGAGCATTCTCATAGTCGTGAGAAGCATTGTAATTGTATGAGAAACGGAGAATAACATTCATGTGGAAATATATTAAGAGATATCTGCCTTATGCAATCGTTGCCGGACTGTTCATGATCGGTGAGGTACTGATGGATTTGATCCAGCCGGGAATTATGAGCCGGATTGTCGATGATGGCGTTCTTGGTTTACATAACAACTGTATCGGGAGCTTAAATTTAATCTGGAAACTGGGAGTCCAAATGATAGGGCTCGTTCTGTTCGGAGGTCTCTGCGGTTCCCTGAACAATGTGTTCGTGCATTTATCGGGGCAAAATATCGGGAACGAGATGCGCAAGGACTGCTTTCGCAATATTATGACCTTTTCTTTCCCGCAGATTGACCGATTCGGTACAGGGTCACTGGTAACGCGGGTGACCAATGATATTACACAGGTGCAAAATTTCGTGTCGCAGTTTGTGCGCGGTATGATCCGTACCTCGCTTCTTACTTTCGGCAGCATATACTGCATATTCCGTTTAAACTGGGATTTCGGACTGGTTGTATTGTGTGCGTTTCCTTTTATTGTGGGTTGTCTTGCATTCTGTCTTATCAAAGCCAATCCTCTGTTTTTTAAGCTGCAGGCACAGCTTGATGCCATCAATGCGATTATGCAGGAGGATATTGCGGGCATTCGTATCATGAAAGCCTGTGTAAGGGAAGTCTATGAGAAAGCGCGCTTTGGGAAAGCCAATGATGCGTTAATCAAGACACAGCTTAAAGTACTTGTGATTTTCGCTTTTATGAATCCTGTTATCAATGCACTGATGTATATCGTTGTTGCTGTCATTCTGTTAGTCGGTTCTTACGAAGTAAACGGCGGCGGGGCCACACCGGGTAATATCATGGCATCGATCACCTACACGACGCAGCTTCTCAACGGCGTTTTGATGCTGGTTATGCTGTTTCAGAATATTTCCAGAGGGCTTACTTCCTGGGAACGGGTCAAAGAAGTTCTGTATAGCGAGCCGGAGTTGAAGGACGGCTCTTTTGACGGCACAACAAGGCAGCGGGGAGAAATAGAATTTCGGGATGTATCTTTTGCCTATCCCGGAAACAGCAAAATTGTGCTGGATCATATTAATTTATCCATACATCAGGGAGAAACGGTGGCGATTATGGGTGCAACCGGATGCGGGAAGACATCACTTGTGAATCTGATTTCCCGTTTCTATGATGTGACGGATGGCGCTGTGTTCGTGGATGGTATGGACGTACGGGAATATCAGCAGAAAGCACTTCGGGATAAAGTGGCGGTTGTTCTGCAGAAAAGTGAACTGTTCAGCGCATCCATTCGGGAAAATATTATGTGGGGCGACCCGGAAGCGACACCGGAAGCGGTCAAAGACTCCGCTGTTACCGCACAGGCAGAGGAATTTATCTTATCGACGCCTGACGGTTATGACACGGTGGTTGCCGAGCGGGGCATGAGTCTGTCCGGCGGACAGAAACAGCGGCTTTCGATTGCAAGAGCCGTTTTGAAATCAGCGGAAATTCTAATCTTTGACGATTCCACCAGTGCTCTTGATTTAAAGACGGAAGCGGATTTATATGAGGCTCTGCAGGCATCCAGCCCGGAAAGTACTAAAATCATTATTGCGCAGCGTATAGCCTCTGTGCGCAGGGCGGATAAAATAGCAGTTCTGGAAAACGGCAGGATTTCGGCATGCGGTTCTCATGAGGAACTGATGAAAACCTGTGCAGCATATCAGGATATTTACCATTCTCAAATGGGAGAGGAGGATGAGAAAAATGAGTGCGCTTAACAACCAGAAACTGGCGGAACGGAATATTCCCGGCATGAACAGGCATGAACGGTTTGTTCAGGCAGAGCACGCTGAAAATATGGGAAAAACGCTGAAACGCGTTGCTGCCTATTTCGTACATGAGAAAATCATGGTGCTTTGTATGCTGCTCATTGTTGTGTGTGGCACGGTCTGCGGTGTTTACGCGCCAAGCCTGCAAAGTAATGCTGTTGATATCATTGCGGGAATCAGGAAGGAAAGTCTTGTACATACTTTGGTTTTTATGATTGCGGTTTACCTGCTCTATAGCGTCAGCCAGCTTTTGCAGGGATTTATCAGTGCTGGGCTCAGCCAGAGAATCGTCAAGCGGATGCGGGAGGAACTGTTCGGGAAAATCGTGGATCTGCCCATTCGTTATCTGGATACCCATTCCCATGGCGATGTCATGAGTCGCATGACCAACGATATTGAAAATATATCCACAACGGTTTCGCAGTCTCTTCCTTCCCTGTTTTCAGGTGCCCTTACCATTATCGGTACTGTGGCGATTATGCTGTGGTATTGCTGGCAACTGGCATTGCTCAGCTTTGCAACCGTTATCCTGACGCTGCTTGCAACGAAGATTCTCTCTAAAAAGGTACGGAAGTTTTCCCGTAGAAGGCAAATGCTGCTGGGACAGCTTAACGGAACTGTGGAGGAAATGATTTCCGGTTATTGTACTGTCGTTGCTTATCATCATCAGGATATCACGGCAGCAGACTTTTGCAGCACGGCGGATTCACTTACCAAGGCCGGAATCAGAACCGATATTTTCAGCGGCGTGATGGGGCCGGTCATGAACTGTATCGGCAATATCGGATTTGTCATTATTGCCGCTTTCGGCGGGTATTTTTCCGTTAAAGGGTTGATTTCCGTAGGTGTTATCTCCGCTTTTATCGTCTATGCCAAGCAGTTTAGTCGTCCGATCAATGAAATCGCCCAGATATACGGGCAGCTTCAAACAGCGATCGCGGGGGCGGAGCGGGTTTTTACCGTGCTGGATGAAACAAATGAAGATAAGAGCGGCGAAGAATTGGCGAAAGAGAAAAATGCTGCCGTTACTTTCCGAAACGTGCAGTTTTCCTATGAACCGGGCAATCCCGTGATTCGGGATTTTACGCTGGAGGTACCGTCCGGTCAAAAAGTAGCGCTGGTCGGCGCAACGGGAAGCGGTAAGACCACGATTGTCAATCTGCTTATGCGTTTCTATGATATTGACAGCGGTGAGATATGCATTAACAATCAAAATATCCGGGATATTGCCAGAGACAGTCTGCGGCGGAATGTGGCTATTGTATTGCAGGATACGGTCTTGTTTTCGGATACGGTTCGGAATAATCTGAAATACGGAAATGATAAAGCGTCGGATACCCGGTTGGAACAGGCGGCGGACATAAGCCGCTGCGGGGAAGTGATCAGGAATCTGCCGCAGGGCTATGATACGGTGCTGGTTGGTTCCGGTGAAAATATTAGTCAGGGACAACGGCAGCTTCTTGCCATCGCCCGGGCATTTGTGGCAGATCCTCAAATACTGATTCTTGATGAAGCGACCTCAAATGTGGATACGCGCACGGAAAAGGCGATTCAGGATGCAATGCAGCATGTCATGCGCAACCGTACAAGTATCGTGATTGCGCACCGTCTCTCTACCATCCGGGATTCTGACCTTATCGTGGTTATGGATCACGGCAGAATCGTGGAAAGCGGCAGTCATGATGATCTGCTGGCGCAGAAAGGAAAATACTACGAACTGTATATGACACAGTATGCGGGATTCGCTACATAAATCTGCTTGTTAATTAGCAGGCGAAGACTTAAAAAATCTATATTTCATTTGAAAATCTATCCGAAAAAGCAAAACTATGATACAATGAACGCAAATACAATGCATGAAGTGCCGGAAAGCAGACGTGGTGCGTAAACCGGTTAAAATCCGAGGGAGGAAGAGAAATGGAAGAATCAATGAAGGATTACGAGAAGGAACTGGAGGCATCCTTCAGGACGATTAACGAAGGGGATGTGATTCAGGGGACAGTGATCGATGTGAATGAAGAGGAAGTAACCCTTGATTTGAAATATTATACGCAGGGAATCATTAAAGCGGAAGATATGAGTGATGACCCGGGATTTTCCGTATTGAGCGATGTGAGGATCGGAGATGTGATTGAAGCTACTGTGGTGCGGATGGACGACGGACAGGGCAATATCCTTTTATCCAGAAAGGACGCGAATGCCGTGCTGGCATGGGATGTGTTACAGACCTATTTGGAGGAAAAGAAAAATCTGACGGTAAAAGTAAGCGAGATTGTAAACGCAGGCGTGGTTGCTTATGTAGAAGGAATCCGGGGATTTATCCCGTGTTCACAGTTGGATATCACTTATGTAGAAGATCCGCAGCCTTACCTTGGAAAGAAATTGACCGTAAGAGTCACGACCGTTGACAGGGATAAGGAGAAGCTGATCCTTTCTGCAAAAGAGATACTAAAAGAGCAGGCAAAGGAAGAGCATGACCATAAGGTAGCCATGATCGTTCCCGGAACTATTTTAGAGGGCGTGGTTGAGAGCCTTCAGCCCTATGGTGCATTCGTGGATTTAAAGGACGGGTTAAGCGGTCTTGTGCATATTTCGCAGATCTGCCAGAAGAGAATTAAAAAACCTTCGGAGGTTTTGAAGGTCGGGGATAAAGTAAAGGTTAAGGTATTGAATACCAATGACGGGAAGATATCTTTAAGCATCAGGGCAGCCAGTGAAGAAATGGAAGCAGAGGAAATTGAAAACACCGATATGGCTCAGTTTAGTTCCGGTGAGAGTATCGGTACAAGTCTTGGAGATTTATTTGCCAGGCTGAAATTTTAGCGGGTATTCCATCAGGTTTACAAATCGTTTGGGAACTGAAAACCCCCGAACCTGCGCCTTTGCAGTCCCGGGGGCTTCCTTAGGGGAGGATAAGTATTAATTTCTCTTTGGTAATCATCAAAGGAGGGGGTCCATTGACTATTAGTAGTATGACCATCCTTTGAGAAGATATACATTTTTATAAAAATTTTTTAAAATACAATCAGAGAAAGGATGTAAACTATGGAAACAACACAATATCTGCCTCAGATGTATGCTACCTTCTGGGCATTGATTCCGCCGGTGGTGGCTATCGTACTGGCGCTCATTACGAAGGAGGTATACAGCTCCTTGTTTATAGGAATTGTCATCGGCGGACTGTTTTATTCGGATTTCCGGTTTGAGATGACTATGACCCACGTCTTTCAGGACGGTATTGTAGGTGTTCTGACGGATGCTTACAACATGGGTATTCTGGTGTTTCTGGTGGTGCTCGGCATTTTGGTCTGTATGATGAACAAGGCAGGCGGTTCTGCCGCATTCGGACGGTGGGCGACTACCTATATTAAGTCCAGAGTGGGAGCACAGCTTGCAACTATTTTGCTGGGCGTGCTGATTTTTATTGATGATTATTTTAACTGTCTGACAGTAGGAAGTGTTATGCGTCCCGTGACAGATAAGCATAAGGTTTCCCGTGCCAAGCTGGCGTATCTGATTGATGCTACGGCTGCTCCGGTCTGTATCATCGCACCGATTTCTTCCTGGGCGGCGGCAGTGACCGGATTCGTGGAGGGAGAGGACGGATTCAGTGTATTTATTCGTGCGATTCCCTACAATTATTATGCATTGCTTACCATTGTGGCGATGGTTACCATTGTTTTATTAAAATGTGATTTTGGTCCCATGAAGGTACATGAGGACAATGCTGCAAAAGGAGATTTGTTCACAACAGTGGATCGCCCTTACGGTGACGGAACACAGGAGGTGCAGGAAGAAAGGGGCAAGGTGATGCATTTGATTCTTCCCATTGTGGTTCTGATTATCAGTTGTGTTGTGGGGATGATTTATACCGGCGGTTTCTTTGAGGGCAACGACTTTATCAAAGCATTCTCCGGAAGTGATGCTTCTGTGGGATTGATGCTCGGAAGCTTCTGTGCGCTTGTTATCATTATTGTGTATTATATGGCGAGCGGCGCTCTGAAATTCAAAGATTCCATGGAATGTGTACCGGAAGGCTTTAAAGCAATGGTTCCTGCGATTATGATTCTGACTTTTGCATGGACGTTAAAGGCGATGACAGACAGTCTCGGCGCCAAAGAATATGTGGCTGTTTTAATCGGCGGTGCATCGGACAATCTGCTCAGTATGCTGCCGGCAATCATTTTCCTGGTGGCATGTTTCCTCGCTTTTGCGACAGGAACTTCATGGGGAACATTCGGTATCCTGATTCCCATTGTGGTGCATACTTTTTCAGGTACCAATCCTACCATGATGATTATTTCCATCTCTGCCTGTATGGCAGGTGCAGTCTGCGGTGACCATTGTTCCCCTATTTCGGATACTACGATCATGGCATCCGCGGGCGCGCAGTGCAGTCACTTAAATCATGTGTCTACCCAGTTGCCTTATGTTATTGTGGTGGCGGCAGTTTCCTTTGTGACTTATATTATTGCAGGCTTTGCACAGAATGCGGTGGTTCCGTTGATTGTCGGCATCGTGCTGATGGTTGGTGTGCTGGCGGTTATTCGGAAATTGTCCGCGAAATAATATATTTTGGTAAATACGTTTGCATGATAAATACATTTTTTCGAAAGAAATTTACTTTTCACGGAAAATGTTATATACTTAGGTATCAACTGCGATAGCACGTTTTGAAACGGACTGTCGCAATATTACAGGATAAAAGGTGGTATTTAGAAATGGCATTATTAAAACAGTGGCGTGATATGGCTTACTCCGAGACTGCAAATAAAGGAGATCTGCAGAGACTTTGGTCTGCATACTTTTTAAAGGAAAAAGAGATGTATGCGCAGCTTCTTAAGACTCCCGACGAGGTAGTTGAGGGAACCGTTAAGGAACTGGCTGAGAAATTCGACATCGATATCATGACAATGGTAGGATTCTTAGATGGTATCAATGACAGTCTGAAAACCCAGAATCCCATTGAAGAGATGGAAGAGGATACGAAGGTAAATCTCGGATTCGATAAAGAACTGCTGTATAAGAATATGGTGGCAGCAGGGGCAGACTGGTTATATAATCTGGAAGAGTGGAATGATATTTACGACGAAGAAACCAGAAAGAGACTGTATAAGGAGCAGAAGGAATCTACCACAATCCATAAGGATAAGAAGATTTACCCCAATGATCCTTGTCCTTGCGGCAGCGGCAAGAAGTATAAGAAGTGCTGCGGTAAGAATGCATAAGGTTTTACAGCCTCCGAAGAGCGATTGCCAAAATTTTTTATAAAATTTCTTACAGAAAAAACTTTACTTTTGAAATTGTATGGCATAGAATACGAATAGAGTGAAAGTATAAAATAACACGTTGACGAGAAGAGTAGAATGCGGAACGTATCAGAGAGAGGTACCCAGTGCTGAAAGTACCTTTACCGGAAACATTTGAAAACTAACTCCGAGTGGCCCCAATCCGGTCCGTTGGCTTACGTTACAGCTTAATGAGAGGTTCTGATAAGTCGTCACAGGCGCACAGAGCAAGCGAGGTGGAACCGCGTAGTGTATACGTCCTCTGCATTGCCATAATGGCAGTGCAGAGGATTTTTTGCGTGCATAAGCAGAGTCAGAAGGCATACAAAGCAGGCGTCATAGTAGAAAGGAGACAGTACATGACATTCACAGAATTAAGAGAACGAACTTGTAAAGTTTTAGAGGGTGAGATAACTCTCAGCAAATTAGACTTTTGTTTACTGGGAGCGGTTTTGCTTCTGGCAGGCATTTGTCTAGGACTTCTGACAGCGCCTTTTACCCATGGTGTGAGCATCGGCAGTCATAATGGATGCAATAATGGCAATTACAGCGGTAATGCCAATGACCACGGTTCTTATAATAAAAACGGAGAGCCGGACAGCGATGGGGAATCTGGCTTAGAGAGTCAGGCGAAGAAAAAATGCAGGAAAGAAAAATAAGAAGCCGGCAGAAACTCTCAAATAAGTCTGAGTATGTACAATAAGAAAACAGATGAATAAGCCTGAGTAAAGCCAGTACAATAATTAAGCATAAAAAACAAACAGAACAAGCAAAAACATGCAGCATAAGCAATGAAATAAAATAGAAAAGCAGAATGGAGGAAAATTATGAAAATCACATTAAAAGACGGTTCCAGCAAGGAATACGCACAGGCAATGAGCATCTACGATATCGCGCTTGATATCTCCGAGGGGCTTGCCAGAGCGGCATGCGCCGGGGAAGTAGACGGCGAGGTAGAGGATTTAAGAACTGTTATTGATAAGGATTGTCAGTTAAATATTCTGACCGCCAATGATCCGGCGGGGTTAAAGGTGATCAGACATACCGCATCCCATGTTTTGGCAGAGGCTGTCAAGAGATTGTTCCCTAATGCCAAGGTGACCATCGGCCCGGCTATAGAGGAAGGATTTTACTATGATTTCGATGCAGAGCCTTTTTCCAGGGAGGACTTGGACAAGTTAGAGGCAGAGATGAAGAAAATCATCAAGGAAGGCCATAAGATCGAGCGCTTCACGCTGCCCAGAGAAGAAGCAATCAAATTCATGGAAGAAAAGGGTGAGCCTTATAAAGTAGAATTGATTCGGGATCTGCCGGAAGATGCGGAGATTTCCTTCTATGATCAGGGCGGCTTCGTAGATCTGTGTGCAGGCCCGCACTTGATGAGTACCAAAAGTATCAAGGCATACAAACTGACTTCATCTTCTATGGCATATTGGAGAGGCGATTCCAACAAGGCACAGTTACAGCGTATTTACGGTACGGCTTTTGCGAAAAAAGAAGAGTTGGAAGCGTACTTAGAGCATTTAGAGGATATCAAGAAACGCGACCATAACAAGCTTGGCCGCGAGATGGAGCTGTTCACAACCGTAGACGTGATCGGTCAGGGGCTTCCGCTTCTGCTGCCGAAGGGAACCAAAATGGTTATGAAGCTGCAGCGTTGGATTGAGGACTTGGAAGATAAAGAGTGGGGCTATGTGAGAACCAAGACTCCGCTTATGGCTAAGAGCGATTTATATAAGATGTCCGGCCACTGGGATCATTATAAGGAAGGCATGTTTGTTCTGGGAGACGAGGAGAAGGATAAAGAAGTGTTTGCCCTTCGTCCCATGACATGTCCGTTCCAGTATTACTGCTATAAAAATACACAGCATTCCTACAGGGATCTGCCGATTCGTTACGGTGAGACTTCTACTTTGTTCCGTAATGAGGATTCCGGCGAGATGCACGGTCTGACCCGTGTGCGCCAGTTTACGATCTCCGAGGGACATTTGATTGTAAGACCGGATCAGATGGTGGAAGAGTTCAAAGGATGTATCGCTTTGGCAAAACATGTTATGTCAACCTTAGGTCTGCTGGGGGATATTACATGGCATTTGTCTAAATGGGATCCGGAAAATCCGAAGAAATATATCGGTGAGCCGGAAGTGTGGAACCAGACAGAGCAGCATATCCGTGATATTCTGACAGAGTTGGATCTTCCTTTTGTGGAGGACGTAGGGGAAGCTGCTTTCTATGGACCGAAGGTAGATATCAATGCGAAGAATGTATACGGCAAAGAGGATACTATGATCACAATACAGTGGGATGCCCTCCTGGCAGAGCAGTTTGATATGTATTTCATCGATCAGAACGGTGATAAAGTTCGTCCTTGCATTATTCACAGAACTTCTCTCGGATGCTATGAGAGAACGCTGGCATGGCTTATTGAGAAATACGCAGGCAAATTCCCCACATGGTTATGCCCTGAGCAGGTTCGTGTACTGCCGATCTCCGAGAAGTATGAGGAATATGCGGAGGAAGTCAGAAAAGAGCTGGCAAGAAACGACATAGATGTAACGGTAGATAACCGCTCAGAGAAGATCGGCTTTAAGATCCGCGAGGCAAGACTGAATAAAGTACCTTATATGTTAGTCGTAGGCGCTCAGGAGGCAGAAGATAAGACGGTATCTGTCAGAAGCCGTTATGCGGGTGATGAGGGTGTGAAGCCTTTGCAGGAATTTATCGATCAGATCTGCAAGGAAATCAGAACCAAGGAAATCAGAAAAGAGGAAGTCGGACAGTAAGAGTGTGAAGAGAATTTCTAACCCTGCAAAGGACGCAGGCTAAGAAATCTATAACTTCACACCAGATGAAGCACAAATTCGTAAGCTGAGAGGATAGAGATGTTATCAAGTAAAAAGAATCACTTCTGTAAAGACATGCTTGGATGGCTTTTTCTGGGAATCAGTGTTTTGATGCTTGGCAAAAGTATCGCGCTGTGCTTTTGCAACGATATTTGGTATGATGAATTATTCACCGTGGGAATGATAGAACATTCCTACGGTGAATTAGTTGCTTTTACGGCGAGGGATGTGCATCCCCCGCTGTATTACTGCATTACTAAATGTGTTGTGGATTTATGTAAACTATTTAACTCTGCCGCAGACACGGTAATTGCGGCGAAAGTGGTATCGGTGCTGCCCTATTTTATCCTGCTGCTTTACAGTGTGACCTTTGTACGGAAGCGGTTTTGTACCTTTACGGCGGGATTGTTCCTGTTCTGTGCCATTGCCATGCCGCAGTTGGCGGGCTATACAGTGGAGATCCGTATGTATAGCTGGGCGCTTTTATTTGTGACGGCGGCGCTGTTACATGCTTACGGAACTTGGACGGCAGAAACCACCAAAATACAGCGTATCCATGGCACCGCCCTGGTGCTTTATGGACTGGCTGCTGCCTATACCCAGTATTTTGCCTGTGTTGCAGTGGTGATGATCTATTTATATGTGCTGATCGTCTTTCTGTATCGCGATAAAAGCCGGGTG
Source organism: Lachnospiraceae bacterium (assembly GCA_017936885.1). Classification (GTDB taxonomy): domain Bacteria; phylum Bacillota; class Clostridia; order Lachnospirales; family Lachnospiraceae; genus UBA3282. The sequence goes on along the minus strand of JAGBEO010000004.1, from coordinate 39,611 downwards.
TGTGAGTGGTTTCTGTGGGTGGCAGTGTCTGTTTTGGGATACCTTCCATGGCTTTTTTCCTTAATCCGGCAGATGACGGCGGTCAATGAGAATTATTGGATTCTGCCGCTGACATGGCGGTCACTGGGAGGCTGTATCAAGTTTTTGATGAAGCCGTCTTTTGCAAATGATAAGCTGAATACGTTTTTGGCGGTGGTATTGTTCGTTGTCTATGTTGGTGTATTTGCGTATTATGCGATAAAAGTAATAAAACTATACCATAGCGGAAGAGTTTTTGAAAAGAGTAAGAATAATAGACCGGATGCTTATGCAGAACATGAATCGGAAGTCGATGTGAAACATAAATCAGACATTATAGAAGAAGCACAGGTAAAGGTCGTAGACCGGAAAATGTCGGATATGGGAAACCCAGGAAAAGAACCGATAGAACGGTTAGGATTTGCGATAGCAGGCATTAGTGTGCTGGGCGGTCTGGTAGTCTTTGGTTTTGCGGCATCTATGCTGCTGCGTCCTATCTTTGTCTACCGTTATATGATCCCTGCCATGGGATGTTTCTGGCTGGCATTTGCGGTATGTCTGGATAGTCTGCCGGATTTCGGTTCAAAATGGACGACAGCGGGTAAACTTGTCATCACGTTACTGATTGCCATTATAGGTCTGCGCAACTACAGAGCCTTTCTGGGAGAGGAAGAATACAAAGCGCTTCTCATGCAGGATACACAGAAAGCGCTTGCCTTGATCGAAGCAGAGGATATTGTCATCTATAATTTTGATCAGGTGCAGGCGGTTACTTCTTATTATATGGAAGATACGGTGGACAGTTTCCTGTGGTGTGATACCCCGGAAGCGCTGATTCAGGATATTATTCGTCCTTATGATACTGTGGACGATACAGAGTCAGTTGTGGCGTTGGTGCAAAACGGAATCACAGAAAATAAGAACGTCTGGTTTATCGGCAGCTTTAACAGCAGGGATGCTATTGCAGAGGAATGGTGTGAGGCAGGGCTTACGGTGGAAGAACAGGGCAGTTATCTGTTGGAGCGGTACTGGTTTAATTTATATAAAGTAGGTATAGCACAATAATTTATAGCAGAAAAGCAGTTATGCTTACGCTTTATGTTTTGCTTGAACTTTTATCTTGCAATTTTTTATAAAACTTTTTATAGAGCTTTTCATAATATGCTTAACATTTTATAAGCATATTGTATATAGTATTGTTGTTTTTATTTTCTATGTTATTTATGCAGTAGAGTAAAACTATACAAAAGATTTGAGGGAAGCATAGAATCATATTTTTCGTCAATAATAACCTATGATAGCGAAGGAATAAATAAGTTAATTAATTTGCTATTATGTAAACTAAAAGTGCGGATGCAAAAGCGAAGCACGGCAAATCAGGAGGTTATTATGGCAGAATTAAAATGTGGTGTGGAAAATTGTACCTATAATCAGGACAAATATTGCTGTAAAGGCGATATTATGGTAGGCGGCAAACATGCGGACTGCTCATGTGATACATGCTGTGAGAGTTTTGCCCAGAAGCATGAAGGCGCCTATGTAAGTTCTTTGGAGCATCCATGTAAAACGATCAGCATTGACTGTGAAGCTACGAAGTGTGTATACAACTCGAACTATAAGTGCCACGCAGATCATGTAGATATCAGAGGCTGTGGCGCCTGTGACTGTAAAGGAACAGAGTGTGCTACATTCCGTGAAGCATAGTCATTTAGCGGGATTTATCAAGAACAAAAAACGGCAGGCGGTTAGCAGACAGGAATTACTAATTGCCTGCTGTGTGATTTTAGATTATACTTATCTGGTAAGCATGGGCTGAATGCATCAATAGCGTTCCTCATGAAATATTCGGAGGCTGAGAGAAAGGATATGATAATGAAAAAAGCAATCAGTCTGCTGCTCGTACTGGTCATGGTGGGAATGATCACGGGATGTGGTGGCAGTGAGGCAGTACATACAAGTGCGGAAGCGCAGGAGGAAGAAAACATAACGGAATCCGATACCGGAGAAGAAAACGCAGAAGGCGGTAAGGCAGAGGAAAATGCCGGAGAAGAAAGCACAGGAGAAGATGCGCAGACCGACGTAAACGAAGAGAAAACAAATGCCACGGTAGCGCAGGTGGAAATTGATGAGGAAACCAAAAATGAACTGGCGATTGAGTTGCTGAAAGAACAGGAGATGGACACTTCTGTTCTGGAAAATACCCGTGCTACAAAAGGTTGTACCTTTACACTGCCGGATACATTTGAGGAATCGGAAGACATGCCGGGCATGTATGTGACGAAACGGTATCCGATTGATGCGTCTACAATCTATTATGTCGCACTCGATCAGGATGTGGCTTTGCAGTTGATGACGGAGGAAACTTTTAAGGAACAGGCGGAGTCTGATTTTCGTCAGGCATATAATGAGGATATCGAGGTAGTGATAGACAGCTTCGAGAGAATCCGGATAGATGGCTACCCTGCTTTCCGTATCTTGTGCCATTATGAAGTAAACGGCATAGAGATCACTCAGTTAGAGTATGCGATCAATGCGGATAAGAGCTATGTCATCACATACTCGCAGACCGGCGATTATGACCGGATGGAAGAGTATGAGGCGAGTGCCGAGACGATCAGGCTGGAGTATTGATCAGTTATTATCGCAGGCATGTAAAAAAAGTTTCAGAAGCTTCAGTGCATCCTTTCGCCTGTTATCAGACAGATGGTCGAGCATATCAAGGACAGCGTTTGTTTCCTGCTGATGCCTGATCTTGTCTTCATCGGAGGCATTTCCGAAAACTAAATAGTCTAAAGACATATTCATAGAGGAAGCAAGGGCAATCATCGTTTCGATCGACATGCCGCAGCTTCCTCTTTCTATATCTGCATAATATTTTGGCGCTCTGCCTATTTTCTCAGCCATTTCATCCTGGGTCATGCCAAGCAGGGTACGTTTTAAACGTAATCGCTCTCCTGCGGCGGCACGGTCATACATTTCTTTCATAGTTTCCTCTTTCTCTATTGTTAATTTCCACGGTTTATTTCAATTATTATTGCCGTTTGTCTTTTCTATATTCTCATTATATTTGCTGATATCTATTGACAACACCGGTTTTAAACGTATATAATATGTACGTTTGAAACAGACATGAAGTAAGAAGATAAGAGGTCATGAAATGAAAAGGAAAAGGATCATCTTTTTATTCCTCATAATCGTAATCGGCATTGTTATCATTGCAGAGCACAGAAGGTTATATCAGGGGGAATACGGAGCGGATTTTAATGACCGGATTATTTATCGAAACAAAGAATATCGGTATGATGATTCTGTTTTGACTTATCTTGTGATGGGAATAGATAAAGGCAGGGAAAAGTATGAAGGGCAATATCCGGAAGAAGTCGGACAGACGATGTCGGATGGTCAGGCAGATGCTGTTTTCCTGTGTGTACTGCATGGCAGATCAAAAGAGATATCCATCGTCAGTCTAAACCGAAATACGATGACAGATATTGCGATTTATAACGAGGAGGGAATCTTTCTTGTTATGGAACAGGCGCAGTTGGCGATACAGCATGGGTTTGGCGGGAATGAAGAAGAAAGCTGCGAACTACAGGCACATGCCGTGCAAAGCCTGATAAAGGGGATACCCATTCACGGCTACCTGTCGGCGGATATGACAGTGATCGAACAGTTAAACCGGGCTGTAGGCGGTGTGGATGTAACGGTCTTGGAAAATATGGAAGAAATTGATCCTCAGTTTATAGAGGGAAATACGGTGCATTTGCAGGATGACCAGGCATTTTGGTATGTGAAATACAGGGATACCGGTTCTTATGCATCTGCGGACAGAAGGTTGGAAAGACAAAAGCAGTTTCTGGTTGATTTTGCTGATAAGGCAATGCGCAAAACAAAGGAAGATATTCGGTTTCCATACCGTCTATACATGGATTGCAAGGAACACATGCAGACCAATCTTTCTATAGATAAACTGATGCTTCTGGTATGGAAAGCCAGACAGTATGAAATCAATCCGGCGCATTTCTACAGCTTGCCGGGAGAGACCCGCATGGGAACGGAATATGAGGAATTTTATGTTGATGAAGAGCAGTTTATGGAACTGATCCTAGAACTGTTTTATGAGGAGAAGAAAGAGTAGATGAAAAGAAGAAAAGTCGTCTGTATTGCCATGGCTTTCGTCCAATCGCTTTTGCTTTTGGCTGGATGCGGAAACAGGGAAAATGAGACGGGGATAACAGGGCAGTCTGCCGTTAACGGGCATATAGATTTTGACGTGCTGAATGAGCAGAATGAAGAAATTTTTGCATGGATTTATGTGCCGGGTACAAATATTGATATGCCGATTGCCCAGAGCGCTGTGCAGGATGGTTTTTATGAAGATCATAACTGGAAGAAAGAAGATGATGAGAACGGCTGTGCATATACCGAAATGGCTAACCTGATCAACATGTGCGATTTTAACACAGTCGTACATGGAAAGAGTAATGAAGCGGAAACGATGTTCTCGGAACTTCATAAGTTTAGTGATGAAGAATTTTTTGAGAAAAACGGACAGGTCTATGTATATCTGCCGGATAATGTGCTTACTTATCAGGTTGTAGCGGTTCATAACGAGGATAAGTGCAGCATTATAAAGGAGTATAATCTGACTTCTTATGAAGGATGTGAAAGCTACATACATGATCTCAAAGAAAAGGCGGTGCAGACCGGAGTTTACCGGGAAGGCTGGGAGAAACTGACACCAAGACATTTTTTGCTGACGCTTGTGATGGAATGTCCGGAAGAAGAGGGAACACAGGAAGTCATTACAGCGGTACTGGTTCAGGATGCTGCGAAAAAGATTGACAGAGTTATATATAAATAAATATTAACACTATGTGTTGATAGATAACCACACTTGAACATTTAAAGGAGGATATGAAATGAAAAGATTTTTAGCATTAACATGTGCATTAGCACTTACATTTTCCATGACAGTATGTGCGGCAGGCAGTCCGACAGTTTCAGTAAAACGTTCTTCCAAACCTAAGCTTAAAGATGCGGTTGTGGCAAGAGAAGTCATTGTAGTACCGGAAGTGCCGCAAATGGATCGATTAGCAGAGAATGTAAAGAAAACAATAGCTGAGTATGTTTCTAACACCATTGTTGAAACACCCGGAATTACAGATGCAGCACCAATTGCGCAGGGAGGCGGATGTGTGATTAACGGTGCTTCCAGCAATGCAACTTTTTCCTTAGACAGAGTAGATTTTGAGGTGGCTGACTATGCAGTGTCTAAAGCAATGTCTGTAGGCGGCAGTGTATTAAATGTAGTAGAGATTTCTGCACCTGGTGTTAACTTCAGCAATGCGGAGGTTGGCTTCAGAGTAGAAGGAATCAAAGCCGGAGACCAAATTAAAGTATACAAAGCTGTGGAAGGTGACTGGCAGGAAGTAGAAGTAGTAGAAATTTCTGAAAATAGTGTTACAATAAAAATGGATTCGGTTGGAATTTATAACTTTGTCAAAATTTCATAGTTAGATAGTATTATCAAAACAAGTGTGGCGTATATGAGCAAATCTTGTGTAGAGAGATTTGCTCATATCATTTAAGTTAGAAATTTATTTTTCAGTATTGACACAGGAATCCACCTATGTTATAGTATCAAAAGTGCGAGAGCACATAACAACCAAGCAGAGTATCCACTCTCACCTTGCAACGATCGGGTTCGCAAGCGTTCATAGCTTAAACTCCACAGTCCTGAGGGCGTATGGGAGTTGTTTTAAAGCGTTTATGATGAAGTGGATAGTTATGCTATCCACTTTTTATTATACTAATTTTTCTTATGGAGGGCAAAACCATTAGCGACTTATTTATTAACGAACAGATCAGAGACAAAGAAGTACGTGTTATCGGTGAGGACGGTGAACAGTTAGGCATTATGTCTGTAAAGGAAGCGTTGAAGCTTGCAGAAGAAGCCGGAGTAGATTTAGTCAAGATTGCACCAACCGCTAAGCCACCCGTTTGTAAGATCGTGGATTATGGTAAGTTCAAATATGAACAGACCAGAAAAGAGAAGGAAGCCAAGAAGAAGCAGAAAGTCGTTGAGATCAAAGAGATTCGTTTATCTCCCAATATTGACACCAATGACTTGAATACTAAGGTAAATGCTGCCAAGAAGTTTATCTCCAAGGGAGACAGAGTGAAGGTTACGCTTCGTTTCCGCGGCCGTGAGATGGCGCATATGAATACCAGCAAGCATATCTTAGATGACTTTGCACAGGCACTTGCTGATGTTGCGGTAGTTGATAAGGCACCGAAGGTAGAAGGCAGAAGCATGACGATGTTTTTAGCTGAGAAGCGTTAAGCGGCTCAGTTGAAATATATGATATCTTAACTTTGATATCCATTAAATTAATAATAAATACAGGAGGAATTTTGAAATGCCAAAAATGAAGACAAGCAGAGCAGCTGCAAAACGTTTTAAAGTAACCGGAACAGGTAAGTTGAAAAGAAGCAAAGCTTATAAACGCCATATCTTAACCAAGAAGACAACTAAGAATAAGAGAAATCTTAGAAAGCCTGCTATGACAGACGCAACAAATGTTAAGAATATGAAGAAGATTTTACCTTACATCTAATTTTGTCCGGCAAACCGCAGAATTCATAAGCGGGGCGTTTCGAAAAGCAGATGAAGAGTTAGAGAATTGTCAAGTATAGGAGGAGAAAAGACATGGCAAGAATTAAAGGCGGTGTAAACGCTAAAAAGAAACATAACAGAGTGTTAAAACTTGCAAAAGGTTACAGAGGAGCAAGATCCAAACAGTATAGAGTAGCAAAACAGTCCGTAATGAGAGCATTAACCTCTTCTTACGCAGGTAGAAAAGAGAGAAAGCGTCAGTTCAGACAGTTATGGATTGCACGTATCAATGCAGCAGCAAGAATGAACGGCTTATCCTACAGCAAATTCATGTATGGTCTTAAGAATGCAGGTGTAGACATGAACAGAAAGATGTTAGCAGAGATGGCAGTAAATGATGCAGCAGGATTTACTACATTAGCTGAGCTTGCAAAGGCTAACTTAAAATAAGAGATCAGTATCATCATGAAATAAAAACGGTTCCGGGATGTGAATTTCGGAACCATTTTTTATCCACATTGTTAACTCTATTCAAAATTAGGTTGACAATACATTCTGTTTTTGTTACTCTTTATTGCGGAAATAGATTGAAAATCCATATAAAGAACGAAGAAATGAGGAAATGAAATGAAACAGAAGATAACAATTAAAGAGATGACCTTGTGTGCCATATTTACGGCTTTAACGGCTGTGGGAGCCTTTATTAAGATTCCCATTCCCAATGTTCCTTTCACATTACAGTTTTTGTTTACCATGCTGGCGGGACTTTTGTTAGGAGGAAGGCTCGGAGCTGTCAGCGTCGGTGCGTATGCCCTTCTGGGACTGGCAGGACTGCCGATTTTTGCAGAAGGAGGCGGTTTCTGGTATCTGTTAAAGCCAAGCTTCGGTTATATCATAGGGTTTATTATAGGAAGCTATGTGACAGGAAAGATGACGGAAAAGAGGGAGCACTGGTCTTTTGGAAGAATACTTGCTGCCAATTTCGCAGGACTTGCCATTGTTTACGGAATGGGAATGATTTATTACTATATCATCTGCAATTTTGTTATTGATACACCGATCGCTCTCTGGCCATTGTTCTTATATTGTTTCGTGCTGGCGGTTCCCGGAGATATTTTCCTGTGCTTTGTGGCAGCCCTGCTGGCGAAACGCGTGAAACCGATTATTGCCGATATGCAGTGAGGCAGTATTTGAGTCAGAGCCTTGGATTAAAATAAATGATTGCGAAATTCACAGTGGTTTGTGTAATCATAGTTATGACGTGATGAGTTTTGCAATCGACTAAACAGATTAACATATAGAAAGGACAGATACATAGTATGAGCCTGGTAACACAAATGAAACAAAAGGTATTGAATGGAGAATGGATAACGAAAGAGGAAGCGTTAGCGCTCTGCAAAGAACCTCTCAATGAGCTGCAGGAGGCGGCAGATGATATCCGCAGGTCTATGTGCGGCAATGGTTTTGATATCTGTACGATCATCAACGGGAAATGCGGCAGATGTTCCGAGGACTGCAAATACTGTGCTCAGAGCGCTCATTATCATACTGCCTGCATGGAAAGTTATCCGCTGCTTGCGACGGAAGAACTTTTAGAGGGGGCAAGGTACAATGACAGCCGCGGGGTACTGCGGTATTCCATTGTGACCTCCGGCAAGCGTTTATCGGATGCGGAAGTGGATCAGGTGTGTGAAAGCATACGTAAGATCAAAAAGGAAACTTCGATTCAGGTATGTGTCTCTTTCGGGCTGTTGAACGAAGCACAGTTTCGTAAGATCAAAGAGGCGGGAGCCTCAAGAGTTCACTGTAACCTGGAATCCTCGGCCCGGTATTTTCCTAAAGTGTGTACGACTCATACCTATGAGGAAAAGATTGCCACATTAAAGGCGGCGAAACGTGCAGGGCTTTCCATTTGCTCCGGCGGCATTTTAGGCTTGGGTGAGACCATGGAAGACCGCATTGATATGGTGCTGACCGCAAGGGAGCTTGGCGTTAAATCAATCCCGGTCAATCTGTTAAATCCGATTCCGGGGACACCTTATGAGGGCAATCAGCCTTTGACGAATGAAGAGGCGTGCCGCTGTGTGGCGGTGTTCCGTTTCCTGATACCGGATGCATCAATCCGTCTGGCAGGCGGAAGAGGCCTTGTGGGAGATAAGGGAGAAGCATGTTTTAGAAGCGGAGCCAATGCTGCTATTTCCGGAGATATGCTGACGACCGCAGGCATTACCGTAGAGACGGATATGGAATTAATCAAACAATTGGGATTCGAGGTGAAGCTTTGTCATGAGTAAGAAACTGTTTATAACCGGAACCGGAACGGACGTGGGAAAGACCTATGTCACCGGGCTGTTATTGAAGAAATTGAGAGAAAGCGGAAGAAGTGCGGCCTATTATAAGGCGGCCATGAGCGGCAATGCGTACGGCGCTGACGGTAAACTGATTCCGGGGGATGCACTGCATGTAAAGACGGTTTCGGGAATAGCCCAGACTCTGGAGGAAATGTGCCCGTATATTTATGAAGCGGCGGTTTCCCCCCATCTGGCATCCAGACTGGAAGGAAATCCGGTGCAGATGGAAGTGGTAAAGAAAGGCTTTGAAGAAGTCTGCGGTAAATATGATTACGTTACCATGGAAGGCAGCGGCGGCATCTTGTGTCCGATCTGTTTTGATGAAGCGAAAATCCAGTTGGAGGATGTGATCAAAGAACTGGGGCTTTCCAGCCTGATCATAGCAGATGCGGGGCTTGGTACGATTAATAGTGTAGTTCTGACCGTAGAATATATGAGAAACAGAAATCTGCCCATAAAGGGTATTTTGTTCAATCATTTTCATCCGGGCAATGTTATGGAGGAAGACAATCTGCGGATGTGTGAATATATGACCGGTCTGAAGGTACTTGCCTGCATAGAGGATGGGAGCACGATGCTTAATATGGATGCGGATGTACTGGCATCTCTTTATGATTAGATCATACTGCTATGTTGATTTTACACAGAGAGTAGGATAATGGAAAGGTAGATGATAGAAAATGATTTGGTATCCTTATGAACAGATGAAAACGATGAAAACACCGTATAAGATTATTGATGCACAGGGAGTCTGGCTGGAGACAGAGGATGGAAAGATGATTGACTCCGTTTCTTCCTGGTGGAGCGTGATACACGGCTATAAGCATCCTGTGTTAAACGAAGCCATTAAATCTCAAGTGGAAAACTTCGCCCATGTTATGCTGGGAGGATTGACCCATGAACCGGTTCGGAAGCTTTCTGAGAAGCTGCAGAGCTTTCTGCCGGGAGACCTGGACTACTGTTTCTTTTCCGATTCAGGAAGTGTGGCAGTGGAAGTCGGGCTGAAAATGGCGCTGCAGTATTTCGTGAACCGGGGAGAACTTGAACGCACCAAAGTCCTTTCTCTTACCCATGCTTATCACGGAGATACGTTTAAAACCATGGAAGTAGGCGATGATGAGGATTATCATTTTATACTGGAAGCCTATGGGGAGAAGAAGGACGTGATCCATATTCCTACGGAAATTCCGGCATTGGAGGAAGCCTTTGAGAAGTATCATCGGGAATTAAACTGCTTTATTGTAGAACCCTTGCTGCAGGGAGCGGGGGGAATGCGCATGTATGATATTGCTTTCTTACAGCGGGCGAGGGAGCTTTGCGACCAATATGGTGTGCTGTTAATCTTTGATGAAGTGGCTACAGGCTTTGGGCGTACCGGAAACCGTTTCGTGGCGGATCTGGTTCTGCCGGATATTCTGGTTCTGGGTAAGGCGCTGACCGGAGGTTATATCGGACATGCGGTTACGGTGGCGAATCATAAGGTCTATGAAGGCTTCTACGGAGATGATCCGAACAAAGCGTTGATGCATGGTCCCACCTTTATGGGCAATGCATTGGCATGCAGTGTGGCGCTTGCTTCCATTGAGCTTTTTGAAAAAGAAGACTATATGTCCAAGATACACCGGATCGAGGAAATTACCAGACGGGAGATGGAGGGCTTTGCAGATCCGCGTATTAAGGAAGTGCGTATGATGGGCGGCTGCGTCTGTGTGGAGGTCTATGATTCGGATACTTTGAAGGGCTATCAGCAATTTGCCTATGAACGCGGCGTTTTCAGCAGGCCTTTCCTGAAATATCTGTATGCTATGGTTCCCTATATCATCTCAGAAGAGGAATTGATGAAGGTATTGCGTACTATGAAGGAATGGTTTTTTGTGAATTAGGCGTAGGACATTAAGCGCGATGATACAGAAAATGAATAAAAAGATGTAGCATTATCCGGGTATATGGCGTACATACCCGGATATATTTTTTGGTAGGTTATAGGAAAGAAATATGATATAATTCTTAAGGAAAGATTCGATATTAATCATCCGGCACAAACTGCAATAACGGGGAAATGAATAGGAACAGGAAAATGACGCATGATAAGATTGAAACAGGCAGACCATGCAGTAAGGTGGCAGCCTAAACAGGATGATTCGGAATCGGATGCATTTTGCCCGGCACAGAAAGAAGTTTACATAACACATAAAGGAGAACATCAAATGAGCACACTGGAAGGATTAAAACCGGAAAAAGTATTTCACTATTTTGAACAGATATGCCAGATCCCGCATGGTTCCGGCAATGTGGAGCAAATAAGCAATTACCTGTCAGCCTTTGCAAAGGAAAGAGGGCTGTTTTGTATTCAGGATGAATGGAAGAACATCATTATCATCAAAGAGGCAACGCCGGGTTATGAACAGGAGGAGCCTTTTATTTTACAGGGACATATGGATATGGTGGCAGTGAAGGAACCGGATTATGAGATTGATATGGCGAAAGAACCGCTTCGCTTGCGGGCGGAAAACGGCAGGGTTTATGCAGAAGGAACCAGTCTCGGCGGTGATGACGGCATTGCGGTGGCATATTGTCTGGCACTTTTAGACAGTCAGGAGCTTGCCCACCCAAGGCTTGAGATTATCCTGACGGTAGACGAGGAGATCGGCATGGAAGGTGCCATGGGGATTGACTTGTCTATGCTGCGGGGCAAGCGGATGATTAACTTAGATCAGGAAGAGGAAGGCATTTTCATTACAAGCTGTGCAGGCGGTGCCGGAGTAGATGTAAGGATTCCTATACGGCGCAGCGCTCAGGAACCGGATTGGGAAGCCAACTGCCTGATGGAAGTGAAGCTTGGCGGATTAGCAGGCGGACACTCCGGTACGGAGATTCATAAGCACGGCGGAAATGCCAATGTAGCGCTGGTGCAGCTTCTTAAGAGGCTGACAGAGCAGACAGCAGTTATGCTGGTATCCATGGAAGGCGGTGTGGCAGATAATGCTATTCCGAAGGAGTCATCGGCGCTGATTGCAGTGAAAAAGGAGCAGATAAAGCAGATAAAGGCACTGGTTGAAGAAGAGCAAATGCGTCTGAAAGAAGAACTGTCGGAAAGTGATCCGGCGCTTGCAATAACGTGCAATATGATATCGATGGAAGCAAACAGAGAATGCTCCGTACAAGGAAGCAAAGAAACTACAGCGGTTTCAGGGGATCATGCCATGAAGTGTCTGTGCTGTATGGAGGATAGCGTGAAACATGCCCTTTCCTGTATATCCATGCTGCCAAACGGCGTGGTAGCCATGAGTAAGCATGTCTCCGGGCTTGTGGAAACTTCTTTGAATCTGGGTGTCATGAAGCTGACGGAAGATGCTTTGCTGTTAAAGTATGCGGTCAGAAGTTCCGTGGATCAGGAGAAAGAGGTATTATGTAATAAAATGAAAGAAATTGCGAAACAGTACGGAGCAGAGACAACGGTTAGAAATGTTTATCCGGGCTGGGCATATCGCGTGGATTCCGCGTTACGGGATAAAATGTGTGCGGTCTATGAGAAAATGTATGGCAGTGCGCCTAAGCTGGAGGCAATTCATGCCGGATTGGAATGCGGCATTTTAGCAGGCAAGATTCCGGGGCTTGACTGTATCTCCGTGGGACCGGATCTGATGAATGTGCATACCGCACAGGAGAGCATGGATGCTGCGTCCGTAGAGCGGGTATGGGAGTACCTGATTGCTGTTTTATCGGATCGGTAATTTAAGCAGGATACCGGGAGAAACATTTTGCAGTATCTTGTTGACATGGGATGGACAAAATCCTAGAATAAAAGCATATAGGAAATTAGTACAGTAAGAATGAGTGTTTTTAACGTGATTTCTTTGTGATGAATCGCTGTGAATGGAGAATAAGATGCTGGCATATGAACATCAGGCACAATATTACGAGACAGATCAGATGGGAATTATCCATCATTCCAACTATATCAGATGGTTTGAATCCGCAAGAATCTGGTACATGAGCCAGATCGGGATAGACTACCGTGATATGGAGAAACAGGGGGTGATCAGTCCGGTATTGGAGGTTTCCTGCACTTATAAATCCATGGTGCATTTCGGCGATGTGGTAGAGATTATACCTAAGGTTGAGAAGTATAACGGCGTTACATTGGAATTGTCTTATCAGATTCTGGACCGGGAGACGCAGGAAGTCAGAACCTACGGAAGAAGCAGGCATTGTTTCTTAGGACAGGACGGCAAACCGCTTTCCTTAAAGAAAGGATATCCGATATTTGATGCTGCCTTTCGGGGTGCTATGGAATCTGGGCAGATGGGAGAGGAAATATGCAGGATGCATTAACAGGACTGGATCGTTATGAGGCGTTCTTGGGAAAGCTGGAGAAAGAGCTTGAAAACATCGGTGATGACCGCATCGCCATAACTTATACGGATATTAAGCATTTTAAATATATTAATGATACATACGGATATCAGGTAGGAGATGCCCTGCTGAAGGATTTCGTTGATGCAATTACAACGAACAATAAAACAATGCTGTGTGCGGCAAGGGTTTATTCCGACAATTTCGTTGTTGCCAATCGTGTGAACAGCAAATATACGAATGAAGGATATCGGGACATAATACTCCGGCTTAATCAGGAAAGGGAAATAAAGTTTCGTGAGAAGTATCTAAACAGCAGGCTGCAGTTTTGTACCGGCATCAGTATTATTGATAAGAACAGTAAAGATCTTGATGCAGAGACCGCGGTATCTAATGCGAACCTTGCCAGAAAAGTTGCGAAAGAGCTGGAAAACGACTGCTGTGTCTTATTTAACCAAAGCATGATGGAGGGGATCAAGCGAGAGGTGGAGATCACCTCCTGTGTTCCCAAAGCCATTGCCAATAAAGAGTTTCAAGTGTACTATCAGCCCAAAATAGAGACTGACACACTGCATGTAATCGGTGCGGAAGCTTTGGTACGGTGGCAGAAGCCGGATGGTAAATTTATTTATCCGGATGAGTTTATTCCCTTTATTGAACGCAGCGGACAGATTGTCGACGTGGATTATTATGTATATCGGCAGGTATTTCAATTTATTGCGAAACGGCTAAAAGAAGGCAGGAAGGTCGTGCCGATTTCCCTGAATGTATCCAGAGTACATTTGGGAAAGATGCATATTTTGGAATATGTGAAAGAGTTGTTTGAGGAATTTAAGATACCTGTTTCTCTGATAGAATTTGAATTGACAGAGAGTATCTATCTGGATAATACGGAAAAAGCATTGGAATTGATTAATGGTTTACATAAAATTGGAACAAAGGTTTCCATGGATGACTTCGGCTCTGGATATTCTTCTTTGAATCTGTTGAGCAGACTGCCAATAGATATCATTAAGCTGGACAAAGTGTTTTTGAAGGATGATAACTTGCAGGAGAATGATAAGATTATTATTTCCTGTGTGGTAGATATGGCGAAAAGGCTGCAGATCACATCTCTGTGTGAGGGTGTAGAGACATCGGAACAGAGTGCGTATCTTAAGGAAGTTGGCTGTCAGATTCAGCAGGGCTACTATTTTTCCAGACCGATACCGCAGGATATGTTTGAGAAGTTTATGGATGAGAATGACTAATGTTGTTCCAAATACATATCATTATGGCATCTTATTTCCTCAAGTATTATTAGGATATATTATTCTTGATTTTTGGGGCCTCTTTTTTATAAAAAACACAATATATTGTAAAAATTTCAAGATTCATGCAATATTTTGTTTTCATCCTTAAAATTTAGTATAATAAGGATGGTTGTAAAAGGGGATTAAGTAGATGGGTGAGATACTATTTAGTGTATGTTGCCCATTTACTGTTTGCCGATTTTTTTGTTTTTTTAAAATAGAGTTGACAAAACAAAGCAATGATGATAATATTTTTTACGTTGGTTGAAACGTTTAGGTTTTAAATAAAGTACACCAAAAGCATTGCGGTTTTCTAATCTGATTTTAATATAATCATAAGATAGAAAAAGGAAATTGTATGTGAAAACTAATTTTCGGGATGTGGCTCAGGTGGTAGAGCGCTACTTTAGGGAAGTAGAGGCCGCAGGTTCAAGTCCTGTCATTCCGATGTGTAGAAAGTCCTCTAAATGCTGTGTTTATCAGCATTTGGGACTTTTTTCTTTATGTAAAGGGAAGGACTCAGGCCCTAACAAGAAGCCAACAGGAAGATACGGATTGGAACGAACAGGAGGGAAGAGACATGGTGTTTGAAACTGAGAGATTGTATCTGCGGGAGATGAATCAGGGTGATTTAGAGGCATTGAGCAGAATTTTGCGGGACGAAGAAACAATGTATGCCTATAACGGTGCCTTTAGCGCTGAGGAAACACAAGAGTGGCTTGACAGACAAATCGGCAGATACCGCCGGTATGGCTTTGGTTTATGGGCGGTTATCTTAAAAGAAACCGGGGAAATGATCGGACAGTGCGGAATTACCATGCAGCCATGGAATGACCGGGAAGTGCTGGAAGTCGGTTATCTGCTGCGGAAGGACTGCTGGCATAAGGGCTATGCAATAGAAGCGGCGAAGGCGTGTAAAGAATATGCTTTCACAAACCTTCATGCCGATGAAGTTTGTTCCATTATCAGGGATACAAACACAGCGTCTCAAAAAGTGGCTGTGAGAAACGGCATGATTGTCACGGACAAATGGACGAAGCATTACCGGGGTATTGATATGCCGCATTATCTGTATTCTGTAAGAAGGCATGGCAGTGACAAGGGTTGACGCGGTTTGGCATACCATGGATGATGTTGTATAGAATGGAAATGATAAAAGGTAAGGGTTATGATAGATAAAGAAACTTTTCATCCTCTGAATTATATTAAGAAAGAAGAATATTCCGGCAGTATGGACGGCATGAGATATATGCTGAAAAAAGTACATAGCGAGGAAGCGGATGCCGATGTGATTCGTGTGACTGTCTGGCCGGAACCGCTGGGGATTCTGCGCACATCCAAGGAGCAGAAAACTTCGATAGAAGTACCTTTGACGAAAGAAGGCGTGGATCAGGCGGCCGACTGGCTTAATGAACAGTACGAGACGAGGAAGGATTATTGGATAGAACAGAGGAACCGCCCTTGGACGGAAATTTGAAAAGAGGAATATCGGGGACAACATGAGCATAAAATGTATAGCACTGGACTTAGACCGGACGACCCTAAATAGCGAGGGGAAATTGTCGATAGAGAACAAAAGAACATTGGAAGAGCTGATTGCGAAAGGTATCGAAGTGGTGATCGCCAGTGGGCGGGCTTATGCCACACTGCCGTCAGATGTGATGACAGTAGCGGGAATCCGTTATGCTGTCTGCGGCAATGGTGCTACGGTATATCATGTCCCCACAGGACAATGTATCAGACGCTGCCAATTGTCTGCTGAGACATTGGAAACAGTTCTGGCAGTGACGGCAGATGAAATCGTAAGCTATGAGGGATTTATTGATGGGATTGCCTATGCCGGCAAAGAATACGTAGAGAATCCGGTTAAGTACGGAGCCACGCCGCAGGCGGTTGCATATGTCCAGTCCACCAGACATATGCAGGAGAATATCGTAGCTTTTTTAAAAGAAAATAAAAACAGACTCGACAGCATGGACGTGATCGTACGGGATGAAGAGAGCAAGCATAGAATATGGCGTAAAATTGAAAATGCGACTGATGAAGTTTACATAACATCATCTGTAGAACAATTGCTGGAAATCGCCGATCAGAATGCAGGAAAGAAAGCGGGAGTAGAGTTTGTGGCCAATAAGTTGGGATTACGCCGGGAAGAGATTGCAGCCTTCGGCGATGCGGACAATGATATTGACATGCTGCAGTATGCCGGTGTGGGTATTGCAATGGAGAACGCTTCTGTAGGCTGCAAGGCGGCGGCAGACTTTATTACGAAGCACCACGCGGAAGATGGCATAACGTACGGCGTCCGGGAAATCTTAAGATTGCTGCCTTAATGGCTGGTGTACGCCATAGGGTATAAAGCGAGGATTTTCATGCATGGAAGGTCATTGCTAAGAGAATGGATAAGGAAATCTTCACAAGATTTACATAAATATTTGTTCATATTGTAGAAAATGTAGAAAAATGTTGTAATTACTACAATATTTGGGATATAATAAACGAAAGAGTTGACATAAAGCTGATTACAAAAGAAAGAAACTAGTTGTGTGGAGGTGGCGATATGGCAGCGATTGACTTTAATGAATTATTCTTTAATCATGAAATTTCATTTTGCAAAGTATACAGTATGGAGAGTAAGGATAAGCTGGAGAAGCTTTTTTTATCCAACCGGATCTCTTTTTTCGTAGAATGGCAGGAGAAGAAATTATGGGAGCGTTTTTTCTGTAATGACAATAATGAGAAGAATGTCTTTACGATCCGAATCAATGAGGCAGACAGTGTGCTTGCGAGAAATTTGGTAGAAGGCATGGAAAGTGTAAAGATTGCATCCGCGTGATCAGTGGGATTTTGTTTTCAGCGGACGTATATACATAGGAAAATGAAATGAGATATGGTAAAATAGCCCTGAGAGTTTATCTTGGGGCTTTTGTATTAGTATGAAAAATTTATATGCGAAAACTTATTAAAAGGAATTTGTTTGGTTTACATAATTGCTTTCGCCTTACGTAATCTAGCAAAGCATACATGTAAATTTGCGGGCTGAGCAAGAATGAGGGAGTACTATGGAAGAGAACAGAAAGAAGAACGATAGCAGAAAGGAAGGAAAAACTTCCAAAACATCGGGCTTGTGTCCGGTGGCTAAGAAATGCGGCGGTTGTCAGTATATAGACATGCCATATAAGGAACAGCTTGCAAAGAAGCAGAAATATGTGGAGCAGCTTTTGAAAGGCTTTGGCAAGGTGAACCGGATTATCGGGATGGAGCAGCCGGAGTACTATAGAAATAAAGTGCATGCAGTCTATGATTTTCACAAGGGCAAGGGGATTGTGTCCGGGATCTATCAGGAGAACAGCCATGATGTGGTATCGGTGGACAGTTGCCTGTTGGAGAACCGGAAGGCGGATGCAATCATTGTGTCTATCCGGGAGCTGGCGAAGTCTTTTAAGATCAAAACCTATAACGAAGATACCGGTTATGGGCTGCTGCGTCATGTACTCGTCCGGGTAGGGCACACAACAGGGCAGATCATGGTAGTATTGGTGCTTGGTTCGCCGATTCTGCCTTCTAAGAAAAATTTTGTTGGAGCGTTATGTAAACTGCACCCGGAGATCACAACCATCGTGGTGAATGTGAATAATAAAAAGACCAGCATGGTTTTAGGGGAGAAAGAGCAGGTCATATACGGCAAAGGATATATTGAGGATGTGCTGTGCGGCAGAACCTTTAGAATTTCTCCGAAATCTTTCTATCAGGTTAATTCCGTTCAGACGGAGAAGTTATACCATAAGGCGATCGAATATGCCCGTCTGACAGGCAGGGAAACAGTGATAGACGCTTACTGCGGGATCGGCACCATAGGGCTGGCGGCGGCATCGGAGGCGAAGAAAGTCATCGGTGTGGAGCTGAATAAAGATGCGGTTCGTGATGCAGTGATCAATGCCAGAATCAATCAGATCAAAAATGCGGATTTCTATCAGAACGATGCAGGCAGATTTATGGTGCAGTTAGCCAAGTCCCAAACGCAGGTGGATGTGGTTTTTATGGACCCGCCCAGAAGCGGCAGTACGGAAGAATTTATGGATGCTTTGCTGCGGCTGAATCCATCCAGAATTGTCTATATTTCCTGCAATCCGGATACTTTGGCGCGGGACTTGAAGTATTTGACCGGAGCCAGCAGGGGACAGAAGGCAGGATGTGAGAACGGTAAGGGGAAGGATAGAGGAAATGGTATGGTAAACGGCTACCGGGTGATGGAGATAACGCCGGTTGATATGTTTCCGTTTACGGAATGTATTGAGACAATCTGCATTCTTTCACAAATTTCACAATAGATGAAGTATTTCCATAAGTTGCATTTGGCGTGCAGTCATGTTAGGAGAGGATAGCAAATGATTCAATATGGAACCTTTAAAACCTGCCCGATGTTTAAAAGATCAATCGTCAGTCCGTTTAAGCGCTTGATTTCATCTACCGTTGCACCGAAACGTCTGGCAATCAGCCATAGGCTGTCACCTGCCTGAACAACATATTCAATGATATCCGGTTGAGGAACAGGGCCGGGGGATGGGACAGTTTGCTGTATTCCCTGATAGGTGTCATATAATGTTTGCCATGTAAGCGGGCCCACAATGCCGTCAGGGTCAAGCTGCATGAGCTGTTGGAAAGCGGTTACCGCCTGTCGTGTACCGCTACTGAAGATACCGTCCTGTGTGGGAGCCGGAACACCGGTATAATATTCTGAGATGATATTTAAAAGGTACTGAAGCGTAATGACATCCTGACCGGAAGAGCCCTGCCTCAGCACAGTGCCTGGCGGAACGGTTCCGATTCCGAGAGAAGTTCCCTCGCTGTCTGGTTCTGCCAGTCTGGTCACGGCGGTATACAGACTTGAGATTTTGTACCATGTGGATTTGCCGACAATCCTGTCAGATACCAGATTGAACACGCTTTGGAATTTTCTGACGGCGGCGTCCGTGCTGTTCTGAAAGGCTCCTTCTGTATCGGTGATAACAGGAAGGGCAGGATAATTTCGCCGGATTCTGTTGCAGTAGGTCTGGATCGTCTGTACATCAAGTCCTGTACTTCCTAATCTGAGCAGTGTTCCCGGATAGTAGGAGCGCAGAACCTGCAGCGGGATAAGCCCTGACAGAAATCTGATCTACGATTCTGCTCCGTGCCAGTATTTTTAAATAACCGATAGCCATAAACCGGAGGTCTCCTTTTTATATCATATAGATTTCCTGTATTATATAAATATGAAAGAAAAAGGCTGACAGTTACATAGGCAACAGGTGATTTTGTTTATAAAATATGTATAAAATTTGTATTCCGCAGGCTTGATATCTCGCCGACTTCCCTATAATATGAACATATGGAACTTGCTTTTAGCGGAGATTCGATTTGGGAGGAAACCGGATGTCAAACACTACTAAGATTGCATTGGGAGCATCATTGAAAAAACTTTTGCTGCATAAGAAGATTGATAAAATAACAATCAATGATTTAACAGCAGACTGCGGTATCAGCAGAATGTCTTTCTATTATCATTTTAAAGATATTTACGATTTGGTAGAGTGGGTGTGTGTAGAAGATGGCAGAAGAGTACTGCAGGATAAGAAAACCTATGATACATGGCAGGAGGGAATGCAGCAGATTTTTGAGGCGGTATTGGAAAATAAGCCGTTTATCCTGAATGTCTACAGCGCCGTCAGCAGAGATAAGATAGAAAGCTATCTGTATAAGCTTACTTACAGCCTGATTGCCGATGTAGTGGAGGAGAAGTGTGTAGGGATCGATCTGGCGGCGGAAGATAAGGCATTTATTGCAGAGTTTTATAAATATGGTTTTGTGGGGATTATGCTGGATTGGATTGACCGTGGGATGAAGGATGATTATCAGGGGATCGTACGGAAGATGAGTATCACGCTTCATGGTAATATTGCCAATTCGATTCATAATTTTTCCTGCAAAAAGGATATGACGCAATCGCAGTGAAGTCTGGGAAGAATTGATAAAAGAAATGCTTTGAGCGATAGATCAAAAAAGGCGGAATGATAAGTTTTTTATCATTCTGCTTTTTTTGTAAGTGTTATTTTTCATTTTGCAAGGATAAAATGTAAAACATAAAACAAGTGAACAACCAACAGAAAGGATGGTAATTGATATGGCAACCAAAAAGAACATCGGAATCGGAGCGGCAGCGATTGCAGCAGGAGCAGGCGCAGCAGCAATCGCCGCAAGAAATTATAAGAAGTCAGGCAAAAAAACAGAGAAAAAAGCAATGACGGTATCCTCTTCCAATCCGGAATATCGCAACACCGAGAGAGGTAAAGACGAGAAAAACAGCAAAGGCATTTATTATACCAACGGTAATTATGAGGCATTTGCAAGACCGAAGAAGCCGGAAGGCGTAGAAGAAAAAAATGCGTACATTGTGGGAAGCGGACTGGCTGCATTGGCGGCTGCGTGTTTCTTAGTAAGAGACGGACAGATGCCCGGTTCACATATCCATATCTTAGAGTCCATGGATATCGCAGGCGGTGCCTGTGATGGTATCTTTGATCCGACCAGAGGTTACGTGATGCGCGGCGGACGTGAGATGGAGAACCATTTCGAGTGCCTGTGGGATCTGTTCCGCAGTATTCCTTCGATAGAGACGCCGGGCGTATCCGTATTGGATGAATATTACTGGCTGAATAAGGAAGATCCGAACTATTCCCTGTGCCGTGCGACAGTGAACCGTGGCGAGGACGCCCACACGGACGGCAAATTCAACCTCAGCCAGAAGGGCTGCATGGAAATCATGAAGCTGTTCATGACGAAGGATGAAGACTTGTATGACAAGACGATCGAAGATGTATTTGATGAGGAAGTATTTGACTCTACCTTCTGGTTATACTGGAGAACCATGTTTGCCTTTGAAAACTGGCACAGCGCTTTGGAAATGAAGCTTTATTTCCAGAGATTTATCCATCACATCGCAGGACTGCCGGATTTCAGCGCACTGAAATTTACGAAGTATAATCAGTATGAATCCCTGATTCTTCCGATGCAGAAATATTTGGAGGAAGCAGGCGTTGACTTCCAGTTTAATACGGAAGTGACTAATGTCATCTTTGAATTTGAGAATGATAAAAAAGTGGCAAAGGCGATTGAATGTAAAGTAAAAGGCGTGGAAAAGGGAATCATGCTTACGGAAAATGACCTTGTGTTCGTCACCAACGGAAGCTGTACGGAGGGCACGATCTACGGCGACCAGAATCATGCGCCAAACGGCGATGCCGAAGTGAGAACAAGCGGCTGCTGGAGCCTGTGGAAAAATATTGCCAAGCAGGATCCGTCTTTCGGACATCCGGAGAAATTCTGCTCCGATGTGGCTAAGACGAACTGGGAATCCGCAACCGTTACGACTTTGGATGACAAGATTCTTCCGTATATCACGAACATCTGTAAACGTGATCCGAAGAGCGGTAAGGTAGTAACCGGCGGCATCGTAAGCTGTCAGGATTCCAGTTGGTTGATGAGCTGGACGATCAACAGACAGGGACAGTTTAAGACACAGGACAAAGATAAAGTCTGTGTCTGGGTATATGGCTTGTTTACCGATGTTCCGGGTGATTTTGTGAAAAAGCCGATGAAGGAATGTACCGGTAAGGAAATAACAGAAGAGTGGTTGTATCACTTAGGAGTTCCGGTAGAGGAGATTCCGGAACTGGCAGAAAACAGCGCAGTCTGCGTGCCGACCATGATGCCTTATATTACGGCATTCTTCATGCCCAGAACCAAGGGCGACCGTCCTGACGTGATTCCGGACGGCTGTGTGAACTTTGCATTCCTCGGACAGTTCGCTGATACACCGAGAGATACCGTATTCACAACGGAGTATTCCGTCAGAACTGCCATGGAAGCCGTGTACGGACTGCTCGGCGTAGACAGAGGCGTGCCGGAGGTATGGGGCAGCGTCTACGATATCCGTGAACTGCTCAGCAGCAGTGTGAAACTTATGGACGGCAAATCTCCGTTAGAGATTTCCCTGCCCGGTCCGCTGAACGCCTTGAAGAAACCGCTGCTTCATGTGATAAAAGGAACCGTCATTGAGAAAGTATTGCGTGATTATGATGTATTAATAGATGGTATGATTTAAGAATTAGTATAATTTATAGTAAGACTATAAAGTTACATTGGATGCATGCTGTATTGCGATGTAATAGAGAAAGACATTAGTGTATATTCAGATATGATGAATACGCTAATGTCTTTTTTGAGATTAAGAAGACGATATAGCAGTTTGAATTGCGCATCTATATGAAAACGTGTACAATGTAGAATAAATGAAAATTGAAGTCAGAGTTGGGGAATGTTTTGATTGCAGTAAACTGTTCTGACATGGAGGTTTAGATGGAAAGAGGTATCTTACGAAATAAATATTATTTATATCTCACGGAATTCTTTGCGGGAATGTCCGTAATGGCAGTGGAACTGGGGGCGAGCAGGCTGCTTGCGCCGTATTTTAGTTCCTCCCAGATCGTGTGGACGATTATCATCGGAACAATCATGATCGCTATGGCTTTGGGAAATATCTGGGGCGGCAGAAGTGCGGACAAGAACCCGAATCCGGACAAGCTGTACGGAAGAATCCTGATTGCAGCTGTCTGGATCGCGGCGATTCCTGTTTTTGGGAAGTATGTGATTTTGCTTATATCGGCGGCTCTGGTCTTCACGGTGAATAACAATTTCCTGATCTGGGCGGCTTTTCTTGCCTGTATGATTATCTTCGTATTTCCGCTGTTTCTGTTGGGAACGGTTACCCCGTCTTTAGTGAAATATACGGTGGATAGTCTGGATGACAGCGGCAAGACGGTGGGTTCTTTGAATGCCTTTAATACCATCGGAAGCATTATCGGTACCTTTGTGCCGACCTTCGTGACGATTCCGGCGGTGGGGACATCCATCACGTTTTTGATCTTCTCCGGGATACTGCTGCTGCTCGGACTGCTTTATTTCATCACCACGAAACGGAAAGCGGTACAGTGTATTGTCAGCGTGTTGCTGTTCCTTTTATGCAGTATCTTCGGATCATCAGGCAGTTTCATGTTTGGGGAAACGAATCTATTGTATGAGGGGGAATCTATTTATAACTATTTGCAGGTGAAAGAAACAGAGGATAGCGTGATTCTGTCCACGAATGTTTTGTTCGGTGTCCAGTCCATTATGAAGAAGGAGGGCGGTGTGACCGGCATGTATTACGATTATGCGCTGGCAGCCCCGGTGATGGCGGGCAGGGAGAATCCCAAGGTGCTGATCCTGGGCATGGGAACAGGCACTTATGCCAAGCAATGCCAGACTTATTTCGATGTGGCATCGGTGGAAGGTGTGGAGATTGATGAAAAGATCACACAGCTTGCGGGAGAATATTTTGAATTGCCTGACACGGTATCTGTCACCACATATGACGGCAGAGCCTATCTGGCTGCGGATTCCGGGAAATATGATGTGATTATGGTGGATGCCTATCAGGATATCACGATCCCTTTTCAGATGTCTTCTGCAGAATTTTTTACGATGGTAAAAGAGCATCTGACAGAAGACGGCGTGATGGTTGTCAATATGAATATGCATTCGGAGGCGGAAGGCAACATTAACCAATATCTGTCCGATACCATCGCCAGTGTATTTGATGAAGTCTATACCGTAGACGTGAAAGGCTCTACAAACAGAGAACTGTTTGCCACACAGAACCCGGATGCGGCAGCAGTCTTTGAACAAAACAGAAGCATACTGGAGAATCAGGAACTGGCGCTTATGATGGAGAAGGTGGCAGAAGGACTGACACGTTACGATGGAGGCGATTATCTTCTGACGGATGACAAGGCGCCGATAGAGCTTTTGGGAATGCGTGTCATCGATGAATTGATCCAGAGGGAATTGGCATATTATAAGACACTTTTTGAGCAGGAAGGTGTTCAGGGATTGTTGGAGGAACTGTAAAAGTTCCTCCCTTTTAAGTGTTAGCAGCATTTCTATAGCATTGTTCCATATCATCGGTAAGCCGCCGTATACGTTCTTTGATCCGTCGAATATTAGGCGGCATATCTTCCGGCGGCATATGATCGTGTACGGCAGTGGTTCCGGCTTCCAAAGCCACTTCATAAAGCCAGGTCTTATATTTCAGCACATCCAGCGCGTCCTGCAATTCGGTGATTTGTTCTTCCACGGCTTCCCTCTGATTCATGATAATCTGCAAACGCTGTGCAATGGTGGAGTCACCCTTATCACAGAGAAGGGTAAAGGCACGGATTTGTTTGATCGACATGCCTGCCCGCTTCAGGGAGGCGATGATGAACAACCGTTCAAAATCAGATTCCTTAAAAATGCGGTTGCCGTTTTGATCCCGCTCAACGAAATCAAGCAAGCCTTCTTTGCTGTAAAAACGAATTGTATGAGGTGAGAGATTCAAACGCTTCGCAACTTCGCAGACCGTATAATACATACATTCAGACTCCTTTTCAAAAAATATAAAAAACCTTAGAGAAACCCTCTTGCTTGAGAGTATACTCTAAGGTTTATGATATTGTCAAGCGTAAAGGAGGATGTTCAGATGAAAACTTTACCAATGTCCACGCACTGGCTGTCCGGGCATTTTAAGGAGGCGGCATATGGTTTTTAGCAGCTTACTTTTCCTGTTCCGCTTTTTGCCGGCTGTACTGCTTGTTTATTATATTGTGCCGCACGCATTACGGAATTTTGTACTGTTGATATTCAGTCTTATTTTTTACGCATGGGGAGAACCGGTTTATATCATCCTGATGCTGGTTTCCATTTTCATCTCTTATACGGGAGGTATTTTGATCGACTGTTTCACGAAGATGGGAAGAAGGAAGGCGGCCGGGATAACAATGATTATTTCGTGCATTGTCAGCCTGTCTATGCTTGCTTTTTTTAAGTATTCTGATTTTGTGATTGAAACGGCAAATAACCTGACCGGGGCAGGTATTGCCATGTTGCAGATTGCTTTGCCTATCGGTATTTCCTTTTATACGTTTCAGACCATCTCTTATACCATTGACGTATATCGGGGAGAGGCGGCAGTGCAGAAAAATCTGATTTCCTTCGGCGCTTATGTGTCGATGTTTCCGCAGTTGATTGCAGGACCGATTGTTCAGTATAAAACCATTGATACACAGCTTCGTACACGAAAAGAAACAATGGAACAATATGCAGAGGGTGTCCGCCGCTTTATGATTGGGCTGGGCAAAAAGGTTCTGCTTGCCAATAATGCCGGAGCACTCTGGGATACCATACAGACCATGAACTATTCAGATGTGCCGGTATTGACAGCCTGGATGGGGCTTACAGCATATACTTTTCAAATCTACTTTGACTTTTCTGCTTATTCCGATATGGCAGTAGGACTTGGGCATATGTTCGGCTTTCGTTTCCCGGAGAATTTCAATTATCCGTATCTGTCGAAAAGCATTACGGAGTTTTGGCGCAGGTGGCATATATCCCTTGGTACATGGTTCCGGGAATATGTCTATATTCCGTTGGGAGGAAACCGTGTCAATAAATGGAAGCATATTCGGAATATTTTCATTGTCTGGCTGCTGACCGGGATTTGGCACGGGGCAAGCTGGAACTTCGTGATATGGGGGGTATATTATGGTGCGCTGTTGCTTGCGGAGAAGTTTATTTTCGGGAAGCATCTGAAAAAACTGCCTGTTGTATGCGGACATATATACTGTATGTTTTTCGTTATGCTCGGCTGGAACCTGTTTGTGTTTGAGGATATGGGGCAGGGAATGGCGTTTCTGAAAGCGTTGTTTGGCATCTATGGTCAGGGAATAGGGAACAAAGAGACTGTTTACCTGCTGTACAATCATGTATTTTTGCTGGTTTTATGCATTCTTGGAAGTACGCATCTGCCTCAGGATATCGGGAGAGGTGTTTGTGCAAGGCTTTCCGGGCGCAATGTCATGCAGCCGCTTGTTGAAAATGTATTTTATGCCGGCATATTTATCCTGTCCGTGGCGTGGCTTGTGGACGCAACCTATAATCCGTTTCTTTACTTTCGGTTTTGATAAGGGAATTGTATAGCCGTATACACGGCAGAATGAGAGGAAATATGAATGGAGAAAAGATAAAGCGGCAGCCGTGTATCACCGTTATGGTGTTTCTGCTTTTGCTGTTTGGTTTGACAGTGGCAACACTATGTAAGCCTTCCGCAGCGTTTTCAGAGACCGAGAACCGGGTTTTGGCGCAGATGCCTAAGATCAAGGCAGAAGAGATCCGGAATGGTGAGTTTGAAACAGATTATGAGGAATATCTGACTGATCAATTTCCTTTCAGGGATCGATGGATCGGTTTAAAGACCTCTATAGAACGGCTGCTTTTTAAAAGGGAGAGCAAAGATATTTATTTTGCCAGGGATGGTTATTTCGTGGAAAAGCACACCGGATCATATGCAACGCAGATGGCGGAACGCAATGTTGCGGCACTGGCAGAATTTGCCGGACGATACACGGAGCAATTTGGCGCGGAACATATTTCTGTTATGGTGGTGCCTAATGCGGTGGATATTTTGCAGGATAAACTTCCTCCCTATGCTTCTTCGGGCGGCGGGGACGATTATCTGGCGCAGATTGCGGATGTTTTGCCGGAAGGAGTCTGGTTTGATGCCGCATCTGTTTTGCGTAGGCATACGGATGAAGAAATATATTATCATACAGACCATCATTGGAAGACACTTGCCGCCTTCTATGTATATCAGGAATGGGCAAAGGCGCGGGGCTGTTTGGTGCCGGAATGGGCTGACTATATGATTCAGACAGTGACGGACAGCTTTGAAGGAACCGTACAATCGAAACTGGGGATTCAGACGGCAGGAGATACCATTGAATTGTTCATTCCTGTGAAGGAAACTGCTTATCAAGTGTATAAAGAGAGTACGGGGGAAAGCGAAAACAGTCTTTATGACTATGAAGCGCTGAATACGAAAGATAAATATGCAGTTTATTTTGGCGGGAATGATCCCTTTATGCAGATTAGTACGGAAGCGGACAGTGGGCGTAAAATTCTGGTCATTAAGGATTCTTATGCAAACTGCTTTATCCCGTTTATGCTGGGAGAATTTCAGCAAATTGATGTTCTCGATCTGAGATATACCAACCGAAAAGTAAGTGAACTGATTGAGACAGGCGGATATACGGATCTATTGGTCTTATATAATGTTTCCGGATTCGCAGAGGACATGAGTATTACCAAACTGACAAATTAGGAGAAATCGGTTTTCTCTACAAAATAAATCAGGAAGTATGAGAGGTCATTTATGAAAAAGATAATATATTCTATTGTTACGATATTACTGTTGTTTTCTTTTACGGGTTGTTCACGGCAGCAGTCGTCTGAAACGGACATGATTTCCGGTGAATCTGCCAATATGGCTCCCGGTGATATCACAGTAGCCATTGTGGAAAGCCAGCGGGAGCTTCCTGCGTTGACACAGATTACTTCGGAGGATGCAGATTTTGCTACATGGCTGTCAGATTATTACTTCATTCAAACAGAAAAGGTGACAGACGGTGCGGTCTGTTATGCCGATGGTGTAGAGGCAGGCGAAATAGCGGTATTGTTGATGGCAGATGAGAAGGATTGTGAGGCAGCCGAAGAAGCTTTGACGGAATATATCCGGAATCGTGCCGGTGTTTTTGAAGGTTATGCACCGCAGCAGGCTGCAATGGTAAAAGAAGGAATCGTGGCAGTAAACGGCAGATATGTAGCCCTGCTGATCTGTCCGGAGCCGCAAACGGCGAAGAAAGCGTTTCTGGACTGTTTTGACACAGATACGAAAGGCGCCGGAAACGGTGCGGAGAACGAAAACAGTACAGGGGAGAACGCAGCATCGGAGTCTTCTTCGGAATCAGAAGAAGTGGTAAGAGGTGCCGGAACGGAGGATTCTTACAATGCGGAGGCAGTTTTGCAGGCATGGAGGACAGGGGATGATTCTTCTCTCTCAGAAATCGACAGCAGTATTCTGGAGGCAGCTAAAGATGTGATCGCATCAGAGATTGATGATACTATGAGCGATTATGAGAAGGAACTTGCCATTCATGACTTTATTACCGGTTGGTCGAATTTTGATTACGGTGTTTTCGGACGTTCTTCCGAAGACGGCTTTACGGACGGAAGCAATACGCCCTATGGGGTTTTGATAGACCGGTCTGCTATGTGCCACGGATATTCTTCTACGTTTCAGTTGTTTATGGATATGCTGGATATTGAGTGCATAACAGTGTTCGGAACTCCCGGAAGTAATGGGGTACAGCATTCATGGAATATGGTAAAGCTGGATGGCGAATGGTACTGTGTGGACTGTGCATGGGACGATCCCATCGGCGGCAGCCCCGGACATAACTATTTCAACGTGACCAGTGATGATCTGCGAAAAGGCAGTATTCACCGTTGGGATGAATCTTTGGTGCCGGAGGCGACTGGTACGACCTATGCTTACGGCAGCCGTTAGTGGCAAAAGAATCTTGGAGAAAGGAATGCAGAGTGATGAGTAAAGTTCTGGATAAAATCAATATACCTAAAGATTTGAAAGGCTTATCAAAAAGTGAACTTGTGCAGCTATGCGGAGAAATCAGGCAGCAGATGCTTATGCGTCTTAGCGTGACAGGCGGTCATGTGGGTTCCAATCTGGCAGTCATTGAGGCTGTAGTTGCCCTGCACTATGTGTTTGATTCTCCGGTTGATCAAATCATCTTTGATGTGTCCCATCAATGTTACGCACATAAGCTGCTGACCGGCAGGAAAGAAGCCTATATTGATCCTGAAAAATATTTCTCTGTCAGCGGTTTTACAAACCCTGCTGAGAGTGAGCATGATATTTTTTCTATCGGACACACTTCTACGGCAATCAGCCTTGCCTGCGGACTGGCAAAAGGCCGCGATGTCAAAGGTGAGACAAACAATGTCATTGCAGTAGTCGGTGACGGTGCACTGAGCGGCGGTGAGGCATTTGAAGGCTTGAATCATGCGGCTGAGCTGGGAAGCAATATGATCATAATCATCAATGATAATGATATGAGCATTGCAGGAAACCATGGCGGCTTATACCAAAACCTTAAGCTGTTGAGAGAAACGAAGGGAAAGGCAGATTGTAATTTCTTTCAGGCGTTGGGATTTGACTATTTCTTTGTACCTGACGGCAACGATGTGAACGCAGTTGTAAATGCGTTGGAGAAGGTGAAAAATACGGATCATCCGGTTGTGGTTCATATGTGTACGGTAAAAGGAAAAGGATATCGGTTCGCAGAGGCAAATCGTGAAAGCTGGCACTACATGGGACCGTTTGATATGGATACGGGAAAATCGCTTGAAGATACGGTGGATGCGGAGACTTACGAGGCTCTGACCGCGGTATATCTGGCTGATAAAATGCGGAAAGATCCCAAAGTCACCGCGATAACCGCCGGAACACCCAAAATATTAGGGTTTGGGGAGTCGTTGAGACAACAATTCCCGAAGCAGTTTGCAGATGTGGGTATTGCAGAAGGGCATGCAGTGGCTTTGGCTTCCGGGATTGCGAAAGCGGGAGGAAAGCCGGTGTTCGGAGTAAGCAGTTCTTTTTTACAGCGAACCTATGACCAGCTTTCCTCCGATCTGGCGCTGAATCACAGTCCGGCGGTTATTCTTGTGTTTTTTGCGGGAATATCCTATGGAAGTCAGACGCATATGGGAATTTTTGATGTTTCTCTTGTCAGAAACATTCCTGATATTATTTGTCTGGCACCTACCTGCAAGGAAGAATATCTCAGTATGCTGGAATGGGCGATTGAACAGACAGAACATCCGGTAATCATCCGGGTGCCGGGCATTGAAACCGTAAGCAGGGATGTCAAATTGCTGCCGGAATATGCTTATCCTGCCAGATATGAGATTGTGAAATACGGAACAGAGGTAGCGATATTGGCGCTTGGAAAGTTTTTGGAGCTGGGTGAACGGGTCAGAGAGCGCTTGGAGACAGAGCACGGAATCCGTGCAACCCTGATCAATCCTCGCTATGTTTCTGCAGTGGATGAAACAATACTGAGGGCACTGCCAAAAGACGGCCACCGTCTGGTTGTTACTTTGGAGGATGGTGTGACAGACGGCGGCTTTGGCGAGAAAATTGCAGGATTCTATGGAAGTTCTTCCGTGAAGGTTCTGAACTTCGGGGCAAGGAAAGAATTTGTCGATCGTGTCACGGTAGAAGAGCAATATTTCAGATATCATTTAACCGCTGAGCAGATCAATGCAGATATTTTAGAACTTTATAATTCTCTGAATCATTAACCTGATCTTTTATTGCAAATTCCTGACTGCTTCCACAAACCTCAGAACATCTTCCGGCGGATCGAGGGCATAGAGAAGACCATAGGGAATGCTGTAATCCCAATGAACCGGAATGCTGACAAGATCGGGATGTACGTCCTGCCAGCATTCCAGCATAAGCAGTACATTGCCTGTCTCGATACAGCGGTTAAAGACAGACATATCATAAAAATGCGGTGTGTCCTCAATACGGATTGCCGGATGATTTCTTCTTAAGTCATCACGAATCATGTCATTTATTTTGGAATCCCCTTCTTTGACCATCATCAAGGTTTCCCCGTATAAATCAGAAAGCTCTAAAAAATCCTTTTTGGCAAGAGGATGTTCTCTGGAAACTGCACACATCTTTTTATGACGTCCGAGAGGGAGCATATTACATTTCTCCAGCCAGAGTTTGGAATCACAGACAGCAAGCAGAAAATCAAATTTTTTGCCAAGCTGTGCAATCTCGGCAAGAATCCCTTCATGGTTATCCTCGAAGGGAACCAGGTGTAATTTATAATCAGGAAAGTCGCTGCTGATACGATACCATAAGTCCATAAACGGCTTGGCAGGGTTTAACAGGGATGTTCCCACACAGAAAGTTTTTTCACATGCATTCATGGCCTGTCTTGCACTTGCGATGGAGCGTTTGGAGTAGTCAAACAGGAATTTGGCATCTTGATAGATCACATCCCCGGCAGGTGTCAACCGGACACCGTGAGGGGTTCGATCCAGTAATTTTAAGTTCAGATGTGACTCCAGCGAATTAATCTGTTTCATAACAGCGGTCGGGGAGATAAATAATTTCTCTGCGGCTTTTGTAAAGCTGCCGCAGTCTGCTACACAGACGAAAGCAGTCAGTTGGCTATTGAACATGGAAACCTCCGTGAATGAGAAAATATAATTGTATGAACTATAAGTTAATACGACGATAACATATCGGAAATTCCATGTCAAGAAGCCGGATACTATAATGATAGCAGAAGAAACTGAAGTAGAAGGGCGATTGAAAGATGGCGGAAATGATTGTGTATTTTTCACGTAAATATGAGAATTATGTCAGCGGTATCATTAAAAATCTGTCTGTTGGCAACACAGAGGTTGCAGCAGGTATGATCCATGAGTTAACAGGAGCAGAGCTATTTGAAGTAAAACCGTTTCAGGAATATTCCCCCAATTATAATGAGTGCATAGCAGAGGCGCAGGCAGACCAGAAGCGGGATGCCAGACCGGAGCTTACAGATTATCCGGAAAGTCTGGACGGATATGACAGGATATATTTGGGATTTCCGAACTATTGGGGAACGATGCCTATGCCGATGTTTACATTTCTGGAGCACTTTGACTTTACGGGGAAGAAGATTTTACCTTTTTGTACTCATGAAGGCAGCGGCATGGGCCGAAGCGAAGCAGATATCAGGCATTTGTGTCCCGGTGCCGTAGTGGAGAAAGGGCTGCCTATCCATGGCGCAAGTGTACGGAATGCACAAGACAGTATCAAACAATGGCTGGAAAAACAAGATTAGCCGGAAGTTTTGATGACAGGAGAGTTTGATGATCAGGAATGGAGGAAAGTATGGAAATTACAGAATTTGCAAAGAAATATCATGACAAAATGTTTCCGCAGGGACAGTACGACCTTGCGCAAACAGATCCGGAATTTATAGAGCGGTTTTATAATTTCGCTTTTGATGAGGTAATCAATCAGGATGATCTGGATGATAAGACACGTTTTATGGCAATTTTGGCAACACTGATCGGCTGCCAGGGATCGGATGCGTTTCGGATGATGCTTCCCGCAGCATTGAATTTCGGTGTGACTCCGGTAGAAGTAAAAGAAATCGTGTATCAGGCGGCAGCTTATCTTGGACTTGGCAGGGTACTTCCGTTTTTGAAAGTGACCAACGAGGTATTGACAGAAGGCGGCATCAGCCTGCCGCTGCCCGGTCAGACAACTACCACAGCAGCAAGCCGCCGGGAAACCGGAACACAGGCACAGGTAGATATCTTCGGAGAATCTATGCGGGATTTCTGGAAGTCCGGTCCGGAAGAAAGCCGCCATATTAATCTGTGGCTTGCTGATAATTGTTTCGGTGATTATTATACCAGGAATGGGTTGGACTACAAGCAGCGGGAAATGATTACCTTCTGCTTTCTGGCAGCTCAGGGCGGGTGCGAGCCGCAGCTTGTCAGTCACGCGGCGGCCAATATGAGGATCGGCAATGACAAGGCATTTCTGATTAAGATTATTTCCCAGTGCCTGCCGTATATCGGCTATCCAAGAAGCCTGAATGCCCTGCGTTGCGTTAGGGAAGCAGCAGAAGCATAAAGGTAATGATAAAGTAATAAATGCAGTAAGTGAAATGCAAAGGCAATGACAAAAGAAGTAAAATGCAGTCTATAACGATAGTATCATAAATGGGAGGAAACGGATATGGAATATGTGACTTTATATAACGGAGTAAAAATGCCGCAGCTTGGCTACGGTGTGTACCAGGTGACGCAGGAAGAATGTGAGCGTTGTGTGTTGGATGCGCTTAAGGCAGGCTATCGCTTGCTGGATACGGCACAGAGCTATTTCAATGAGGAACAGGTAGGAAGCGCTATTATAAAATCAGGCGTACCAAGGGAAGAGATTTTCCTGACCACGAAAGTATGGGTTGAGCATTACGGCTATGAGCAGGCGAAAGAGTCTGTACTGAAATCCATGGAGAAGCTGCGGACCTCGTATCTGGATCTGATTCTGCTTCACCAGCCTTTTGCCGATTATTACGGTGCTTACCGGGCTTTGGAGGAATTGTATGAAGAAGGTAAGGTCAGGGCGATCGGTGTCTCTAACTTCTATCCGGATCGCCTCGTAGATATCGCCTCTTTTGCAAAGGTAAAACCTATGGTAAATCAGGTGGAGACACATCCCTTTAACCAGCAGAAACTGGCAAAGGAGTACATGGATAAGTATCAGGTACAGATTGAGGCTTGGGCGCCTTTCGGAGAGGGACGGGGAGGTCTGTTTGATCATCCGGTTCTGACAGAGATCGGAAAGAAATATGGCAAAACGACGGCACAGGTTATGCTGCGGTGGCACTTACAGCGCGGTGTGGTAGTCATCCCCAAGTCCACCCATAAAGAAAGGATGAAAGAAAACTTCGAGGTGTTTGACTTTGCATTGGGCGAAGAAGATATGAAAGCCATTGAAGCGCTGGATAAGGCAGAAAGCTCCTTCTTCTCCCATTATGACCCTGCTATGGTGGAGTGGTTTGTGCAAATGGTTGAGGAACGTAAAACAAAGCATGACAGTACGAAGGAAAAGAAAAACTGGTAGGTGCGGAATTAATAACGCAAGATGTAAAGATGGAAGTATTGATTGAACAGATAAAAACGGAATTGATGAAATAGGAGGAAATCAAGTTGAAACCAGAAGAAGTAAGTGTATTCCCGGTTGGCGGGAAGAATGAAGCATTTGCAAAGTATTTTGTAGGACAGAGTTATCTGAACATGCTCTCTACAGAGGGTGTGCCTATCGGCAATGTAACCTTTGAACCGGGATGCCGCAATAACTGGCATATTCATCATGCGAAATCCGGCGGTGGTCAGATTTTGCTGGTGACAGGCGGAAGAGGTTACTATCAGGAATGGGGGAAACCGGCACGGGAACTGCATCCCGGTGATGTGGTAAATATCCCGCCGGAGGTAAAGCATTGGCACGGCGCTGCCAAGGATAGCTGGTTTGCGCATTTGGCTGTTGAGGTTCCCGGAGAGGAAACAGCTAGTGAGTGGTGCGAAGCAGTGTCAGATGAGGAATATGGAAAGTGCTTCGGATGATTTAAGTGCAGTTTCTTTGTTCATAAATCTCTTTCAAATCATCGATTGCCATCTCAACATCAAAAGTATGGAAACCGAGCCAGCATTCGTTCATTGTTTTAGCATCAGCGATTATATATATATCACGACTATATTCTCTTGTGTAATAATGCCAATAGCGATAAGTATATCCTGTCCAGTACATTACTTCTGCTGTGTAAGTTATACCGGCTTTTTTCAGACCGTTTACTTCATCATTGAGTTCTTCAAGAATATATTCCTCGCCAGCCCATTGCAATCGATCATAGACATCATCAAGAGAAGCGGCTGTTTGGCTATTCATAAAGGACTCTATAAATGACGGACAATCATATCCGTTTTTTACCGCAAGTACAAATAACCGTCCTTGTATGTCACAGAGCTGACGTTTTTCAAGTGTGAGATTTTCCATGCTATTCACCTGCCCTTAATATTTCATCAAAAAATCGTCCTTCGCGACGATATTTCCGGCAAATTTCGTCTGCCATTGTGATACCTTTAGAACGGTTTACTTCGCTCTCTTGTTTTAGTTTGTCACGATCGTCTTTAGAAAGTTCTTGTTCATCAAGGATTTCTATTTTTTGGCAGGCTTTTGCTGTTAAAGCTACATACTGTTTGCCAAGTTTCAACGCGGAGAGACTGTTGACCAGCGCAAGATCCGTAATTTCTCCGTTGAAAAAGCGATCCAGAACGACAAACATTCTATCATTTGCAATATAACCGATAATCATATCAATATCTTTACTTAACCCTGCAAATCTGTTATAAATTTTTGAATTTTTCATAGGTTCCATCTTGCCACGATTATACGCAACTAATAGCGCCCAATCCAAATCTGCTTCCACATCAAGAATTTTGAGGCTTGAGAGATCAACGTTTAATGTATATATTTTGGCATTAGGATAATTGCAAATTAAGGTAAGCGGCTGAGTTCGGTCAGTGCCCATATAAAAGCCTTTGCCGAAATCGCAGCGTTCCCGGCTTATAGGTGCGATAGAGCCGCGAATCCCCGACTTCGAGCCATGATAAAGAGTTACAATTTCATTGGTAGTAACAATACGGTTTCTTTCTTTTATAATTTCGGAGTTTTTCATAATGACCTCCTTGATTAGCAATATAACATTTGAATGGTTTTATTATAACATCTGTAAAAGCGTAATACAATGCGGTAAACAGATTGTTTTTCTGCAAATAACGGGGGGTGATAATTATCTATATTTTTGACACATTTATGATAAAAATCGACCTATTTTCCTGTGGGATTTTTGCGTTAGGATATAAAGGAAGCAAAAAATGTTGAAATAGGTTATAATGGAATTCGGGTAAAGTATAAAGGGCAAAGGTTCGGAAAGAAGATATGATAGTAAATCAAACGATTTAGAATCAGCTTTTTCAGAAGAGTATTTGTATTATAAGGTAGTTTTATAAAGGAAATAGTCAAATTGGATTTGTAGAGAAAGGATATTACTTATGAAACATTGCGGAACTCAAAGCTTAGAAACTAACAGAATATTAAATAACACCATACTTAGCAGTCTGTTGATATTCCTGATACTATTAGCTGTTCATGCCTTTGAAGCGTTTTTTCTGCGAATGGATGAAACGGTATTCGGCGAAAATTTTATCAACAAGGTGTTCGGCATCATTGTCCTTTTTTATGTATTGAAAAGTCTTAAATGGAAATGGTCGGATGTTGGGTTTTCATCAAAAGGTTTTGGAAAATCAATCTGTATAGGATTTGCGCTTGCCATCTGTACATTTGTTGTAGCTTATACAGCAGAGATTCTTGTTTTGAAAGGGTATGGGCATGAGGTAAGTCTTGGCGTTTTTACTACCGGTTTTTCACTGATTGGCGAATCAGCAATTCACACAGGAGCAAATTATATTTTGATGTGTATTTTCTTCAATATCATCAATGTAATGATGGAGGAAGGAGTATTCCGGGGATTATTTATAGGACTTGTAAGTGCTGACCACACAATGAAGGTGGCAGTTCTATTTCAGGCTTTACTGTTTGGTATCTGGCACATTGTTACACCACTGCATAATCTGGTAGACGGAAATCTGGGAATTGCAGGATTTCTTGGATTGAGTATCGGATACATTATTTTGGCTGGACTCATGGGAATCAAGTGGGGTCTGTTATACAAAATGACGGGAAGCCTTTATGCTGGAATGGCAGACCACTTTTTTAATAATTGCATTGCCACAAATCTGCTCCATGTTATGACAGAGAGCGGAACAGATGAAATGATGATTATTCGTGTATTGATAGCCCAGATGTTTTCATTTGCTCTGGTTCTTATTATGTTTCGCAGATGGAACAGGCGAAGTAATCTCAAACATCTTTAGCAGAAAAGATAATGCTCCAGATTATGTTTAAAACCTTGGTAAAATGCTCATGGTTAATAAAGAAGCACAACAAAAACAGGACAAGGACAGCAGCCCCGCCGCTATTCCAAAGCAAGGGGAAATAGAAAACCAGATAGAGAGAATCTAAAGAGAATTTTGATAATTTTGTGCTTTATTATCTTTTGTAGATGGAGTACAATGTAGCTGGATAAATTCAGAAATCAGAAAAAGGAGTAACAACAATGAAACACATAAAGAAAAGTGGAATTGTAATGGTATTGATATTAGTAACAGCATTGTGTATTGGCTGCGGTAGCAAAGTAAATGAAGAAAAAAGCAACCCAAGTACGGAAAATCATTCATCTCAAGTTGAAGAAGAAACTCAAGCCACAGAGAATCAGCATACAAAGGATATGCTTGATACAGAAAATAATAAGGCTGAAAGTATTCAAGATGAGATTGCAAAAGTTGAAGATAAATCTCGTGAATATGAAAATGCTGATTGGGGCAGCATGGGACAGCAGGAAATGAATCAGCTCACTGCACAGTGGTATCAGCTTTGGGATGATGAACTTAATTCTTTGTGGAGTAGATTAAGTGATGAATTAGATACCGAAACAAAAGCAGAAGTGCTTGATGAACAACGGGCATGGATTGATAGAAAAGAGAAAAATGTAAAAGGTGCAGGCATGGTTGCTTTTGGAGGAAGCCTTCAACCTCAATTAGAAAATGATACTGCCAAAGACATGACACGAGCAAGGACTTACATACTTGCCGGTTATTTGGCAGATGTCAGAAACGAAAACTTTATTATTTCGTCTGAAATTCAAGAAAGTATTGACATGGCAGATCCAAGCCTAAATGAGATTTTTGAAAAATTTGAAGGACAATGGATATTTGATAAAGAGCGTGGAGCATGTGTTGGTGTTGAAAAAACAGAAACATGTGCCTATGGTGTTGAGGGGAGTAATTGGACAGTTTGGGTAACTGGCGGTGATATTATTTCTGACCTTGATGTATATGGCTATACAGAGAATAACATCATATTCAAAGTTACGCATGATGACTACGATGCTTATTATGAACTTTTATTTAACATGGATAATTTGCTTAGTTTTGCATATGGAACATCTTTAGGTGCGATGGATGATATTATAGTGTGTGATTAAAATGAATACTTGTAGAACCGAACAATAACGAAATACCCGCCGCCCATCACAGCGGGCACACAAGCAGTAAGTCTGAAAAGATTTGCTGCTTTTTTTGCGTCCATTTTTGGCAAACCACCCCATTCGCTTGTAGTAGGGAGTGACCGGGGAAGTTTGCCCGAAATGGGCTTGCTGCCGTAGTAGTGATGAAAAAATCCAAAGGAGCGTTTGGCATTTTCCGTTTCCGTCCGTAGAGGGGAGCAAAGGCGGGCAGGACACGCCGCCGCACTCGCTTTATTGACGGAAACCAGCTAAGCCGCCCCCTGCGGATTGCCGCAAAGTCAGCCGTAGAGGAAAGCGGCAGTTTCTTAGAGCAAGATTCTACCGCAGTACCAAAATTCGCTTTTCGCTCATTTTGCCCCTGCGGGAATCTTGTTGGGGAGTGCCTTCCCCAAACCCTGCTAATGCGGCTTATGCCGCTTAAAAATCCCTCAAAATATTTTTTCGGATTTTTCAAAAACAGTTCCGCTTCACACCCTGTTTTTCTCCTATTAGTGAGAGGACACCATACACAGAAAGGAGGTCTGTCGACCATGAAACGATACAACACGCCGCACCGCAGCCGGGTAGTCAAGACACGCATGACCGAGGAAGAATACGCTGAGTTTGCCCAGCGGCTTTCTGCTTACAACATGAGCCAAGCCGAGTTTATCCGGCAAGCCATAACCGGGGCAGCCATACGCCCCATCATAACCGTTTCCCCCGTCAATGACGAGCTGCTTGCCGCTGTCGGGAAGCTGACCGCCGAATACGGCAGGATCGGCGGCAACTTAAACCAGATAGCCCGGACGCTAAATGAGTGGCACAGCCCCTACCCGCAGCTTGCCGGGGAGGTACAGGCAGCGGTTTCCGACCTTGCTGCCCTAAAGTTTGAAGTCTTGCAGAAAGTGGGTGACGCTGTTGGCAACATTCAAACATATCAGCTCTAAAAATGCCGACTATGGCGCAGCGGAAGCCTACCTCACATTTGAGCATGACGAGTTTACCATGAAGCCCACCCTTGATGAAAACGGGCGGCTGATACCGAGGGAGGACTACCGCATTTCTTCCCTCAACTGCGGGGGCGAGGATTTCGCTGTTGCCTGTATGCGGGCGAATCTCCGCTATGAGAAAAATCAAAAACGGGAAGATGTGAAAAGCCACCACTATATCATCAGCTTTGACCCACGGGACGGGACAGACAACGGCTTGACCGTAGACCAGGCGCAGGAGCTGGGCGAGC
>JAGBEO010000003.1 GCA_017936885.1 Lachnospiraceae bacterium | reverse complement strand
CCATAAAGTCTAAGGCTTATTAAAGTGTGCCTAAAATGTAGGATTATCCATATTTTATTGTAGAATTCTTGCTCCGCACGAATTCATCCCTGTTTTGATTCAAGATCGCGAACGAGCTTGGCGAGTTTCGCAATTACTTAATTCTTCTATATCTGAAGCACTATACAACACATCCGTCATAATCACTCTATCTTCTTTTATAGCATAGAATACCGAGTAATTATCTACCAACATTCTTCGATCCCCTTTGAATGTTCTGGCTCTGAATCCATAATTCGAAAACGCTCTGGGAAAACATCAAGCTCTAATATTTCATCAGCAATTCGATTATACTGCCCAATTGCATTCTCTAGGGCAAGCAAGACATACGCAATATGATTATAAAGCTGTTCCATATCTGCCACTGCTTCATCTGTAATTTCAACTATATATTGCTTCATGCTAATGATTCTCCTAAATTTTGCAAATGCACTTGCTGCATTTTGCACTTTCCCAGCTTCTATATCATCATAACCTTTTTGTAACTTTGCATGAAGATCCTCAGATGCCATTAAATCCATATTAATTGAATTAGGTGCTTTCGGAAGTGTCACAGCAAAAGGAATTCCTCCAGTAAGAGAAATTTGATTCAAATACATGTCTATTGCTGTTGACATCGGTATACCTAATCTTGATAAAACTTCCTCTGCTCGTCCTTTCACAGTGGTATTTACTCTTAAATTTAGTGTTGCTGTCTTTTCCAAAAAACACCTCTTATTAACACTTTAGTAACGTCTTTGTCGTTACATTTCAAATACTTTTTCGAAATTAAATAGTCGCACCACTGGTGCGAGATTTCATAGGTCTTTCCATACCTCATTCTTTCAAAATCCCCACTGTGATGGCAACATCTTTTCTAATCTATTATGCATAATAAAAAGAAGATAAATACAGCAGGCAACCATATTGATTACCTACCATATAAAATAAATAATGCGTTCTCGCTGTAATAGGGCAATCTCCTTTATCCTGAAAGGGCAAAAATCATTATCCTCTCCCTAGACGTCTCTTGCCACCTCTCTGCCACCTTTGATAGAGCAGATTCCACTACCCACTTTTTACTATTTTTCTTTCTTAAATCCTTCTTATTTTCTTATTTTTCAAGGCTTTTCTCCAATTAGAAAAGACCTCATAGAGATGTACTTTCCATCTCTACAAGGTCTTTCTTTTTCTCGTTTTTTACTCTTTTGACTAGGCGTCTCAGGGTACTCTCTTTTTGCCTTTTCAGGATAAAAGGGTATGTCTGTAGATACTCGCACTACTCAAACTCGCAAAGTTTGAAATGTAAGATAGTGCTTTTCATTATTTTACTATACATATTTGTATTGTAAGTATAGGCATTTTGTTCCTATTCCATACCGTTCTGACTGCTTTTAGTACCATTCCAGTACCAGAGCATTTTTTCATTATTGCGTATGGTTCCGTTGGATTTCAAGCCGGTAATTGCTACTTACAGAATCATCTGCGGTTGGCTTGCATATCCATGAGTAGATTATAGAATCGAATTTGTAGTTTTGCAAGGTTTTTATCAACTGTTCCACTCTACCACTTATCCTATACTTATTTCTCATAAACCATATAATTTTTAATCATTTGATTCAGTGACAATTTCCTTTTCAAAAAGCCCTATATCTTCTTTGGGATATGCCACACCATATACTTCGCTTTTCCCTTCATTCTTTTCTATATGTATTGTACGTTTATTTGCCAAGAAATAAAAACTATCTCTATCATCATATATTTTATACATCCAGGCTTCCTTATTTGCAATTTCTTTGCCTATATTTTTATGTATAAATGACCCTCGTCGTATTCCACTCGGTTGACTCAAATCTCCCTCCACACCATCTTCATTTGACAGTTCAATTAGAATATTCCAAAAACCTTCAAAAATCCCCATTAACATCATATACTGTACAAACATCATTCTATCTACTAAATCAATAGAAATATCATTCATCCCCTTATTGAACAGTTCAGGTTTATGCTCGCCTATATAAGGAATATAATTATTCTTTCTTAACTCCAACTCATATCCATCATTTATTGCTAAGAAATTTGCATTTTTTAGTAAGAAAATTTTTAGCCCGGATCTTTCAACTGCCATTTGTAAATCCATAACCGCATTCTTTACTTTCATTATTTTTAATAAATCTTTAATATCTTCATCATATTTTGAGCAAATAATAGAATCACTTAATTTAACAGCCATTTTTCCCATCTTTTCGCTAACATCCGACATCTTTTTAAACTCATCATTTTCAAGTACATACTTCGCAGTATCCAAAATAAACTTATCTCCATTATCCAAATCAGTTTTTACATACTGCTTCATTTTCTCATAAGTAATTGCCCAACCATAAAAATGATTTCTAGAACACTCATGCTCTACACACTGATTATAAATTTGATAGTGACTAACCACTTTTTCTCCACGCCTGTTGCACTCATCTCTAAGGGAAAAATATATATTGTTTATCTCCTTGCCTAGTCCTGTTTTATTTAATGCTTTGCCCAATCTAATGGAATACTCAATAATATTCATTTAAGCATCTCCCCCCAACACCTCCTGTAATTTGTAGGTGATAATTTTAGAAACAATCCCTATCATTTTTTTAATACTTGTTTCTTTTATTTCATCCATTCCTTTTCCATGTATCATAGAATTTCTCTTTCTTCTAAAGAGAGCTATCAATTCCATTTCATCTTCCGTTATCGGAACATCCAATCGCGCCACCATTCTTTGCAATTTACTGTTAAAACTTGCTTCTTTTAATTTTGAAGTCAAATAACTATTCATGTCTTTTTCAAATTTCTCCAGAAACTGGGCGTCAGCATTTTCTAAACCTTCCGATTTGATTTTTACACATATATTTTGAGTGAGTATTTTCATCAATGATTGCTCTTCAATCCCATACTCATTCAATTTATCCTCAACAATTGTATTGCCTTTTTCTTTATATAAACAAAATTCTAATGCCATTACGCAGTATATAATTTTATCACCTTTATTTATGGAGTTTCCAACTTTATTTATCCATCGTATTGCATTAAAAAGACTTTCGATTTTTTTATTTCTTTCCTGAGTACACTTTATGTAACATTTCTCAATCCAATCAGACTCCATATTATTTAAGTCCAATTCATCTAATTCTCTGACATGAGGTTCAATTCGCTCATTACCTGATACACAAATAGCTTGTCTATCCATACAATCTTCTATATAGGCAATATTCATCAAGCTAATTTCAGGAAACAACCTACTCGCCTCCCAATGTTCGCACATTTCTCCTATACCAAAGTATTCTGCCATACAATCATTTTTAGCAAAGAATACAACCAAATCCACAACTCTCATCAGCTTTTCTTTAGCTAATGAATATGCTTCATAATGGTTAGTGGCCCTTTGATCTGTCCATATTATAACACGCTCATTTGAACCTCCTTTTTCAAGAAGTTTTTCAAACTCTGAACTGACTTTTATCTCTTCTCCTATTCGTACATCTCCGACAGAACAGGTCCCATTTAGTAATTTCAAATTATTTATTGCCATAGCAACCAAAAAAGTTCGCTCTGCTTTTAATTCATTTGGCACCATAACACCATTAATATCTATATCAACCGACTCAAGCATATATTTTACAATCACAAAAGGATTTCGTATGTTTTGAAACACAAGATTATTTATAACCATATGCCCTAACATATACATCGGGTAAGACATCAACTTTAATGTGTACTGCTTATTTCTTTTATCAGTCTTGAATATTATGCCTTTTTCTCTATAATCAACACCAGCTAGATTAATCACTAAATCTATATCTTTTTGAAGACTTACTTTTTTGATTTTCTCATCTAATTGCTCCTCATGAATTGTAAATTTACATGAAAAATCTTCAAATAAAGCACTTGCCATTTCATCAATAACATATTCATTTTCATTAATAATCATCCTCAAAGACACGCCTACCATATCAGCACGAACATCATAAAATATTTTTGTTCCATTTATATCTATAATGCCTTTATCCTTAAAAGTATCTCTATTATGCTTGACTACCTCATGAATACCATCAAAAGCCACACCTTTATTAAAATGCAATTCTGAATCTTGTTCCTTTCCAATCTTGCAGATTAACATTTCTATTTGATGTAATGACAAAAATGTCACTTTATTTCTGATCACATCATAACCAAGCATTGCATTTTCTTTTCTTTCATTGGTACAAAAAATGCTTATAAAACCCATACCATTTTCGCAAATTAGGTATACACCAGTACACACACCTTTATAAACCGGCATTTCAATTTTTCCATGTAAAATAGGAAGTTCTCTTAAGAATTTCACTTCATCAAGCATATTAACCTCCTCCCATAAT
Source organism: Lachnospiraceae bacterium (assembly GCA_017936885.1). Taxonomy (GTDB): domain Bacteria; phylum Bacillota; class Clostridia; order Lachnospirales; family Lachnospiraceae; genus UBA3282. The sequence continues at coordinate 225,840 of JAGBEO010000003.1, read as the reverse complement.
AATCTTTGTTTTTCTCTTGTTAACTTGCTTTTTCTTACATTTTCTTTTTTCATAGAAAAGCTTTTTAAGTCTATGCCATTCCCCCTGGCCTAAAATCATGGATAATGGATGTTTGGGGTACATTTAATAAGACGTCGTCTTATTTTGCTATGATCGGCCTTTCTAATCCCCAACTCCTTACGGCAGCCTAACCTCCCATGTCATACGGGATCTCCTTTACTGCAGGGTCCTCAATTCCTTCGTTCTGCTTATCCATAAAGGGGCGTCATGATGCTCCTAAACTGAGTCTGTGCTCTGATGGACTGAAATCTGACTACGGCTCTCTATGTTTTCTTGGCTTTCCTGTTCCTTTCAGCACCTTTCGGCGGACGTCTTTCTGAACCTCACAGTTGTCTTCTTTATGCCGCCTGTGGCTGCCTATGAATGTCAGATATCATTTTCTGTGGATCATAGGTTACACCATTTGCCAGGATAGCGTAGAAGACTCTTATCAGCTTACAGCTGATGGCAATCACTGACTGTTTCTTTTTTAGCGGATTGTTTGCTCTGGTTGTGTAATACTCATGCAATGACCGGAACTCCGGGTTTTTAGCTATCAACGGGATTGCCGCATTGAACAGTACAGCCCGCAGCTTACTCCGGCCTCTTTTACTGATGGTTGTCTGTCCCTTATGTTTTCCCGAACTGTTTTCCCTTAGTGAAAGCCCGGCCAGCTTTTGTATCTGCCTTGGTGATTCGAAACGCCTCACATCACCAACCTCAGCCAGAAATCCGGCTACAGTGACCACTCCTATACCTTTGATGGCAAGCATCTGCCCGCTTTCGGGTATCTGTTTACACAAGCCTGTTATCTCTTCCATAACGGAATCAAGCTGTGCTGTCTTGTATTCGTAATCCGCAAGCAAAAGCTTCATTTCATACTCGGCCGCCGAAGAGCCTTTCTTTAAGCCAATGCTTCGTCTGGCCGTTTCGCACAGGGTCGTTGCCCTTTTCATTCCAACAGCTCTCAACTTTGCATCCCGCCAGATTTGATTGATTTTCTCGGCTCCAAGTTCAACGATTGCTTCTGGAGTACAGGCTACTTTTAGAAGCATCATACTGCTTTGTGCTTCATAATCCCCAAACACTTCTTTATATTCGGGGAAATATATGGCGAACCATCTGGCAAATCTGTTTTTGATCTGGGTAAGTTCCCTGATAAGTCTCTTCCGATTGGCCACCATAATCCTTAAATCTGCATACACACCATCCGGTATATACGGTTCTGAATATCTTCCCTCGATGACAAGCTTTGCTATCACCTTTGGATCTTTTCTGTCATTCTTACTTTGGCTGTTATCATCCAGTTCCTTGGTCTGCTTTACCGCATAAGGGTTAACCATAACCAGAAGGATGCCTCCATCCTCAAGATAAGCGCCAAGGTCAAACCAGTAATGACCTGTTGGCTCAATTCCTACAATGACATCTGACTTTTTGTACTTGTCCTGTAACCGCTGCATCCAGCTTTTGAAGTTCTCAAATCCTTCCCTGCTGTTGCTGAATGTAAAGACTTTCCCTAGTTCAATGCCGCGCCAGTCAAAAGCCCTGGCATACTGTGTAGTACTTCCAATGTCGATTCCAACTACCAAAGTTGATTCTTTTACTTGATTGATTTTCTGATTTTGTTTACAATTCATTTGTGGGTGTCTCCTTCGAAAAATGATTTTTATTAACCGCCAAGTTAACAATCATTATTCTATGGGTGACACTCATTTTTTGCAAACCTGTCATTTGTTACTTAACAGGAATGCTCCTTGTATTATATAATCATAGCCATTCTTTACCTTTTCTACAGGTTAGGCTATTCTGTTTTAAGATACTGTGGACTGGTTCTCGCCTCCTACCACGCGATAGTTTTGAGTAGACTCCAGCCACAGCCTCTTTGTTTAGTTGTTAATCAGTTAGATACCGCATGACGGTTTATTTAGAACAAGGTTACAATCGCAGAGAGTACCTGTGGTCCTAAAACAGTATCAAATATCTTTTAAAGGAGTAGTACTATGATTTATGTTGGAATTGATGTTGCCAAAGATAAGCATGATTGCTTTATCACAAACTCAGATGGAGATGTCCTTTTTAAACCTTTTACCATCTCTAATAACCGAGATGGCTTCAATGACCTTCTTCAAAAAATCTCATCTCTTACAGAAGACTTTCACAAAGTAAAAATAAGACTAGAAGCCACTGGACACTATAATTACAATCTCTTGGGCTTTCTTCTTGATAAAGGTTTGCCGACCTACGTTATCAATCCGTTGCACACAAATCTGTACAGAAAAAGTCTATGCCTTAGACAGACCAAAACGGATAAAGTGGATGCCCATACAATAGCTCTTATGGTGATGTCTGATGTGAACTTAAAGTCCTACTCAGACACATCTTACCACAATGAGGAACTCAAGTCACTAACTCGTTATCGTTTTGATAAAGTAAAAGAACATGCAAAACTCAAAACTTCCATAACCCGCCTTGTGACGATCTTGTTCCCTGAGCTGGAAAAGCTGGTTCCTACTCTCCATATGTCTTCTGTTTATGTATTACTCTCGGAATTCCCTAGTGCGTCCTCAGTGGCTTCTGCTCATCTTACACGGCTTTCACATTTATTGATCAATGCCTCGAAAGGGCATTACGGTAAAGATACAGCAATCCTATTTCGTGAAGCCGCAAGGAATTCTATTGGTTCCCAAATGCCTGCAAAATCTCTGGAATTAAAGCATACCATTAAACTCATTCAGGAACTGGATACAGAGATCGACGAGATTGAAAAAGAAATCCAAACCATCATGGATGAAATCAATTCACCTATCCTATCCATTCCAGGTATCAGCTATCGCATGGGTGCCATGATTATTGCTGAAATCGGCGATTTTGACAGATTTGGTTCTCCAGACAAGATATTGGCATATGCAGGATTATCTCCATCTACTTACCAATCAGGTCAACTGGATGGTGCTTATTCACATATGGAAAAACGTGGTTCACGATATCTCCGCTATGCTTTATATAACGCAACAAAGTATGTTTGCCACTGGGATCCAACCTTTGCAGCTTATCTTGCAAAGAAACGGGCAGAGGGTAAACATTACAATGTCGCCATTTCCCATGCAGCCAAGAAACTTGTACGGGTAATTTACCAATTAGAGAAATCCGGACAGACATATATCAAAGTATACTAAGCATCTGATTACATATCTCCTTTTGAGCACCATTATTGATGCTCTTTTTGTCATGCTGTTTTCAAGGTTCTGATTTATTCAAAGTGTATAATACACTCAGTTAAAAAACTAATTTTCAGACTTGACTTTTAATAGTTAGTCTATTCATAGTTTCTAATAATTTTCATTCATGTGATCGCTAATCTTATAAACAGAATTATTAGTTTTTCCCTCTGCTTCTACATAACCTGTCTCAACCAACATTTTCAAATACCTTCTTACGGTTGCTACAGATTTTCCGCTAACTGCTTCCGCCTCCTTTGGCGTTATTTCTCCCTTTTCTTCAATAAATTTGATTAACTTCTCTAATTTACAAAAATCGCTTGTTTTTAAAACTTCGCTCAAAACTTCACTCAAACTTCGCTCATTTTTTTCATTCACTTCGTTCAAGTTTTGTTCATTTGCTCCTTTAGCAAACCCTTCATGTATAAACAATCTCGTTATAAAATAACTTCTATCCTCATCCGTCTCGAATTCCGGCTTTGGAGAGCCATTTGCCTCAAGTGCATCCAATATTTTTTTAAATCCGGTATTTCTACCTTCTGTCAAATGCAATTCTTTCAAGAAGTCACCAATTCGACGGTTTCTGTAGCGGCGATTTGATACTCGATAGCTTTTTAAGCCTTCAATCGTTACAGAACGGTCAGGTCCCGGAAAGCTTACTATTTCAATTCTGTCATTTTCAACACGTACCTCGATTGGCTCACGCTCATCATAGGCACGGTGATAAACAGCATTCGACAATGACTCTTCTATTGCTGCATACGGAAAATTAAAAAATCGGTCTGATTCTGCCCTGTCAGGATACTTTATAACCTTTTCAGTAATAACTACATTACGAATATACTGCAATGCATCCCGAAGTTGTTGCTGAATCGGACCCTTGAAGGTTTTCTCAATAATATCATCGCCACCAAGACCACTCGGAAACTGCACCACATCAATCTGGGTATACGGAAAGAACTTGTCCGGTTCCATGCTAAAAAACATCAAGCCCACATTCTTAGGCTTGGTGTATTCTGGTAGGGTACTAACAATGTTCATATCTTGGCACACCTCAATAAAATCCCCTGTTTTCGACTTCTCATACAAGGAGCTTTTTACCTCTTTCAGGTAATTCTGAATAAGGGTAATATTCAAATCCGACATCTCCGCCTTGTGATTTACACGATCATCAAAAGGAACTCTATTTGCAAGATTAAACAAATCCTTCTCCTCCTCATCTGTCGGTTCTACTGAGTTAGAGGACTTACGAATGTAGTGAATACGCTCCTTATTGTCCTTATCCATTGTTTTGGGAGATGAATATGGGCGTGTTTCACCACCCGGACACCAAATCACAATAAAATGCTTATCCTGGTAAGTTTCCACACCAATAATCGGCATATATGCAGGTCTGATAAGCTTACATTTTGAAAATATCTCCTTCTGATATTTATCAAGCTTTTCAATCGGCACACCTTTTAGTGGATACACCGGGCGACCATCCTCTTCCTCCACACCTATGACAATATAGCCGCCGCCCCAGTTATCAAGGTCATTGGCAAATGCACAAACAGATTTCAAGGAAGCCGCCGGATCCCATGTTTCTTTAAATTCAATTCTTGCCCATTCGACTACTTCGCCGGATAGTAATGTTTTTATATTTGTTGGAATTGCCATGATTGCCCTTCCTATCCTTTCTATATAGGCGTTTGCAAAATGCCGAAACCCGCATAAAATCAGGTTTCTTCTTGTTACAAAATAAAATAACTCCTCACCGGATATGGTATAATAGAGTTGTCGAAAAACTAAAATCCACCGTCTAGGAAAGGCGTTATTCTGATACCTATCATACCATATAAACAGCTTTCTTTGGCAGATATTTTTTCAGATTACCTAAAAAGATTTGATGATGACAAACCTGCGTTTCTTTCCCTATTAGAAACTCATATCCATATTGATGAAATTATTCCGATTTCCTTTAGAAATCATTTCTATGCATCAACGGGGCGCCCCCGTAAATACCCTCTGCAAGCCTTATTATGGGCTTTGATCATTCAGCGTATTTTCTCTATCCCTACAGATCAGCTTCTTTTAACATTTCTCACTTACTCTAAACCCTTTCGTGGGTTCTGTGGTTTTACAAAGGTTCCTGATGCTTCTAAAATCACCCGCTTTAAACAGGATTTTTTAGATTACTTACAGCTTGTATTCGATAACCTCGTCGATGTTACCCAACCCATCTGCCAGGCGATTGATTCTTCTATGGCTGATATGACCATCTTTGATTCTTCGGGTATTGAAGCTTTCGTTACCGAAAATAATCCAAAGTACGCAAACAGAATCATTAAGCAGCTGTATATCAATGGTCATTTTTGCTACGTCTTCAAGTTTGGTATTGTTACCAACGGTCTTGGCATCATTCGTCATATTTCTTTTTATAATAAAGACTTCATCCTGATATTGTTGTAGAAAAGAAATCCGATTCCCCTGACGAAGATAAGTGTGTTCATGATTCAAAGCTTTTGATCCTAACACTCAAAGACTTCTTTTCAAAACATCCACTGATCAATCCCAAAACATTCCTTAGCGATGCAGCTTTCGATACCGTAGAACTCTATTAAAACCTTCTTACCGGTAACACTTTTGGTGATAATAAACATTTCCGGGAAGCATACATTCCGTTGAATGCAAGGTCTGGACTTGAAAATCAGGATTATACCATCAACGAAGCCGGCATTCCCTGTTGTCCCCACGATCCTTCGCTTCCCATGAAACCGGAGGGCAGCAGATCAAACTTAAGACGCGGCATTCCTACTTTCAAGTTCGTCTGTCCAAAAATGAAATGGATTTACAACAAAACAACTAAAAAGCCCATCGCTATTGTTTTTGTGAAAACCCTTGTACTTCATCTAAATGCGGACGCATGGTCTACATCTATCCGGAAAAGAATCTTCGTGCTTATCCAGGAATAATCCACGGAACCGAAGAATGGGATAACACCTATAAAATCAGGACTGTTGTCGAAAGAGACATCAATCACATCAAGGATAATCTATGTCTCGCAGAGCGCCGACCCAAAACGAGAAGACTTTACATGCTGATCTTATTCTTGCCGGTATCACACAACTCATTACGGTTGTTCTTGCAGACAAAATCAATCATCATGAATACATTCGAAGCTTAAAGTCTCTCATAGCATAGGACTTACCAACTCCATAAAGTCTAAGGCTTATTAAAGTGTGCCTAAAATGTAGGATTATCCATATTTTATTGTAGAATTCTTGCTCCGCACGAATTCATCCCTGTTTTGATTCAAGATCGCGAACGAGCTTGGCGAGTTTCGCAATTACTTAAATGAATTATAACATAACATGAATGGACTATGTGAACCGATTGAAATGTTCCAAGCAGGAATTTATTTTATCCTAACGCAATGCATCATAGAATGAATAATCTACAATGCCGCTGATATGATCCAATGCTCCGTCAACCAGTTCTTTTACCATCAGACAGCTCACATGGGGTAAACGGACATTTGGACCTGCTACGATTCCAAAATCAGCGCTTGTCTTAAAACCTCTGGGGTTATAATTTTGCGGATTTCCCTCGACAAGAATCGCTGTAAATCCCAGTTCCCTCGCTTTTATAAATCCGTATTCGATCAGATCTCTTGAGATATGCTGCCTTTGCAATTCCGTTTTCACGGCAACAGGTGTCAATATAAGTAACTCATCCTCATACTTTCCCTCAATATGAAATCTTGAAAACATTGCATACCCTATAACAGTATCGTTTTCATCTGCCATGATAAGTTCCAGTTCCGGAATATAATATTTTTTTGCCCTTATTTCCTCAACAAGCTGACGTACCACCTTTCCTTCTTCAGGATTATCCCACTGTGCAAAGACATCTTCTACTAATTCAAGTGACGAATGAAGGTATTGATTTTCCATAGATTTGATAAATTTTTCCATTTTCTTTTGCCCCCGTAATTATCTGTTGTAAAACTTTTTTCATTCATTCAACTGATGCTCTTTTTACCGTCTTATTCCTTATCAGCACGGCAATCGGCATAATGACCAGATACAGAACGGTCAGAATCACAAAGAAACCTATACCTGCATCCAAAAATACATAGATGATATTAAAGCCAAAGTGTAACAGCACTGAGTAAAGCAGGTTATTATGCCTTTCCAAAAAAATGTTCATCAGAACGGTAATTGAAGTAATCACAACAATGTTGGAAATAATATAGGGCACCGCCCTCCAGTCGGTAAATTCCGAGTCCACCACCCATAACAAAGTATGCCAGAAGCACCACACCAATCCCTGACAGACAGCGGATTGCAGAAAAGCGTACTTCTTGTTAAATTCCTCTCTCATAAACCCCCGCCATCCTAACTCTTCGCCCGTCGGTCCCGAAGTAAAGGACAGAAAAATACTAAGCGGCAATGCTGTTGTTCCCAGATTGATGTAGGATAACATCGGCTTCTTCTCAATGACAGAAAAAATGAACAACGACAATACGCTGATTCCAAAGGAAAGGGCAAAGGAGAGCAACAAAGGGAGCGTCTTTACTTTGCCCGAAAAGCATCTTTTTATAAAAGCCATTCTTGTTTCATCAGGTCTGAAATGCTTCCAGCCAATCAGAAGCAGATAAGTCGGCGACCATGCAATAAGATTGCGAATGATCCACATAACAACAGGCGGTGCATGAAAGACCAGACTTGCCGAGCCTGCCACCAAAATAATAAGCGCCCAGACTAAAATATAGGAGCTGATGATATATTTCTTAAGATAATTTGTTTTCATCTTACCGAACTCCCTTCTTTGTCCACGCAGATAACAAGCTCGCTCTTGATGCCGTTCAGCTCGATCCTATTATCCGCATCGGGTGTATCAAACCTTTCTGTCTGTTTTCTGTCCATTTCATAGGAGATACTCGTGCCGATGCCTTTCGTAACGGCAGTAAAGATTGTGCCATCCGGGATATGGATCTTTGATGTCGCTGACACCTGATTGATTGCCACCTCTCCATTTAAAGAGCGACAAACAACTTCCATGTCAAGGTTACAGTTTATCTCTACCGTGCCGATGACATCCTCCAGAATGAGACTCGGTGTCTTTGCGTCAAGTTCTATCTGCTCACACTCCAAAGAACGTACTTCCACAGCCCCTGCATTGACCGCACATTCAATCTTCCCGATATAAGGCGATGGAATCTGGACGAAAATGCTGACCGCCTCCTTTGCCGCTGCTTCGGATACTCCGTTCCTGCGGTTTACATCCACATCAATCCGTTTTCTGATGTCGTCAATCTTGACCTTAAAATCGTTCTGAATCGTGGAGAGCGTATTGGATGCCAAACGGACACGAATTTTTTCGCCTGTATAACCTGATAATATCAATTTCTTCGCCCCGCCAAATTTCATATCATAGTGTTTCGGCTCATCGATGTCATACTCCGTAACGCTCTCAAAAAGATAATCCACCGGCTTTGTCCCTCCTCTTTCATTGGAAAGCAATTCATCAATGGAAATATCGAACAGGGCGGAGATTGCCATGATGTTTCCAATATCCGGGATGCCTGCGTTCGTTTCCCATTTTGTGACGGCCTGCCTTGACACACCGAGCTTTTCTGCCAGTTGCTCCTGCGATACCCCCGTCTGCCTGCGAATGGTTTTTAATTTCTCTGCAAATGTCATTACCAAAACCTCCTTCTTTTTGTTACGCCAAATATAGAAAATCTTTCTTTGCATAACAAGCAGCCAGAAGTTACATTCGGGATTTTTCTGCTACTTTGCGTGACATTTCCATATTGGGACACTGATTTTCGGATTTCAAGTAAACAGTTTCTTTAACTTTTCTCTTTACGCTTACGACCCTGCCGACTGATAATGCCGCATTCCCAATCGCCACACACTGTAGCACACAGGGAAAAAGAAATCCCGCACTGCCAGCTTGGAAACCGCATCCAGACCGATCGTTGGCTCGTCCAGAAACAATATCCTCGGTGAATGCAGTAAAGATGCCGCAAGTTCACACCGCATCCGCTGTCCCAAAGACAACTGCCTGGTCGGCATTTTTAATAATTCCTGTAAATGCAATAACTCTGTCAGTTCTTCTAAATTATGCTGATAATCATTTCGGGAAACAGAATAGATATCCTTTAACAGTTCAAAGGAATCTATGACCGGAACATCCCACCAAAGCTGGGTACGCTGTCCGGTGTGAGAATTCCGCTTAGAATTTTAATGGTAGAACTTTTGCCTGCTCCGTTAGGTCCGATATACCCCACCATCTCACCGTCTTCAATGGTAAAACTAACATCAGACAATGCCTGAATGGTTTGGGCTTCTCTGCGGAACAGGGCTTTGCAGGCTTCCTTCATACCTGCGTTTCTTTTTGCTACTTTGTACGATTTACATACGTGCTCCATCGTAATCATTTTGCTTCCTCCTGGTAGTTATATTTCTGCCTGAGCAGATGAAATATCTTGCCAAGTAGGGTCTGTCTCTCCGGTGACAGCCGGAGAATACCTTATGTACTTTACAAGTCCGCCCGCAAAAAACAGGCGGACTTGTATTATAAATCGTTCTAAAAGCAAATGTCAAGGAAAAGATTGGTTTCGTCCGTTTTTTCATTTTCCATGTCAATTAATTCTAATTCTGCTGTTTCTTAGCCCTCTCCAACATCTTCTTCACATAGATGCCCGTATAGGAATTCGGATTCTCGGCAATCTGCTCCGGCGTGCCTTCCGCTACCACCGTACCGCCGCCTTCACCGCCTTCCGGTCCCATGTCAATGATATAATCAGCAGTTTTAATCACGTCCAGATTATGCTCGATCACTACCACCGTATTGCCGCCCTCAGCCAGCTTATGCAATATATCCACCAGCTTGTGCACATCCGCGAAATGAAGACCTGTAGTCGGCTCGTCCAGAATATAGATTGTCTTACCTGTACTGCGCTTACTAAGCTCTGTCGCCAGCTTAATACGCTGTGCCTCGCCACCGGAAAGAGTAGTAGAGGGTTGTCCTAACTTCACATAGGAAAGCCCTACATCATAAAGTGTCTCGATCTTTCTGCGAATAGAAGGCAGATTCTCGAAGAAAGGCACTGCCTCCTCTACCGTCATATCCAGTACATCATAGATGCTCTTTCCTTTATACTTTACTTCCAGTGTTTCTCGATTATACCGCTTGCCGCCGCAGACCTCACAAGGTACATACACGTCCGGCAAAAAGTGCATCTCTATTTTAATAATGCCGTCACCGCTGCAGGCTTCACAGCGTCCGCCCTTTACATTGAAACTAAATCTTCCCTTGCTGTATCCGCGCGCTTTCGCATCCTGGGTTGATGCGAACAAATCCCTGATTTGGTCAAATACACCCGTATAAGTCGCTGGATTAGAACGTGGTGTTCTTCCGATCGGCGACTGGTCAATGTCGATAACCTTATCCAACTGTTCCATTCCCAGAATACTCTTATGCTTGCCGGGAATGGTGCGTGCTCTGTTCAAATCTCTTGCCAGCCTCTTATAAAGAATCTCATTCACAAGAGAACTCTTGCCTGAACCTGACACACCTGTCACACAGGTCATGACTCCCGTAGGAATCTTCACATCTATTTTCTTTAAATTATTCTCCTCTGCGCCTTTAACCGTCAGATATCCGGTCGGTTTTCTTCTGCCTGCCGGAACCGGGATCTGCAATTTACCGCTTAGATACTGACCTGTTACGGACTCTTCTATCTGCATGATTTCTTCTGCAGTTCCCTGCGCCACCACTTCACCGCCATGAGAGCCTGCTCCCGGCCCGATATCCACAATATGGTCTGCCGCCAGCATCGTGTCCTCATCGTGTTCTACTACAATCAGGGTATTTCCCATGTCTTTCAAATTCTTTAACGCTGCAATCAGTTTATCATTATCTCTCTGATGCAAACCGATACTGGGCTCATCCAGAATATAGCAGACACCTACCAGACCTGATCCGATCTGCGTCGCCAGACGGATACGCTGTGCCTCTCCTCCGGAAAGCGTACCTGTGGCTCTGGACAGACTTAAATATTCCAATCCCACTTCCATTAGGAAACCCACTCGGGCACGAATTTCCTTCAAAATCTGTTTCCCGATCAGTTCCTGCTGCGGGGTCAGCTTCATGTTTCCCACAAATGCATGAAGCTTTGCAATAGACAGGGATGTAATTTCATAAATGTTCTTATCACAGACTGTTACCGCCAAAGCTTCCTTCTTCAAACGCATCCCTTTACATTCTTTACAGGGCGTAATTCTCATATAAGTTTCAAATTCCTGCTTCGTGGTATCAGATCCTGTCTCACGATATTTACGCTCTACATTCTTAATCAATCCCTCAAAAGCAATCGGATATACTCCCTTGCCTCGCTGACCCTCATAATATACATCAACTTTCTTATCGGTACCGTTAATAATGATATCCTGTACCTCCGGTGACAATTCCTCAAAAGGTGTATCCATACTGAACCGGAACTCGTCCGCTAATGCCTGCAATACTGCATTGGTAAAACTTCCCTTTGTACCGCTGGACTGCCATCCCAATACTGAGATTGCTCCTTCCTTTAAACTCAGGCTTTTATCCGGTATCATCAAATCCACATCAAATTCCATCTTATATCCCAAACCAAAGCACTGCGGACAGGCACCGAAAGGATTATTAAAGGAAAAACTTCTCGGCTCAATCTCACTGACGCTGATACCGCAATCCGGACATGCAAAGCTCTGGCTGAAATTAATGGGTTCCCCGCCGATTATATCAAGTATCATAAGTCCTTCGGCGAGGGCAAAGACATTCTCAATGGAATCTGTCAGACGTCTCTCGATACCTTCCTTCACTACCAGACGATCCACTATAATCTCAATATTATGTTTAATATTCTTCTCTAAATTAATCTCTTCGGACAAATCATAAAGACTACCGTCTACACGCACTCTGACATAACCGCTTCTCTTAGCGCGCTCAAACACTTTGACATGCTCACCTTTCCTGCCCCGTACAACCGGAGCAAGCAGTTGAATCTTCGTCCCCTGCGGAAGTGCCAGAATCTGATCTACAATCTCATCTACTGTCTGCCTGCGAATCTCTTTACCGCAATTGGGACAATGTGGAATGCCGATGCGGGCATACAGCAAACGGAAATAGTCATAAATCTCCGTCACGGTTCCAACCGTGGAACGGGGGTTACGGTTCGTAGATTTCTGATCAATGGAAATAGCCGGAGAAAGACCCTCTATCTTCTCCACATTTGGTTTCTCCATCTGACCTAAGAACATACGTGCATAAGAGGACAAGGACTCCATATAACGTCTCTGCCCCTCCGCATAGATCGTATCAAAAGCCAAAGAAGACTTACCGGAACCCGATAACCCGGTAAGCACAACAAACTCATTCCGCGGAATATCCACATCAATTCCTTTCAGGTTATGCTCATTCGCACCACGAATCTTAATATATTCTCTTGGTCGCATCTTAATTGTATCTGACATGCCTGTTCTCCTATTCTATATACAATGTATATAATTTGTACCATTTCACGGGAAGAACGCTGCTCTTGCGTTCTTCCGGGAATGACTTAGTAACACTTAGACTGCGTACTTTGCAGTCTTAGTGTTACTTCATTCCCTGTCAAAGTCCCTCAGTTTCCCTTTCAACTCTACCATACGGTCACGCAATTCTGCTGCCGCCTCGAAGTTCAAATCCGCTGCCGCTTTCTTCATCTGCTTTTCCACATCCTTAATCAGCTTCTCCAGCTCCTGCTTGCTCATGGATTCAGGATCTTTCTCAAACTTCATTTCTTCCTTGGAAACCGTCTTGGAAATACTGATAAGATCACGAACCGCTTTCTGTATCGTCTGCGGTGTAATCCCATGCTCTTCATTATACTTCTGCTGGATCTGCCTACGACGATTCGTCTCGGTAATCGCGTTTTTCATGGAATCTGTCATATTATCCGCATACATAATCACATGACCCTTCGCATTACGCGCCGCACGTCCGATCGTCTGTATCAGGGATGTCTCGGAACGTAAGAATCCCTCCTTATCAGCATCCAGGATTGCTACCAGAGAAATCTCCGGAATATCCAGTCCCTCTCTGAGCAGATTGATACCCACCAATACGTCAAACACATCCAACCGCATATCACGGATAATCTCTGCCCGCTCCAGTGTGTCGATATCCGAATGCAGATATTTCACACGGATGCCTACTTCTTTCATATAATCTGTCAAGTCTTCTGCCATTCGCTTCGTCAACGTGGTGACAAGCACCTTGTTATGATCTGCCACCTCTTTATTCACTTCCGAAATCAGATCATCAATCTGTCCCTCCACAGGACGCACATCCACTTCCGGATCTAATAACCCTGTCGGTCTGATAATCTGCTCCGTCCTGAACAGTTCATGAGTCGCTTCATACTCAGACGGCGTGGCTGACACAAAGAGCATCTGGTCGATATGCTGCTCAAATTCCTCAAAGCAGAGCGGTCTGTTGTCCAGTGCAGACGGCAGACGGAATCCATAATCCACCAGCGTATTCTTACGGGATCTGTCTCCTGCAAACATACCGCGTATCTGCGGTATTGTCATATGGGACTCATCTATGATAATCAGGAAATCATCTTTGAAATAATCTAACAATGTAAAGGGCGGTTCTCCCTCTGCCATACCGTTCAAATGACGGGAATAATTCTCGATACCCGAACAAAATCCTGTCTCCCGCAGCATCTCGATATCAAAATTAGTCCGCTCCGAGATACGCTGGGCTTCCAACAGCTTGTCCTCCCCTTTGAAATATTTCACTCTGCCTTCTAATTCCCGTTCGATTTCCTTGCAGGCAACGTTGATCTTTTCCTGCGGCACTACATAATGCGAAGCCGGATAGATCATCACATGCTCTAATGTAGCGTGCACCTGCCCTGTTAACGGGTCAGTCTCTGCAATCCGGTCAATCTCATCACCGAAAAATTCAATACGAATCAGATAGTCTCCACCCTGCGCCGGATAGATTTCCAACACATCCCCCCGCACACGGAAACAGCAGCGCTCCATGTCCATATCATTGCGGTTATACTGCATCTCAATCAGTCCCCTGATCACATCATCCCGATCCCGCTGCATACCGGGTCTTAGAGACATACTCATGCCCGCATATTCTTCCGGGCTTCCCAAACCGTAAATACAGGACACACTGGCAACCACTACCACATCTTTACGCTCCGTCAAAGAAGCTGTCGCGGACAAACGCAGCTTATCGATCTCATCATTGATCGCGGAGTCTTTCGCGATATAGGTATCTGTAGATGGCACGTATGCCTCCGGCTGGTAGTAATCATAATAAGATACAAAATATTCTACCGCGTTCTCTGGAAAGAACTCTTTGAACTCGCCATAGAGCTGTCCTGCCAGTGTCTTATTATGTGCAATGACAAGAGTCGGCTTGTTCAGTGCCTGTATGATATTCGCCATAGTAAACGTCTTGCCAGAGCCGGTCACACCAAGCAATGTCTGAAACTGATTGCCTTTTTTAAAGCCTTCTACCAATTCGGCAATCGCCTGCGGCTGGTCGCCTGTGGGCTGATATTCTGCGTGCAATTTAAACTTCATAGCGTGTTTTTCACCTCCAAGTGACCCATTAAAAATTGGTGTATTGGTCAGAAATTCGTAAAATATTTGAAATGAAGTGTTCATATAGCTGGCTAATAGACGAACTTTTGTCATTTTACGAATGCAGGTCACTAAACTCATTTTCCTTTATCCAATAGTATAATATAATGCTAAATAGATTCATAAATAAAACCAACTCCATGATTTGTAATTACCACTATTTTAATTCGGCACACGTGTGTGCCGAATTAGTTAATCACAATCGTATTTTCTCATTACTCTCGTTTCAATGTCTTCCGAAGTAGGTAGTATGTTCTGCAATTCTTTAGGTAAATCATTGATTAATTTATATTCTGACACTCCAATTGGCTTACTCATATCTTTAAGTGAATACTCCGCAACTAGCTTATTTTCATTTCTACATAATATCAAACCAATTGATGGATTATCTAAATCACTTTTAACCATATCATCCAAAACAGACAAATAAAAATTCATCTTTCCTGCCATGTCCGGTGTGAATTTTCCGGTTTTTAAATCAATTGCTACAAAACAATGTAATCTGTAATGATAAAACAATAAATCTATAAAAAACTCATCACCATTTACATTTACTTCAAATTGCTCACCAACAAAGGCAAATCCTGTTCCTAATTCAATAAGAAATTTTTTTACATTATTAACCAGTTCTGTTTCGATATCTCTCTCGATCATTCCCTCTCGGAATTGAACGAAATCAAAAATGTATGGATCTTTCATAGTCTGAATTGCCAGTTCACTTTGTTGATCCGGTAACCTACCTTCAAAATTTTGTATTTTGGGCTTTTCCACTTGTCGCATATACAAATTACTATCGATTTGAAATTCTAACATGTCATGTGACCACCCATTTTGAATAGTCTTTTCTACATACCAAATATATGCATCTTTAGACTTTACCCTGCCCATTAATGCTTTATGGTGATACCATGTAATACCTGCTAATCCATATGCATCAATATCATCTTCCTCAAAAATAGAGGCGAATTTTTTCATGTCACGCAAATTTCTCTCTGAAAATCCAGATACATCAGGAAAATTTGCTTTTATATCTCTTGACAAATTTTTCAGAAACCCCTGTCCCCAATTACTATTTTCTTGAATATAATTACCTATAATCCAATTTCGATGCATTAATGCCAAGTTCGCATTAAGCATGACTTTATATTGTGATGTCTTTATACAGTTAAGAATGTTGTCGAGTACTTTCATATACTCATCATTATTTATCAGCATATAACCTTTCCTCCAAATCATTTGCAATCAAAACCGAAACTGCAATAATTGAAAATCATGTCACATCCGCCATGTCCTTTAGGCATTTCAGTTAAAGCAATCAGAATAATATATGGTGTATCCCCAAAATAGATTTCTTTATTCATTTATATGTACAAAAATATTATATACTGTAATTGCATTTTTTCCACATATATAGGCACACTCCAAACAATACAAATAATTTTCTGTTTGTTCATGCTCGCATATATGATAAGGGACAAAATCTGCAACTTTATGTTCTTGAAGAAGTTCTTTATAATTCATATAGCACTCATCAAATTTCTCTTTTTGGCATTTCACATAACTTACCAAAAAAGTTATCGGAACACCCATTGGATTATAGTTATCTAACAACTTTTTCAAATGCTTTATGAAATATTTCTTTTGACTATCAAAAAAGCCATACATAATTAAAGCTTCAAAAATTGCAAAAGGAATCTCTGCTGTCTTCATAATTTCAAAATCTATCTCCCCTATGTGCTCTTTACTCTCTGACTCTCCTCTAAGCGTTTGATCTAAAACATCATAGCCTTTGTTTCTCAATAAATCTCGTATATATGTATTATAATTATTTTCCCCTTTCTTAAGAATCTTCATACTTCCCTGCAAAACTTTACATACTGAACATACATCCTTTAGGAGTTCTTCTTTATTCAAGTGTTTTCTTGTATTCGTACGAATATAAGTATCAACAATCTGATTTACTCTATTGTTTTCCATTTCTTCGTATATTTTATTCAAAAATGGCTTTACTTGATAATATCGTTCTTTGGTTGATCTCGACATTAAATCGACATAATATTCCAAATCCCATAACACTAATTCACCTTGTTCAATTTTATCAATACACTCTTCAATAAATGGATCTATAGATTCAATTTCCGTATAATCAAAAACATCATCCCAAAACAAGCCATCAATATCTTCTAAACCATATTCTATCAGTAACTGCGGGTGATTTTCATCATCACTAGATTTAATCTCTCCTCTTTTTTCAAACTCATAACCAAACTCTTTATAAATCTTTTTTACCAATTTTTCATCCATTGGCGGAAAATAAATATTACAAAGATCTTCTTCTCCACTCTTCTTAGCATCTTCATATAACATCTGGAAATCTTCAACAATTCTAATTAAAACATATTTATATATTAATTTCAGATCTTTTCTTATATAATCAGATCGCAAAATGTCACATATATCATTTACAACTTGCAAACATTTTTCTGTACCATTATCTTCTATAAATGTTCTCGGGAAGCAAATCCTTAAATATTCATAATCCCATCCTGTATCATCTCCCAATTCTTTATACATTCTAACTAAAGATAGTATACGTTTATTTATCCATACCAAGATTTCACTATTTAAATCGGGATTTTCAGTATATTGACCTGCACGATCTGTTGAAATCATATTTTGTTTCTCCTTGCTTTTCTATCTTTAACCTTTAAAATCCTTTTCTGCTTCCCTATCAAATCCAGAAATTTATTTCCTATCCTGTTTTACTCTATACACTTCATATCTCTTATCAGTTTTTTCAATGGCAACATCATGAGCGGCTTTCTCTTTTATGATCACTTTTACGAATAAAAGTCACTAAACTCATTCTGTCCAGGTAGATTTACCCAATCCATTCAGTCCATATAGTCCACAAAATATGGGATAAATAACACCAAATAACACTAAATAACGGGCCTGAAAACCCCGACGCTTAGTAGGGCACAAAATACTCCACTGCATTTTCCGGAAAGAACTCTTTGAACTCGCCGTATAGCTGTCCTGCCAGTGTCTTATTATGTGCAATGACAAGGGTTTGCTTAATCAGCGCCTGTATGATATTCGCCACAGTAAACGTCTTGCTGGAGCCAGTTACACCAAGTAAAGTCTGAAACTGATTACCCTTTTGAAATCTCTCCACTAACTCGGCAATTGCCTAGGACTGATCGCCGGTGGGCTGATATTCTAAATGAAGTACAAAATAATCCATGAAATCTCCTTTATAAGAATCAATTCTGCCAAGTCCAAATGAGCATTCACAATTCTTCTATACCTAGTATGCCGCTATCAAACTGTATTATAGCAGAGAAGAAAATAAAAGTACAGAGAAAATCGAACTTTTGTTCTATTCCTCTGTACTTTTATTTTTCTTCCCTATACTCGAAAATCACGCTTCATCTTGAAGGCATCCTAAATCCTCCAAGTGCCCTGTTCAGATAATCATTAAAAGGCTTCATAACCTCAAAAATTTCTGTCGCTCGTAATATAAACGCCTCAGCATCCAACAACTCCTCATCCTTCACAGGATATTCCAGATACCAGCTTTTAAATTTCAAAAACTCAGCCTGCGAATGCTCCTTATCATACCCCTTAGGAACATTCTTCAAAGCAGTTCCATGTACCGTAAAATATTTCTGAAAATCTGCGGCACAAATAATCTCATTCCATTCATCCGGATTTGCGGCAATATAATCGCGTACCATTGCTGTGGCATCCTTAAACATATCAGTGAAAAGCCCGCCACCCAGAAACGATTGATTACCGGGTTTGACCATAATGTAGTATCCTACCGGAATCGGCAGTTTTCCCATAGATGAAATATGTGCACGAAAAGCCGGATTATAAGGTGATTTATCATGACTGAAACGGGTATCTCTCACAAGCTTAAAGGTAATATCTCCGGGAACATTATGCAGGACACTACTGTCCATTTTCCCGATTTCTAAAATCAATTCCTGCAAAAGTGCTTCAAATTCCGCATTGGCTTCCTTGTATTGTGCTTTGTGACGATGATACCACTCACGGTCATTGTTTTTTTCTAAGTCAGATAAGTATTGTAATATCATCTGCATATCCATATTTGAATCCTCCTGCTATGAATTTTTCACAATGGATAGAGAATTTGAATCCAAAAACGCTTTGACAAACTGGATTATCTTCTCAGGCGATGCATAGGCTTTAAAAAAAGAAAACCTCTGTCTGTATGCTTCGGAACTCATACCTAAAATTTCGCCTGCTATACGACTATCTACCTTAAACATGGTTCCCAATATCAGAATACATCTACTCTCTGCATCAAGACACTGCAGCATAACATTGGTGCAGGACATCTTCAATTCTTCTGCCAAAATGGATCTCTCCACATTCTGCGTCAGATCCGGCACATTCTGAATTTCCCCATTTTCTATATCGTCTCCGTAATATTCAAAACTCAAAGAGCAATGGGCAAACATATGCTTTTGATAGTTCTTTAAATGATTCACGGCAATACGAAACACCCATGTTGAAAAGGAACTCTCTTTCTTAAAAGAGGACAAATGCGTAATAATTTTCAATAAAATATCTTGTGTCGCATCTTCCGCATCCGTAAAGGTTCCCAGCATTCTCAAAGATAGATTGAATACTAAATCCTGTACGCTGAGAATAACCTTTTCAAGAGATTGTTTATCCCCTGCGGTAGCCTGATCAATCAAAATAAACAGTTCTTCGTTTGTCTTGTTCTCCATATTTTCCTCCATTCTATGTATCGCAATCTTGGATAAATTCGTCATCCGACAGTTCATTTATCCCTTTCCTATATAATTAGACAAAACATAACTGTTTTTGTGACACTAATTTGTTACATAAAATATCAAAACATCTTTCACGCAATTAACTCAACCATCAGCTCATTAAATTTCTCACTCTCGCTCCATTGCGGAAAATGACAGGAATGCTCAAACCAGACGAACCGTTTTTCTGATTCAATCTTCTGAAAATAGCTATTTACCACAGTTGACGATACATGGTAATCATGTCGCCCCTCTACAAATATTATTGGTACTTCATAACTTGTTACGGTTTCAAAATTCACTGTCATAAGCTCCTGCCACAAAAAAGCAATTGACTGCATAGCGCCTCTTTGTCGATTAATGAGATCAGCAAAACTGTACTCTTTGGAAAACAGGAATGGCAAAACCAATGAATTATAATTCTGCTTATCATACAAAGAGCCTTTATACTTAACCACTTGCTTCGTCACAAATAACAACTCCCGAATCCAGTTGTCTCCTGTGTATAAAGGATCAATCTGCATTAGCCTGTGCTTTGTTCTCTGATCTGCATGTTCCATGGCATATTCATAGGCAATCCGGCAGGATTTTATCATATTTATTACCTGACCGCATCCAATATAGGTATGTACATTTTTAGGGTACTTCTGTATGTAATGCAAGCCAAGAACACTCCCCCAGGAATGACCGACCAAATACACTTTCTTCTGTCCAAACCGTTCTAGCAGGATCAGAATCAGTTGGTGCAGATCTTCCACGAAGGTGTCAATAGTGATATATTCTTCTTGTGAAAATTTATAATAAGACTTGCCCGCTCCTCGCTGCTCCCATACCACTAACGTAAAATCTTTTTCCAGTTCGCTATTATATTTCAGCATCAAAGGAAGCGCTGCATCTCCCGGTCCTCCGTGCAGATATACAAGTAAAGGGGCATTATCCCTTCTGGAACGAATATTAATATATTGTTCCGCACCATTCAGTCTTAAATTTAATCGTTCATTGAGTAGCATCTTTTCTTCCCCTTACATAGCAATTTGCTGTTGCTTTACAAGCCAAGTATATCTTATTTATTTCTTTTCATTTAGAATTTCTATCCTGCCTAAATCACTACGCCACCCATAATTTTCAAGAGATGTTACGGTATTCCACACCTTCTCCACTCCACAGTCAAACATAATTTTTATATTTGATATTGCCATACTACATTCCTTTCTCCATAATCCCGTTTTCTATACGCTAAGTTTATCTCTTTTATTGCAATAATACAATTATACATTCTGATAATTTATAATATAAAATCCACCACGAGTCCGCGGTGGATTCCTATTACTCATATTTGCTCATGCCGCAACAGCGCAGCCCTACTACTTGATCATCTTCTCCATCTCTTCAATCGCACGCTCCAACTGGTTATCTGCGCCATCCTCATAATACGCTTCCGCATCGAGCTCACACTCGATATCCGGCTCAATACCGATGCCGTGAATGTTGTTGCCATTCGGCGTATAATAATCGCTGATCGTAAGCTTTAGTGCCGTACCGTCTGTCAAAGGCAACACTCTCTGCACAATACCCTTACCGAACGTAGTGGTTCCGATCAAAGTACCCTTCCCGTAATCCTTAATGGCACCGGCAAGAATTTCAGAAGCACTGGCGGAATTACCGTTTACCAATACCACAAGCGGCATCTCAAGCTCATGCTTTCCGTCACAGGTGTATTCCTCCTGTTCGCCGTATTTATTTTCCGTATATACAATTCTTCCTTCGGGAAGGATCATTCTGGCAATATCGACTACTACCGGCAGACTGCCGCCAGGATTACCGCGCAGATCCAGAATCAGTCCTTTGGCATCAGAGCCTTTGATGACTGCCAGCGCTTCCGTAAACTGGTCTGTCGTCACATCATCAAACTCCGTGATCTGAATATAGCCGATGCCGTTATCATACATCTCATAATTAACTGTAGGCGATTCAATCTGACGTCTGGTCACGTCAATTTCCAGATAGTCCGTCTCACCCTCTCTTACAATGGTCAGATGTACTGATGTACCCTCTTCACCCTTTACTCTAGATACGATCTCGGATAATTCCAATCCCTGCACGCTCTCACCGTCTACCTGATAGATGATGTCATTCTCTCTCAGACCGGCCTCCTCGGCAGGCGTATCTGCAATCACACCGCTGATTTTAGCCAGTCCGGTAGCCGGATCAAGGCTTAGATAGGCACCGATTCCGTAATAGATGCCTTCTGTCTCCTCCATCAGTGACTGCCATTCTTCTGCCGTGTAGTAAACGGAATAGGGATCTCCCAAAGAATCCACGACTCCTGCATACATACCCTCAATCATCGCATCCGTGTCAATATCTTCGTCTTTATAATAATATTGGTCGATCACATCCTCGATCGCTTCCAATTTCTCTATGCTGTCTTCATTAATTACACTGTCGGCACCGTCCGCACCGGCACTGGCTTGCTTCGCAGAATTACTTTTAGACAGATCCACTATTTTCATTCCCACGAATGTACATCCGCCAACAAGCGTTGTCAGGATCACTCCTAACAGCATTCCCAGCATAAGTATGCCGCCTTTATTCTGCCCGTCCGAAGGCATTCCGGGCTGAGGATGTCCCGGCGGTACCGGTGCAGGCTGCTGATAATATGGATTCTGCATTCCCTGACCTCTTGGTTGACTATAATCATTGTTATAGTAATTGTTATCTCCGTTTTGATTCAAAACGATTCATCTCCTACTTAAAATATACTGTCCTCTATTGTATATAATTCCACGGACTTACATAACTTCCGTTCAGACGTACACTGAAATGCAGATGGTTACCTGTAGATCTTCCCGTAGTACCCACTCCGGCAATCGTCTGTCCCTTGGTAACTGTCTGCCCCTTGGATACGTACAATGCCGAAGCATGCATATATATCGTATACAATCCGCTTCCATGATCAATCATAATGTAGTTGCCCATAGAACTGCTGTACGCCGCTGCCACCACATCACCGTCATAGGCCGCCAGAATCGGTGTACCTGCCGGAGCTGCAAAGTCCACACCGTTATGGAACTGCTGTGTACCCAAGATAGGGTGGATACGGTTACCGTACTCATCAGATATTCGCGTGTAACTGGTAAGAGGGAACGCAAACATACCGCCGTTATAAATTCTCGCCTGCGCATTCTCTGCCGCAAGTCTCGCTTTTTCTTCTGCCACCGCTTTTTCCAGTGCCGCAATCTCAGCATTCTGCTGGGCGATCATATCTTCATATTCTTTGATGGCAGCTTCTTTATTGGAAATATCGCCGGACACCGCGGTAATCTGTGCTTCCTTCTCCGCAATCAGGGTATTTACATTGGCTTCTTCCTGCTCTACCGCAAGCTTTGCCTCATCCAGCACTTCCTTCTCCGCTTCCAGTTCTTCCTTACATAGTTGGATTAGTTCGGTTGTCTGGGCATATTCTTCCAGCTTGTTTCTGTCATATCTGGACAGAGCCTCTATATAATCAGCCTTATTCGTCATATCAGCAAATCCGCCGGAAGTAAGCAGCAGTTCCAGATAGAAAGTATCACCTTTCTCATACATGAACTTGATACGCTTCTTCATCGCTTCATACTGCTGTTCCTGCTGTTCAATCGCCTCTTCCAGTTCTTTGCCGGTCTCTTCAATTTCCTCTTCTTTTTCTGTGATTAATGTATTATATTGTTCAATCTTTGTCTGTATGCTGCTTAATTGTCCATCCAGCTCCACCACATACGCCGTCAGATCACTCTTCGACTTCTCCAGCTCTTCCTTCAGCTTCTCCACATCCGTCAGATTTGATTTCAAATTGGAGACTTCTTTTTTCGCCTCTGCAATCTCTGCTTCTTTCTCCCGGATACTCTCATTCGTGGTTGCCGCTTCACTGGGACAGGCATATGTAAATAAGATCGACATACTAATCAGTAAACATACCGCTTTCTTCCAATGTTTCATATATTTCCCTACGCTGATGATTATTACACTCTCAAATGTTTTCTAACTGTCACAATACTTCCCAGGAAACCGATACCTACACCTATTCCCAAAGAAATAGGAATCAATACATTGAAAATCTCCTCCACCGTCAAGAAGCTAAGCAGGGAAGACAACATTGAAAACCGATTCGTCACATACTCAAGTACCACATTATATAACATATAAATAATACCCATCGGAATCGCTGCACCGATTAAGCCAATCAGCATACCTTCAATCACGAACGGAGATCTGACAAAGAAATCCGTCGCCCCGATATATTTCATAATATTAATTTCTTCCTTACGCACGGAAATACCGATGGTAACCGTATTGCTGATCAGGAATACCGATACTGCAAACAGAATTGCGATAATACCCACGGACACATATGCAATCAGGGCATTGACACCGGTCAGCGTGGTAGCCGCAATATCGGAACGGTTTACCAGCCGCACTCCGTCTAACGACTCCAGATAGGTTACCAGCGCAGGCTGCATGGATACATCATTTAAGTAAATCTCATAGTTAGCGGAATCTTCTAACGGATTCTCTGTAAAGCCATCCGCGTACTCACCCAGATATTCTGCCTTAAAAGTATCCCATGCCTCCTCGGCAGACACAAAGTGTATAGCGGATACCTCCGGCCGTTTATTGATCTGATCGCCAATCTGCTGTATCTTAATTTCCTCAAGTCCTTCATCGAAGAATACCGTCACAGATACGCCTTCCTCCGCCGTCTTAACAATATGCTGGAAATTCGTTACGATCGCATAAAACAGTCCAAACAGAAACAAACAGGCACTGATCGTCGCAATAGATGCCAAGGTAAACCATTTATTTCTGAAAAGGTTGCGAAATCCCTGCCTGAGTGTATAGAAAAACGTACTAATCCTCATCGATATACCCTCCCTTTTCCTCGTCGCTTACAATGACACCTTTCTTCAGGGTAACCACTCTCTTCTGCATCGCATTGACAATCTCTCTGTTGTGCGTTACCACGATTACAGTAGTGCCGTTCTCATTGATCTGCTCAAGCAGTTTCATAATTTCCCAGGAATTCTTCGGGTCCAGATTACCTGTCGGCTCATCCGCAAGCAGAATAGCAGGCTGATTCACCAGCGCTCTTGCAAGTGCCACTCTCTGCTGTTCACCGCCGGAAAGCTGTCTCGGCTTAGCCTTATACTTGCCCGCAAGTCCTACAATTGCCAGAATACTCGGCACATTCTTTTTAATCTCTTTGTTGGATTTCTGGATAATCCTCTGCGCAAAAGCAACATTGTCATACACATTTCTGTCTTTCAGAAGACGGAAATCCTGAAATACAATGCCTAAATTTCTTCTGAACTTCGGGATCTTACGATGTCTGATCTTCGCCAGATCATAGCCCATGACATTGATATATCCGCTGGTAATCGTAAGTTCACGCAACAAAAGCTTAATCAGGGTTGATTTGCCCGAGCCGCTGTCTCCTACGATAAAAACGAACTCACCTTTATTAATACGAAGGTTGACATCTTTCAGTGCCGGAGCACCGGTAGAGTATGCTTTACAGACATTGGTAAGGGTAATAATCTCTTTATCCACTGCTGTGCTTTTCTTTTTTCTCTTCTCTGCCACGTTGTTCACCACCTATATTTCTTAGTACTCAAAACTTTCCATATACTTCATATATTTGACGACCATAAGAGCAATCTTAAAGGTAATGGCATCCTCAAACACTCTTAAGTCAAGCCCTGTGCTCTTCTGCAGCTTATCCAGACGGTATACCAGAGTATTCCGGTGAATAAAAAGCTGTCTGGAAGTCTCCGATACATTCAGGGAATTCTCGAAGAACTTATTAATCGTTGTCAATGTCTCTTCATCGAAATCATCAGGACTCTTGCCGTCGAAAATCTCCTTGATAAACATTTTACACAACGGGATCGGCAATTGATAAATCAGTCTTCCGATTCCCAGTTCGCTGTACGCAATTACATCTCTCTCATCAAAGAATATCTTGCCTACATCCAACGCCATCTTAGCTTCTTTGTAAGAGCGGCTGACTTCCTTGATCTCACTGACAATAGTACCGTAAGCTATTCTTACCTTCTTAAAATTCTCCTTCTGCAGGAAGGCAACAACAGCCGCCGCATTTTTATCAATTTCTTTTACGCTTTCCCCTTCTGACAAATCCTTCACCACAATGACATTATTTTCATCCACAGCGGTGATAAAATCCTTACTGTTGCTGCCGAAGTAAGTACGCATAATCTCCAACACATTACTGTCTTTCGTATTATCAGTCTCTATAATCAGTGCTACGCGCTTTACATCCGTCTGAATATGCAGCTTCTTGGCACGGCTGTAGATATCTACCAGCAACAGATTATCAAGCAGCAGGTTCTTAATAAAGTTATCCTTATCAAACCGCTCCTTATATGCCACCAGCAGATTCTGTATCTGAAATGCGACCATCTTGCCAACCATGTAGACATCTTCACCCACACCGCCTGCAATCAGAATATACTCCAACTGCTGCTCATCAAATATCTTAAAGTACTGATACCCCTGTATCTCCTGTGAATCTGCCGGAGATTTGGCAAATTCTGCTGCCGACTTGCCGCACTTTTCCATCTCACCTTCTGTCATGGCAACTGCCTTCCCATCAATATCCATGACACATAATTCCACTCTTGCAATGGACTTTAACCCTTCAATGGTGTTCTGCAAAATCTGATTTGAAATCATACCCCCACCCCTTATCATTCCTTTAGCAAATTACACAAAGCAACAAACATTGTTTTATATCAAAAAACAACACTTGTCTTCTATTTTAATCTATATTTACAAAAAAATCTACCTTAAATCATGACTTTTTTGTGTATTTTACAAGGAAAAAGACGTTTTTCCCTATTTTTACCATTTAGACATTTTATACAAATAATAAATGCTCTAAAATCCCATATAAAAAACTCGCCATTTCGGACATGGTATGATATACTGTATGTAATAATAATTTGAGAAAGGCATGGTGATCTTATGGATATTGCTGCTTTATCTATGGCGATGTCCACCGTAAATACACAGAGTGCTTATGGTGTAGCTATGTTAAGCAAATCTCTGGATCAGGCTTCTTCTACGGGAGACCAGATCGTAGGCATGATGGACGCCGCTGCCATGGAGTTATCCGTGAATCCTCACATTGGTTCTAATATTGATATCTCCATTTAATTATTACAAAGGAACTATAAAACGCTATGCAGTCGGGGAAACCTTCTGCATAGCGTTTTTCCGTCTCCTTGTATCGTGACCATAATTCCCGCAAATATCTATAGAATAAACTCCAGACTCATATAGGCAAGACAAAGTACAATCGCTATAATAAGCGGGACGCTCACCAGATATTCCCTGGCTTCCCCGCGTTTTACCCATATCTGTTTTACATCGGTCTCTCTGTTCTCATTCTTCGCAATCCACGCCAGCACACAGAGGGCAATAGGTGTTGTAATCGCCGCAATCACCAGATAAACACTGAGCGCAGCCAGTAATTCTTCCTGCGTAATCTGCATAGCTTCAATGCCCGTCTCCGGCAGAAGCCCCAATATCTTATTAGACAGATACATCAGGCAGACCTGTTCCGAGTTGAAAATCATATGACAGAACACCGGTGCCCACAGGCTGCCCGTGGCTTCCATCAGAAATGCCAGCAAAATTCCTATCACAAAGGCATAAATTGCCTGATTCACATTCATATGCATCAGCCCGAATAAAAGCGCCGACAGAAGAATCGCCCGCAGCTTATTACCCGATTTCAGATAGCCGCCGTATATCACCCCGCGGAATACGAACTCTTCACAGAACGGTCCGAACATGCCAATCAGAAATAACATAACGGGAAAGGCAACGCCCATAATGTCCTGCTCCATGGATGCCACCGCATTCTCCGTAAAAAACATGGAAATTGCATTGAGAACCGTAATCAGAGGCATAACCAGAAAGGTGAAAAGCACAATCATGAAAAAAGTTGATATTCTGATCTTATGAAAGCCCAGCACCTCACCCCATCTGCTTTTAGAGAAAAGCAGGAACAGGACTGCCGGAACTGCAATAATACCTTCACTTACCAAAAGATTGATCATAATACCAAACTCGATTCTGCTGCCCATAAAAAGCAGAAATGCTACGACTGCAAAATGCACTAATATAATTGTAAGAAAAAGCCAATTTGATTTTTTACTGTTCATTTCAAGCCCTTTATCATCCCGGTTCTTTTTCGTTTCGAATTGATAGCATTTGACTTCCTAGTCAATTCTCCTGATTGCCTTTTCCGTTATCACAATCCTGCCATTCTTAAGCAGATGTCCTACCGCACGTTTAAATTCATTCTTACTCATCTGTGTTTCCCGCTTGATCACTTCCGGTGATGCCTTATCGTTAAAAGGCAGAGCCCCGTCAAAGCTGTCAATAATGGATAACACCTTCTCCGCATCCTGTTCAATCTGCAGATATGCTTTCTCGCGGATACTTAAATCCAGCTTTCCGTCTTCTTTCACTCCGGTTACCCGTGCCGTCACCACATCTGCGATCTGTACATTACCGTACAGCTCCTTCTGCGGAATCAATCCTGAATACCGGTCATCCACCGCCACGAAAGCGCCGAAATTTTTACTGATCTCATAGACAGTGCCCGTTACTTTATCATCTTTATGATAGGGACTGTCCGTATCCAGATAAGGGTACACGTTCATAGTCGCACAGAGCCTGCTGCTCTTATCAATGTAAAGCGCCACCAGACATTCCTCCCCGGCCGATACCCGTTTGGTCTGCTCTTTATAGGGAAGCAGCAGTTCTTTCTCCAATCCCCAGTCCAAAAAAGCGCCGATTTTCCCTACCTGCGCCACCTTTACTCTTGCCACGCCGTGAAGTGTAAGCTTCGGCATGTTCGTGGTGGCAATGAGCCTGTCCCTGGAATCACGATAGACGAATACTTCAATTGCATCACCGATCTGAGCCTCTGCGGGCACCTGCTTCTTCGGAAGCAATACTCTTTCCTCCCGATTGATGCCGTCACCTAAATATACACCGAATTCCACTTTTTTTACTACCTGTAATGTCTGTATTTCACCTAATTGAATCATAGTCTCTCCGTTCTGTGTTTTCCGTATTCTGTATCAGAGTTTGTTTTCGTCCCGACGTAATTCCACAATACTGTATGGTTTCCCGTCTTCCCTGTTCAAAGACACCGTATACAGTTGCCCATCCTCACTATCTGCCACCACCGGATAGATCACATCATCTAACACCGCCTGATTTTTATATTCCACACGAAGCTGGCTGATCTCAAAATTCTCCGGAATGTAATCCATCGCCATGCGCACATACTGTCCGTTATTTACGTGGTTGTTGGTGTCCAGATGGTGAGTCTTCACCGCAAATGGTTCCTTTGCCGTGCCATCTGCCGGAACACGGATCTTGCGGGGTGCATATTCCATCGGATATTTCTCTTCCAGATGGTAGATAGATGCAAAATCTTCTCTCGCCTTCGCAGGCATCATCCGTTCCAGATCCATCAGACTCCAGACAGAGTTCGCATACGCGAGTACCTCTCCTTCTTTTGTTTCCATCCAGAAATTACGGGACCCCACAAAGCCTTTGAATTCATAAGGTGATGTGCCGATGATAATATTTTCGCACAGACGCGGGCGGCGGTTCACGCAAATCTGCCATGCCGACAGCAGCCACGCCTGATTTACTTCCTTAAAATAATCTACACCAAGCCCCACATCCTCCGAATGAAAAATGGATGCATCCTGAAAATAATCCAAAAGTGACTCTAGTGTCATATTCCCGTCTACGCCCACTTCGCTGTATCTAACTCTGCCGTCAAATGTATACACTTATTTTTCCTCTTTCATTCTTATAGGCTCATAAAGTAAATTCAAAAACCCCTGTCTCTGCTCTATGGCCTTACTTATTTATAGATTCCATCCACAAGAAGATTCCTGCGCTTCCCCTGCCTCTAAACTGCCGCGAACTTTATCTATAAGCATAACACATTTTCCCGTAAAAAACTATGACAAATGCAGATCCGGGAATATCTCAATACTTCTTCCTAAGATCCCTTTCATATAAGCAATCACTATCCCGTAATTGGTAATCGGCACTCCCACATCCACGGCACACTGCATACGGCAGCGCACTTCTCTCTCGTTCAGCATACAGCCGCCGCAATGGATCACCAGCGCATAAGGAGATAAATCTTCCGGGAATCCCGTGCCGGAAGAAGTTTCTATCACCAGTTCTTTTCCGGTATATTTCTTTAACCAGCGCGGAATTTTCACGGTGCCTATGTCGTCACATTGTCTGTGATGAGTACACCCTTCCGCAATCAGCACACGGTCGCCGTCCTTGAGCTTATCAATCGCCTTCACCCCCTGTACTGCCGTAGTAAGCAGCCCTTTATACCGTGCCATCAGGATAGAAAAGGATGTGAGCGCAATATCACTTGGCACAATCTGAGACACCTCCTCGAATGCCTGACTGTCCGTAATGACCATAGCCGGTTTTTGTCCCAGCCGTGTCAGCGTCTTTGCCAGTTCACTCTCCTTCACCACGACAGAAACCGCTCCCGTCTCCAGGAGATCCCTGATCATCTGCTGCTGGGGCAGAATCAGTCTTCCCTTAGGCGCCGCAGAATCAATGGGGACTACCAGCACAATAAAATCACCGGGCCTAACCAAATCACCCACCAGCCTCCTTTCATTTTCCTCGGAAGCTGCCAGACTGCCAATCATTTCCTTTAACTCATATATACCCTGCTTCTTTAATGCACTGACCACTATGACGGCTGCATTCTCGGGCTGCACTTCCGTCTGCCCTTTCATTCCAATCACGGGCAAACTGCCCTGTCCTTCCGGCCAAGCCTGCTTTTCCAGCAAATCCGCCTTGTTGAATGCCACAATATACGGAATCTTCTTCTCCTTGAAAAGCGCTGTCAATTCTTCGTCACAGGGGCACATACCCTCCGCGGCATCTACCACTAAGACAGCCACATCGGTCTTATTCAAAACCTGTTTCGTCTTCTTCACCCGAAGTTCTCCCAGACTTCCCTCATCATCAAAACCCGGGGTATCGATAATCATGACCGGGCCAAGCGGCAGCAGCTCCATTGCCTTATAGACCGGATCAGTAGTGGTTCCTTTCTGTTCGGAGACCACCGCCAGATCCTGCCCTGTTACCGCATTGACCAGACTCGACTTTCCGGCATTTCTCCTGCCGAAAAACCCGATATGAATTCGTTCTCCCGAAGGTGTGTTGTTCATTCCCATAGCAATCTGCCTTTCCCGTATACCCTGATCTTCATTATTGTTTTCCCCTGTTTGTTTCTTGCACCGTTTTTCTTTACTGAAACGGTTTATACTTCGCCTGCTTATAATAAGCTCACGGACGCTGCAGTCTTTATAGAATCAGAACCGGAAATCCCTGATGCCTTCCTCGATCTTAGCCAGATGATCTTTGGCAATCTCACGCACATGCTCCTTCGGAATGTTATTTAATTCCGCCTTGATCAGTGCTTCACCGATGGCTTTCGTATCCTCCGCCGCATAATCCATCAGATATTCCTTTAAGGTCATCAGCGCATTGGGATGACAACAGTTCTGAATCTGCCCCGATTTACACAGACTCATGAAACGGTCACCGGTTCTGCCCTCTCTGTAACATGCCGTACAGAAGGACGGAATATACCCCATCTCCATCAGCCATTTCACTACCTCGTCCAGCGTACGCTGATCCGATACGTCAAACTGTTCCGTATCGGTAGGACGCACTTCTTCCGCATAACCGCCTACTGATGTTCTGGAACCGCCTGAAATCTGGGATACTCCCAGACGGATTACCTTCTCGCGCACCGCCTGACTCTCTCTGGTAGAAATAATCATACCGGTGTAAGGCACTGCTATACGGATCAACGCACACAGCTTCGCAAATATCTCATCGCTGATGCCATTATCAAAAGCGGAAGGGTCAATATCATCAGCCCGTTTAATGCGGGGCACGCTGATGGTATGGGGGCCCACTCCGTGCACAGCCTCTAAGTGCTCCGCGTGCATCAAAAGTCCTGCGAACTCATACTTATAAAGTTCCAGACCAAACAATACGCCCAGTCCCACATCATCAATACCGCCTTCCATAGCTCTGTCCATGGCTTCCGTATGATAGTTATAATCATGCTTCGGCCCTGTGGGATGGAGCTGCAGATAGCTTTCCTTGTGATAAGTCTCCTGGAAAAGAATATACGTGCCGATTCCGGCTTCCTTTAACATACGGTATTCTTCTACCGTGGTAGCCGCAATGTTCACATTCACACGACGGATCGCCCCGTTCTTATGCTGAATGGAATAAATCGTCTTAATGCACTCCAAAATATATTCAATCGGATTGTTCTGCGGATCTTCCCCTGCCTCGATGGCAAGACGCTTATGTCCCATATCCTGTAAGGCGATAACCTCCTGCTTTACTTCCTCCTGCATCAGCTTCTTACGCGGGATATGTTTGTTTTTCATATGATACGGGCAGTATACGCAGCCGTTAATACAGTAATTGGACAGATACAGCGGCGCGAAGATGACAATACGGTTTCCGTAATAAGCTAACTTAATCTCTTCTGCAAGCGCATACATCCCTTCCAGCACCTCCGGATCTTCGCAGGCAAGCAATACCGATGCCTCTCTGTGGTTCAAGCCGCTGCACACCGTTGAATTTCCCTCTTTCTTAGGCTTTGCCTTCTCAAGAATCTGATCGATCAGTTCCCTGTTGTTCTTGTTCTGCTCCGCATATTCCAGCGTAGCCAATATTTCCTCGTGATTTATAAAATCGTCTGCACATAATGATTTCGGATCGTACATTGTTCTACCTTCCCTTTCTTGATTATTCCTTAGTTCCATTCTGAATCTTCAGTTCTTTTTAATATTTTATAATCCGATGTTTCTTTAACTGCCATCTTTGCACTAACTGCTGCCGCGCCAGTCCCCTCTGTCTACCACTATCTGATAGCCCGCGGAAGCGACTCTTCGTTTCATACATGCAATGCATTCCGCCGCCTCATCTCCGGTACAGATCTTGTTATCGTAAAGTGAATATTGTTTTCTCACGGATACCGGCGACAGGTTGGGCATCACCACATTGGCTCCCGCCTTTAATCCCAGCTCTCTGCCCTGCGGATGGATCGTTCCCAATGCCGTGGTAGACGGAATCAGCGCCTGCGGCAGCGTCAGCCTAATCAACGCCACCATGGTAAGCGTCTTTTCCAGACTCCCCTGCGGTTTGTCCCGAAACGGAGTATCATGGTGCGGGATAAACGGCCCTATTCCCACCATATGAGGCTGGAATTTACGCAGAAACCGCATATCTGCGATCAGATTCTCCACAGTCTGACAAGGTGATTCCACCA
This sequence comes from Lachnospiraceae bacterium, assembly GCA_017936885.1. Classification (GTDB taxonomy): domain Bacteria; phylum Bacillota; class Clostridia; order Lachnospirales; family Lachnospiraceae; genus UBA3282. The sequence continues at coordinate 192,656 of JAGBEO010000003.1, read as the reverse complement.
TAAAGCCGCATCCCACCTGATAACCGATTTCTTTCAGATCATACAGGCATTGTATCCGGTGATCGTAGCTTAATTCTGCCGGGTGAAGTTTCTCATAATGGAGCCTGTCCGCCGTCTCATGGCGCAGCAGATAGCGGTCTGCCCCCGCATCATACCATGCCTGATAGTCGGCTTTCTCTCGTTCCCCTAAGGAGAGTGTCACCGAACAGTCTGGATACCTCTTCTTAATCTCGCTTACCAATTCTGTCACATATTCTGTGGTAAAAAAAGTATCCTCGCCGCCCTGCATGACATAGGTTCGAAATCCCAATTCATATCCGGTTTGACAGCACTCCAATATTTGTTCCTTAGACAGACGGTATCTCTGGGCATGGCTGTTGCTCCTGCGGATACCGCAGTAGAGACAGTCATTTCTGCAATAGCTGGATATCTCAATCAGACCTCTGATATAGACATCCGTTCCGTACTTCTGCCTCCGGATCTCATCAGCCTTCGCATAAAGCAGGGATCTGTCATACTCGCCCTCAATCAACTGTTTCCACTCTTCATCTGTCAGGTCATGCTCTGCCGCCAGCTTGTCAATCAATTCCCTCATGATTGATCTTCTCCTGTTTCGGATGCTTCACACACAATGCTGGAATATGCGATCTTACTGTTGATCCCCTGCAGCCTGCCGATTTTGCCGGATAGCGCATTGATTATGTCCTGCGGCGCATCGATCGCCACACTGATGATGTGAATACCGCATTTGCGATAGGGCAGTCCCATTCTGCCGATGATGTACTGTCCGTATTCATGCAACAGCGTATTCAGCTTCTCCACGGATTCCGTATTTTCCACGATAATGCTGATCGTAGCCACTCGTGTCTGCATTCCTGTTCCCCCTGTTCTAATCATGCAAAATATGAAAAAAGCCGCATCCTTCTTCCGAAAGATACAGCCATATAAAGTCTCCCTGTCAGAGCCTCAGATATTATATGCCTCTCTTTCATCTCAAAGCTTGTTTTCGATGTCAGAAGGATTATCGTTATGATATCAAAACCCCGGTTGAAATATCAACCGGGGTTCTAGCTGGGCTACAAGGATTCGAACCTTGAAATGACGGAGTCAGAGTCCGTTGCCTTACCGTTTGGCGATAGCCCATCAACAATTAACAATTATATAGGATAAATATGAATTTGACAAGCCCTTTTTTCAATTTTTTTTAAAAATGTGTTTTTTTTCTGTCTTTCCAATAATTTCTATCGAATATTTTTCCCGGGAAGCGCTCTTTTATACGCTAAAATACAAGGCTGTCAATTACACTGTAACAGAGGCGGATAATTTCTTATCCGCCCCTGACAGGTATTACAATCAATCTTAGATTTCGAACATCAACTCGCCATATGTAGGAATCGGCCAGATATCCTTATCAACGATCATCTCCAACTCATCAGCAGGTGCACGAAGCTCTTCCATGATTACTTTTACTGTATCCTTATAGAAGAATGCCTGTGCCTTTTCATCTTCCATTGCGGAAGCTTCTGCTTCTGCTTTTTCCAGCTTAGCCAGTGCTGTCTGCATAGCTGCCAGTTTCTCACTAACCTCTTTTAAGAGCGCTGCCTGTATGCTCGCATCCGCGCCTGCTTCTTTTACTGCATTTATAGTATCTGCCAGCACCTTAGTATACTTGATTACAGCAGGGATAATCTGTTTTCCGGCCATATCGATCATCGCTAATGCTTCGATATTGATCGTCTTAGCATAAGTCTCATAAATGATCTCTTCGCGGGATTCCAGCTCGACCTTCGTAAAGATACCGAATTTCTCAAATAACTTAACTGCCTTATCTGTTGTGATAGTGCTTGCAGCTTCAATCATGGACTTAATGTTAGGAAGTCCTCTTCTCTCAGCTTCCACAACCCACTCATCCGAGTAACCGTTGCCGTTGAAGATGATTCTCTGATGCTCTGTCATATACTCTTTGATCAGATCGTGGATTGCAAGTTCAAGATCCTCTGCTTTCTCCAGTCTGTCAGCAGCCTCACAGAATGCCTCTGCAACGATGGCATTTAAGGTTGTATTCGGGCTTGCGATAGAGTCGGCGGAACCAACCATACGGAACTCAAATTTATTACCTGTGAAAGCAAAAGGTGAAGTTCTGTTTCTGTCGGTAGCATCCTTCTGGAAGTCAGGGAGTGTCTTAACACCGGTCAAAAGCTTGCCGCCCTCCTTAACAGAAGTAGCCACACCTGTCTCGATCAACTGTGTTACAACATCCTCAAGCTGCTCTCCGAGGAAAATAGAGATAATTGCCGGAGGTGCCTCGTTTGCACCTAATCTGTGGTCGTTACCGACATCGGATGCAGACTGACGAAGCAGATCAGCATGGGTATCAACAGCTTTCATGATGCAGGCAAGTACCAATAAGAACTGAATGTTTTCATTCGGTGTGTCACCCGGATCTAAGAGGTTTACACCGTTATCTGTTGTGATAGACCAGTTGTTGTGTTTACCGGAACCGTTCACGCCTGCATATGGTTTTTCATGAAGCAGACATCTCATACCGTGACGGATAGCAACTCTCTTCATTGCTTCCATTACTAATTGGTTATGATCTACTGCAATATTAGCAGTCTCATAGATAGGTGCCAGCTCATGCTGTGCCGGAGCAACTTCGTTATGCTGTGTTTTAGCTGTCACGCCCAGTTTCCAAAGTTCCTCATTTAAGTCTTTCATGTAAGCGCCGACACGCTCTCTGATAACACCGAAGTAATGATCTTCCATCTCCTGACCTTTCGGTGCCGGTGCGCCGAATAAAGTACGTCCTGCGAACATCAGGTCAGTTCTCTTCATATATAAATCTTTATCTACTAAGAAATATTCCTGCTCCGGTCCTACGGATGCTACCACCTTGGTAGCGCCTGTGTTGCCGAACAGCCTTACGATACGCAGTGCCTGCTCGCTGAGCGCTTCCATGGAACGTAAAAGCGGTGTCTTCTTATCCAGCGCTTCACCTGTGTAAGAACAGAATGCGGTAGGAATACAAAGAATTGTTCCGCATCCTGACTCTTTTAAGAAAGCGGGGGATGTGATATCCCATGCGGTATATCCTCTTGCCTCGAAAGTAGCTCTTAAACCGCCTGAGGGGAAAGAAGATGCATCCGGCTCGCCCTTAATTAATTCTTTACCGGAGAACTCTGTCAGCATTTTACCTGTCTCGTCCGGATGTGCCACGAAAGCGTCATGTTTCTCTGCTGTAATGCCTGTCAGCGGCTGGAACCAATGGGTATAATGTGTTGCGCCGTTTTCTACAGCCCAGTCTTTCATAGCTTTAGCGACTACGTTAGCCGTCTCCATGGATAACTCGCCGCCCTGATCCATAACTGTTACAACCTCTTTGTATACATTCTTCGGCAGACGTTCCTTCATCTTGCCGAGAGTGAATACGTTTTGTCCGAAAATCTCTTCAACATTAAATACTTCGCTCATTTTTTCATCTTCCTTTCCTCATTTAAGGATTCCAGAACCTCCCTTAGCTGTCACACACTCCCGTAACACAAAAAAAATGCCCCAAAAATAAATCTTTTTGGAACACCCTCGTTCTAGATACCTATATGTCAGGTCTGCCGATCTTTGTCAGCTGACCTTTTCTATAAGATACTCTACTTTTTTCAAAAATGCAATACCATATTTTAAAAAAATTAAAATTTGATTATGTACAATGCGAGGCAGCTCCGAAAACTCACTGCTCACATTGTACAATACAGACACTATGACGGTCAACCAAAATATAACCTTCGGGCAGGCGTTTCACGCTGTTGCGTTTTGTCACCGGTCGTTACTGACACGCAGTATATCATATACCGCCGGAATTGTGGATAATTTTACATCCATCATCTGCTTCGAGTGCGGACAGGACTCTACCGGCTCCCCGTCCTCATTATACATGGCAAGCACTTTCACGGGAATATTCCTACCGTCCGGCTTCATAATTTCAATGGAATCACCCACACTGAACTTATTGCGCTGTTCAAAGCGGGCGCAGGTACAGGTCTCACGGTTTCCGGTCTCTTCACGACCGGCACCCGGTTCCGGCACCAGGCTTCCTACGATCCCTAAGTAAATATATTCGTTCACATAAGTGTTATTGTCATAAATCTGCGTATTCTCATCAGGCTTACCAAAGTAAAATCCCGTGGTGAACTGGCGATAGGTGCACTTGGAGATCTCCGCTTTGTACCAGTCCATATTGGCACGGTATTTCTCTTCGGATTCCAGATAATCGTCAATCGCCTTGCGGTAGGTGCGCGCCACCGTAGCCACATAGAGCGCGGTCTTCATCCTTCCTTCTATCTTGAAGCTGTCGATCCCCGCATCTATCATCTCAGGAATATGTTCAATCATACACAGATCCTTGGAATTAAAGATATAGGTGCCCCTTTCATTCTCATAGACAGGCAGATATTCTCCCGGTCTTTTTTCTTCCACCACCGCGTATTTCCAGCGGCATGGGTGTGTACAGGCGCCGTGGTTCGCGTCTCTTCCCGTAAAATAACTGCTCAGGAGGCATCTGCCGGAATAGGAAATACACATGGCACCGTGAATAAAGCTTTCGATCTCCAGATCCTCCGGGATGTCCTCACGGATCTCCTTAATCTCACGCAGGGACAGTTCTCTGGCGGATACCACGCGCTTCGCGCCCTGTTCGTACCAGAACCGGTAGGTCATATAATTGGTGTTGTTCGCCTGCGTGGACACATGAATATCGATTTCCGGGCAGATCTCCCTTGCCAGCGTAAACATGCCGGGGTCCGCAATGATCAGTGCATCCGGCTTTAATTCTTTTAATTCATGAAAATATGCCCCGGCTCCTTCCAGATCATAATTGTGTGCCAGAATATTCGCCGTCACATGGACACGCACTCCGTGTTCATGGGCAAAGGCAATCCCCTCCGCCATTTCCTCAGAAGTAAAATTCTTGGCTTTGGCGCGAAGCCCGAAAGCCTCACCGCCGATATATACCGCATCTGCGCCAAATATAACCGCAGTTTTCAAAACTTCCAGACTGCTCGCCGGAATCAATAACTCAGGTTTTCTCATCGTTTCTCCTATTTTTTGATACTAATGGTAACACCGTCACCCACCGGCAGTATCACCGTTTCCAACTCGGGATGATGCTTTATTTCATACAAATACTCCCTCATACGGCTGTGTATGGTACGATTTCGTCTCGTCACTGCAAACCGGGATTCAATGATGTCCCCGTCCTGTAAGACATTATCTGACAAAAGGATTCCGCCCCGGGGCATCAGCCTTAGGATATCCGGCAGAAAGTGAATGTACTGACCTTTGGCCGCATCCATGAAAATCAGATCGTAGGTTCCCGTAAGCTCTTTCAGAATATCGGCAGCATCACCTTCTAACAATGTAATGCTTTCTTCCCGTCCCGCACGCTTGAAGTTCCCTCTGGCAATCGGGATTCTTTTCTCATATTTCTCAATGGTTGTGATCCTGCATCCTTCCGGTGCATACTCACTCATCAACAAAGCAGAAAAACCAATGGCACAGCCAACTTCCAGAATCGACATGGGTTTCTGCATTGCCAGAAGGAACTTCATCAGGCTCTGCATCTGCGTCCGGATAATCGGCACATTGGTTTCTTTCGCTTCCCGCTCTATTTCATTCAAAAAAGGAGTATTGCCGGCGTCCAGAGAATCAATGAATGCACTCATGCGCTCATCTACTATCACGATAATCCCCCGTTTCTATTCTTCTACGGTTTCCTCCGTATCACTTTCTGCTGCCATGACTGCCAGCATATCCTGGCTCGTCATAGACGTATTCAGATCATAGATCCCCGCCCGGATCTTGCCATGCTGCTCAGACAAAAGTTCCTGAACCATAAATAAATTAGCATCCCGGATCAGCCCTTTTTCCTGCAGCATTTCGCCCACATCCTTAACAGAGTCCGCCTCTTCCACGATTACGCTGATTGTTCTGCCTTCTCCCACAGAGACAGGTTCCTCCGCAAACACCCGGTATCCATAATCATATGCTTTGACGGATGTGTTTAAAATAAACATCACAATGGCTACAAACACAACCACTTTAATGACCAACTCCACCGTGGCTCCAATAATCAATTTTGCTTTCATATCCATACCTCATTCCGAAGCGTTTTACTCAAAGTCTATTTCTGTCGTGAGAAGTACATTGATGTCCTGCATCATTCTGCAGAATGCCAGCTCAGCCCTCAAAAAATCATCTACCAGCGGATTCTCGCGGAATTTCTCATACTCTTTCTCAAAAGCTTCCATGCGGTCAAACAATTCCTCACTATCAACCTCATTCTGCAAATCGAAATTTCTCTGACGGAATTCATTTACTTTATCGTACAATTCCGGCTGCCGCTTAATCTTTTCCCTCTGATAATAATATTTCTGATAAGTATCCGATTTCTGAATCGTCTCTGCAAATTCTTTTGTCGCTATCATGATATCGCTGTCTGACATGATGTTTCCTCCTTAAGTATAATGTGCAAATCCTACACTTCCATAATGATGGGCAGAATCATAGGGCGTCTCTTTGTTTTCTTCCACACAAAATCACCAAGCACATCTTTGATTGTAGCCTTAAGCTTACCCCAATCCGCCTGTCCTTTATCAAGACATTTCTGCACAGCCTCATTCACTAACAGACGCGCCTCGTCCATCAATTCATCAGACTCCCTTACGTAAACAAATCCTCTTGACACAATATCCGGACCGGATACCAACTGATCACTGTAGGAATCAAGCGCCAGCACCACAATCAGGATACCGTCCTCTGCCAGATGCTGCCTGTCACGCAATACCACATTGCCCACATCTCCAACACCCAGTCCGTCTACCAGAATAGCCCCCACCGGAACCTTGCCGCTCACTTGCGCACTCTCATGATCCATCTCCAGCATATCACCGGATTGCAGCATAAAGATATGGTCTTTCGGAATTCCCAGCTCTGCGGCGATTTTGGCCTGCGCTTTTCTGTGCTTGTACTCTCCGTGAATCGGAATCGCATATTTGGGCTTAACCAGAGAATAAATCAGCTTGATTTCTTCCTGACAGGCATGTCCCGACACATGTACATCCTGAAAGATAACATCAGCGCCCTTCATCTGCAATTCATTAATCACATTGGTAACCGCCTTCTCGTTACCCGGTATCGGATGGGAAGAGAAGATAACCGTATCTCCCGGCATGATAGAAATTTTCCTGTGGGTATCGCTGGCCATACGGCTGAGCGCCGCCATACTCTCACCCTGACTTCCCGTAGTAATAATAACGGTTTTCTCTGCCGGATAATCCTTAAGCTGTTCGATATCGATCAAAGTATGCTCAGGGATCTGTAAATATCCAAGAGTAGAAGCCGTATCAATGATATTGACCATGCTTCTTCCCTCTACCACTACTTTTCTGCCGAATTTATCGGCAGTATTGATAATCTGCTGCACTCTGTCCACATTGGACGCAAAGGTAGCAATGATAATTCTCGTATCCTTGTGTTCCGAAAAGAGCGTATCAAAAGTTCTGCCGACCGTTTTCTCGGAAGGTGTAAATCCTAATCTCTCGGCATTGGTAGAATCACACATCAGTGCCAATACTCCTTTTTTACCGAGTTCTGCAAATCTCTGTAAATCAATAGCATCACCGAATACCGGCGTATAATCTACTTTAAAATCGCCTGTGTGCACTACCACTCCGGCAGGCGAATAGATCGCTAACGCTGCCGCGTCCACGATACTGTGATTGGTCTTGATAAATTCGATCCTGAACTGTCCTAAATTGATGGACTGTCCGAACTTGACCACTTTACGCTTGGTCTTGTTCAGCAGATCATGTTCTCTTAACTTATTCTCAATAATACCCATCGTCAGTTTTGTCGCATAGACAGGAACATTTAATTCTTTCAATACATAAGGCAATGCCCCGATATGATCCTCATGTCCATGGGTAATCATGAATCCTTTTACTTTATCCACATTATCTTTCAGATAGGTAATATCAGGAATGACCAGATCAATTCCCAGCATCTCATCCTCCGGGAACGACAGACCGCAGTCCACCACAATAATACTATCCTCATACTCAAAGGCAGTAATATTAAGCCCAATCTGCTCCAATCCGCCTAATGGGATAACTTTCAGCTTCGACGCTGCTTTCCCTTGTTCAATTTTCTTCAAAAAATCTACCTCCATTTTCTTTCAGTTAAAACAGAGTCTGTTCAAGGGGCTTTGCGATACTGTACTGATACCCTCCTGTACATCCCGTCTCTACCCGGTACCAGCTTTCTGTTATCTGCAAGCCGCTTAACACTGCTCCATATGTAACTGTTTCTTTACGATAATTCAATATCTTCCAACATATTTTCAAACACAGCCGCTACTGCGTTTAATTCCTCATCGTCTGTCACGATCTCGTACACTGCCTCTTCCTCTTCCGGCGCAGACATATCGCGCAGGATCAGTGCCTCTCCGTCACCCTGTTCCGAATCCGTCACTAAAATATAATCGATACCGCCCAGTCTCGTCTGCTCCAGTACATAAAACTCTACAGCCGCTTCTCCTGCCGGTGTAAATACAATCTTTTCCACTTAATTCTTCTCCTTGCTTCCACGATAATCCAGATAGCCCTGCAAAATAAATACGGCTGCGATCTTGTCCACATATTCTTTGCGGTGTTCTCTGCGGATTCCCGCTTCCATCATTACTTTATCCGCTGAAACTGTGGTAAGTCGCTCGTCCCACATAACAACCGGAAGCCCGGTTCTTCTCTCCAGCTTGTCCTTAAATTCGAGAGAAAGCTCAGCTCTCTCCCCAAGCGTATCATTCATATTCTTCGGAAGTCCCAGCACGATTTCCGACACCTCGTACTCTACAATCAGTTCTTCTATACGCGCTAACGTCTGCCGAAGCTTATTCTCATCTTTTCTTCTGATAATCTCGATTCCCTGTGCAGTAATCAGCAGCGAATCACTGATCGCCACTCCCACCGTCTTGGAACCAAAATCCAATCCCATAATTCTCATGTGCGCTGTCTCTTCCGCATTCCTATTTCTTGAGTGAGTTCTTAATGTATTCCACTAACATCTCTTCTACCAGTTCATCACGTTCCACTTTCATAATCAGGCTTCGCGCACTCTTATGGCTCGTAATGTAAGTAGGATCACCGGACATAATATAACCCACGATCTGATTAACTGGATTATATCCCTTCTCCGTCAATGCTTCATATACTGTGGCAAGTACCAGTTTCACACCCGTCTCCGGTTCCGTCTCTACTCTAAAAAATTGTGTATTCTCTAAATCCTGCATTGTTTCACGCCCTTATCCATTGTTTCTGTTTATGATATTTACCCCTATTATTACCATAATACTCTATCATCACACAAAATTCAATCACTTTAAAGATAACGTTCTATCAATTCATGCTATCCGGCATGATTTTTCAATCTATTCCATAAGCAAAATTTCATCATCCAAAAAACCCGTCACAGTGCCTGTTACAATCCGGTTATTCAGATTTTCAGCGCTGTCAGCCGCCCGCGCCACCTTGACATACTGCGGTGTATGCCCCACCCAGTAGGTGTGGCCCTCTATTTCGTGCCTATCCTCGAAGAGCACTTCCGCTTCCTTTCCTATGTAACCGGCACGGTACGCATGCGACATCCTTTTTCCGACTTCGATCAGGATTGCGCTGCGCCTGCCTTTTTCAGCCTCCGTAATCTGCCCTTCCATCACGGCCGCATTAGTTCCCTGTCTCTTGGAATATTTGAAAATGTGCATTTCATAAAAGTTTATCTTCTGCACAAACGCTTCCGTTACTTTAAATTCCTCTTCCGTTTCCTGGGGAAAACCTACGATAACATCTGTTGTAATCGCCGGATTATCATAATATTTTCTGAGCAGCTCCGTTGTGTGAAAGTATTCCCCACTGTCATAACGTCTATTCATCCGCTTCAGCACACTGTCACAGCCGCTCTGCAGCGAAAGATGAAAATGCGGACAGATTTTAGGCATCCCGCTGATCTGCCTTGCAAACTCTTCAGTGACAATACGGGGTTCTAAGGAGCCTAACCGGATACGCTTAAGTCCCGCGATCTCCTGAAGTTTCCCCAGCAACTGCAAAAGCTCCGGGTTCCCCCTGTCAAGTCCATAGGAACTGATATGGATTCCCGTCAGCACGATCTCCTGATATCCTGCTGCCACAATCCCCTCTACTTCCCTCAGAATATCCTCTTCCTTACGGCTTCTGACCCTGCCTCTGGCGTAAGGAATGATACAATAAGAGCAGAACTGATTGCAGCCATCCTGAATTTTAATATAAGCACGCGTATGCTCTGCCGTTTTCTTCAGGCACATCTCTTCGTATTCATCTGTGTGGTTGATATCGATGATATCTATGCTGTACTCCCGCTGTTTCAGATAATTTTCCAAAATAGAGATCAAATCTTTCTTACGGTTATTTCCGATTGCCAGATCTATCGCCGCATCTTTTCTGACTCCCGCCTCGTCCGTCTGTACATAACATCCGACCGCAACGACAACCGCATCCGGATTTAATTTCTTCGCCCGATGAAGCATTTGACGGCTTTTTCTATCCGCTATATTAGTGACAGTACATGTATTTACAATGTAAATATCGGCCGGTTCATCAAATGGTACAATTTTATAACCCTTTTCTTGTAACATTTGTTGCATAACGTCCATTTCGTAGCCGTTTACTTTGCATCCCAGATTATGTAATGCTACACTTTTCATAGTAATCCCCGCATTTTTTGTATTGTTTTATCATTGACTTTTGTTCTTCCAACATTTAGTATTATAGCAGAAGGTATTAAAAATCAAAGGAGGTAATTCTTAAATGAAAACAGTACAGATTTCTTTAAATTCTATTGATAAGGTTAAATCTTTTGTAAATGATATTACAAAGTTTGATTATGACTTCGACTTAGTATCCGGTAGATACGTTATCGATGCGAAATCTATCATGGGTATCTTCAGTTTAGATTTATCCAAACCTATCGATCTGAACATCCATGCTGAAGATGGTACTGATGAAGTTATGGAAGCTTTAAAACCATACATCATGTAAGTATCGCTTATCATTAGAAACAAATCGGAACCGCAGACAAGCGGTTCCTTTTTTGTTATACCGCAATACAATACGCAAATCCACCCGGCAAGAATCAACTGTGTTGCTTCTTGCGGTTCAGGCTTTAGCCTGAACCTATTGTACAATAATCAACTCATCCGTATCCAGCGCTGTCTGCACCAATTCATCAATCTTCTCATATAAGTTTTTCTCATGTTTCCTGATAATATTCAGATTCGGCTTGGTCACAGGATGTTTTGCCACGAAGATCGTACAGCAATCCTCGTATGGCAGAATCGATGTCTCATAGGTGTCAATCTTCTCGGAAATATCTACAATATCCATTTTATCGAATCCGATTAACGGTCTGTAAACCGGAAGTTCGCAGACTTCATTGGTAGCCATCAGAGAGTGCATCGTCTGGGAAGCCACCTGCCCGATACTCTCTCCCGTAATCAATCCCAGACATTCCGTCTCTTTCGCAATATGTTCTGCAATCCGCATCATATAACGCCGCATAATAATCGTCAATTCATCATGGGGACATTTGTCATAGATATAGAGCTGGATATCCGTAAAATTAATAATATGCAGATAAATCGGCCCTGTATAAGCAGCCACCTTGCGCGCCAGATCCACCACTTTCTGTTTTGCACGCTCACTGGTATACGGCGGCGCATGGAAATATACGGCATCAATTTTCACACCGCGCTTCGCAATCATCCAGCCGGCTACGGGAGAATCAATCCCGCCTGACAAGAGCAGCATAGCCTTGCCGCCCGTTCCCACCGGCATACCGCCCGGTCCCGGAATGATCTCGGAGTAAATATATACCTTGTCACGAATCTCAATATTCAGAAGGATGTCCGGATGATGCACATCTACGCTCATCTCAGGATAAGCATCTAAAATAATACCCCCCATCTCCATATTAATCTCCATGGAATTCAGAGGATAATTCTTTCTTGCACGTCTGGCTGCCACCTTAAAGGTCTTATGCTTGTCCGGATACACATCATCAATATACTTGACAACGGTCTCTCCCAATTTCTCAAATCCCTCGTCCTCTACATAGACTACCGGGCAGATACCGGAAATACCAAACACCTTCTGCAGATTAGCCACTGTCTCATCAAAATCAAATTCAGACATAGCGTCCACATAGATGCGTCCGTCCGTCTTACGTACTGCAAAAGAGCCTTCACATTTCTTAAGGGCATATTTAATCTGCTTCACTAATGCGTCCTCGAATAAATATCTGTTCTTTCCCTTTACACCGATCTCGGCATATTTTATCAAAAAAGCTGTAAACATATTTTTCTCCATTCTTTCGGGAATGTTTCGTTATACTAAGATTGCGTTCTTTGCAATCTTAGTATAACTTCATTCCCTTTCATACTTCTAATGCCTCGTATATCTCCTAAGCATAGGAATCATCTCACACAATGCCTGTATAGTATACTGGATTTCTTCTTCTGTTGTAAAGACCGAAAAACTGAAACGAATTGTGGAATCCAACAAATCTTTTTCTACACCAATGGCTTTGAGCGTCGCAGATGTCTGGGGTTTATTCGATGCACAGGCGCTTCCGGCAGACACATAAATCCCACGTTCTTCCAGCGCATGCAAAAGCACCTCGCTGCGAACGCCGCGGACAGACAGGCTCACAATGTGTGCCGCAGCCTCGCTGCCCGAGCAGCCGTTGACTTTCACATCCTCAATCCGGCTTACACCGCGGATCAGCATATCGCGCAGCCCATACATTCTCTGCATATCACGGTCCAGATTCTCGTAGACCATCTCTGCCGCCTTGGCCAATCCCGCAATACCGGGAACATTCTCCGTACCGGATCGCATTCCCTTCTGCTGACCGCCTCCATACATGATCGGATTCACTTTGGAGCCTTCTTTGATATAGAGGAATCCGACTCCTTTGGGTCCGTGAATCTTATGCCCGCTGACCGAAAGCATATCAATATGCATTTTGTTCGGATAGATTCGGAACTTGCCGAAGCCCTGCACCGCATCCACATGGAACAGGGTACGCGGATTACATTTTTTGATCAGGGCACCCGCTTCCGCAAGCGGCTGTAAACTTCCTATCTCGTTATTGGTATGCATAATCGACACCAATATCGTATCCGGTCTTATGGCACGTTCTAAATCCTCCAGAGAGATTCTGCCCTCATGATCTACGGGAAGATATGTCACTTCAAAGCCCTGATCCTCCAGATAAGACATCGTCTGCAGAATCGCGGGGTGCTCGATCTGAGTCGTGATCAGGTGTCTGCCCCTTCGATGATTTGCCATCGCCGTTCCGATCAGCGCAATATTATCAGACTCCGTACCTCCTGAGGTAAAGAGGATTTCTTTCTCATTTACTTTTAAAATTCTGGCAAGTGTCTCTTTGGCATATCTTAAGTATTGTTCTGCTTCTACTCCTTTATGATGCATACTGGAAGGGTTACCGTAATCCTCGCACATAATCTTATGCATCAACTGCGCCACTTCATCGAAGCATCTGGTGGTCGCAGAGTTGTCTAAATACACTTCCATTTCTGTCATTCCTTTCTTTCAGACTAATCATTCATGTCAGAGCAGCGTGATTTTTCAACCTATCATCTATCGGAACTTTTATCATCGGCTATGCTGAATTTAACGAATAATGAATCAGGTCGCCTCATATAATATATTATGTTCTTTTCTGATCTATGGTCACTGCGATCCGCGCAAATATCCCTTTTTCCGAAAATCATTAATATCTGCCGGTTCATCCCTGCTCTAAATGATACATCAGCCATGATATGACCGTGAATCCCGCTGTCTCCGTCCGCAGGATTCTCCTGCCGAGTGTGACCGGCTCTATCCCGGCTTCCAAAGCCGTCTGTATCTCACTTTCCTCGAAACCGCCCTCCGGGCCGATAAAAACCGCAACCCTCTGACCGGGCTGTACCGCTTCAATCATCTGCCTTGTATGCTGCATATCCTCCGCCAGTTCATAAGGAATCAGCTTTACTTCCATATCCTGCGCATAGGCAATCGCTTCTTTCATGTTCAATACGGAATGTACCCGGGGAATAACAGCGCGCTTACTCTGTTTGGCTGCCGCCTCTGCAATTCCCTGCCATCTGCTGACCTTATTCGCCGCTTTCTTCTCATCCAGTTTAACCACACACCGCTTGGCAGACACAGGGATCACTTCATAAGCCCCCAGTTCCACCGCTTTCTGTATAATCAACTCCATCTTATCCGCCTTGGGGAGTCCCTGGAACAGATAAATCTTAGAGGCAAGCTCCACACCGTCTTCCTTGATAAAACGAAGCCCGCAGACAATTTCATCCTCTGTCAGCGATTCTATCCCGCAATGGTATTCTTTACCGTCAATCCCATTGCTGACTGCGATCTCGTCTCCGGCCTTCATGCGAAGAACATTCTTAATATGATTGACATCACTGCCGGTTATCACGATTCTTTTATTCTGAATCTGTGACGGCTCCACAAAAAACTGATACATAATCCGCTGTTCCTCCGTTTTTACGCAATCTGTCACTCAGATCACAAACCGCTTATCAGATGATCCTGCTTTGATACCTCATGGGGCTTCTTTTCGTCGAAGCTGCCTGCGTGTTCTTGCATTTCCGATAACTCTGTCAAGTATCAGAAAAAGTGCAAGTCCCAACAGAGCACCCACACTGTCTATCATCACATCACGGATGCATCCTGCCCGTCCCACTACAAACAACTGATGGAACTCGTCACTGCACGCATAAAGCGCCGTCACAACCACTGCAATGCTGCTTCTGCGCAGCACACTTATCTCCCATCTGCCGATCCAGATAAAAAGCAGGATTGCCAGAATGGCATACTCCGTCATATGCGCACCTTTTCTGACAAAGCTCTCAATGGATACAGCTATCTTTCTAAGCTGTTCCTCATCTAAATGTAAATGGAAAAGAAATCCGGTGGAATGAACCATCCGATAGCTGAGTCCCTCGCTTACTACACTGGACTCTTCATTCGTCTGCGCCGAAAAAGCGAAAATCACACACATCCACACCAATGCCAGAATTCCCGCCAGATTTCTCCATCTTCGTATGCTTTCTTTCTCTATTCTTCTATTCATATAAATCTTCATACCTATCATCCATGTCGGAGCAGTTTGCTGCCTGCCGACAGGCATATTCATGAACAATGCAGCAAAATTCTCAAATCAGACTATGAATTCTTGCGAGCCGTCACAGACACCCATTCGCCTTGATAGGTTACCTCTAAAATCTCTA
Source organism: Lachnospiraceae bacterium (assembly GCA_017936885.1). Lineage (GTDB taxonomy): Bacteria > Bacillota > Clostridia > Lachnospirales > Lachnospiraceae > UBA3282. The sequence goes on along the minus strand of JAGBEO010000003.1, from coordinate 177,262 downwards.
AGCCTGCCGCTTCCACAGCTTGTCTGACTGTCTCTTCTTTCGTATTAATGATTCCTGATGTGATGTAGACGGCACCCTTTTTCATCTGATGCACAATCACCGGAGTCAGCGGCACTAACACATCCGCCAGAATGTTTGCCACCACGATATCATAGCACTCATACCCCACTTTATCCTGTACTTCCTGATCCGTGATTATATTACCAATCATCATTTGGAAGGATTCCTGCGGAATATGGTTCGCTTCCATATTCTGCGCTACCGCTTCTACCGCACAAGGGTCTAAGTCCGTGCCAACGGCATGCTTTGCGCCGTACATCAAAGCTAAGATTGCCAAAATACCGCTTCCTGTTCCTACATCTAATAATTCCGTCTCCTGAGTCAGGAATTTCTTAATCTGACGGATGCATAACTGAGTCGTCTCATGCATACCCGTACCAAAAGCTGTGCCCGGATCTATATGTAGTATTTTTTTGTCCTTATCTTCTTCCTTAACCTCTTCCCAGGAAGGAATGACTAAAAGGTCATCAATATAGAACTGGTGAAAATACTGCTTCCAATTGTTAATCCAGTCAATATCTTCGGTCTCTGTCACTGTTATGGAGCCTTCCCCGATTTCCATGAAAAACCGCAGTTCCTCCAATTCCTGTTCAATCTGTGATACGATTGTATCCTTATCGGTCGGCATGCCGTCTACCTCCAGACTGCCATCCTCCTTCTCTTCCACGAAGAAGCTTAAGTATGCAATACCGTCATCCTCCGGTCCGTCAGGCAGGATATCTACAAACATCTGCTCCTTCTCCAACGCCGTAAGGGGAATCTTATCTTCAATCTGAGCGCCCTCTAAACCTATGTCATAGAGGGTACTGATAATAATATCTTCTGCTTCCGTAATCGTTTTAATTCTGAATTTCATCCATTTCATGAAATATAACCTCATTTCAATTTTTGTGAAACTTCCCAGTTTCCATAACCATGATTTTACCACATATCCGGCATACTTAAAACCTTTCTCACTTGGAAAATATTAAAATAATTTTTGAAAAATCAGTATTTTTCCGCGTTCGCTGCCATTCCCCTTATAAACAGCAGCCGGAAAACATAGCCCATAGACTAAAAGAAGATAAAAAGAACCCTCAGGACACAACACGGCCTGAGGGTTCTCGTACATCTTCTGTCAATATGCTCTTCTCTCATTCTGCCACCAACAGCCGGACTTTGCCGTATCTGCAGATACTTACGTATCCTCTTTGTCGTTTCCGGTGACAGAGGGCACATCCGGTGTAGTCAGATTATTGGAATCCGTACCATACTCCACATATTCACCGTACTCCTGCCAGATATTACATATCCACGTTTTACCCTGGTTAAAGATAATCTCATTTCCTTCTTCATCAAAGAATTTCGCCGGTGTAAAATCACCGTCATAACGCATCCATTTGCCTTTGATTACTTTACCGTTCGTAAAGACAATGGCATCGCCTTCACCGTGTACACCGAATGCAAGATAATCGTGGTCATCTCTGACCTCACCATGACAATATTGGAATACCACATTGCTTACTGCAAGCTGCTCATTATTATATTCGTCCATCTGCGCCTTACCATCCTGATAACGATAGTACAGATGATCATCCTCATGATATTCGAAATAAGGGTGATATGAACCGTAGCCGCCGGAATTACCACCGGACTTGCCACCCGGATAAATGAGGGCAGCAGCATCGTTATCCGCATAATCCGCCGTTACATCATCTGCTGCAAATAGGAACGGAGGCACATAATTCTCATCATAATTCCAGTCATAACCCAGACGCTCCGCTGCCTTAAATACGCCTTCAATATCCAGATAGCCGGTAAACTCCAGGGCATAACCCGGCCGACTGACTCTCTTAAAGGCTTCATCCGCAGGATTATGAATACCGTCTACCGCTGCACTGATATTGTAATAATTCGGCCTGTTAATCAATTCTTCTACATAGGGCTTGGCAAGTCCCCAGTTGCAATAGATGGCTTCATACCCCATCGCCATATATATATAATAGTCCCTGCTGCTTCTGACCGGGCCAATCCTATCCAATTCATCAAAATTCTCGAATACTGCCATCAATCTGGTAATACGGCCTTCCACCGGAGCTTCGTAAATAATACCCGCCTGCGATAAGCCGTACTGGGGCATAGCCGGGGCGTTATTGGGAATCATGACGGCGATAGGTCTTCTCTTGGCCTGTTCAACGCTTGTCCATTCTCCGGTCAGGAAGCTTTGGATCTCACCGTTTACTTCTTCCCGTTCTTCGATCACCGGGTAGGCTGTGGTTAGTTCTTCTTCCTCCACCGGCTCTTCTTCCGGCTCTGTCTCTATTTCCTCTTCCTCCTGTACTTCGTCTACCTGTGGTTCCGGCAGAGGTTCACGTTCCTTCCCGCAGGCTGTCAGACAGGTTGTTATCGTTAATATGGTTGCTGTGAGTAAAGCTGCTTTCTTTTGAAACATTGGTACCTCTTTTCTGCACTGTTTGTACTTTGGGCTGTGATTTTATTTTGCCATATATATAATTTTTACACCATGAATGTTTTTATTATACCCGAAAATGAAGATAGTGTACACTTGGATAAGGGAAAATTAAGAATTTTAATGGAAATAAAAAAGCGGGACTTATTTGGATTCCCAAGTAAGTCCTGCTTTCTGTGCTATGTAGTGCAAACTACTTATATACCCTAAACTTATATTTCACCTGTTTACCGCTGCCATCCATCGCCTTAAGTGTAATAGTTGCAGTTCCTGGATTATCTGCAGAAACCAAAAGATATGGATAACCGTTCGAATATACGATCGATCCTGACATCACTTTAGGATTAGAGGATGAAACCGCAAAAGAACCGGAATAACTGCCATTGGATGATTCCCATGAAATCGGGAAGTAAGCCGTCCAATACTGCTTCATGGTATTCGTCCCTTTTGTAGTTAATGGATATCCCTTATATAATACAAATATTTCCTCAACACCCTCTGTGACTTTAATACTATATGAAGCATTAGCACCACTTCCGTCCTTAGCAGTTGCTTTCACCTTGTAAGTACCTAACTTAGCAGTCTTCGTTACATTTACCGTACCGCTGGCATTAATGGACACGCCATGAGACTTGGCAGTTGCTTCTTTTCCATTGCTGTCGTATATATTCCATGTCACATTCTTATTGGAAACTGCACCGTATTCTGTCTCTAATGTTGCTTTCAGCGCTAAAGTCTTTCCTTTCGCAACATAGTTGTTATTGCCGGCTGTAGGGGCAATATTTATTTTGGATACCGGATTATTTACCGTAACTGTACATGTCGCCTTCTTATTGCTTCCATCGGTAGATGCAAGCGTAATCGTTGTCTTGCCGGTGGCTTTGCCTGTTGCCTTTACTGTAATCGTTACCGTACCGTTTGTTCCTGTTGCCGATGCGGTAGCAATACCCTCATTACTGCTTGTACACGTATAGGCATTGCCTGCAAATCCGCTGGTTCCTTTCAGGGTCGCCTTAATCGTCATTTTGGTAGGTGCCGAAGAAGAACCTGCCGTCCGGTAAATAGTACCCGCCTTCTTATCAAAGGTCAAAGAGTTGATCACACCGCCTTTGACCGTAATCGTCTTGGAAGCAGCGCACTTACTTCCATCTGCCGCTGTTGCCGTTACTTTATAAGCTCCCGTTGTTGCTTTTGCTGTAGCTGACACAACACCTGATGAGCTGATTGTTACGCCGTCTGTCTTTGACACCTGACTTCCATTGCTTTTCGTAATACTCCATGTAACCTTTTTATTGCTTACATTGGTCGGATCTACTGTTGCCTTTAAGGTGAGTCTCTTACCGCGTGCAACCTGGTTATCTCCCGTAATCGTTACCGTGGTTGCAAGCTGCTTAATTGTCAGTTTACAGGTTGCCTTCTTATTACTTGTATCATTCGCCAGTGCAGTAATCGTTACACTGCCCGGTGCCTTCGGTGTTACAACACCCTTGGCATCTACGGTTGCAATCGCAGTATTGCTGCTCGTCCACTTAAAATCAGATACCGCTGCCTTCGCACCCGATACTGTCTTTGCATCAAGCATCGATGACATATTATATGTTTTATTGGTCGGTATTGCCAGATCCAATTTCGTTGAGGTAAACTTCGCTGATGCTATCTTAACCGAATCAATAATTGTAATCGTATATGTAGCCGTTTTACCGGAAGCATCCTGTGCCTTTGCCGTTACAGTATAAGTTCCTGCTTTTGCTGTCTTAGTCGCAGTCACTTTACCATTGGTACTAACGGTTACGCCATCTGCCTTTTCAACCTTACTTCCATTACTCTTTTTTATACTCCATGTTATCTTCTTATTTGTTGCATAAGTCGGCAATACTGTCGCGGTTAACTGGGAGGATTTCCCTTTCACAACCTGGGACACGCCGGAAATCTCAATACTTGACACATACGGTTTTAAGGTAAAGCTGACTTTTTTCACCGCACTGGATACACCGCTTGCATTGACTGCAATTGCCTGTACTGTTCCCTTCTGCACATCTGCTATCATAACAGTTCCCGTATACCGCAAGGTATTAGCTCCTGCAACACCATCTTTATAAGTAGGTGCCTTACCGTCTGTCGTATAGTAAATCGTTGTTCCTGCTGCCGCCGTGATCTTAACCGATACACTCTGTGCATTCTTTGCAACCGATGCTATAATATTCGGTGCCGCCGGCTTTGCTGATGCTACACTGATATTAAATGCCTTCGTCAGGCTGGTAACGCCTCTGCCCATACCGGAACCGGCATTAACCGCATTTGCCTTCATAAAGTTTTCCAAAGCATCCACTTTGGCACCGCCGGATTTCCCTTTGATTGCTGACAGATTTGCAGACAAAATAACCGCTGCTTCACCTGCGGCAACCGGACATGCCATGGAGGTTCCGCTCATACTCACATAAGAAGTTCCACTGGTTCCGGTAGACCAGATATTAACACCCGGCGCACTCAGATCCACCCATGCTCCATAATTTGAAAAAGATGCTCTCTCATTATTATTATCTACCGCACCAATACTGATTACATGATCATACGCTGCGGGATAATGCATATTACTGCCGCCGTCATTGCCTGCAGCAGCAAAAACAGCTATTCCGTTCTTATATGCCTGATTAATTTTATTCTGGAAAGCCGTACTGTATCCAACACCGCCTAAACTCATGTTAATTACATTTACTTTCCAGTCAATGGCTTGTTGAATACCTCTTAAGATATCATCATCCGTACCAGAACCGTCATCACTCATTACCTTAACATTATAAATGCTCGCATTCGGCGCAATACCTGCACCGCCGATCGAGTTGGTTTTCGCACCGATAATACCTGCCACATGTGTTCCATGTCCGTTGCCGTCTGTTGCCGCACTGGAAGGACTGATTGCATTTGCATTTCCGGCAAGTGTCAGCTCATTTGACATCGGAGTCACACCGCTGTCCAGCACTGCCACCTTAACACCGCTTCCGGTATATCCTGCATTCCACGCATAGACGGAACCGACATTAACATGCTGCCACTGATACATACTGCTTCCGGGGGACAAATAAGGATCACTGTATGCCTCCACCGCATACTCATAAGCTTCCGGAGATAATACATCCCCTTCTTCACTTCCCAACTCTTCATCTGCTGCCGTGTCATATTCTTCTTCCACAATCTCTATCTGGGAATCAGAATCACTGCTGCTTTCCTCTAACTCCGATTCCGTAGTAATATAACGGTAATAATTCGGATAGACAGCAGGCAGATTGTTATCCGCAGATGCTGCCACCCGTAATGCTTTACCGACAGAAGTCCCCTCTGTCAGCTTCATAGTAACAACACCCAGATCATACTCAATCAATTCTGCGTGATAAGCTTCTGCAATCGTTTCCGCTTCCTCTCTTGAATCTGCAAAAGCAAATACTTCTCTCTCAACATAAAGAGAACCTTCTCCGTCTTCATCAAAAGAACTCATACTTGCAGCCAGGTCCGCTTTCAGTTCCTTCTGTTCAGATGAGAGCTTATAACCGGAGGGCATGGAAGAAAAGCCTTCTAACTTCTCCTCTTCTTCATCCTCTGTTTCTTTCTCTGTCTTTTCCTCTTCAAGTTCATCCACTTCTTCAGATTCTTCCTCTGTTTCCGGATTCTCTTCTTCCTGATTCAGTTCATCATCTTCCTCTGTTTCTGAACCGTCCTCTTCACTTCCTGACTCATCGGAACCATCCTGCTCATTTCCTGATTCACCAGAGCCATCTTCTTCGCTCCCTGACTCGCCGGAACCGCCTTCTTCGCTCCCCGACTCACCGGAACCGCCTTCTTCCTTCCCTGACTCACCGGAACCGCCTTCTTCTTTCCCTGACTCACCGGAACCGCCTTCTTCTTTCCCTGACTCGCTGGAACCGCCTTCTTCTTTCCCTGACTCACTGGAACCGCCTTCTTTGCTTCCTGATTCACCGGAACCGTCCTGCTCATCCTCTGTCACACTGAAACTTACACGCTGTCCGTCAACAGGCTCTGCAGCATATGCAACAGCAGAACCAACCGTCGGTTCCGCAATCAAAGCCGCGGATAACAGCAGTGATAACACAGCATTCCTTACTTTTCTCGTTGTACTCATCTCTCTCCTCATCTTTCTTTATTATTATTCACTAATGAATGTAACTATTGTGAACTCTGTTGCTTAATCAATTGTCCGAACATAATTCAGATAAAGCTGCGGATATCCGTTTTCCTGTCCTCTTACAATCACTTCATTCGGATCTTCCTGCGTTCTGTAGGTTGCCACGCCGTCTGCAAAAGAAACCAGTTCAATACCATACTGCTCTGCGATTTCCTCAGCCCCGTCTTCGGTTTCCACCAATGCCATCAATTGATCTTCCGCCAATTTTCCCATCTCGACACTCTCCATATCAATCTCCTGCTCCGGAAGAAACGGAAAAGCCGGTCCAATGCCTAAATAAGAAAACATCACATACCATCCTGCCAGCATCAGCACAAGGATGATTGCAATCACAATGATGATTTTCAGCATCTTTTGTTTCATTTAATCTCCCTTCTACATATATTGTGTATTACTAAAAAAAACCAATTTTATTATACCCCCCCCCCTATTATTTCGGCAATAGCATAACAACAAAATGTGATATTAAAAATAGCTTTTCAGACTCAATGACACAAAAAAGGAGCCATTGCTCCGGCAGATTACTAATCTGCTTTTGCAACAGCTCCTTGCTCATATTTTTATTTAATTACAAACTTCTTTACAATTGGTGTCAATGTGGAATAGTTGCCTTTACCCTCAATCGTAGCATATCCTATCGTCTGATTACTGCTTCGTCTGATATTATTCGTGTAAGTAACAACATAATCCCTGCCTGCTTTAAGTCTCCTTCCGTTTACATTAATCGTAACTGCCGGTGTCAATGCTTTACCTTTATAAGTCTGTATTGCAATATCATTAACATTTGCTTCCGTGATAGTAGCCTTATTGATCGTGAAATAGATCTTGCCGGTTGTCTTGGAACCGTCTGCTGATTTCGCCAAACCTTTCATCGTAACAACTGCATATGGTGTTGTCTTTGCATTTGCTGCGCTCTTATTTGCTACCTTTATATTATTCTTATAAGATACCGTGTAAGCCACGTCTTTTCTCAGATCTACCACTTTACCGGTTGTCTTGTCTGTAAAGGTAACTGCCGGTTTTAATGCCTTACCGGTGTATACAGCCGAATCAACTGTGATACTGAAATCATCCAGGCTTCTGGATGCCACTGTAAATACATTCTTGATTGTTACGCTGCCGCTGTAATTGCCTTTTCCTTTCACGGTAATCGATGCCGCTTTTCCGCCTTTTACATTATTACTATAAGTAATCGTATAGTCGGTGCCGTTTATGAGCGTCTGCGTCATTGATCCCGAGTCGGAGTCTGTTGCATTCACAGAAGTAAACGTAAACGCCGGTGTCTGAGCATATCCGGTATAAGGAATTGCAACTGATATAAAGTTTCCGTTGCTATCCTTGATTGCTGACGTTTCAACTGTTTCCACAGTAGCGCCGTCTTCTTCCAACTGCGTTAATACTGTCTTAGAGAAAACAGGTGTCTGAATAATTCCTGTAGCAAGCGCATTTTTCTTACCCAGTTCGGTTGCAATTGACCTTCTGTTAATTGTGAAGGTTGCCGTTTTAGTTCCGTAATAACCCTTCTCCTCATTACCTGTAATGGTAACCATTGCTTTACCCGCATTGATATTAGTAGTTACCTTTGTAGCAGGATTAATATAAGATACCGTGTAATTATCTTCCTCCAGAACTTTCCCTGCAATACTAACTGTCATCTGCGGTTTGATTGCTGCCCCCGAATAATAATATTTGCCTGTTATTTTAATTTGGGCATTTGAAAGCAAATGGTCTTTGCCTATTACATGGAAAGTTGCAGTTCTGGTCGTTGTACTGTCATAGTTTCCTTTTCCGGCAATCGTAACCTCGTACTTACCTGCTTTCTTTACTCTCGCGCTCTGACCTTTGGTTCCCTTGGTATAGATTGCTCCATCTTCCGCTGAAACCGCAGTGCCGTTCTCGTCCTCTGTCATGACAATTTTCGTAATCTCATACTGTTTTGTTGTCAGTGCCTTGGTGCCGTCTTTAACAGTAAGCTTCAGCGACTGTGCCTTACCGGTATTGGCTAAGCTTGCAGCCGTTAATGTAACGCTGGACGCACTGATTGCTTTAGGCGTAATCATAAAGATCAGTTTATCAGTACCGGCTTTATTATTGGCAGTAAGATCATAAGTCGTTCTGCTTCCCGAATAATTTCCTTTTCCGGTAATCTTCACAGTTGCCGGCTTCTTCTCGGTACTTACATTCTGGTTATTTGCATAAGTTACCGTATAGTCCTTACCTTTTGATAATGTCTTACCCTGATACTTCACGGTAACAGACGGTGTAATCTTATTTCCGGTATAGGTGTATGATGTCACCGGAATACTAACCGTAATATTTTGACTGTTAAGCGGGCATCTTACAATATTGAATTTCTTTGTAACAGAGCCCTTATAACCAGACTCTTCATTAGGCAGTACAACCAAAGTTGCCGTACCTATTTTCTTGTTATTCTGATAGAACAGTGTATATTCATTGGCATCTATCTCTTTCTCACCATTCATCAGTTTAATTGTCGGCTCAACTTCTTCCTGTTCTCCCAGATAGTATGATGCTGCTCCTACATCACTGTTCTGCAAAACAACTTTATACTTGGAAATATCAATTCTGGTATCCTCTTTAATGGTAAAAGTAACTGTTCTTGTACCTTCAAATCTGCCTTTACCTTTCAGTATTGCCTGAGCCGTACCTACCTTTATATTATCTTTGTATGTTACGGTGTAATCTGCAGATGTCAGTTTATACCCTTTATAAGATACCGTAACAGCAGGTGTAATCTTCTTTCCTGTTGCCCACTGATCTTCGATTTCATCCACTACAATATCCGTATTCGTCTCATCCAAAGATACTTTTGCATTCTCATCAAAGATGCTTGTAAAGGATGCACTGACTGTCACATTTCCATTTGGCATGATAAAGTATTCGCTTGTCGCATCTGTAATGTCCGGTTTATATGTAAGGACAACCGCATTTACTGCACTATCTCCCTCTGCTGGCACATAAGATGATGTTGCCTGATCGGACGACAGGAATGTACTGTCTTCTATGCTCTTTCCCGAAATTGTCAGTGTGGATAAATTATATCCTTTGTCGGGGGTCAATGTTACTTTGACTCTCTCTCCGCTTCCTGCTTCCAGATCGCTGACAGTTACCTCACCGTTTGTAATACCCTCGTCCACTGTAATATCATAAGTACCATACAGATAGAGATCATCAAAACTTCCCCATCCATAAGCTTCATCCAGAGTAATCTTCATCCCTACTACCAGCGTATCACCTTCGGAGACAGATATACCGGTAACTTCCGGATTATTCCAGATCATCCATCCGGACAAGGAAGCCGATGCATTCTTAACCGCTTTAGGATTACCGTCCGCATCATATACCTCAGCAAAAGCATACTGTAAATTGTCCGAACCCATATCATTACCCTGAATGTAACCACCGAATGTATAGGTTCCTGCTTCCAGATCTGTTAATGTCTGTGTCAGCGTAAACTGCATAGGTTCTTCACAATAGAAATTATATCCATAAGACCCACTGCGAGGGTTATCACCGTTGGCTTCAACACTTCCGGTACCCTTGGTATATGTCTGAACCCAGCCATTATCACGAGCTTCAAATCCAGGATTGATAAGCTTATTACTTGCATTCGATCTTGACACTTTAATAGTCAAAAGAACATTATACTCCTTATTATCACAGATAACCTTACCGCTGACGGTATATTCCCCTACCTTATCTGTGTTTACTAACTTCTGTTCATCTTCATCCCAGTCAACGTCAATTTGTTCTTTCGTACCATCGTTATAGATTGCAGTTACCTTAGGCCAATTCAATTTATCGCCTACTGTAAGTTCAAGTTCCAATTTAGTCTCCACACTGGCAACCGCACGCTCTGCAGAAGCGCCTGTTCTGATCAGGCTGTATATCTGAGCCGTAGGAAGCGCCGTACCGTCGAAATCAAACCATGCCTGATTATCAATTGCACTGCCGCCATACCACTTACCGGCATCGTCAGGATCATATTCTGCTGAATAGCTGGATGCCCATCCGGAACCGTATTCTTCCCACAGCTCCTGATTTTTCTTATACAAATCCTGATCTATCGTACCGTCCGCGTTATAAACATAATATGTAGAAAGCCATGCAGGCTCCCAATAGAATACACCAATGCTGCTGCCTGCGAGACTATTCCCATCTTTATCGCTCTGATTGTTGACATTGTTTGCCGCATATACAACATCCCTGATTTCATCTGCCTGTCCCTGAACAGAAATACCGTAATTCAAATCCAAAGTCTTTTCCAAAGCTACGGTGTTACCATGTCCGTCTCCATCTTCCCATGTGGTTGCCCAAGAAGTTTCCGCAACCATGACTTTCTTATGATAGTTTTCGGCAACTGCCGCTAATTGGTCTGTCAGATTGCCGGTCGTTCCATGCCAGAACGGATAATAGGAACTTGCAAATACATCGTAATCAACGTTATTACTTTCCAAATTGCCTGCAATCGTAGAATATCCTTTCTCAGGGTTAGTAAAATGAACCGCTACAAGACAATTAGGGTCAAAGGCTCTTACCGCACTGCTTCCGGCATTGAAAATCTTCGCCATATTAGCCCATGAAGTTTCACCGCAGACACCATTGTTGGTTTCATTTCCCACCTGTACCATACCGACATCCACACCGGCAGCTTTTAAAGTATTCAAACTGCTTAGCGTATAATCATAAACTGCCGTTTCTTTCTGCTCGACAGTATATGCCGCCCATGCTTTCGGTGCATCCTGTTTACCCGGATCTGCCCAGAAATCCGAATAGTGGAAGTCAATCAAAACTCTCATTCCTGCATTCGTCGCCAACCGACCAATGGTAACCGCTTTATCCAGATCATTATTACCGCCGCCGTATCCCTGACCGCTTCCATTATAAGGATCATTCCAGATTCGGATACGAACCCAGTTCGTGCCGCCATCCTTTAAGTACTGGAAAAATCCTTCATCAGACAATACGTTTCCTTCACTGTCCTTAAATACAACACCACTTTCCTTCAAGGAAACATAGGAGGATAAATCCGCTCCTGTAATAAAATCATCTGTCAATGCAACTTTAGCCACATTGATTTCTGCTACATTGTTGGAAACCAGCGCATCCATTGCCGTCTTTAAGGCATCATATTTTTCCTGTAAATCCTTATGTGACGGGTCCACTGTCGCAAGCAAAGTCTGTGCAGCCGTTAATGCTGTTGCAAAGTCGCTCCATCCTTCTGCTTTATAATCTTCTTCTTTCAGTTCTTCTGCCTCTGCAACAAGCGCTGTCAAAGCTGCTGCTTCTGCCTCCGGAATGGACGCATACACATTCGTACCCATAACAAAAATGCTGTCCGTCTCCCCGGATGTTATCAGACTATAAATAGAAGTGTTTGACCAGGCACTTATTTCAATGATTTTATTATCACTCGGTTCTGCCTTATGGGTAGTATTTTCGCCTTCTGTTGTGGCTTTACCCACCTGAATAATAAATCCGTCGCCGTTCTCACCATCTCCGGCATCAACAGGTTTCACCGGCACGGCATACCAATTCTCATAATTGTGACTGACAGCCGCGTCTGTCACCTCATCAAAAACAAATGCTGTATAGTTTCCCCAATCCTGTACAAGTTCTACAGCATCTTTGGAAGAACTTACCTTATCGTTGCTCCATGTTGACATATACAGATTATATGCTTCCGTCTCTGTATTTGTATATTCGCTTAATGCTTCGGAATAATAATACAGCATCACATCGTCAACATTTACTTCCATGTTCTCCACAGCATCTGAGAGTGCAGCATATGCACTTGTAATCTCTTCGCTCGTGTATGCATCATCATTGTTCGTATTATCATTTACTACAGTTTCCGCCTGTGTTTTTGCTTCACTAAATGAAGTCCAGGATTCAGCTGTATAGTGGTTTTCATCTTCACTGTGCGCATCAACAATAGCCGTTACCGCTTCTGATGCCAGCAGAGCCTTTAACTGCCCTAAAGTTACATCACGGCTGTCAGAAAGAGTAACCGTAGTGCCCTCATAAGTAGCATAAATCTTACCTGCAAAAACAGGGGTGAAATCTGTCTCCCAGTCACTGCTTGCCGAATTATTTACAAACTTGGTCACCCATGTATCGCCGGCATATAACTGGCAAACCACATCTTCATCCGGTGCTGAAAAACTCAGGTAATACCAGTCATCATACTCTTCATCTGACTTCATATTATAATAATTGTTATTATAACTATCTGTACTGTCCGCTGTCAGTGACTGTTCCGTACCTGTTTCTTCCTCTATATAAGACAACGCTTTCGCTGCCATAATTCTGGGCGTACTGTCTGTGCTGTGCACATACAGCGTAACATTGCGCATAACAGCCGTTACCATTTCTCCCGAATAACAAACAGAATCTTTGATTGCATAATCACTTTCTGTTCCGGCAGAAAGCTCTGTAAAGATTTCAATATTATCCCACTTCGAATATGTAGCTATCTTACTGCTGTTACTGCCTGCATATATTTCAAAACCGGTAGCCTCTCCCGTACCCGGAAAACTGAGCGGAACACTGTACCAATCAGCATAACCTTCCACCTGTGTAAGCTGATAGGTGTCACCTTCACTCCATGTATACCAGGATGTATGATCTGCCGTAGAAGTGATCGCATTCTCATAGGCGACTAACCCCAAGGTTTCTTCTCCTGTGTAATAATAGTAAAGTGTCACTTCAACATCTGCCAGTTTCAAAGCATTCTTTGCTGCAAGCAGTGCTTCATATGCTGAGTTGATGGCATCATTATCTGTTGAATTGTTATCAATCAAATCCTTTGCCGTGCTTAATGCACTTGTCAAATCCGTATAGCCTGCTTCAAAATCTGATTCTTCTTTTCCTTCAATCAAAGCTGCCGCTTCATCATATAATGTTTTTAATTCATCCAGCGTATATGCACTCGCACCTTCCTCCGTGCAGATCAAAGATACATCATCCAGACACACCCATGATGTATCGCTGGTCACCTCAATATTTACACCCACGACATAATCTGTCATATCCGATTTGATCGTAAACTCATGTGTGATTTCTGTCCAGTCACTTGTAACATCTGTCGCGCTTTCTGCATAAGACACACCATCACCGTATGTAGTTCCGTTGAATCCCTTGGCAGACACTGCGTTTTGCACATAAGCTGTCAGCTTATAAGTACCTGCCGGAAGGGACTCGCTGATTGTCTGATAAATATCTACACTGCCGCTGCCTGTGCCGGCAAAACCTAAGCCATACTCGCCGCTATCCTCAGCTTGTGCATCTACATGAGCCGCCCATACACTTAAGTTTGCTTCTTTTATATAATCCCATGAACTGAATGACCAGCTCCCTAACTTACCATCCGTCGTCCATTCTAAACCGGTAAAATCACCGCCCGAAATATAATCCTTCGTTTCTTCATCCTCTGCCGAGACACTTTTGGTTGACGCCGCCGTTTTCATGTTGGTTGTACTGCCAGCAGGCCGGGTTACCGTATCATCTTCCCCTTCTTCCGGCGTATCGCTTTGGTCTGTATCTTCTTCGGACTCATCCGGTATGTTTTCTCCGTCCGCATCCTCTTCGGACTCGTCCCCATCTTCTACATCAGAATCTGCATCTTCTTCATTAAATTCTGTATCCCCTTTATCAGAATCTGTGTCCTCAGGTGTCCCCACCGGAGTTTCCTCATCACCTGGATTCTGATCTCCTGTATCAGGATCTTGTGTCTCATCATCTGCCGATTCTGCAACAGGCTGACTATCATCCGCCGTCTTTGAGTTCTCAACAGACTCTTCTGTAGCATAAACATTCATTTGCGGTATACCGCTTCCGGTCAATATCATTGCTGCTGTCAAGATACTGCATAGAACATTCTTGCCATGCTTTCCTACTGTCATCTCCTTCTCCTCCTTTTTGCTATTCTTACGATCATTTCTTCATTATGCATTTTCCAACACATAATGTCTTCTCACTCGTGCAACCGATTGCGCAACTGTTGCGCAATCGGTTGCGCTTTTCACTTTTTATTATATGTGACGAAAAAAGGTTATACAAGAGTTTTTCTATTGTGCTATTTAACAATCTTTTTTAATGGCTTTTATGAAAAGTTGCTAAAATTTAAATAAAAAGAGCAAAAAAAGAAACGGCCGAATAAAAATTTCTGCCGTTTCCAAAGATATTAGTAATAGCATTTATTAAATTGTGCCGGTACTACTATTTACTTCCAAAACTTCTTCTTCCCTTTCCCGCCGCTCGGCTGGTCATCCGCATTACCGGAAGACACATTCTTCGCAGCATTCAAGGTATCACCCGTCTGCTCATCAAACTTCTTTAAAAGTTCCTTCGCTTCATGGGACAATTTATCCGGCACCTGTACCACCAATGTCACATAGTGATCACCGCGCACGTCTTTATTTCGCAAGGAAGGAACACCCTTTCCTTTCAGACGCACCTTGGTATCCGTCTGGGTTCCGGGTTTCACCTCATAGATTACTTTGCCGTCTACGGTGTCGATCACGATATCACCGCCCAATGCAGCAATTGCAAAGGACATCGGTACAGTAGAATAAATATTTTCATCCTGTCTCTGGAAGATCGGATGTCTGCCTACGATAACCTCGACCAACAGATCTCCTCTCGGTCCGCCGTTTGTTCCCGGTTCTCCCTTATCACGGATGCGGACACACTGTCCGTTATCAATACCCGCAGGGATAGACACCTGAATCTTCTTCTTATTAGCAATGTATCCTGTTCCGCGGCAATCCGGACATTTGTCTTTGATCACTTTACCGGTTCCGTGACAATCCGGACAGGTCTGCACATTTCTCACAGTACCGAAGAAGGACTGCTGGGTAAATACTACCTGACCTTTACCTCCGCACTTGGTACATGTCTCTGGACTGGTGCCCGGCTTCGCGCCGGTTCCATGACATGCCGTACATTCATCTTTCAATGTCAGCTCAATTTCTTTCTCCACACCGAACACTGCTTCCTCAAAAGTAATTCGGACGCTGGTACGGATATTGGCACCCTTCATCGGACCGTTATTTCTGCCGCCTCGCCGGCCTCCTCCAAAGATATCACCAAAAATATCTCCGAAAATATCGCTAAAGTCAGCACTGTTGAAATCAAAGCCGCCGAATCCTCCGGCTCCCCCAGCACCGTCAAAGGCAGCATGGCCATACTGGTCATACTGTCGTCTTTTCTCCGGATCACTCAGGACTGCATAGGCTTCGGACGCTTCCTTAAATTTCTTCTCCGCTTCCGCATCGCCGGGATTCATATCAGGATGATATTTTTTAGCCAGAACTCTATATGCTTTTTTAATTGCGGCCTCGTCGGCATTTTTGTCTACGCCGAGTACCTCATAATAATCTCTTTTCTGTTCTGCCATAATCGTAACCTTCCTATATATCTATGTCCTATCTGTTCTCAGTCTTATATTACATATATTGTATATTTTCTACCCCGAAAAGTAATTGCTGCATTTTCTGCCAATAAAAATGATACGCTGACAAGAAATTGCCCATGCAATTTCTTCCGGGACAAACATAGGAGTTCTAAGGCGCCGTATTCCGACACCTTAGAACTTCTTTTAGTCTTTACATTAAACCTCTCTGTAATCTCCGTCTACTACATCATCTGCAGGACCCGCCTGTGCATCTGCCGCACCACCCATATCAGGTGCAGGGCCGCCCTGAGCCTGCTGCATATTCTCATACATCTTGGTGAACAGGGACTGTGCGGAAGTGGTCAGTTTCTCTTTCGCTGCTTTTAACTCATCGAGCTGTGCATCTGTCATTTCCTGATCCTTAGTCTTCTCTAAGATATCCTTTACAGCCTGCAGATCAGCTTCTACGCCGGCCTTCTCGGAAGCATCGATCTTGTCGCCCACTTCACTTAAAGCCTTCTCTGTCTGGAATACGAAGGAATCTGCATCATTTCTTGTATCAATCGCTTCTTTCCTCTTCTTATCCTGAGCCTCATACTCAGCGGCTTCTTTGACTGCTCTATCGATTTCGTCATCAGACATATTGGAGCCTGCCGTGATGGTGATGTGCTGCTCTTTACCTGTTCCCAGATCCTTAGCAGATACATTTACGATACCGTTGGCATCGATATCGAAGGTTACCTCGATCTGCGGAACACCTCTCATTGCCGGAGGGATACCGTCTAATCTGAACTGTCCGAGGGACTTGTTATCCTTCGCGAACTGTCTTTCACCCTGTACTACATTGATATCTACTGCAGTCTGATTATCTGCTGCGGTGGAGAAGATCTGACTCTTCTTGGTCGGGATCGTTGTATTTCTCTCGATCAGTCTGGTAGCTACGCCGCCCATTGTCTCGATAGATAAGGAAAGCGGAGTAACATCCAGAAGCAGGATCTCGCCTGCGCCTGCATCGCCTGCTAATTTACCACCCTGAATGGATGCACCAAGTGCTACACACTCGTCAGGATTCAGGGATTTGCTGGGCTCTTTGCCGGTCAACTGTTTTACCTTCTCCTGTACGGCAGGAATACGCGTAGAACCGCCTACTAACAATACCTGACCAAGGTCAGCGTTCGTTAAGCCTGCATCTTTCATAGCGTTCTGAACAGGAATAGCTGTTCTCTCAACCAGATCATGTGTCAACTCATCAAATTTAGCTCTGGTCAGGTTCATATCAAAGTGCTTCGGTCCTTCCGCCGTTGCAGTGATAAACGGAAGATTAATATTTGTTGTAGTAGCGGAGGAAAGCTCTTTCTTAGCTTTCTCTGCTGCTTCTTTTAATCTCTGAAGTGCCATCTTATCACCGGATAAGTCCACACCTTCCTGAGCCTTGAACTCTGCCAGCATCCAGTCAATGATCTTCTGGTCGAAGTCATCACCGCCGAGGAATGTATCACCGTTTGTGGACAATACCTCGATGACGCCGTCACCGATTTCGATAATGGATACATCAAATGTACCGCCGCCTAAGTCGTATACCATGATCTTCTGCTCTTTCTCATTGTCAAGACCATAAGCAAGAGCTGCTGCTGTAGGCTCGTTGATAATACGTTTTACATCAAGTCCGGCGATCTTACCTGCATCCTTGGTTGCCTGTCTCTGGGCATCGTTAAAGTAAGCCGGAACGGTAATAACTGCCTCTGTAACCTTCTCGCCTAAGTAATTCTCAGCATCTGCTTTCAATTTCTGCAGAATCATAGCGGAAATCTGCTGTGGAGAATATTTCTTATCATCGATGGTACGGCCTCTGTCTGTACCCATATCTCTCTTGATGGATGCGATGGTCTTGTCAGCGTTGGTTACTGCCTGACGCTTAGCCGGTTCTCCTACCAGTCTCTCTCCTGTCTTTGTAAATGCCACAACAGACGGTGTTGTTCTTGCGCCCTCTGTATTTGCGATAACTACAGGCTTACCACCTTCCATAACTGCTACGCAGCTGTTTGTTGTTCCTAAGTCAATACCGATAATTTTACTCATAACTATTTCCTCCTATATACTATAAAAATTAATATTACTCTACAACTGCTACCATGGAGTGCCGTACAACACTGTCACGATAGGTATAACCTTTTTGAAGTTCCTGTGCAATCACACCGGATTCATATTCCTCACTCTCCACCTGCATCACTGCATTATGGAAATCGGGATTGAATTCCTCTCCCACTGCCGGGATCGGCTTTACTTCCATGTTCTCAAGCTCTGTCATTAACTGCTTGTAAATCATTTCCATGCCCTGTGCAAAACCGCTGCCCTTCTCTTCTTCCGGTATACTTGCCAAACCTCTCTCGAAGTTATCAACTACGGGAAGAATCTTTTCGATTACGCTTTTGGCACCGGTCTCAAACATTGCTGTCTTTTCTTTCTCCGTTCGCTTACGAAAATTATCAAACTCAGCCATCTGACGTTTGACCCGATCTTCCAGCTCATCAATTTTCTCTTTCAGGGCATCCTGCTTTTTATCGGATTTTTCTTTTTTCTTCTTTTCTTTCTGTTCTTCCTTGGAGACCTCTTTATCAGCATCTTCTGCTCTGTCCAGTTCCACTTCGGCTGTTTGGTCTTCCATTGTTACATTTTCTTCTGTCACACTTTCCTGTGTTATGTTTTCATCCTGCATCTTTTCTTCTGCCACGTCTCTCATTCCTTTCTATCAGATAGTCCTTAGTCTTTCCTACCGTCGGCTATTTGATGACTGTTTTGATTCTAATTCTTCTTATATAAATCGTCCAACTGATGTTTTAAAAGCTTCAGGTTACTGACCACTTTCTCATAATCCATTCGCTTCGGACCGATAATACCGATGGTTCCTTTCATACCCTCATCCAGCTCATAAGTAGCTGTCACGATGCTGCAGTCTTTCATGCCGACTACGGGAGTCTCATTCCCGATATAAACCTGAATGCCGGTATTGTTATCATCTGACAGATTTTCCTGCACCAGTTCACTCAGTACCTGTTTTTCTTCAAAGGTGGTGATCAGCTCACTCGCTCTCTCATGATCCGCAAGTTCCGGATATTTGAAAAAGTTCTTGGTGCCGCTTGTGTAAATCTCCAAGTCTTCATCTGCCTTAATTGCTTCCGCCACTGCATCAATCACGCTTGCTACGATCTCACTGTGAATCCCCGCCTGCTGTTTCATGGCTGAAATCATTCCCAAATTGATCTCTTCCAGCGACAGCCCATTCAAATGAGTATTTAACAGAATATTGAGTTTAAGCAATGTCTCATCGCTTAATTCCTCTGCCACCGTCAGCATCGTATTCTTAATTACGTTGCCTTCCACTACGATAACTGCCAGAATCTGATTGACATCTACTCTTGATAACTGAATAAATTTCAGTTTATTGTGATGATACTGCGGTGCTGAAATCATGGCTGCATACTCAGTATTGTTCGCCAGAACCTTCGCTGCCTGTTTCAGGAGATGATCCATTTTATCTTCCTTCTCAAGAAGTATTTCTTTCATCTCTTCTACTTCCCGCTCTTTCTCCTCCATCATCTTATCCACATAGAGGCGATAGCCTTTGTCTGACGGAATACGTCCGGCGGAAGTATGAGGCTGCAGAATGTATCCCAGTTCCTCCAAATCAGCCATTTCATTACGAATGGTTGCCGAGCTTAGGTTCAAGTCGGTATATTTGGAAATCGTGCGGCTTCCGACCGGCTCTCCTGTCTCCAGATAATTACGAATGATGGCTTGCAATATTTTATATTTTCTTTCATCCAACTGCATACCATATCTCCCATTGTTAGCACTCAACTCTTTAGAGTGCTAACATCTTCTAGTAGTAAGTTATCACTTAGATATTTAGTTGTCAACATATCTTGGGAAAAAAATTATGAAAAAACTATGAAAAATCTTTAAAAAAAGTTTTTAAAATACAAAAAACAAAAAAAGCAATCAGTTCAAGCTTATCACTCAAACCAATTGCTTCCGTTTGTGCTACTTGTGTACCCGGCATTCTGATATCAGATGCCTTAACAACATTAAATTCCGAAGCTGCCTGTCACATCGCCATTGATCACATAGTAAACAGTATGCTCTTCAGGCTTAACATATAACTCTACTGTCTTGAAATCATCTTCATTCTGCTGTAAGTCATATTTCCATACATCTTTGGCAATCTTAACAAGATCTTCCGTTGTATATGTCTTACCAGCAAACTGTACATGTAATGTCTCTTTTACAGCCGTCTTCTTTGCTGCTGTTGTTTTCTTGGCTTCTGTTGTCTTCTTAACTGCCTCTTTCTTAGCAGGTGCTTTCTTCTCTGCTGCCTTCTTAGCAGTTGTCTTCTTAGCTGCCTCTTTCTTAACGGTTACTTTCTTCTCTTCCACTACAGGCTCTGCCTTTGCTACAGGTGCTACCGGAGTTGTTTTTACTTCTGCTGTCTTTGTATCTGCGGCTTTAGCTGCTACTGCTTTAGCTACTGGTTTCACAATTGCTGTTTTCTTGGTCTCTGCCATAAGTATTCTCCTTCCACATATTCGGCCTACCGAACAACACGCGTTACTGTTACTGCTTTTTCATAATACCCTATCATCCACTGATTTTGGATCATATGAGGATTTTATCGCAATCAAAATGCACTGTCAATCAACAATCTGTAACAAATAAGAACACTTTCTTCCCGTATTTTATACGAAATGACATAAAAATCATTATAAATCACTGAATTTTATCCCCATCTATTATAA
Source organism: Lachnospiraceae bacterium (assembly GCA_017936885.1). Lineage (GTDB taxonomy): Bacteria > Bacillota > Clostridia > Lachnospirales > Lachnospiraceae > UBA3282. Next base: position 156,344 of record JAGBEO010000003.1, on the reverse strand, counting down.
TTATGCCAATGCGAAATATAACAGCACTGCCACACCCAGCACAATACGATACCATCCGAATACTTTAAAATCATGTTTTTTGATATATCCCATCAGGAACCTGATTACAACCACGGATACTGCAAAAGCAACGATCATTCCTACAAATAATATGGTCAGTTCCGTGCCTGTGAAACTGAACCCAAACTTCACAATCTTCAAAAGGCTGGCGCCAAGCATAACCGGAATAGCAAGAAAGAATGTAAACTCCGCCGCCACAGTTCTGGACACTCCTATTAAAAGCGCTCCCACGATCGTTGCGCCGGAACGGGATGTACCGGGAAATATGGCTGCAAGCAGCTGAAAGACACCGATCATCAACGCCGTCTGATAGGTGATCTGATCCAGCCCGGTAATCCTGGCGGATACATTCTTATTTCTGTTTTCAATAAAAATGAAAGCGATACCGAAGACGATCAGCGCTATTGCCACGCACCACGGATTATAAAAGAGCGCATCAAACACATCATCAAAAGCAAGTCCGATCACCGCCGCTGGTATACACGCCACCAGAATCTTAAACCACAGCACAAAGATGTCTTTCCTGATGACAGGTTTTTCCTTAAAACGAAACGGAAATATTTTATCCCAGAATAAAATGACTACCGCCAGAATCGCTCCAAGCTGAATAACAACCAGAAACATCTCCCAGAATTCTTCTGACACATTCAGGGTAACAAATTCATTCAACAAAATCATATGTCCCGTACTGCTGATAGGAAGCCATTCCGTAATTCCCTCTACGATACCGAAGAGTACAGCCTTTAAAATTTCTATGATATCCATATTGTATTTCCATACCTTTCCTTATAACTTATTATACTATTTGTGCAGATATTCCATCAAATCCAAATAACAATTTTGGGCATCGCGATATCCCTCTTCATAAAGCGCCTCAAGCTTTGCCCTGTCTTTTTCTACTCTTCCCACATCACTTTTATGTTTGGGACGGATTACGAATACTTTGTCCTGTGCCTGCATTTCTTCGATATACTGTACCGTGCTGTTATAGGCAAGGTGTCTTTCCCTCATAAGCTCATATATCTTAGGATAACGTATATACCTTGCCTTTATGAGCGCCAGTTCTTTTCCGGCAGGCTTCCTGATATAACCTTCCTCTTTCGTCATAACGATGACATTCTTCGTATTGCCATCCTTCATAGAACGTCTGAGAGGAATGGAATCTGCAATACCGCCGTCCAGATAAAGCTCATCGCCGATCCGTACATTTCTCGAAACCAACGGCATAGAACTGGAAGCACGCACAGCAATAATATCTCTGTGCATGTCTTCCAATAACATATATTCCGCTTCTCCTGTTCTGATATTAGTAACCACTGCGTATGCTTTACCTTCATAGCGGTTAAACGCATCATAATCATATGGGTTCAGATAATCCGGAATCAATCCATAACACATATCGGTCCCGAACAAATCTCCGGTCTTTAACAGACTTTCCACGCTGCAATACGCTTTCTGATCCAGATAATCCACATTTACATGGTAAGCTCTTCCTTTCTGCTTTGACAAATAACTGCACAGACAGCAGGCGCCTGCGGATACTCCGTAACAGCTTGAAAAATCAATCCCTTTCTCCAGAAAGAAATCCAATACGCCGGCGGTATAAATCCCTTTCATGCCGCCGCCTTCCAAAATAAGCCCGGCTTGATACATATCCATTCCCTCTTTCTCTAAATTTTTAATCAACAGCAAACTGCATCACCATAACCAGCCCCGGTGTCCGTTGCGTCTGGAACAAAGCGAAAGCGCAGCTGTGCTGATTATGCATTTTATACAATTACAAATTACAAATTACCATACTCAGTCTTTACAAACTTCCGGAATGCCTCTAAAGAACGCTCCACCTTCTCCGTATCAATACAGTACGCAAGACGGAAGTAACCGTCTACGCCGAAACTGTTGCTCGGTACCAGAATCAAATCGTACTTCTTCGCCTTTTCACTGAAAGCGACCGCATCCGCTTCCGGCGACTTGGGGAACATATAGAAGGTTCCGCCCGGTTTGATGCACTCGAAACCGAGGCTCGTCAGTTCCTTATATAGAATATTCATATTCGTCTCATAGACAGACAGATCCGAAGTCAGATCAAGCACCTCAGCCACCGCAAGCTGTATAATGGACGGCGGGCAATTGTGTCCTGTTCCTCTGGAGATCTGGCCACACATAGTGCTGATCAGTTCCGCATCGGTACATTCCGGGTTAACGGCAATATAACCGATACGTTCACCCGGCAGAGACAACGACTTAGAAAAGGAATAACAGGACAAGGTATTCTTGTAAAATTTAGACGGATACGGTGCGTCCACGCCGGCAAATACGATCTCCCTGTACGGTTCATCGGAGATCAGGAAAATATCGTGACCGTACTTCTCGGATTTCTCCGTCATAATTCTTGCTAATTCCCGAATCGTCGCTGTAGAATATACCATACCGGACGGATTGTTCGGTGTGTTGATCAACACCGCCGCTACCTTATCGGTAAGCATTTCTTCGAAGGCTTCGAAGTTGATCTGGAAATTCTCCGTATTGGCAGGCACTACTTTAAGCGCCGCGCCTGTCAGATTGATGTAAGGATTATATTCCGGAAAATAAGGTGCAAACGTAAGAATCTCATCACCCGGCTGCGACACGCACCGCAATGCATGGGCGATCGCACCTGCCGCACCTGTCGTCATGAAGATGTGATTGCCTGTATAATTCATGCCAAATCTCTTATTCAGGGAAGCTGCTACCTTATCTCTCACGGAGGGGATACCCAGGCTCTGGCTGTAACCGTGCAGCTCCATGGGATTTTTCTCCTGCAGCATTTGAATCATGGTGTCTGTAAACTGCTGCGGCACCGGCACAGACGGATTACCTAGACTGTAATCAAACACATTTTCATAACCTATCTCCGCACCCCTTGCCGTAGCGAACTCCGACAACTGACGGATCACCGATTTACCTTGTAACATATCTTTATACTTTTGTACGATCATGATTTATGTCCTTTCTGTTACCATATTTTATTTAAGTAATTGCAAAACTCATCAAGGCAATGCCTTCAAATGCAGCAACCTTCCTTTGAAATCCCCCCACAGCGGTGGAATATTAAGACCTGCATAATGTAAAGTGTCTCCTTTATACTCGGTCTGACTGATCTCCGGCCAGTCCTGTGCATTGGCAATCGCATATGTTTTCTCAGGGTCTAACCCAGGAATATAAATCCGTCTGCTGTGATAGTTAGGTCGGTTTAATACCTGGATATAAGTAATGAGCGCTTCACTCTTATCTTTCGCCACCACTTCGTAACAATCATAGAAATGATTCTCGGTATAATGTGCGATACGGTAGTAATCTCCCTGACGCACTAGATCATTATACTTATGGTACATAGCAACCTGATCCGGGATCATATCACGGTCCTCTTCCGGGATCTTCGTGACATCCAATTCGTATCCAAACGTACCTGCCAGTGCCACATATCCTCGCGTTTCAAACGGCGTTACCCTGCCCACCGTATGATTCGGACAATCGGACACATGGGCGCCCATGGCCGACAACGGATAGATCATTGCCGTGCCCGCCTGAATGGAAAGTCTCTCCACCGCATCCGTATCATCGGAACACCAGATCTGGGGACTGTAGTAAAGCATACCGGCGTCAAATCTGGCGCCGCCGCCGGAACAATTCTCCAGAAGCAAATGGGGAAACTCCGTGACCAGTCTCTCCTGCATTTCATACAAAGCCAGCACCTGTCTGTGGTACAGCTCTCCCTGTCTGTCTGCCGGCAGACCATAACTTCCGATATCGCTTAGCTGTCTGTTCATATCCCATTTTACATATTCAATGTTGGCGCTGTGCAGAACCGCCGCCACCATATCGTATATATAATCCCTGACTTCTTGTCTGGTCAAGTCCAGCACATACTGATTTCTGGCAAGGCTTCCGCTTCTGCCGGGAATCGCAATCGCCCAGTCGGGGTGCGCTCTGTATAGATTGGAATCCGGCGAGATCATTTCCGGTTCAAACCAAATACCGAATTTCATACCCAGCTTGTTCACTTCATCTACCAAATATTTCAAACCGCCGTTTATCTTGGTCTCATTAACCTGCCAGTCACCTAAGCTTGTGTTATCATCATTTCTATGTCCAAACCAGCCGTCATCCATAACCAGCATCTCAATCCCCAGTTCGGATGCCTGTCTGGCAATATCCAGTAATTTCTCCGTATCAAAATCAAAATAGGTTGCTTCCCAGTTGTTGATCAGAATCGGTCTTTTCTTATCTTTATATTCACCGCGGATCAGATGGTTCCGGTACAGATCATGCAGGCTCCTTGTCATACCACCGATGCCTTCTGCGGAATAAATACAGATAACCTCCGGCGCCTGGAAACTTTCTCCTGTTTCCAGCTTCCAGCAGAAATTCTCCGGATGAATCCCCATCATCGCACGGATGCTGCCGAACTGATTGGCTTCAATCTGTGCCAGAAAGTTGCCGGAATATACAAAATTCATTCCGTAAATGTCACCGGTTTCTTCGGTTGTCTGCTTCTGTTTCCATGCCATAAAGGGATGTTCCTGATGGCTGGACTCTCCACGCACGGAAGAGACACCCTGCTTGCCAAGCATCACAGGGCGGGTCTGGATAGCGCGCTCCCTCGCCCATGACCCGTGCAGTGTGATCATCTCATATTCCTCGTTATCCATATCGATACAGGCAGATAATACTCTCGTCAGATAAATCGGCTCTTTGCCGTGATTCACTACTTTAACGCTTCTGGCAATAGCATCGTTGTCTGCAAAAATACTATAGGACAAAATAACCTGTAAGTCCAAATGCTTATCCTCGCAAACGAGCTCCAATGTCTTGCATTCATTTTCCCTGCCAAAAGTAGCCGGTAAGCCTTCCAGTCCTTCTTTGCCGTCATAAATCCGATGGGAAACAAAAGACAGCGACACGCCCGTATGTCCGCCCGCGCTTCTGACGCTTAAGGTTCCTTCCCTGTAATCTCCCAGATTATTGCCCGTATATTCCATCGGGAACGAATCTAAGAAAGAAGTTCTGTCCCTATTATTCTGAGAAGGTACAAAGGGTGCTTCCATAGTACGCATCCGATAAACGAGATTATCCTCGCTTAATTTTCTTCCATAATAAATGTGTCCGACGAAATTCTCCTCATCCACAATACCGATACAATAGCTGGTATGCGCTGTATCTAATTTAAATACGCGGTTCTTTTCATTATAACTTATATTCATTTTAATATCCTTCCTATTTCAATTCTCTATAGGCATTTGCGAAACTCATCACAGCGTTCAACTAATTGTGCAAACCTAAGTGAGTTTCGCAATCACTTTCACTCTTCATCCTCTGCCCACGCCAGGGCACATCTGACCGCCCGTTTCCATCCTTTATAAAGCTTCTTCCGTTTCTCTTCCTCCATCGCCGCCTCAAAGCGCCGGTCTAACTGCCAATTCTCACAGATCTCTTCCTTGTCCTTCCAATAGCCTGTGGACAGTCCTGCCAGATAAGCGGCACCCAGCGCCGTAGTCTCAGTACAGCTTGGACGGTGCACGCTCTGCCCGATGATATCGGCCTGAAACTGCATAAGGAAATCATTGGTACTGGCTCCGCCATCTACTTTAAGCTCACTTAATGCAATCCCAGCATCCTCCTCCATGGCAAGCAGAACATCCGCTGACTGATAAGCGATGGATTCTAATGTCGCCCGGACAAAATGCTCCTTTTGGCATCCTCTTGTAATCCCCACAACGGTTCCCCTTGCATATGGATTCCAGTAAGGTGTTCCCATTCCTACGAAAGCAGGCACCACATAGACTCCATTGCTGTCTTCTACCCGCATGGCATATTTCTCAGAATGCTGCGCAATCTTCATCATACGCATTTCATCCCGCATCCACTGCACTGCCGCACCTGCCACAAACACACTGCCCTCTAAGACATACTCCGGCTGCTTCTCACTCCCCGCCGCAATAGTAGTCAGCAATCCATGCTTAGATGCAATCGCATCCTTTCCGGTGTGCATCAATAAGAAGCAACCCGTACCGTAAGTATTCTTCACCTGCCCCGGTTCAAAACAACACTGGCCGAACAATGCTGCCTGCTGGTCACCGGCTATTCCCGCAATAGGAATGGGTGCACCGAAAATACTGCTGTCACTCATACCATAAATTGCACTGGATGGTTTTACCTCCGGCAGCATCTGTTCCGGGATACGCAGAATAGATAACAGTTCTTCATCCCACTTTAATTCATGTATATTATAAAGCATCGTCCGTGAAGCATTAGTGTAATCCGTCGCATGTACAGCGCCCTTGGTCAGATTCCAGATCAGCCAGCTGTCCACTGTGCCGAAGAGAAGTTCGCCGCGCTCAGCGCGTTCCTTTGCCCCCTCCACATGATCTAATATCCACGCAATCTTACTGCCTGAGAAATAGGCATCCGGCACAAGTCCCGTCTTGGCCCGTATCATCTCAGTATATCCCTGCTCTTTTAATTCATCAATAAATTCCGCCGTTCTGCGACACTGCCACACAATAGCATTATAAACCGGCTCTCCCGTCTTCTTATCCCAGACAATAGTTGTCTCACGCTGATTGGTGATACCGATCGCCGCTATCTGCGATGCAGTTGCTCCGATATTCGCCATCGCCTCAATTGCCACAGCCAACTGGGAAGCCCATATTTCACGGGGATTATGCTCTACCCATCCCGCCTGCGGATAGATCTGTGTAAATTCCTTCTGTGCCTTACTGCAGATCGTTCCCTTTCTGTCAAACAAAATACAGCGGGAACTGGTGGTTCCCTGATCTAATGCCATGATATACTGCTGCATCGTGATATCCATGCTCCTTTCTTAAACCTGCAGATTTCCTGTGTATCTCCAAAGGATAAATTGCTACTACAAACTAACATTAAGTATATAATACTTACCGCCATTTCGTCTATAATCGGATATGTATTTTTACATATTAAGGAAATCGTGCTATAATGGACAAGTTGTTGCTGACAGATGATTCTGTCTGTGTTTGAAATGACCTGTAACAGGCAATGATAATATATTATTATAGAAGAAAAGGAACAAATCATATGAGTATTGAAGTTGTATTGCAGCAAATGATTATTATCTTTATTTTAATCGGAATCGGAATGCTCCTGTTTCAAAAAGAAATGTTGTCTGAAATGACTTCCAAACAGATCTCCGGTTTAATTGTTAATGTAACAAATCCGGCGCTGCTGATCTGTTCTGCGTTCGATGACGGTCCCAAGGTATCCATACAGGAACTTGCCCTTTCACTCGGCATATATGCTGCTATCTATGCTATCCTGATCGCATTCAGTTTCCTGATTCCCTATATTCTTCGTGTTCCGAACCGGTACCACTATGCTTATCGGATGCTGACAATCTTCGGCAATACCGGTTTTATCGGTATTCCGCTGGCCTCTGCCGTACTGGGTACGGAGTCCTTGATCTTTGTATCTATTTTTAATCTGCTCTTTAACATATTGATTTATACATTTGGTATTTCCACTTTACAGAAAGCCGCTGCCAAACAGTCCGATTCCGATTGTGACACGTCTGCCACTTCCAGCCGTTGGCAAAAGATCATCAACGCCGGAACCGTCTCTGCGGTTGCTACGATCGTATTTTATCTGGGCAATTTCGATGTACCTGTTATCATCACATCCACTATGTCTTATATCGGCAGAGCTACCACGCTTCTGTCCATGCTGGTTCTCGGTGTGTCCGTAGCGCAAATGGCACCGAAAGAGATCTTTTCCCACCCAAGGTTGTATGTCTTTACGCTGCTGCGCCAGATTCTCATTCCCATCGGCTGTATTCTGCTGGTACGCCCGTTTGTACACAATACGCTGATTCTCAACACCATGGCGCTGATGCTTGCGGTGCCCGCTGCCAATATGCCGCTGATGCTGTCCAAGCAGTTGAATGTGGAAACCGATACGATTTCCCAGGGGATTATCCTGACTACTATTTTAAGTTTGGTAACAATTCCGGTGGTTAGCTTGTTTTTATAAAAACTCTTGACACCATACCGATACCTTTGCTACAATCTTTTTATAGCATATAATTCTAACGGAAATTCGTTTTATTCTATTTTCTTATGAATACCATATCCGGTATTCAATCTGTTTTAGAATCCTTGCTATCAATTCAACAAATAACTGAGCAGGGAATCAAGACAGACTTTTCTTACAGGTCATTGTTCCCTGCAATACCGTAAGAAAGGAGAAAATAATGAACATTACGGAAACCCCAAGAACAAAGCAGCCAGTTTATTTTACCTATAAAGACAGAGTCTTCAGACAACTCTTCAAGGATAAGGTCCGGCTTTTAGAGCTTTATAACGCCCTGAACGGAACCACTTATACGGAGACAGATGATCTGAGCGTGAAAAACGCATTAAAATACCAACACCGCACTATATCGTTTTCTATAATGGATTAGGGCGAAAAGAGGAAGAATTTTATCAGTATCTTTCCGATTCTTTTGAAGATCATACAGAAGACTGTCTGGAACTAGAATCACAAAAATAGAGTGATCTTTACTACAACTCCCGGCATACCGTAAATATATGCCGGGAGTTGTTATTTATACAATCTGCACTTTAATCATATTCGTTGTCCCGGAGAACCCGATCGGTACACCGGATGTGATGACTGTCAAATCTCCTTCATTTAACAGTCCGATTTTCTTTGCTGCCATAATCGCTTTGTCAAACAGATTAAATACCTCTTGCTCTTCCTTAATCAAAACCGGCGACACTCCCCATGATAAGGATAACTGCCTGCACACCTTCTCTGTAGTCGCACAGCCGATAATGTCACTCTCCGGACGATATCTGGACACCATTCGGGCTGATCTGCCCGACTTAGTGACTGTCACGATTGCTTTGGCATTTAAGTCTAATGCTGTCGTACAGGTAGCGTGACAGATGGCATCTGTAATATCCGGATTGGCTTCCCGCTCAAACTCGAAGAAACGCTTGCGGTAATCCACATCCTGTTCTGTACGCTCTGCAATTCTTACCATCGTTCTGACTGCTTCCACAGGATAGGCACCCGCTGCCGTCTCTCCGGATAACATAATCGCACTGGTTCCGTCATACACCGCATTGGCGATATCCGTCGTCTCCGCACGGGTCGGTCTCGGATTCTTAATCATAGACTCTAACATCTGCGTCGCCGTGATTACCTGTTTTCCGGCACGGTATACTTTCTTGATGATTTTTTTCTGGATAACCGGCACTTCCTCATAAGGAATCTCAACCCCCATATCACCACGTGCCACCATGATACCATCTGACACTTCAATGATATCATCGATATTTGCTACACCCTGTGCGTTTTCGATCTTAGAGATAATCTTGATATCCTCACCGCCGTTTTTCTCTAACAGCTTACGGAGCTGTAAAATATCTTCCTTCTTCTGTACGAAAGATGCCGCAATAAAATCCACATCCTGACTGATACCGAAAAGAATATCTTCTCTGTCTTTATCGCTGATATAGGGCATAGACAGATCCACATCCGGCACATTGACACCTTTGTGGTTAGATACCACCCCGCCGTTAATGACACGGCAGACGATATCATTCTTATTCACCTTCTCTACTTTCATCTCAATCAGCCCGTCATCAATCAGCACGCGCATTCCTACTTCCAAATCTTCGTAGAGCCGGTTATACGTAACACTTACCTTGTCTTTCGTACCTTCCACTTCTTCTGCCGTCAAAGTAAAAAGCTGTCCTTCTTCTAACGTTACTTTTCCTTCCTTGAAGTCCTTAACACGAACCTCCGGCCCCTTGGTATCCAGTAGAACAGCTACCGGCTTGCCCACTTCTTTACGAAGCTTCTTGACCATATCCATTCTCTTCTTATGCTCGTCGTAGGTTCCATGGGAAAAATTGCATCTGGCTACGTTCATTCCCTCTATCATCATTTGTTTTAATACACTTTCATTGTCCGTAGAGGGACCCAAGGTACATACAATTTTAGTTTTTCTCATTTTTCCTCCATTCTTACTGCTCTGCCGTTTTCTATTATTTTGAACCGGAATCGGATATTCTAATCTATAGGATGACGCACATTCTATTTTCCCGGCTCAAAACGTGTTCTTATCATACCATACATCTCTGATGTGTAACAAGATTTTCCATACAGCAATATCATGTTTTAGCATTTTTTTAATCTGTACCCGCAGCAATAAAAAAGTCTTGCTTCTCACCACTGCCCGGTCACTTTCCTATCACATAAAACAAGCCCCTCGGCGGTGGAAGCACCAAGGAGCCCGTTTTATATATACAAACTAAGGGATATAGGTATACGCATAATTAACTTGCGGCTGAATTTATTCAGCCTCTGAATTTGTTCAGCCTATTCTACATCCTGCAATGCTGCAAAGTCTTCTTCACCTGTACGGATCTTAACAACTTTATCAACATTGTATACGAAGATCTTACCGTCTCCGATATGACCTGTGTAAAGGGCTTTCTTAGCAGCCTCCACAACAGCGTCTACAGGAATCTTGCTGACTACAACTTCTACTTTAACCTTCGGCAGTAAGGTTGCATCTATCTCAACACCACGATACATTTCGCCGGCACCTTTCTGAATACCGCAGCCCATAACCTGTGTTACCGTCATACCGGTTACACCAAGATCATTCATTGCCTTACGCAACTGATCATATCTGGACAGTTTGGCAATGATGGATACCTTATAGATACCCGTTGCAGATGCAACAGGAACCTGAGCAACCTGAACGGCCGCATCCTTCTGTACCTGTGTAGCAGACTCATAATCGTCTGTACCAAGGCTTGTGTTCTCATTGATATCCATAGACATCGTATTGGACACATCCATAATACTGAATCCTGAATAGGCAGATGCAAGACCATGCTCTGTCGCATCCAGACCGATGATCTCTTCTTCCTGAGAAGCACGAAGTCCGATTGTTGCTTTAATAACAAGAAATACAATGGTAATCGTCACTGCTGTCCATGCTGCCACGGATACGAAACCGATAAGCTGTAAACCAAGAAGCTTAAATCCACCGCCATAGAAGAGACCTACAAGCTCGTTGCCGTTTGCATCTGCGATGGAGTAACCCGGCGCTGTGTTCGTTGCAAATAAACCAACTGCAATAGTACCCCAGATACCGTTCATCATATGTACTGCAACCGCACCAACCGGATCATCAACACGTAACTTGTAATCTAAAAGCCAAACACCAAATACTACCAGAAGACCTGCAACTGCACCGATCACGATCGCACCGAAAGCATCCGTAACATCACAAGGTGCCGTAATCGCAACAAGCCCTGCCAATGATGCATTCAAACACATGGATACATCAGGTTTACCATATTTAATCCAAGTAAAGATCATACATACTACAGTTGCAACAGCAGGAGCAATCGTTGTTGTTACAAAAATAGAACCCAACTGATCAATGCTTGTAGCTGCCGCACCGTTGAAACCGTACCAGCCTAACCACAGGATGAATACACCAAGTGAACCAAGCGGGATGCTGTGTCCCGGAAAAGCATTTACTTTCGTAATTTTTCCGTTCTTATCCTTAGTGAATTTGCCGATACGGGGACCGAGAATCTTAGCGCCAATCAGTGCAGAAATACCACCTACCATATGAATTGCACAAGAACCGGCAAAATCGTGAAAACCAATCTGTGATAACCAGCCGCCGCCCCAAATCCAATGTGCCTCGATTGGATAAATCAAAGCAGAAATTACTGCGGAATAGACACAGTAGCTTAAGAATTTGGTTCTCTCTGCCATCGCACCGGATACGATTGTAGCCGTGGTAGCACAGAATACTAAGTTGAATACGAAGTTGGACCAGTCAAAACTTTCGTATGCAGTAAAAATGTCAAAACCAGGTTTACCGATCAGTCCAACCATATCCTCGCCAAGCAGCAAACTGAAACCGATCAGGATAAACATTACAGTACCGATACAGAAATCCATCAGATTCTTCATGATGATATTTCCCGCATTCTTCGCTCTGGTAAAACCTGTCTCTACCATGGCAAATCCAGCCTGCATCCAGAATACCAGCGCGGCACCAATCAAAAACCAGACACCGAACACTTGCCCGTTTAGAACCTCCATAATTTCTTCTGTCATAATAGTTCCTCCTCACATTGTTTAATATATACATTTTGCAAAATTACCTTTCGCAAAATGAAAAAAAGCGAATCCAATGGTCTCCTTATCCTTTCCACAAGCCCCATTGCTTCGCATTTTTACAAAAATGATTCAGTTAAAACAACAACGGATGTCACGCCTTGCGAGTCATCCTTATACTAACAAAAAAGGCACTCCGAGTTTCCTCGAAGCGCCTTTGCTTCATGTGTTGTATTGTAACACCATCATTTAGAGGTGTCAATATCCTTTTTATAATTTTTTTATTTCTCTTTTATGCCTTCTTTTTTCTAAAGGAATCTGGGCAAACAAAACCGCCGCAAATACCAAAACACATCCAAGAAGTTCTCTGCCACTCATAGTTTCATGTAGAAGAATCATGCCGGCCAGCACCGAAAAAACAGATTCCAGGCTCATCAACAACGAGGCTATCGTAGGATTAATGCCATCCTGACCTACCACCTGCAATGTGTAACCTACGCCGCAGGATAGAACGCCCGCATACAGAATCGGCAGCCAGACATCCCAAGAACCAAGGGACGCTATCCACAATCCGGCTCCCGCCGCAGAATGCCGCATATCCAAACCAATCATAGGAACCAATCCCAGTACACCACATACGAAAAACTGAATGCAGGATAATCTTACCCCATCTACAAGCGGGGAGAAATGGTCAATCACCAAAATATGTACTGCAAAGGAGACAGCACACAAGAGTACAAGCCCATCGCTGAGCTGAAGGGTAAAACCGTTGGTCAGACACAAGAAGTAGAGTCCGCATAACGCAATCAGCACACTAAACCATACATTCCAATGACACTTCTTACCCAAAAACAAGCCAAGTAACGGAACAATCAAAATGTAGCAGGCAGTTAGAAAACCCGCTTTTCCGGCAGTCGTGCCATAATACATACCAAGCTGCTGAAAGGTACTCGCCACAAACAGAACAACTCCACAGGATATGCCGCCCACCCACAGCGTTTTTCTATCTGCCGTATTTGGGGAAGTTTCTCCTGACGTGCGTTTCTCCAATAATTTAATAACCGGAAGCAAAACAACCGCCCCGATCAGGGAACGGATACAGTTGAAGGTATAGGGACCAACCTCGGCTCCGCCCTCTCTTTGTGCCACAAAGGCTGTTCCCCAGATCAGTGCCGTTAATATTAGTAATAATGAATTTCTGAATTCTTTTTTCATGCTTTATTGTCCAATTTCTGTTGTAAGATTTTCACAGAGCCAACTTTACCACATGTGTGCCTGGTTGTAAATAGAAATGCATATTGAAATATATCCGATCATCATCATCTCACAAGTCAATCTCGAATACCGTATAAATCTCCCTTTCCAGATTTACTTCTTGTTGTTTATGAAACCCCAGCTTTCCACACAGCTTTCCGGATTTCTCATTCCCCCTCATCACCAACGCCTGCACCCGCGTCATTCCCAATTCGTCTCTAGCATATGCAAGAATCGCACTGCACACCTCATAAGCGTATCCCTGCCGCTGCCAGGGCACACCGATCACAAACCCCAATTCCGGCAGATCGAACCCTTCCCGCCAACTGATGCCTGCCCTGCCGATGACCCGACCTCCGTCCTTCGCCGTCACTGTCCACATACCATATCCGTAGAAATGATATATCTTCTTAATATAATCCTGCACATAGGCAATTTCCTCATTCCGGTCAGCATAAAGGTCTTCCATATATGCAGTAATATCCGGTTCCCGATATATCTGATAGAATGCATCCACATCTTCTACCGTCGTTTCCCTGATAATACACCGTTTTGTCCTGAGAATTTCCCACGGTAAACCTGCCAGACGGCGATATGCCATATCAAGGGATTCATAATCCATCTCTTCCAGTCGCTCTGCTATATAAAAATATCTGCTGCTTTCAAAACCTTCTTCCCGGTTATAATCATGCCGATAGGGAAGCACACAGCATCCCCGATCCGCCAATTTTCTGCATATCGCGGGAGCATCCGATATATATATAATGTGCTTTATCTTACTACCGGCGGCTGAATCCCTGCTTTCATATATTTCTTCCGTGCCACGATTTGGGGCATTCGCATATTCTGTCTTTGCATATTCTGCATTTTTATCTTCTATTATATCAGGTTCCAGATGACTGTCAGGAACTTTGCAAAAAGCATAAGCGATCTTATTTTTTTGCAGATCCGACACCAATTCTGTCAGCCGCAGCTCCCAATCTATTCCTTCATATTCTTTTAATAGAAAAACAACCTTTCTAATCATCTGCAAAACCCTCTTTACCGATTCCGTCATTTCGGCTACAATAATACTTATCAATAACTCTTCAAAGTTACTCAGGCAGTCATATCCGCAATACCTGTTACCATTCACACCCAATGTCAGTTTCAGCCTGTCATTCAGAATAACAGTATGGGATACTTTCTTCCCGCTTTGAGCAGTTATCATGATTATATTATAATAGAAGAAAGGGAATTTACAATGGCACAGAATCCAATTGTTACTTTTACCATGGAGAACGGCGATGTAATCAAAGCAGAGCTTTATCCTGATATCGCACCAATCTCCGTCAACAACTTTATCAGCCTCATCCAGAAAAACTTCTATGACGGTCTGATTTTCCACAGAGTCATCAAGGGCTTCATGATTCAGGGCGGCGACCCGGAAGGGACAGGCATGGGCGGTCCGGGATATTCTATCCGCGGCGAGTTTGCACAGAATGGTTATCCCAATGACTTAAAGCACACCGCCGGCGTTCTCTCTATGGCAAGAAGCATGCACCCCAATTCCGCCGGCAGCCAGTTCTTTATCATGCACAAGGACGCCCCTCATTTAGACGGCTCCTACGCTGCTTTCGGCAAAGTCACAGAAGGCATTGAAAATGTAAATAAAATCGCTGAGACAGCTACCGATTACTCTGACCGTCCTTTAGAAGATCAGGTGATCAAAACGGTTACCGTGGAAACTTTCGGTGTAGAATATCCTGAACCGGACAAGATCCACGCCGGATTCTGATCTCATTGCCAAGAAGCCGTATTTATGTCTTGAGTACCGGTAAATATCCGGTTTGTTTATAGAAGGCGTCAGTGCATAATCTGCTTTCAAAGCCTATTATGCACTGTTACGCCTTTTATTTCTTTGGGACATCCTCGTTCATAATTTGTTCAAATTTAATTTAAAAAAACTTCACTTCGGCAACATTTTTTAGACATTTCTCCACCGTATACTAATACTATAAGATACAACAAAGCAAAGAACACTTCAAAGTTAACTGATTAATTAAAAACTTTTTCATAATAAATGCCAAGTAAAAGCAATTTTACTTGGCATCCTCCCTTTTATAAGGATTTTTTTATCTCTTTTCACATACCGATATCCATGTATACAATTTTCTCTTGCTATACAGTCTCCTATGTGCTACAATATGTAAAGTTACATAATTTAATAGATCAGGTGAAATCTGCAGGAAAAAGCTAATACCTATATCATAATGCTTACCGAAGAAGTAACACTTTCAGGTTCCTGACTATCAGGAGAGGACTGCAGACGGATGATGTGCTGGAGAAACTTACGCTATCACATTTTGGTGTTGACGTAGGGGCCGAAGGTGAAAGTTATATGTTCATATAGCGAATCTCTCAGGCAAAAGGACAGCCCTTTATGAATTTGTCAGCGTAGACATCCTTATGTATGTCTGCGCTTTTTTATCTCATAGGAAAGACCTTGTTACTGTGAAGTGCTAACCGTTATACCTGATACGAACGAAGGAGGAGAAATATTATGGTAGAAATGATCACAAATGTGAACAGTGCCATCAACGGATTCGTGTGGGGAATTCCGATGTTGGTATTGCTCGTCGGTACAGGTATTCTAATGACTGTGCTGACCAAATTTTTTCAGTTGTCCCACATCGGACACTGGTTTAAAAATACGATCGGCGGTATTTTTAAAGACAAACATGTAACGAAACATACGGATAAAGACGATCAGTCCATTTCCCAGTTCCAGTCTCTGTGTACTGCTCTTGCAGCCACAATCGGCACCGGTAACATCGTAGGTGTCGCCAGCGCGTTAATCGCAGGCGGTCCGGGTGCAATCTTCTGGATGTGGATTGTTGCTTTCTTCGGCATGATGACGAACTATTCCGAAAATGTTCTCGGTATCTACTATCGCCGTAAAAACCAAAAAGGCGAGTGGTGCGGTGGTGCCATGTACTATTTGAAAGACGGTCTCGGTTCTTACAAGGGCTTCAAGCAGATCGGTGCAGTTCTGGCTGTACTGTTCTCTATCTTCTGCCTGTTAGCATCCTTTGGTATCGGTAATATGAGTCAGGTAAACTCTATCTCCGCCAATATGGAGGCTGCTTTCTCCATTCCGCCTTATGTAACAGGTATTGCACTGTTAATCATTGCAGCGCTTGTTATTGTCGGCGGACTTAAGAGAATTGCATCCGTTACAGAGAAACTGGTTCCCTTTATGGCTATTGCATATATTCTTGGTGCACTGGTAATTTTCTTCATGAACATCGGACAGACCGGTGCAATCTTTTCTGCAATCTTCAAAGGCGCTTTCGGTCTGAGGGCTGTAGGCGGCGGTATTGTCGGTTCCGGTGTAAAGATGGCTCTTACCTGGGGTATGAAACGTGGTGTATTCTCTAATGAAGCAGGTCTTGGTTCCTCTGTTATGGTACACTCTAATTCCAACGTAAGGGAACCTGTTCGTCAGGGTATGTGGGGTATCTTCGAGGTATTTGCCGATACTATAGTTGTTTGTACATTGACAGCCTTCTCGGTTCTGTCCTCCGGTCTTATCGACTTAGAGACAGGTGCAGTTTTAAGTGAGGCTTCCGGTTCCGCCCTTGTAGGTGAGGCATTTGCAACGATATTTGGCAGCTTCGGTCCAGCCTTCATCGCAATCGCTATCCTGCTATTTGCCTTTTCAACCGTACTCGGTTGGAGTCATTATGGTTCTAAGGCCTGGGAATACTTATTTGGTACAAAATCTACCATCGCATACAAAATTGTATTTGTGCTGATGATCTTCGTAGGTGCGACTATGAATTTAAGTCTTGCATGGGATTTATCCGATACCTTCAACGGATTGATGGCTATCCCGAACTTAATCGGTGTACTTAGCTTGTCACCTATTGTTATGAAGATTACGAAGAACTATGTTGATCGTATTTTGAAGGGAAAGGACGTTAAGCCAATGCTATCTGTTTTCCCTGAAATCAATGATGAGCATGAAAAAGAGATCTAAGATTATATAAACTGAGCAATATAGGAAAGTCTCATTCTTAAAAAACGAATGAGACTTTCCTTTTTTCTTCTAATTTCTATGTAACCATGCAGCCCTAAATACGACTCGACATATTGACTGATATATCCTCATCATCAACTCCCACGTATCCTATTACTGAAGTACTTTCTCTTATGACGCAAAAAATGCGGCCAACATGTGACCGCATTCTTTCTATCATTATTGTCTTATTTCTCAAGCCTTGCCGTCAGAACCAAGAACGTTCACGATCTTATGAGCAACCATATCCTTAACAGCCTGACGAGCCGGTTTCAGATACTGACGAGGATCGAAATGATCCGGATGCTCTGCGAAGTATTTACGGATGTTACCTGTCATAGCAAGACGGATATCGGAGTCGATATTGATCTTACATACGGCAAGCTCTGCTGCTTTACGAAGCTGCTCTTCCGGAATACCTACTGCATCAGGCATATTACCGCCGTACTGGTTAACCATAGCTACGAACTCCTGCGGAACGGAAGAAGAACCGTGAAGAACGATCGGGAAACCAGGGAGACGCTTGATGCACTCCTCTAATACATCGAAACGAAGCGGAGGCGGAACAAGGATACCGTCTTCATTTCTTGTACACTGAGCTGCCGTAAACTTGTATGCGCCGTGGGAAGTACCGATTGCAATTGCAAGGGAGTCACAGCCTGTTCTGGAAACGAACTCTTCTACTTCCTCAGGACGGGTATACATTTCTTTACCTGCTTCTACAACAACTTCGTCCTCAACACCTGCTAAAGTACCAAGCTCAGCCTCAACTACTACGCCATGTGCATGAGCATACTCTACAACCTGTTTTGTCAGAGCGATATTGTCCTCAAAGGACTTAGAAGAAGCATCGATCATGACAGATGTAAATCCGCCGTCGATACAGGATTTACACAGTTCAAAAGTATCGCCGTGATCTAAGTGAAGAGCGATCGGGATCTGCGGATTCTCCGCAACTGCTGCCTCTACTAACTTAACCAGATAAGTATGGTTAGCATAAGCACGAGCTCCCTTGGAAACCTGAAGAATAACCGGGCTGTTCAGCTCACCGGCTGCTTCTGTGATACCCTGAACGATTTCCATGTTGTTAACATTGAATGCACCAACCGCATAACCGCCATTGTATGCCTTCTCAAACATTTCTTTGGTTGTAACTAATGGCATTGTTTTTACCACCTTTCTTAATTTTATTGTATGATTATTATGACCGGTTACAAAACCGGATATTAACTACCGTTCCTATTATAACCCAAAGCTTGGTCTTTCGCAAACATATTCTATGAAAATAGAACCAAATATCACCATTTTTTCTCCATGGTAATGCCGCCTTTATTCCGGAACACGGATTTCCAACGCTCTCTTCCTGTTTTCAATCGCCGCTCTTCGATGATCACCGCCAAACTCACCATCCAGCGTCCATGCCAGGGGTTCTTCTGCTTCTACTATGACTTTGGACGCGGTCATGGAATAGATGTGTTCCGACTTCACCCTTTTATCCACCATCGCCAGAATAATGTTATTCAATTCCAATGGATTCGAAGGTCTCCGTATCAATGTGACCTCAAACAGACCATCATTTAACAGAACATTCTTCCCTGTAATCCCTTTAAAACCGCCCACCGAATAGGAGTTAGTGATCATTCCGTATAAGAACTCACCCTCCACAATGCGATCATCGCATGTAATTTTAAGCGGATAGGCACGTATAGAAGGCAATGCTTTGACTCCTTCCAACAGATATGCCGCATGTCCTAAAACATTTTTAATATCCTGCTTCGTCTCATAAGACACATTCGTAAAAATACCGAAAGCCGCCACATAAATAAAACTGTCATCATTAAACGCTCCGATATCACATGCAAAATTTCTTCCGTTTACAACCACATCCGCAGCCTTAATCATACTTTTAGGAATTTTGAGACTATTGGCAAAATCATTGGTACTGCCTGCAGGCACATAACCGATGGGCAGCTTTTCCTCGCACTGCATCATTCCCGTCACAACCTCGTCAAGGGTTCCGTCACCACCGCTGCAGACCACGATATCATATCCTGCATGACGTTCCTTAACTGCCTTGACTGCATCCCCTGATGCCTGGGTGGGATAGGCGGTCACTTCATATCCCGCTTTGACAAAAGTATCAATGATATCGAGAAGATTACTTCTAATCTGCGCTTTACCTGCCCGTGGATTGTAGATAAACAACATCTTCTTATCCATAATGATTCCCTCCCATCTTAATATCTTCCATCTGTTACAATCATATCATAAGCAGTTTTAAAATACTACATACATCATGCTAAGTCATCATTCTATTCGCACACTTTTATAATTACCTATTTCCTGTTACTAAAAAAGGAGATCTCCCAACGGAAATCCCCCTTATATTCTGCCTTATCAAATGTCATTATGCTGCTTGTCCCTATTATTTACCGCTCAGGAACTTTTCGATTTCAGTAACAGCGGCTTCTTCATCACTGCCGTCTGCAGTTACGGTTACTTCTTCACCGTTATCAAGACCCAGACTCATCATACCCATAATACTTTTTGCATTTACTTTTCTGTCCCCTGAGTTGATGTACACTGTACTCTCAAACTGACTCGCCACCTGTACGAGCATTGCAACCGGTCTGGCTTCCAAGCCAGTCTCCAGTTTAATCTGGATAGATTTTTGAATCATAATATTCTCCTCCTTTACAACCTGATTCTATCAGCAATCTCACTTAATCTACGCAACCTATGATTTACACCCGATTTGCCAACCGGTGGTTCCAGATACCCACCCAATTCCTTCAGCGCCGCATCCGGATATTCTAAACGGATCTCTGCCATCTGCCGCAGATTATCCGGCAGATTTTCAAATCCATATCTGTCTCTGATCAAAATAATGTCTTCTATCTGTTTAGATGCCGCCGTAACGGTTTTGGAAATATTCGCCGTTTCACAATTAACGCGCCTATTAATGGAATTACGCATCTCTTTCACGATTCTCAAATTTTCCAGATTCATCAGGGATACATGGGCTTCCATAACGTTGAGAAGATCAACAATGCCAGCTCCCTCTTTCAGATATACCACATCATATTTCTTACGTTTAATGATCTTAGCTTCTATCTGAAACTCCTGAATAATACTCTGAAGCTGTTCTGCCTGTGCTCTGTTATTGCAGACAAACTCCAGATGATAACTTTTCTCCGGATCACTCATAGATCCTACACATAGAAATGCCCCACGAAGATAAGCTCTCAAACAACAGGAATTCTTAATTAACAGAGCGTTAACCGGAACATCCAACACCACTCTGTTTTGTGTCTCATCCTTCAGATGCAGTGCCTGTATTACTTTGGCCTCCACCTCATCATCAGACAACAATCTGCATTTTCCCTGCATAGTTATGCTTGGCATAACAACAGTTTCTATATTAAATGTTTTTTTAAGTAATGTAAAGCATTTTCTCGCAACTGCCTCATTTTCTGTCTCAAGGCTTAGGTGAAGACCATCCTCACAAGTACCTCCGGCGAAATGAAGCAGCGCCCCAAGCTCCGCCAACTGACAATGTCTGGCAGAACTGATCTGTGCCGCAAGCTCTTCTTTTACAGTTCCCGAAAAAGACATTTTATACTCCCTGTTTAATATCCCTATGGTACAGCTTAGTACCATAATTACCGTGAACCTTCATCTTCGCATAGAGCTCATTCGCCAGCGTTACGCTTCTGTGCTTGCCGCCGGTACAACCTATGCCGATCACCAACTGATGCTTTCCTTCCTTCACATAATTAGGAATCAAAAATTCCAGCATGTCCACCAATTTCCCCAGAAATTCTCCCGCCTCCGGAAAATTCATAACATAATCTTGTACTTCCTTGTCATTACCAGTTTTATGCTTAAGTTCATCAATATAGAACGGATTCGGAAGAAATCTTACATCAAACACAAGATCTGCATCCGCAGGAATACCGTTCTTAAAGCCGAAGGACAAAATACTTACCATCAGAGAATTATATTCCTCATTGCGCACAAAAATGTGATCAATTTCTTCCTTAAGCTCTCGCGTCAAAAGATTCGATGTATCAATGACATAATCAGCCTTCTGCTTGATGCCCTGAAGAATTTCACGTTCTCTGTGAACCCCTTCCTCCACTCTGCCTTCCGGCGATAACGGATGAAGTCTTCTCGTCTCTTTATATCGTTTCAGAAGAACCGAATCACTTGCTTCCAGGAAAAGAATCTCAAAATGATAGCCGTTTTCTTTCAACTGATCCAGAATACGCTGTACATCCCCGAAGGATTGATCCGCGCGAACATCCAAGCCCAGTGCAACCTTATTGATCTCGCTATTGGGAGTTGCGATCAAATCCACAAACTTTTCTATCAAGGGAACCGGAAGATTGTCTACACAGTAAAATCCTACATCCTCCAGCATTTTCATGGCAGTTCTTTTCCCGGAACCGCTCATACCGGTCACTACAACAAATCTCATAACTACTATCCCCTCTCTCACAGCACTGTGCTGTAAGATTCTCCTTTGTCCTCATATTTCAACAATTTTAGAAATCCCCTAAAAAAATAACCTCCGGTTCCAGTACCACATGAAACCTCTCTTTCACACGTTCCTGCACTTCCTCTATTACTTCCTTAATATCCGCAGCCGTCGCTTTGCCGGTATTCACGATAAAACCGCAATGCTTATCGGATACCTGCGCTCCACCGATCCGGTACCCTCTCATTCCGGCTTCCATAATAAGCTTGCCGGCAAAATATCCTTCTGGACGTTTGAACGTACTTCCCGCACTGGCATATTCCAACGGCTGTTTACTCTTGCGAAGCAAAGCCAGTTCTTCCATTCTGGCACCGATCTGCTCCGGATCGCCCTCGGCAAGCTGAAATACCACTTCCACCACGATAAAAGGCCGGTCTTTAATGATGCTGGTACGATAGCCGAATTCCATCGTATCATTATCCAGCGTCAAAATCTGTCCGTCCCGATCCATCACCCGCACCGACTCTACGATCTGCTTCATCTCGCCGTCATAGGCACCGGCATTCATCACAATACCGCCGCCGATACTGCCGGGTATCCCCGCTGCAAATTCCAAGCCAGTCAGACTATGCTGCTTAGCTGTTACCGCCGCTTTCGACATCAGCGCCCCGGCCTTAACAGCCATGCGGGTACCTTCTACCTGTATCTGTGCCATTTCCTCTCCGAATTTCAGGATTATACCCTGATAACCCTTATCTCCCACCAGAAGATTACTGCCGTTACCCAGAATAAAATACTCCTGTTCAATCTGATTCAGATACGGAATCAGCCGTGCAAGCTCCTCCTCTTTCTGAATCATGAGAATACATTCCGCTTCTCCTCCCACACGAAAAGTAGTGTACTTACTCATCGGCTCGTGAAACAGAATCCGTTCCCTTGGAATAATCGTTTTAATATAATCATACATTGATGTGCTCAATTTACACCCCGGCTCATTTTACAAATATTATGCTGTCTTACGTAACAATTCAGTTTTGCCTGGTTGAACTGTTACTATTATATTCTATCTTAATATGTTCTGTTCCTGTTTAGATTATGTATAAACCGCAAGGCACATGCTATTATGAGCAAGTGCCTTGTCCTGTCTTTATCTGTTTTGTTTTAATCTAATACCATCTTGGCAGCTCCATAGATACCTGCATCATTTCCCAGCGTTGCCAATGCAAATTCGGTATTTTTGCAGGCATGGAAAGCAGTCTTTTCATAGGAAGGACGAATATATTCAAAGAGTACCTCTCCCGCCTTGGAAACACCGCCGCCGATTACGAAAATTTCCGGATTAATAACGCCTGCAATAACACCCAGGCCTTTACCAAGGTAATCTCCGAATTTCTGCGCAACCTCGATTGCCAGTTCATCTCCGGCTTTCACCGCATCGAATACGGTTTTGGCAGATACTTCTCCGTTCCTGAGAACACTGTCCTTACTGCTTGCCCGTAAAGCTCTGTTGGCAAGTCTGGTAATACCCGTAGCAGAAGCATATTCTTCCAGACATCCGTAATTGCCGCATCCGCAAGCCTCCGTCTCATCGTCTTCCACATGGATATGCCCGATCTCACCGCCGGCTCCCGTGGCACCCGTCATAATTTTTCCGTTGATGATTATGCCGCCGCCGACACCGGTTCCCAGTGTAACAGCCACCAGACTCTGATGACCCTGACCGCCACCCTTCCACATCTCGCCGAGGGCTGCCACATTGGCATCATTACCGCCTTCTACTTTCATGCCGTCCAACAGGGCTTCCAGTTCTTTCTTCAGATCCAGTTCGCCCCATCCCAAGTTCACTGCCATATGTACGATTCCGTCTCCGTCTACCGGGCCGGGAACGCCTACCCCTACACCTGCGACATCATCCTTCGCAATCTGTTTCTCTGCCATTTTGTCCTTGATACTGGCTGCGATATCCGGCAGGATTTTCTCGCCGCCGTTCTCTGTTCTTGTAGGGATCTCCCATTTGTCAATAACATTTCCGCTGATATCAAACAATCCCAATTTGACGGTTGTACCGCCTACATCCACTCCAAATACATGACTTGCCATTTTATTCTCCATTCCGAGGCGTCTTGCAAAGAAACGCCTGCCTTTCTTTATGATTAATCTTCTATTCCTCGTCTCCATCATTGTCTCTTCCGCGAGCCAGGGAATTCTGCACACGCTTATATAACTCCTGTGCCGCATTATAGCCCATCTTCTTCTGACGATGGTTAACCGCAGCAGATTCACAGATCACGGCCAGATTACGTCCCGGTCTGATCGGAATATTGTGGCAGACTACTTTATTGCCAAGATACTCCGTGTATTCTTCTTCCAAACCGAGCCGGTCGTATTCTTTATCTTTATCCCAGTCTTCCAGACGAATAACCAGATCAATATTCTGTGTATCTCTAACGCTGGAAGCACCGAACAATGCCTTGACATCTATGATACCGATGCCGCGAAGCTCAATAAAATGCTTCGTAATATCCGGCGCGGAACCGATCAGGGTATCTTCGCTGACTCTGCGGATTTCTACCACATCATCGGTAACCAGACGGTGTCCTCTCTTAATCAACTCCAATGCCGCCTCGGATTTACCGATACCGCTCTCACCCGTAATCAGAACGCCCTCGCCGTATACATCCACCAACACACCGTGTACCGAGATGCAAGGCGCTAACTTGACATTCAGCCATCTGATAACCTCAGCCATACATGCGGAAGTAGCTTTCCTGCTCATCAGAAGCGGAACTCCGTATTTAACCGCAATTTCTTTAAATAACTCATTTGGATATAACTCTCTGCAGAAAACAATACCCGGAATCGGATTATTCAACAGCTTCTCAAAGATCTCCCTCTGTTTTTCCTCATCCAGTCCGTTCATATAAGAATATTCCACAAATCCTACGATCTGAAGACGTGTCGTCTCGAAGTGTTCAAAGTAACCTGCCATCTGCAATGCCGGTCTGTTGATATCCGGCTGAGAAACTTTAATCTTGGAAATATCGATTTCCGGTGTCAGGTTCTCCCATTTAAATTTGTCAATGATTTTTGTTAAGCTGATACTTGCCATATCCTTCTCCTTGTTTTGTATGCGATGATATTGTAATTTGTACCCCAAACCGCTTTTATTTTAGCATAGAAAACAATTCATCGCAACAAAACAAGTGAAGTTTACCTCAATAGTTACAGTACAGTTAATGTTTATTACGATATTCGTTGGCAGACATTCCTTCCAGTTTCTTAAACACTCTGGAGAAATGCGCCATATCCAGAAAGCCCACTTCCTCCGCAATATCGCAGATGCGCAGAGAGGGATCTTTTAACAGCTCCTTTGCCTTCTCCATACGGATACCGTTTAAAATCTCCGAAAAATTCTGTCCCATCTGCTTGTTTAAGAGTTTGCTCAGATGCCACTGGCTCACATAAATCTGGTCCGCCACATCACTGAGCCGCAGCTTCTCTTTATAATTTTCCCTGATATATTCCAGTGCGTTCTTCACAATGAAACTGTTGGCTTCGTTGTTATATAGAATTTCCTCTTCCGCCTCTGTGCTGCGTGCGCTCTCATCCGCCGGATGCTCTTCTCCCGATATTCCAAGCTTTACAAGCTTCCCCTTCACGGCATCCATTGCTTCTTCCAATTCATTCATCTTAGACGGTTTTAATAAAAATCTCGTCACGCCAAGAGATATAGCTTCCCTCGCATATTCAAATTCCCGATATCCTGTCAAAATCACAATCTGCATGTTGGGAAATTCCGACTTCAGTCCCGCAATCATTTTCAGTCCGTCTAACTGCGGCATATTGATATCCGAGATAATAATATCCGGACGCTCCCTCCGGATCAGAGAAAGCCCTTCTTTACCGTCATAAGCAAACCCGATAACCTGCATGTTCCACTTTTCCCACGGCATTGTCTTGGTCAGGCCCTCCACAATGATCGGCTCATCATCAATAATGGCTACCTTGTACATGATTTCCCCCCTGTTTATCCTGTGTTTGACTGTATTTAACTCTATTTTACCCTTTTACGGCACCTGCTGTCATGCCCTTAATAATATATTTTTGCAGGAAACAGTATACAATAATAACCGGCACAACTACAAGCGTTACCGCAGCTGCCATCAGACCATAATTGGTTCCCTCTTTAGAAGTCAACTGATTTAATAACATAGTAATGGCATACTTGTCGGGCGTTCTCATAAAAAACATCTGGGTAAACAGATCGTTGTAACTCCACAGGAAAGAGAAAATTGCTACCGTTGCAAAAGACGGTTTGGTCAGAGGCAATATAACTTTGAAATAGATCTGAAATGCATTGCAGCCTTCCATATAAGCTGCTTCCTCCAGTTCTATGGGCAAGCCCTTAATATAACCCATCAAGACCACAATGGCAAAAGATAAATTGCCTGCCACCTGCGGCAATATAACAGAAAGCATCGTCAAAAACCAACTGCTTGTATTGGCAATCCCCCATTTATATTCCATGGAAAACACCGGAATAATCGTTGCAAATACGGGAAACATCATAGCCGCCACTACAAGGGAGTTGATAATGCCCGATCCTATGAAACGATATCTGGAAAGTGCATAAGCAGCCATTCCCGCAAGCAGTATTACCGCAAGCGATACGGTAGTGGAGATAAAAATACTGCTCTTGTATGCCTGAAAAATATTCAGGTTATTAAACGCTTTTCTATAATTCGCCAGTGTAAAAAGATCTCCAAAGGGCAGTACAAAGGAGTTTGCCAGGATTTTGTCTTTTGCCTTAAAGGAGTTCTCGATTACCCAGAAAATCGGGTAAATGGTTGTGACAGACCAGCATATCAGAAACAGATATACCAGTGTCTTTCCTATCGAAATTTTCTTCTTCGCCATATACCGTTCCTCCTTAATAATCTTTTTCCTTAAAGATTGCATTGACAACCTTAGATAATACAATGCCGAGCACTACAATCAAGACCGCAAGCGCTGAACCATAATCTACATTTTTGGTTTCCATCGTCTGATAATACATATAAGTTCCTGTTAAGAAGGTTGATTTAAGCGGCATACCCTTGGGGAACATCGTCCATGGTAAATCGAATACTTTCAACGCTCCTGTTACTGCCAACACACTACAGGTACAGATCACATTGTGCAGAAGCGGTATGGAAATATATCGCACCTTCTGCCATGTTGTCGCTCCGTCAATCTCAGCCGCCTCATAAAGCTCATCTGATATATTATTCAGTCCGGTGATCAGAATGACGAAATAGAAACCAACGTACTGCCACATAACCGGCAGCATCATGGTAAAGAGCGCAATTCCCTCTGCTTTCCAATCCGTCAGTTCTGTCTTTCCAAGCATTTCTAATATCTGATTTATCATACCCTTATCATACAGGAAGAGCAGATTAAATAACAAACCGAGTGCTGTTGCGGAAATTACAATCGGAAAGAAAAACACGGTTTTAAAAAACTGCTTGCCGCGTGAGATATTGTCTACCATCAATGCCAGTATAATGGCTATCCCAACCTGTCCGACCAATGTCACAACCATCATGATCAATGTATTTCTTAAAGAAACCCACACATACTCATCATGAAACATTTCCACATAATTTGCATACCACGGTGTATTCAGTCCTGTTCCGGAGCTTCCAAGCTGTTTTATCTCCATAAAGCTGTTTATTATATTCTTGAAAAATGGATAATACAGAAAAACAACCATAAAAGCGAAAGCAGGAATCAGAAATACGAACGCGGGTTTCTTATTGCGGTAAATACTTGCTCCCATAAGCCACCTCCATTTTTTTAAAAAGGGGCAAGTAAATTACTTGCCCCAATAAACAATCTGCAGTTATCCACAACTTTACTGATTGTTATACATTTCCAGTCCTTCTGCCACCGCATCCACTGCGCTGACCTTGCCAGTTACGATTTCCGGCATACCGTCAAATGTAGATACTCTACAGTCACCCTGGAACAGATCCTGTACTGCACCTGTCAAAGATGTAACACCGGACATCATATCCATTGCCTTAACCTGTAATTCGTTAAACTGTGCAGAATCTACTTCCGGTGCATTCTTAAGAGCTGATGCTGTATGCTGTGCAAAAATAGGCACGATACTATCGGAAGTCATATATTCTACAAAGCTTACTGCTGCTGCTCTCTTATCCGGATCATCCCATGCTTTTCTTGTAATATAATAACCCATGGATAAACCACCGACTAAATCAGTTGCTTTTCTGTCTCCGTTACCCGGTACATAAGTTACATCGAACTGTGCCAGTTTATCTGCATCAATAGTAGAAGTATCTTCCGGATCAGACTGGCAAGCACCTACAATACCGCCGACTTTCCAAGAACCATCAATTAAGAATGCTGCCTTACCTTCTGTAAACATTGCAAATGTCTCATCATCTGTAGCAGATAAAGTATTGTCAGGGAAATATCCAAGTTCATATAATTCCTTGATATCATTCATACCATCTACCCATGCCTGACCATTTTCGTCTTCTACACTGGCAGGAACCTCCAAATGATTTTCCGGTGACTGATGATTGAAAATCGCAAACTCCCACCAGTAATGAGGGATGTTGCCAAGTGCTGCTGCGATAGGTGTATAACCTGCTGCTTTAATCTTCTCGCAGTCTTCCTTGAACTGATCCATTGTATAGTCTGCGCCCGGCTTCTCTACTCCTGCCTCTTCAAGGATTGCAGTATTGACAAACATTGCTTCCCAGTAACCGTTAACCGGTACTGCATATTTCTTGCCGTCTACCAAAGAGTCTGCAATCAGGTCATCATTCATATTGTCTGCATATTCCGGATACTCTGCACGGATTTCATCAATAGGAACTACCTTGCCTGCTTCAATGAAGCTGTTAGCATCTGCTCCGTTAAAGAAGAACAATACATCCGGCTCGGAACCTACTTCAAAGTCTGTAACAACTCTTGTCTTGAAGGTTTCATCAGATGTTGCGGAACTATCAGCTACCGTATTTCCGGTTTCTGCTTCCCATGCTGCTACTGCATCCTTAAAGTTCTGTGCATTTGTGTCCTCACCTGCGAATGTTGTTGTTACATTCAACTCAACAGGTGCTCCGGACGGTTCTGCCGCATCACTTTCTGTCTCTTCTTCGGCATCGGTGGTCTCCTGTGCCGTTTCCTGAGTTGCTTCCTGTGCTGTTCCCTGATTCTTGTCTGCTCCTCCGCAGGCAGTCAGAGAAAATACCATAACTCCAGCAAGCAATCCCGCTATCAATCTCTTTTTCATATGTTATCCTCCCTTTCGATTTGTGTGATGATCGCCTCATCTATGTTATGTATTTATCATATACCAGAAGGAGAACTTTCAAAATTGTTGGTATTGTCTTTTTTTGCCTTTTATTGCTCTGTTGGATGGTCTGTTTTTATCAAAATTGTACTAACGGTATGTCCTTTTTCGTTACTGTCTATAAATAATCCACAAGCCATACCGTAAATCATTTTCAGTCTTTGATCTACATTACGAATACCTAAACTGACCCTTTTTTCTTCTGAAGGATCAGTCTCCTGCGAGAGCAGCCTGTCTATTTTTTCTCTCTTTTCTTTGTTGAGCTGCCCGTTGTCTTCTATTTCAATGCACAGATAGTTATCCTCTTTCTGATATAATCGGATCTCTAACTGTCCCTGTTTTGTGATATCCATGCCGTGCTCCACCGCATTTTCCACGATGGGCTGGATAATCAATCTGGGAATCTGTACCTTTAATAAAGATTCGTCTATCTGTTTCGTACATTTAAACTTCTCCCCAAAACGCTGGGAAATAATATATAAATAAGCGTCTGCATATGCCATTTCCTCCGCGACGGAATGAAACTGTTTCGCTTTCCTGTTCATGGTAGCTTCCAACATGGTAGAAAGCGCCTCTATCATACCGCTGACCTTATAATTCCCGTTCAGACGTGCTTCCCAGTTGATAATCTCCAGCGTATTATTCAAAAAATGCGGGTTGATCTGTGACTGCAGCGCCATGATTTTCGCATCCCTGAGGGCAACCTCTTCCAGATAGATTTTGTCGAACTGATTTTTTAACCGCAGGGACATGTGGTTGAAGGAATCCCGCAAATGACAAAACTCTTCGCTGTCTTCCCTGTTTTCGATCTGCATACCGAGATTACCCTCCCGCACCTCATTAGATGCAACGATCACTTCTTCCAAAGGCACATTGACTTTATTATGGAAGAAATGCAGTATCTGAATTACAAGCGGGATCATAAAAAGTACCAGAATCAGAAAAAAGGAACGTACCGTCAACAGCCCTGACTGGGTAATATCATTTTCAATCTGTACCACCAGTACCATAGTGCCCTGATACAGTTTCATCTTGCGATATACGTAGGAATATTCCCCATGTTTCTGCTCATACACCACATTGCTCTGCTCTAATTTTGCATTGATCTCCTCGCTCAGACAAGTTTCTTCTGTTGTTACCCGGTCTGACGCAAGCAGCACATTATCCCAATATAATGCTGCGGCATTATAACCCCAGATGCCCGCATAACTCTGCATCAGAGAATCTTGATCCAATTCCAGTGCAAGCACTGCATAGGGCTGAAAAGAAGAATTGACAAGATTTCTCACCATATAGATTCTTCCTTCTACGCCCACCAGTGTCGTCGCCGTATCCAACGTTTCAGCCACCTGCAGGATTCTGTCCTGAGCATACTGTTCAAAGAATTTAATATCCTGATACGTTGCATTATTGCTGTTGTTTAACGTAAAGTAACGCTTCTCCGGATTTTCAACCAAAATCAGTTCTGCTGTCTTGCAGTTGTCGTTGTACTTATACTGTTGCTTCAAGAAAGTTTCCACACTGTCTTTAAAATCCTTATCATTGCCGTCTTGCTGATAGGCAATATAGCTTTTGGCAATAGTAGGAATATATGAGGCATTCTTGGAAGCGGTTTCGCAATCTTTCAACTGCATCTGCATAATTTCCACTGCCTTCTCCGTGGTAGACATAATGGTATTCTCCACCTGTTTGTTAATATTCTCCATCGCCAGGACAAACATTAGAAATGTTATCAGAAACAATGGAAAAAACCACCCAAGAAGGAGCATCCTTACCATGCTCCATTTGAGTGATTTTCTCTTCCGGTTTTTATTCTTTATCCGTTGCATAAGTGCTTTCATACTGACAACCGTTCCTTTTTCCGACGTGTGAATCATGTCTTTTCTTCTAGTCTATCCTATTCACACCCTTTTTGAAAGCCCATTCTCATCAAACTTCTATGCCAAATCCGGTTGGGAAAATTTAGCCGATATCCAGGTACTGTTCAAACAGTTCACAGAACGCCGCTGCCGCTTTCTTCTCTTTCATTTCACAGAAAATACGCAGTAACGGTTCTGTTCCTGAGAATCGAACAGATATCCAGCCGCCGTCCTTCAAGTAAATTTTTAAGCCATCCAGATAAGAAATATGGTCCACCTCATATGGGATCTGCGGCAGTTCTTTATCCTCCAAAAGCTGTTTTTTGATTTCTTCTTTCTTTTTCTGACTGAAACGGTAATCACGCTCTTCCAATGCCATGCCGCCGTACTCTGTTCTGATCATATCCATAATCTCAGACAGTTTCTTTCCTGTCACGGCAATCATCTCTACCAGTAATGCGGAGGCATAGATTCCATCCTTGCCCTTGATGTGCCCTTTGACTGCCATACCGCCGGAAGACTCACCGCCGATCACGGCATCCGTGGCAAACATTTTAGCCGAGATATGTTTAAAACCAACCGGAACTTCATAACACTCTTCCCCAAAGCTTGCCGCCACCCTGTCGAGAAGGTGCGTGGTACAGATGTTACGGACTGCCGGTCCATGCCATCCCTTATATTTTAACAGATAATAGTAGAGTAGCACTAAGATATCATTAGGATGTAAAAAGTTTCCTTTATCGTCAATGACACCGATCCGGTCTGCATCACCGTCTGTTGCAATTCCCAGATCACAGCCTCTGTCAAGCACATAGTTCTGCAGGGCACGCAGCGTATCCGCAGTAGGAGCGGGGAGTTTGCCGCCGAAAAGGGTATCATGACGCTCATGGATCGTCTCAACCTCGCATCTTGCCGTCATCAGAATGGTTTTCAGGGATGTTTCGCTGACCCCGTACATCGGGTCTAAAGCAACGCGAAGCCCTCTGCTCTTAATTTTTTCCATATCCACCGCATCAATAATACTGTCCAGATACTCATTCAGAGGATAGATTTCTTCGATCAGCCCGCTTTCCAGCCCTTCACTATAGGGCATATCCTCCACCGGAATGTCCGTCACTTCGTTAATATAGCTTTCTATTCTGCCTGTCTCCTGCTCATCTGCATCTCTGCCGCCGTAAGTAAATACTTTAATTCCGTTATAAACCGCCGGATTATGGCTTGCCGTAATCATCATGCCGTAGTGAAAGCCATGCTTCATCACATAAAACATCACAAGCGGCGTGGGCGCGGATTTGTTAATCAGATACGCCTTGATGCCTTCCCTTGCAAATACCTGTGCCGCCCACTGCATGGCTTCCTTGGACAAAAATCTTCTGTCGTAGCCAAGCACAATTCCTTCCTGTTCCACCTGCTCATCCCGCATCTTATCACACAATGCCCTGGAAAGAATCTGAATATTCTCTTTCGTAAAATCTTCTCCGATAATCGCTCTCCAACCGCCTGTTCCAAACTTAATCATACCTATCACCCTTCCTTTCCCATGATAACTTCCACCATATGTTTGCTGCCTGCTTCCATAACCGGAATCTTAGATACTTTTTTACCATCTATGATGATTGCTTTTACGCCTTTCATCACCCCGTCCGGATTGCTTACCCTGATATCATATTCAGCGCCGCGCCAGATACGGCTTACCCTGAATTCCTTCCATTCAGCCGGGATACAAGGGTCTATGGTAAGCTGTTCAAAATCCGGGCGGATGCCAAGCATATATCTGGTTGCCGAGAAATAAGACCAGCCGCCGGAACCTGTCATAAACGGATGTCTTGCTCTTCCGAAAGCGCTGTGATCCTTGCCCGCAATAAACTGGCAATAGGAATACGGCTCCGATTCCCGGATCTCAATCTTATCATTCTGCCAGTAAGGACAGAGCGCATCATAAAACTTCATTGCCAGATCGCCCCTGCCCCTTTTACATGCGGCAGCCCATGCCCATGGATTCGGATGGGAAAAGACAGCGCCGTTTTCTTTCAATCCCGGATACACTCTTGTGACAAATCCGATATCATCATCCGGCACCGTATAAGAAGGCGTATTTAACAAGAGTCCATAAGGGGTATACAAATAGCTGTCGATCGCTTCCAGTGCCATATCTGCCTTTTCATCCTCCGCCGCACCGGATAAGATCGCCCATGCATTAGACTCCAGATGCACCTTACCTTCGGCATCCGCCTGACAGCCGATTTTCTTACCTTTTCCGGTAATACCCCGGATAAACCATTTGCCGTCCCAAAGCTTTTCATTGCATACCGTTTTTATCCTCTTTGCAATCTCACGATAATGGTCTACATCCTCCTGATATCCAAGATACTCTGCCAGTTCTATGAAAAGGTTCAGTGCCCAGTAATGTAAAAAGCTTACCATGGCGCTCTCACCGCCTCCCAGATTGAGACAGTCATTCCAATCTGCCCGCAGACCTTTACAGATTCCGCTTGCACCGACCTGTTTTGCAGAAAAATCCAAAATTCTTTTTAAATGTTCATAAACCGTTTCTGTACTTTTATCTCCTGCAATGAAGGTATCCGCATAAGGAAGCTGCTGCCGGGCAAAGGAGAAATCGCCGGTTTCCTTAATGTACTCCACCACTGCCGCCACCAGCCAGAGTGCGTCATCAGAGCAGGCATCTTTTAAACCGTGTATGATACTGTTTTTATCCGGTTCCGGAATCACTGTGGGGGATTTAAAAGGCGCAGCGCCGCTCTTTTCCTCAAACCATTCCGGTTGAAACAGATGCAGACCATATCCTTCTGTCGTCAATCCCTTTAACAACTGCTCTATACGTTCTTTGCATTTTTCCGGATTGGAATGCGGAATCGTCATGGCATCCTGTGCCGTATCCCGATAGCCTAATCCGACTCTGCCGCCCACTTCTATAAAAGAAGCAAAACGTGAAAACATAACATTGATTTCCGACTGATAGAGCGTCCATGTATTGATTAACTCATTCATTCCTTCATTCGGCGTCTGAATCTGCAATTTCTGACATTTATTTTCCCAAAACCGTTTTAAATCCTCGTACGCCGCATCCACTGCCGACAGGTCGGAATATTTCTCCCGGATTCGTCTGCCTTCTGCCCGTCTGCCTTCACCCAGCATGAAAACTACACGGATTTCTTCACCCGGTTCTAAGGTAATATCTTTCTGCAGGCTGCCACAGTGGTTGCCGCCTTTCTCATAGGAAGAACTGGATTTGCCTGCAATCACTGCTGCCGGATCTGACTCCGTATGATAGGCTCCTAAAAAGGTATCCCGCATACAATCAAACCCGTCCGGCTCAAAACTTGCGGTAAAATACTGATACCCCTCCTGCTCGTAGAATAAGTCTTCCTCAATAATGCCGTCTTCATAAGAGGTTCCCGCACAATAAAGGCTCATCTGGTAATTCTGATTGTCGATCATAATATGATGGAAAGAAAATTCCAGATAAGAAAACAGACTCAAATGTCTGGTATGATCTCCCGTATTTTTCACTTTCACATCCCAAAGCTGTACCGCTTCCCCACGCGGAATTACCATCGTCTGTGACGCCTGAATATCCTGATAATCGCAAGTGTACACAGTATAAGACATGCCGTGACGGCAGCCGTATTTCGCTTCCGTAAGCGGTTTGCCCACCGGCTGCCAGGAAATCGACCAGTAATCTGTGGGAATGCTGTCATTATCCCTGAGATATACATAGAAACCCGGTCTGTCCATGGGTACACTGTTACCCCGGAACCGGCTGATTCTGTGATACTCCGGTGTTTTGTAGAACAGATAGCCGCCCGCCGTGTGGTTCACTACTGCCGCCATGTCTTCTACTCCCAGATAATTTGTCCAAGAGCAGGGCAGATCCACCCGGTCAATTACATATTCCCTATGCTCCGTGTCAAAATGTCCGTATTTCATCTATACCCTCCTATATCCCCTGCTGTCGTGAATAACATTTTCTCAGAACTATCCTGTTCCGAAGCAAATCTTCCTTGTAGCAGTGTTATACTGCGGCAGCAATTTTGAATTGCTCTTTTAAACTTTAATTTATTATAGGAGAAATTTTGAACATTTTGGATTGTTGAAGATGTGATAATTTGCCAAATATTGTACTGTTGGTTGTTATACAAAAAGCTATCAGATGGCAACATTCTATTAGAAGGGCGTGATTAACGCCCTTAAATAAATAAGAATCTTTTAATTAACCTTTTTTCCTTGACTGTTTCATCATAAATCTAAAGATTTTTTTGCTAAATAATCAATATCGATCACCCTATCAGTTATTTGTGCTATACTCATGTCATGTGTCACTAAAACTATTGTAGTATTTACTTCTCTCTGTATTTTTTTCAGTAAATCAATTATTAATCTGCTATTAGCACAGTCAAGCGAGCCAGTCGGCTCATCAGCAAATATTATTTTAGGATTCTGAATCAACGCTCGCGCAATTGCGACTCTTTGCTGCTCTCCACCCGATAATTTTCCTATTTTTATTCCACATTTATCTTCCAGACCTAAATATTTTAAAATGTTTTTAGCACTCTGATTACTCTTTTTACCCCTTTTAGCTAAATACTGCGGAACTTGAACATTTTCTATAGCAGTAAGAGACGATATAAGATTAAATTTTTGAAATACAATTCCAATATTTTGATTTCTAAATTCCGCCAGTTCTTTTTCTGTTAAAGAATATATATCTACACCATCAATCAGCACTGTTCCAGCAGTAGGTTTATCGATTCCGGCTAAAATAGATAATAATGTACTTTTACCAGATCCGCTTTTACCACAAATAGACACAAACTCTGACTTATGGATTTCTAACGTTATGTCATTGAGAATTGTTAGATACTCTGTACCATTTTTTATCTTTTTAGTAATCTTATCTGCTGAAATCAAGTTCTAATCTCCTCCGTGTTTTTAAATAATTTTTGATATTCTTTACAATGATCAAGCAATTCCTGATGTTTCCCCTCTTGAACGTTTCTGCCCTTGTCAAAAACTATAATTCTAGGAATATTTTCCACAGTTGTTATCCTATGCGCCACTATAATAACAGTATGCTCTTTTGATAACCAAAATAGAGTTTTCAAAATATACTTTTCCGTTTCCCCATCTAAATCCGATGTTATTTCATCAAACAAGAATATTTTCGCTTTTTTAAGAATCCCTCTAGCAATTGCTAACCTCTGCTTTTGTCCACTGGAAAAATTATTTCCCTGCTCTTCTATAACTGTTTCAAATCCTTGTGGTAAACTCATAATCATTTCATAAATATGTGCCATTTTACAGGCTTCCTCTATTTCTTTATCTGTAGCGGTCTGATTAGCCAATAATAAGTTGTTTCTTATTGTATCAGATATAAAAAAAGGATCTTGTTGGACATATGAAATATTACTCCTTAGATCATGCAATCTTAATGTTCCTATTTCTTGACCACTTATAAATATTTTTCCTCTTTGGGGTTCATATATGCCCATTACTAAGTTTAATAATGTTGTTTTTCCACATCCACTTGTTCCGACAATAGCCGTAATGGTATTACTATCAAATTTTAGATTCACCTTATCTAATACTTTCAAATTTTCTTTATATGAAAATTCAACATTATCAATTATAATATCTCCTTGTAAATGACATGTCTTATCAGATTCTATCAGTTGTTCTTGTATACTAGTCATGATCTCATCAATACGCGCCATTGAAATCAACACTGCTTGAATATCTAAATTCATTGATGCCATTTCCCTTATAGATGTTAAAAACTGTGCCAAGTAAACATTAAATGCTACATAGGATCCTATAGACAAATTCCCTTTAATGATTGAATAACACGCTAGTGACATAATTAATAATTCAAGTATCGTTGATGTTATCATTTGTAAAAGTCCACCATACGCTGATATCATGCCACTTTTTATACTGGTTTTAGTTAATATACTTACCTTTTCAGTAAAGTACTCCAGAACAGAACATTCAATATGTAATCTCTTTACAGCTCTTTCTGCAATTATTATTTGTTGTGATACACTGCTATAATCATCTGTTGCCTTTCTTACCTCCAAAAAGGATGTTCTCACCTTTTTACCGAATAAATAGTTAATCATTAGTGAAATTGGAAAACTTATTAGTCCAACGAATGTTAATAATGGAGATAAATAAACCGAAAAAAAGCCTGTTACAATCATTGTAATAATGTTAAGTAACATATTAGGAATTGTCTTGATATAAAATGAACTTACTGTCTCCGCATCCCCTTCAAGTCTTGACAAATATTCACCGGATCTTTTTTTATCATATTCATCCATTCGCAAATATATAATTTTCCTAAATAATTTTTCTTTTATATCTATTAATGTATGATTAGACAAGTATATACCCAAATAAGTCTGTAGCAAACTGAAAAACGCCTCCAATAATAAAATTATTAAAGACAGAAATATTAGGTAAACAATCCTGCTAAATTCGGCTGTAATCACAAAATCAATTATTTCTCCGTTAATAAACGGAGGAATTAGAAGTATAATTTTTGAAATTACTGATAATAGAACCAAAAAGATAAACAAAAGAATATAGTTCTTAATTAACAACCCAAAATACTTTGTCAGACACTTCAATTTCTTAACCATATATTTTCTGTTCCTCTAACTTAATCATCCTTTAACAATTCTCCGGCAGATTTTGAAAAAATCATCTTAATTACCAACTTAGTGATTATAAAAGGCATGATTAAAAACAGAAATAATAGTACTGTAAATAATCTATAATCAGAATGTAATTCCAATTCAAAAATTGTTGAAACGTATTCCAAAGAAAAATTGGATATAATAATTCCAAATAAAATTCCAATCAAAATAATCACCATATTCTCATAATATATTATGTTCCTTACTTTCTTTTTTGAAGCCCCCAAATAATAATAAATATAAAACTCTTTCTGACGATTTATATAAGTCACAACACTGCTGGACAATGTAACTGTAATAGTACACACAAAAAAATAGACTGTCATAAGTTTAAACATATATCTATAATCCATGATTTCGCTAAGTTTGCTTTCAATAATATCTTCGGCACTAATCACTCTTATTTCCTCTGTTTCTCTTGCATACTCCCTCAAGTTCTTTTCTTCCGTACCATTTATATAAAAAAAATATGCAATTACCTCTGCCTCTTCCGGCAAATCCGATACCGCGCCCTTTGAAACCGCCATTGCTACTCTCGGTCCACCTGGAAAAGGTGCTATGTAATCTTCCGAGCACACACCAAAAGATAAGCAATCGGAATCCTGACGCAATAAAACATTTATCGTATCTTCTTCTCTAATTTTACATTGGCTTTTAATGTAATTTGAAACTGCCACATTCTTTCCTATTTTTTGTGACATATTACCTTCATAGTTATCAAAATCATAGACATCAAATTCTACATGCAAATCTTCAAAATCTATTGCATACGCGTTTACAACATAGTAATGATTAATGCTTATCTGATTATTAATATAATCTGCAAACCTATCCCGTCCTTGATTTGTGACTTCAACTTCCACATTATAATCAAATTGACTAATAGAAGCATCTGATGCAAGCGCATTCAAAGAAAAGTTTGCCAAAATTAAAAGATACACCATGCAGAAGCAAAACGCGTATGTCATGATTGTCAAAGGTATTCTTATTTTATCTTTGCATATAAAGTTTAAACCCACACGAAAATATGATTTTATTTTAAATATTAGTAGTAATTTTTTTACACCGACAATTAATATTAAAATGCCTATGGCAATAATAAATATTTTAGATAATATATCGTTTAATTCTTCCGAATTTAATGTGATGCTAAACAGCGTCAAAATCAATATGCTCGAACAGAAAGTTGCCAGTAAAACGTTACTTTTCAAATAATAACTTGATGAATTATCCCGTAATATATCTGTAATTTTTCTTTTATCTCCATACACTACAATTGGAATACAGATAAGCAATACTGAAATCAAATTTAAACATATAATTTTACAGACTGCCAGAAAAATTGCTATTG
Source organism: Lachnospiraceae bacterium (assembly GCA_017936885.1). Lineage (GTDB taxonomy): Bacteria > Bacillota > Clostridia > Lachnospirales > Lachnospiraceae > UBA3282. The sequence goes on along the minus strand of JAGBEO010000003.1, from coordinate 117,030 downwards.
CAGATAAACTATTACTCCCTAAAATAGATGTATGGGACAAGATCAACCGAAAGAGCCCATATCCTATACTAATTCCAACAACATAAGCAGGCAAAACCAGCACTATCATTTCTAGTAAAATATACGTAATATTTCTAGCGTTACTCAAACCGTTAATTTTTAGAATTGCAATATCGTTTTGTCTATTCAGAATTCTTATATGACATAAATTAAAAAGACCTATGCCTGAAAAAACAAAACACACAATAGTAAAACAGGAAAAGAAAATGATAAGAAATCCGAAATAAACTCTTGCCTGCCCAGACAAATCATTGGCATATACTATCTTTAAATTTTTTCCGTATATATTGACAGCCTCTTTCTCAATTTCTTGTAGCGATACTGTGTTCTCTGAATCTATGTAATATCTCTTAATCCACGAATTCTCGAAATCCTGTTCCGGATTCACCCCAACACTATCAATCAGCCATTGTTTGTAAGTGGATAAATCTATCATAATGTATCCCAAATATGCTTTTTTAATGTTTATCTCATTATCTGGAATAATAGCTGATATAGGCATAGATAATATTGGTGTGTTAATATTAAAGTCAATATTTAATTTGTCTCCAACTTCTGCCGAAAGTCTCTTAGCCATACTCTCACTAATAATAACTGTCTCTTTCACAGTCTCTGTACTGTCACAATCGGCATACCTGTTCATATCATTAAAATCCACAAATCTATACCAATAGGAACTTCCTAATATAATATTATCACTATTACTCCACAGTTTAGCACTCGAATCCGGCATTAATATTTGCTCAAATGTATAATCTATATCTGTACATCCAAGCAAATAATTATCTAATTCTCTATTGTTTTTTTTATATGTTGAATCCCCAAACCATATATTATCCTGAGTTATAGACATATCTCCGTGATTTAATAATCTGGATGAATTATTTACATAACTATCAATATCATCAAGAATAAAGATTGTTGCTGCCAATAATGAAGTCGAAATAACACATCCAAGCAAAACAAAGATAACAATAAATAAATTGTCTCTTATACTTCTTAAATTAATTAATCTAAACATTTCTATCCCCATAAAAGCTATTCCTGACCAATCAATTTCTAATCGGTCAGGAATAATCTCCGCTAGTAATATATGACATTATTTAGCCTTAGCTGTGCATGTATTTTGACATCCGCTACAACCACTACATGCATGACATCTAAAAACGCAAACACTTTCGCAGCCTATACATATACGCGGTGTAATTCCATTACTTTGAACGTCAACATTGTATTCTAATAACATTTTAATCCCTCCTAGGAAACTCTTTTGGCTCCTCCAGAACATCCGGCCATACATATACTGGTACAAGATTCTGAACATTTAAGAAAACAAATATTTTCACATCCCACGCAAATACTTGCGTTACTAATATTCATCTGTGCAAATGATTTTTGAAATTCCAAATACATAGTATACCTCCTTAACTCTTGCTTACTGATCCGCACTTAGCTGTACATGCATCAGAACATCCTTTGCAACCACTACACCCTTGGCATTGCAACCAACAAATACTCTCACAGCTATAACATATTCTTGCCAGCCCTGATGTTCCACCAGCACTAGATTGATACTCCAACAACATACATCTTCCCCCCTATTCCTTAATTATATAAGCTGCCCCTGCACAGCTATTTTTACATGCTCCAACACACTCGTTTGTGCACCTTAAAAAACACTCATTTTCACACCCAAAACAAATACCTCGCTCCACCCCACTTCTTTGAGTTACTTTAAGATTCTGATACTCTAACAGCATAGCAAACACCTCCTCTCCTTACATATATAATTTAATTACTGAACATGAAGTTTGATTGCTCTATCCAAAAAATCAACAAATAATTGATCTTGGTTATATTCTTGCAAATTATATTTATCTATTATTTTTGTCCACCACAATTGAAATTTCGTCCGGGTATCAGTCAAGTCCTTTACTATTTTTTCATACATCATAGATGAATTCCGAATAAAAACTTCATCCGATTCAAAAACTAAAACCAAATCTTTTAGCGAATTCATCCTTTCGAAATATAATTCAATTTCATCAACTTCTTCTTTTAACAATTTAATTTTAAAGTTTTTCATATTCTTTTCCTCCATTGATTCACTCACTAAACTTTATAAGAAAAATTCATCAAAGACGTGGAATATGTTTTTCTACTCAGAATCGGATCCTCAAATTCTGTATTTTCAATTTTATTCATATAAAAATCTTTGATATCATTTTCTTGCAACAAGTTAAACAAATATGCTGTTACTCCTTTTTCTATTTGTGCAATTTGGCATTGTTTTGAAGATGGAACACTGAATTCCCCCGTGGACTGTTTACTTAAATAAAAACACCAATTACAATGTAAAATGTTACATTGTTTACAGACTGCGTTATTGTACAAATTAAATTTTTGAGAACCAAGAAAACTATTGGTTGCTAATCCCTTTAAATCGGTCAAATAACTTTCCTTTTTATCATAATACATTGCTGGGCAGCTATAGATTTTTCCATTTGGAGCTAAGACGAAATTCTTATATCCAAAATTACAATTTCTTCTATTTACACCTAAAAGTTCATCAGTTATGGCATTCACTTGTTTTACATTGCCATTCTTATAATACTCAAACAACCTATCTGCTATTTCATGCAATTGCCTTTGATACAAATTAATGTCGAATGTCTGTAAATTATATATTAAATTAATATTTACCCTATCAAAAAATTCAAGTGCCTTTGAAACATAATTACTTAAGTTTTGCAGTTCACTTTCATCTACTTTTAATATACAGCACACTTTGGGAGTCGTTTCCGTATATATAGTACTACTGTCATGGTATATAATATCTTTATCAGAATACACATCAATATTATCGTGTGTGTATATGTTTATATAATCCAATCCTTTAAATATTTCGTTAGCCCTAACAGATAACGTCTTATTATTTGAATGCAAAATTACAGGAGTAATAAAATTCTCAAAACAGTCCTTTGCTGCTTGTGTAAGATATTCTTCTGCAAGGCTAATATTATTTTCCGCACTAGCTTCATAATTGCAAAAGGAAACACTATTGTCTGCTAACATAATAAATAAATATTTATCTGACCCTCTATTTCTTTTTAACTTCACTCCTCGTTCTCTTGTAAGCCTATACCACAAATAATTATTTGCCTTTACTCTTGCTTTGTGCATTTTACATATAGATTTATCCCTTGAAAATAATGTGCCATTTTCTGACTGATCATAATTGTAGCCTGTACACCATTGACATCCTGATGCAATACTACACGTAAGGCATTCATTATCACTTTGATTTTTAGTTGTTAAAACATAGAATGGCCTAACTTTGTCTCTATTAATTCCATCTTCTATATTTCCTGTAATATAACTCTGCTGTCTATTTAGTGAATAATCCATGAATCTTACACACGGATAAAAGTTCCCTTTTGCATCTACAGCAATCATCGAACCTGTTCCACATGAATTTTTATTCAATTCCTCTTCATTTAAGGGAGCTCCTATTCCCTGACTAAATAAAGAAGTGTTATAATCTTTCCACATATCATTATCTACGATATAATCAGCTAATTCTTTTAACTGGTTGTAAAAGATTATATCATCTCCTTCTTTCCATACATCTTCAAAAACCACATTTGCTGGTATTTCTCTTAATCCTAAGTTCCACAAATGAATAATACTTTCCTTTACATATGGTAAATCATCATGTCCTATAGTTACTTTCGTTGACGCTCCTGGAAATTGACTTTGCCACAACTCAATATTTTTCACAACATCATCATAACTACCTCTCCCATCTGGATAAACTCTTTGTGTATCATTTTTCTCTTTTGTTCCATCTATTGAAATACCTATCGACAACTTTTTTAAATTCTTTTTAATAAACTTTTGAACTTTTTCCGTGGAATATAATAATCCATTTGTCGATATACTAATTCTATACATTGTAAACCATTTATGGTTTAATTGATATGCCCTTAACTTAAAATAATCAGTTATACGATCAATAAGATCAATTTCCAACAATGGTTCTCCACCAATAAATTCTAATATCACAGCGTCTGAAATAAATACATCACTGTTTGTCAAAAAATAATCTATTGCTTTTTCTCCAATCTCCATGGACATAACACTGTTTTTATTCTTGTCTGTCATATAACAATATTTACATCTGAGGTTACAGTCTTGTGTTATCACAAATGTGATGGTTTGCGCTATCCCTCCCTTCCATGGCTCTAATTGATTACCCATTATATATTCTTCCATTCTCCCAATCTCCTTCTCTATCATATATTTGAAATTCTTTCAGATAGCCTCACTTACATTATTCTAAATCAAAATACACATTTGCCTTTCCCTTTTTCCAACAGTAATCCAATCGCAATTATCAATACCGCAATACCTATCGCCTTCGAATGTACTTCAAATCCCCTTATAACTAAAATCAAATAAGCAACTCCCTCTATTAACGCAATAACAATACTCCTTCGCCGGAATACTTTTTTCTCCATATTACTCAACGGCTTATTTCTGCTTTCAACCGGTGAAAAAAAGACAATACATACCAAAGATATCATTACCATAAAATTCTGTAATATTAATAGAACTGGCAAATAAATAATTACTGCTATGCTTCCAACACTACTTACCAACGAAATAATTCTACATGTTTTTTCTTTTTGTGCATGATATCCACCTGCATATATTCTCAGTGAAATAAACGCCAACTCAAAAAGTAAACTAACTACTAAATTTTTCATAACAAGTCCACACAGTATAGTAATTAAGATATCTATTGCTAGATTTTTAACCCTCTGCAATCCATAAACTACTATTTCACAATTGTTCTCATCCATATAGCCCAGTGAAGAGAACAGTTCCAGCACTTTATTCATCCTTATACTTTCGCAATCCATCTAATTGGTTGCCCAATTCCTTTTGATAAAATCTTTTAGTACAGGTAACATTTACCGATAACACTGCTATTGCCATAATAAAGTTAAATAGTACTTTTGAAAATTTTAAAAAGATATTTCTCATTTGTAATTTCTCCCATAAAACTTATAATATTTTTTAATAAATATACCAAATTAATACGCAATTATTTTTTTCGGGGAAAAAACTATTATATATAGGGAAAAATTAAGAGGTATCAATTCTTTTGACACCTCCTTTGCACTACCGTTCCACATTTCAATTAAATAACTCTTTATTTTATATACAAAACTATATCCGTCTTATAGACACTCTCGGAACAATTTATACATATTTCACCATCATATTTATTCACAATATTTTTAATATTAAATAATCCTATCCCATGATTTTTTTTATCCCTCTTAATGCTTTGTAACTTACCACCTCTTTTGTTCAATTTTCCATTATAAGAATTATAAATGCCTACATACAAAATCCCTTTTATATAACGAATTCCTATATTTAAAAATTTTTTCTCACTATTTTGTATAGCTTCTATGCCGTTATCTAATAAATTTCCCAATAAAATCGTGAAATCAAAGTCTGACATAAACTTCTGTTCCGGAACATCTACTTCTATCTTAAGAACGCATCCCAAATTCTCTGCAATCCCCAATTTATAATTCAGTATACTATCTATTTCAAAGTTCCCCGTTCTAACGTATTCTTTTGCTATCTCCAACTCGCCTTCCATTTGTTCTATATATGCTTCCGCCTCATCATACTTCCCATTTTGTAAATAACTATTTATTTTCAATAAATGATTTTTCATATCATGTCTCATTGATCTTAAATTTTGCTGTGATTGTTTAACGACATCCAATTGGTTTGCATACATCTTAACCTGTTGTTTCATTACCACTATCTGCATCTTCTCTCTATTAGAATCTATAACTTTCTCATATAAAAAATAGGTACTAACATTTAATAAGCATATAATACTTAATCCAAGCATTGCTATTTGATTAGGCACTTTAGCATTAGAAAGCAATTCTTCGAGAAAAATACTTCCAACAATCATAGATACTATATTTAAATAACTGCTATCTGGTAATTGAATGTCACCCTCTAAACAAATATATCTTTCAACGAAAAAAATAATTCCTAATGCTATAAGACTTGAACATAAGCTTCCAATCGCATCGCTTTTAATGTCAACGATCCCTACATACAACACTCTCCAAACAATCTCTTCTATGATAAGAGTAAGAGCTAACGATGCTACAACAGCAATCGCCTTTTTCCATACATTGCCACCATACAAAATAAGCACTATAAATATTAATCCCAAAAACAAAGATAAAGTAGTAATTAAAGGTATCTGTAAAATATAATAAATCAACCAATTTAGAATCCACACCATGAAGTAGATCAGAATGGCAATTCTATTGGTTTCCTTTTTCCGGGGCAAAAATAAATTTATTACCCTCACATTGACATACAGGCTTAGGATGTTAAATGCCAAACTAAACACTATCTCATAATATTCCATAATCGTCTCCGTTCATTTATCACATTTTAATCCTATCTGCTATTTACGTTCTGTTCCAAAATCTTCTGTCTTACTTTTTTTCTCATCGTCTGGCTGATAGGCAATATAATTCCCGTTGTCATAACCACTTCATCAATATGAAATTCCGATACATAATTTACATTCACAATATATGACTTATGTATGACACAAAATATGCTCATATCAAGCTGTTTCTCAATGTTTTTCATTGCCTCATAAAACTCACTACTCTCATTACCAACTGTCACAATACGTATTTTTTTACCTTCGCATTGGAAATACATAATGCGATTAGTCGCCACTCTATAATTGCTCCTGCCCACATGAAACTCGAAAAATTTTTTCTTCCCATCAAACAGACGCCTATATACCTGCATAATTCTATTAATTTTCGCTCTCTCTATGGGCTTCACAAGAAAATCCATCGGTCTAATTTGGAATAGAGATATGGCATAGTTTTGTTTTGAAGAAACATATACGATTTGTGTCACCTCGTTTGCGAGATCATCACGTATTTTCTGCCCTACTGATATCCCATCTATTCCTCCGAGTTCAATATCAAGAAAAAGAATATCTAGTGACCTCTTTTGTTCCATATACTTCAAATAATCTTCTCCCGATAGAAATACCTCTATATCAATGGTTACCTTTTCCTCTCGCGCAAACTCTTCCAGATATTTCTCGATTTGAGCACAAAAGATAAAATCATCATCACATATACCAATTCTGTACATCTTTAGTCTCCTATTCTGTTAGTTTTCTCTCTTCACACACGTGTATTTCCCTGTTTATCATCACATATTTCGGCATAAATTCTTATTTTTTACACACAATTAAATTAAGAAAATAGTTGTAATTTAATGGATAAAAATGTTCATTTTCCACGAAAGAACCCATAGATCTGCTCTGCAATATGCTCCGGGATTTCCGGCACTTCACTCAGCTTTTCCACAGAAGCTTCCTTGATCTCCTGAATGGAACCGAAATGTTTCATCAGCGCCTTGCGTCTGGCAGGTCCCACACCCGGTATATCATCCAGCACGGATTTGACCTGCGCCTTAGAACGCAGCGATCTGTGATATTCAATAGCAAACCGGTGCGCCTCGTCCTGAATTCTGGTAATCAGCTTAAAGCCTTCCGAATGGGTATCGATCGGAATCTCCACATTATGATAATACAGTCCTCTGGTACGATGGTTGTCATCCTTCACCATACCGCAGACCGGAATATTCAGATGCAGCTCCTCTAACACCTGCAAGGCGATGTTGACCTGTCCTTTACCGCCATCCATCAGAAGCAGATCCGGAAATTTGGTAAAGCTGCCGAATTCATGATCGATATCTTTCCGGTTCAGCTCCTCTTGCTCCTCCATACCGTGCATAAAGCGTCTGGTCAGCACTTCCTTCATACAACTGTAATCATCCGGTCCCGACACGGACTGAATACGGAATTTACGGTAATCGCTGCGCTTCGCCTTGCCCTTCTCAAAAACCACCATGGAACCTACGTTGGCAAACCCGCTGATATTCGAAATATCATAAGCTTCCATGCGGCTTATGTTATCCAGTTCCAGCAATGCTGCGATCTCCTTGACCGCACCGATGGTTCTGCCTTCTTCGCGTTTCATCCGCTCCTTATCCTGACTCAGGACGAGATAAGCATTCTGCGCCGCCAGTTCCACCAGCTTTTCCTTGGAACCTTTCTTAGGCACACGGATATAAACGCGGCTGCCCTTGCGCGCCGTCAGCCACTTCTCCAATACTTCAATATCCGCAATCTCTTCCTGCAGCATCAGCTCCCTCGGAATAAAAGGGGTTCCGGCATAGAACTGTTTCACAAAATCCAAAAGCACCTGCGCCGTATCATAGCCCTCCACATGAGTCATATAGAAATGCTCTCTGCCGATCAGTTTACCGCCTCTGACAAAGAATACCTGCACCACGGCATCTGTCTCATCCTTGGAAAGGGCAATGATATCTTTATCCTCCCCGTCGCTGTCCGTGATCTTCTGCTTCTGTGCCACACTTTTCACACTATTATATAGATCCCGGTAGCGGGCAGCTTCCTCAAATTCCAGATTCTTTGCCGCATCGGTCATTTTCTGCTCCAGATCTTTTAAGATAGGTTTATAATTCCCATTCAGAAAGTCCAATGCCTGCTCTATCCGTTCCCGGTACTCTTCCTTGCTGATATAATCCTGGCAAGGCGCCATACACTGTTTAATATGATAGTTCAAACAAGGACGCTCCAATCCGATATCCCGGGGAAGCTTCCTGTTGCAGGTCTTTAGCTGATACAGTTTATTCATCAGATCAATGGTATCCTTCACTGCCGCCGCACTGGTGTACGGTCCGAAATATTTTGAACGGTCCTTTTTCATTTCTCTGGAAAAAAGAATCCGCGGGTATTCTTCTCCCAGCGTCACCTTAATATAGGGATAGGTTTTGTCGTCTTTCAGCATGGTATTATACTTGGGACTGTATTCTTTGATTAAATTATTCTCTAACACCAATGCTTCCAACTCGGAATCTGTCACAATATATTCAAACCGGGCGATCTGCTGCACCATTTTATCAATCTGCGGGCCTCTGCCTACGATCTTACGAAAGTAAGAACGAACACGGTTATGCAGATTCACCGCCTTTCCAACATATATAATCGTATCGTTGCCGTCATGCATCAGATAAACGCCGGGTGCATTGGGAAGTTTTTTCAGTTCTTCGTCAAAGTCAAACATATGGGATTCCTTTTAATCATAATTTTTATTGGATTATAAAACTTCTTAGCTAATCGCTCACAATACATATTTTAGAAGTTCTCATTACTATAAAAGTGTACTAGAACAAATAAGGCAAAGTCAATTATAAAACGACTTTGCCCTACTATATTCTATCGATCTGTCTTACTGATCCTGTGTGCGCTGCTGACACTTTTCTTTCGGATCAGGTGTCTGGGAAAACAATCCCCGATTCTCCGGCTGCTGTATTTCCGCTTCGGTTGCTGTCACTGTTTTAGACTCAGACTCCGTTACAACCGATTCTCCGGCTGGGTTTACAGATACCTCCGGCTGAACCGTTGCATCTGACGGCTGCTGCATCATTTCCGGCTGCCTCGGCATATCCGTTCTTTCAGGAAACCGCTCCGGCACTGGCTGTCCCTGCACATCTGCTCTCTCATGAAACCGCTCCGCTTCCGGTTGTTCCTGACTGGACTGCTCTTTCTGTCCGACGGACAAATCCGAAGCGTCTTTATTCTCTTCCTCCGGCTCCGGGATACCTTTTTCCTTACGGTATATCTTCATGAACTCTTTACCGGTAATGGTTTCTTTCTCAATCAAATGCGCTGCCAGCTTATCCATGATCTCACGGTTTTCCTTAAGCAGCTTCTTTGCCTGTTTATAACTGTCACGAAGCATCTTCATGACTTCCGTATCAATATCCGCCGCGGTCACATCGGAACAGGTCAAAGATGCCCTGCCGTCCAGATACTGGCTCTCTACCGTAGCCAGACCCATCAGACCGAATTTCTTGCTCATACCGAATCTTGTGATCATATTTCTTGCAATGCTGGTTGCCTGCTCAATATCATTGGCGGCGCCTGTGGTAACGGTATCAAACACGATCTCCTCCGCCGCACGTCCGCCCAGCAGACCAACCAGTCTGTCACGAAGTTCCGCCTCCGTGTCCAGATATTTCTCTTCCTCCGGCACATGCATGACATAACCAAGCGCTCCCATCGTTCTCGGAACGATCGTGATCTTCTGCACGGGTTCGGAATTTTTCTGCAAAGCACTGATCAGTGCATGACCCACCTCATGGTAAGACACGATCTTACGCTCTTCCTTGCTCATAATGCGGTCTTTCTTCTCTTTGCCTACAAGTACCTGCTCCACGGCATCGAACAGATCCTTCTGGCTCACATACTCTCTTCCCATCTTGACGGCATTGATCGCCGCCTCGTTGATCATATTGGCAAGATCGGAACCAACCGCACCGGAAGTTGCCAGCGCGATCTCATTCAGATCAACGGTCTCATCCATCAGCACATCTTTGGAATGTACTTTCAAAATCTCCACTCGACCTTTCAAATCCGGTTTATCTACTATAATTCTCCGGTCGAAACGTCCCGGACGAAGCAGCGCCTTATCCAGAATTTCCGGTCTGTTGGTGGCTGCCAGAATAATGATACCCTTCTTGCCGTCGAAACCATCCATCTCAGATAGCAGCTGGTTCAATGTCTGTTCACGCTCTTCGTTACCGCCGCCGTATTTGGAATCACGGCTTCTGCCGATGGCGTCAATCTCATCGATAAACACGATACAAGGTGCATTTTTCTCTGCCTCTTTAAAAAGGTCACGGACACGGGATGCACCCACACCTACGTATAGCTCGATAAAATCAGAACCGGATAAAGAGAAGAACGGTACATGCGCTTCTCCGGCAACCGCCTTGGCCAGCAATGTCTTACCGGTACCCGGAGGGCCTACTAACAGGGCTCCCTTCGGCAGTCTGGCGCCGATCTTGGAATACTTGCCCGGATTGTGCAGGAAATCCACGACCTCCACGAGAGATTCCTTCGCCTCATCTTCTCCTGCCACGTCTTTAAAGGTAATGCCCGTCTCTTTCTGGACGTAGGCTTTGGCGGTACTCTTGCCAACACCCATAGGGCCGCCTTTGCCGCCCATTCTCCTGAAAAGCAGACTTAACAGTCCCCACATCAGCAGAATCGGCAGAACATAATAAAGCAGCACCGTCATAATGACGCTGGAGCTGTCCGCCACCTGTTTATTCATCTCTACATCATACTCTAACAGTCTTGCCGTAAGCGCATCGTCCTCTTCCATTTTACCGGTATAATAGGAGATGCTGCCGCCATAGACATACAGGAACGGATTGGCATTCTCTTCCTTCTTAGGATAAATCGTAATCCTGTCGGAATCCACAACTACATTTTCCACTTCACCCTTCTCGACCATCGTTATAAATTCATTGTAACTGATCTCCTGATTGGTGGAACCTGTCATGAACTTCATAAACATACTGATGCTAAACAGGGTAACAAGTGCCGCAATAATCAGAATGATAAGGCTCTGTTTCTTCGGATCACCGCCGCCTGTTCCTCCCGGCCCGCCGGAACCATTATTGCCGTTGTTATTCCTGTTATTCCCTGACGGTCCCATAGGACCACCCTCATACGGGTTGAAATTGTTTTCACTCATTGACTATACTCTTTCCTTTGATAGAAGGCTCACTGGTTAAATCCACACCAAGCTTCTTAAATGTTTTTATATCAACGTCAGAGAGCATCACCGAGGTATGTACCTGACATCCCTTCAGCTTAGGAAGCTGCTCCAACGCTTTTCTCGCATTCTGATCCTGCATGGCGGAAATAGAGAGTGCAATCAGCACTTCATCCGTATGCAGCCGGGGGTTTTTGCCCCCAAGATATTTGGTCTTTAACTCCTGAATCGGCTCAATCGCTTCCGGTGAAATCAAGTGAGTATCATGCGCCACTCCGCCCAGATACTTTAACGCATTCAACAAAAGGGCTGCCGATGCGCCCAGTAAATCTGTCGTCTTGGAAGTGATAATCGTACCGTCTGCCAGCTCTATTGCCGCTGTCGGCACCTGCAGCTTCTCTGCTCTTTCCTTTGCAGCCACCGTTACCTTGCGGTCATCTGTCGTAATTTTGGCCTGTTTTAACAGAAGCTCTATTTTATAGACATCAGTTTCTTTGGCTTTACCCTTGATCACATCATTCATCGCTGTATAATAGCGGCGGATGATTTCCATATAGGAGGCTTCTTTGCAGGCATCATCATCTATGATACAGTTACCTGCCATGTTGACTCCCATATCAGTAGGCGATTTATAAGGATTCTCACCGTATATGCCTTCAAAAATCGCATTCAACACCGGGAAAATCTCAATATCACGGTTATAGTTGACCGTTGTTTCCCCGTATGCTTCCAGGTGGAACGGATCAATCATATTGATATCGTTCAGATCTGCCGTAGCTGCCTCATAGGCAAGATTGATCGGATGCTTTAACGGAATATTCCAGATCGGGAAGGTCTCGTATTTTGCATAGCCTGCCTTGATCCCTCTCTTATTATCATGATACAGCTGGGACAGACAGGTGGCCATCTTGCCGCTTCCCGGTCCCGGTGCCGTAACGACTACAAGAGGTCTGGTTGTTTCAATATATTCATTCTTGCCATATCCTTCATCGCTGACAATCAGCGGGATATTGGAAGGGTAGCCTTCTATCGCATAGTGAAGATATACCCTGACATTTTTCTTCTCTAACTTCTCTTTGAATTCGGCTGCGCGCGTCTGGCCTGCATAATGTGTCAGAACCACGCTTCCCACATACAGTCCGCGGCTCTCAAATTCCCGCATCAGACGCTGTACATCCTCATCATAAGTAATTCCCAAATCTCCACGTATTTTATTCTTTTCAATATCCGCCGCATTTATTACAATAACGATCTCCGCCCTGTCGGAAAGCTTCATCAACATGCGGAGCTTGCTGTCCGGCTCAAATCCCGGCAGTACCCTGGAAGCATGATAGTCGTCAAACAGCTTCCCGCCGAATTCCAAATACAGCTTATCGCCGAATTTATTGATTCGCTCCATAATATGCTCAGACTGCATTTTTAAATACTTTTCATTGTCAAATCCCACTCTCATAAGTTCATCCTGCTGCTTTCTTTCGCCGTTTTCTTCTTTGAATCTATTATAACGTTTCTTATTGTAGCACAACCCTTTTAATTATTCCATAAAAAAGGAATGAACAATTCTCAATTTTTTCTTAATAAAATTTTTATATCTAAAGAAATGAGATTGACAACAAAAACGACCGGTGCTAAACTTTTCATATCAAAGCAAAGGCGCTGTGAGCATGGCTCATAGTGCCTTTTTTCGTATATATACATACTAAGAAGGAGTTACTGTTCGCGGTTCCAAAGCATATGTCTGACAGCAAACTCAGCGTAAAGCCGCACCGAAAAGGTAGAAAAGAACGTAAAATGCTTCAGAATGGAGAAAAATATGGCAGTAAAATATGTATTTGTAACTGGCGGTGTCGTTTCCGGTCTCGGCAAAGGGATTACCGCCGCATCTTTGGGAAGATTGTTGAAAGCACGAGGCTACAAGGTCACAATGCAGAAGTTCGACCCTTATATCAACATTGATCCCGGCACTATGAACCCAATCCAGCACGGCGAAGTCTTCGTCACGGAGGACGGTACGGAAACGGATCTGGATTTAGGGCACTACGAACGATTTATTGATGAAAATCTGGATAAGAACTCCAATGTCACCACCGGAAAGGTATATTGGTCCGTCCTGCAAAAAGAACGCCGGGGAGACTACGGCGGCGGCACAGTACAGGTAATTCCCCATATTACCAATGAGATCAAAAGCCGGTTTTACCGAAACTTTACCGATGAAGAAACCAGAATCGCCATTATTGAAGTGGGCGGTACGGTAGGTGATATCGAAAGCCAGCCCTTCTTAGAATCCATCCGTCAGTTCCAGCATGAAGTGGGGCGGGAAAATGCGATTCTGATCCATGTGACCTTAATTCCCTACCTGAGAGCTTCTCAGGAAATGAAAACCAAACCCACCCAGGCAAGCGTCAAAGAGCTGCAGGGTATGGGCATCCGCCCGGATATCATCGTATGCAGAAGCGAGTATCCATTAGATCAGGGAATCAAAGATAAAATTGCCCTATTCTGTAATGTACCGAGCAACCGGGTACTGCAGAATCTGGATGTAGAATACTTATATGAAGCCCCTTTGGCGATGGAAAAAGAGCATCTCGCCCAGGTTGCCTGTGAATGTCTGGGATTAGACTGCCCGGAACCGGATCTGACTGACTGGAAAGCTATGGTGGAATCCTTGAGAACACCCACCGATGAAGTGACTGTCGCATTGGTCGGCAAATACACTCAGCTCCACGATGCCTATATCAGCGTGGTAGAAGCCTTGAAACACGGCGGCATCTCCAACCGCTGCGTTGTCAATATCAAATGGGTGGACTCTGAAACCGTCACAGAAGAAAATGTCACCGACATATTAAAAGATGTCAACGGTGTTCTGGTGCCCGGCGGCTTCGGCGACAGAGGTATCGACGGTATGATTTATGCAATCCGCTATGCAAGGGAACACAAAGTGCCGTATCTGGGTCTCTGTCTCGGTATGCAGTTATCCATTGTGGAATTTGTAAGAAATGTGATCGGGTACAATGACGCTCACAGCATCGAGCTTGATCCCTCTACCACGCACCCTGTTATTGCGTTGATGCCGGATCAAAACGGCGTAGAGGATATCGGCGGCACACTGCGGCTCGGTTCCTATCCCTGCGTACTGGATGAAAACAGCAGGGCATATGAATTGTATGGTGAGGGAACAATTCATGAACGTCACAGACACCGCTATGAGGTAAACAACGACTACCGTGCGGTACTTACCGAAAACGGTATGAAGCTGGCAGGATTATCTCCTGACGGACGTATTGTGGAAATGTGTGAATTGTCGGATCACCCGTTCTTCGTGGCGACTCAGGCACATCCTGAGTTGAAATCCAGACCGAACAGACCGCATCCGTTATTTAAGGGATTTGTGGAAGCAGCACTACAGAATAAAGCTTTTTAACTCCAAAAAGTAATTACTTTCTATAAAAACAGCTGCAACAGGCACCCTTTCCATCCGCCTGCTGCAGCTATCTTTTTATCTGTTATGAATATTACTTACGCAATCATAGTTCTTCAAATACATTCCTAATCGTCCAACCCATTCAACTGATCCACCAGCGCCTGTACATCAGCCATCGTTATTTTACCGCCGAAGCTGACCGGTCCGCGAAGCGGCAGGTATTCCTCCATCGCCGCATTCATCTCATCGGATATCGCCTCGCTGGCTGCCTCGCTCTCGGAATTATCAGCATCCCCAAACATGCCATGCTTCAAAAGACCTTTGACAATCTCCCATGCCCTCGGGTCCTTCTTCACATCACCCATAGTCGTGTCCGTTGTGTACACAAACGGAAGCTTTACTGTTGATTCCACGGTCACAGTCTTAGTCAGCACGATATCTCTTGATGAGCGGCCGATCATGATATCAAACTCGCCTGTCTCCACATGCCAGTCATGAATCTTTACGCTATAGTACGCGAAGGCTCTCTTATCCAGTGTGAAGGTCACGGTCTTCGTCTCTCCCGGAGCAAGTTCTACTTTAGCAAAATCACGCAGTTCTTTCACCGGACGAATCACCGTACTCTCCTTATCAGCCACATAGAGCTGTACCACCTCTTTACCCGCCATTTTGCCGGTATTGGTAACATCCACAGACACAGTCATGGTGTCCGTATCTTTCATACACTCTTTATCCACTTTCAGATTATCATAAGCAAAAGTGGTGTAGGACAAGCCATATCCAAACGGGAACAATACATCCATTTTCTTTTTATCATAATAGCGGTAGCCTACGAAAATACCCTCACGGTATTCCACCACATCTCCCTCGCCGATATAAGACAAGTAAGACGGATTATCCTCTAATTTTAACGGGAAGGTCTCCGGCAGCTTCGCACTGGGATTCACTTTACCGAACAGGATATCACATACGGCGCCGCCTACTGCCTGACCGCCCAGATATGCCTCGATAATGCCTTTTACCTGATTAACCCAGGGCATTTCTACAGGAGAACCATTGTGCAGCACCACGATAGTATTAGGCTGTACTGCTGCTACTTTCTCGATCAGTTCATTCTGGCAATTCGGCATAGACATATGCTGTCTGTCGAAGCCCTCGGACTCAAAAGCATCGGGAAGACCCGCAAAAATAACTGCCACCTTTGCCTTCTTCGCTGCCTCCACTGCCTCTGCCAGCAGTTTCTCGTCTGTCTTGTCTTCTTTATCATCGAATCCCATGGCAAAGGTAATATTGCTCATTCCCTTCACCGCATCCAGCGCAGAAGTAATCTTATGGCTGTTGATATGGGAACTGCCGCCTCCCTGATAACGGGGTTTCATGGCATATTTACCGATGAAAGCAATCTCGTCCTGATCAGATAACGGAAGAACGCCTTCATTTTTCAGAAGGACGATCGTTTCCTCTGCCACTTTGCGAGCCAGCTCATGATCTTTATCCTTATCAAAAACCGCACTCTTATCCCGGTTCTCTTCATAACGGAATACAATGTTCAAAATACGCTCTACCGCGGTATCCAACACTTCCTCGCTCATCTCTCCGCTCTCCACGGCACCTACGATAAGCTTATCATTGGCACCCTCAGAAGAAGGCATCTCAAGATCAAGTCCTGCTTTCAGATCTTCTACACGGTTATTGACCGCACCCCAGTCACTCATCACATAGCCGTCAAATCCCCACTGATCACGAAGTGTCTCCGTCAGATATTTATGGTTTTCCGCAGCATAGATTCCATTGATCCTGTTATAGGAACACATCACGGTCCATGGCTTCTCTTTCTTCACCGCACCCTCGAAAGCTGCCAGATAAATCTCATGCAGGGTTCTCTCGTCAATACGGGAATCGGAAGACATTCTTCTTGTCTCCTGATTGTTCGCCAAAAAATGCTTGATACTGGTTCCCACATTCTTACTCTGTACACCGTGGATAAGAGCACCTGCCATCTCACTTGCCACAAGGGGATCTTCGGAATAATACTCGAAATTACGTCCGCACAGCGGGGAACGCTTAATATTCACCGCGGGGCCTAAGATTACGCTAACTCCCTCAGCCTGGCATTCATTGCCAAGCGCCTCACCCATTTTATTCAATAACTCCCTGTTAAAAGAAGCTGCCGTTCCGCAGCCTGCCGGGAAACATACCGCTTTAATACTCTCATTAACTCCAAGATGATCTCCCTCCTGGTCCTGTTTTCTGAGACCGTGCGGGCCGTCAGAAACCATACTTGCCGGAATACCAAGTCTTTCCACTGCTTCTGTATGCCAGAAATCAGCACCGGAGCACATTGCCGCTTTTTCCTCTAACGTCATCTGTGCCACAATCTCTTTGATCTTGTCTGCTGTCATTTCATAAACCTCCTACTGCATAATCCTTTACTATGATACCCATTTTCATAAACACTCTTCTCTTAGCCTGTACGCCTTGATCCGTGCTCCTTCATATGTTTTAGTGTAACATGACAATGTGTGGATTCCTATATCTTTTTATGACTAATTTATAGGTCAATATTGACTTTTTATGCTTCATCAGAGATGATATTATTAACGCACCAAACAGACTTTTGTACCTGTGATTCTGATTTTACAGCCAATGGGAGGCATAGATTTACAATGGAACAATTTATCCATGAAGAAGTACATACGGAAAGTAACATCAATGCCAGATTCGAAATCTATGAAAGTTCCAACGATTTTATTCCCGAACACTGGCACCGCAGCATGGAAGTAGTCTATATCTATGACGGTGATATGGATGTTACTATCAATCACCATAAACACCGTCTGACCAAGGGTGATTTTATGGTTGTGAATACTGCTGCTATTCATGCAACACAGACCTATGATTATGCCCGTGTGCTGCTACTGCAGATTCCTTACCGGTTTCTCACCCATGCTATCCCGGAATACGACAACATCCAATTCGATTTGTCATTAAAACCTGCTCCGCAGCCTGAGCCTAACGCTTCCCAGTCCCTGTGTGCGGTGCCGGCCGATACGCTGCGCCGGATTCTCACGGAAATGGGACAGCTTTATACAGAAAAACCACAGGAATACTCCCTGCGGTTCTCCAGTCTGCTCTATGACTTTCTCTATACCCTGATGGTTCATTATAAGGTCACCGTTGATAACACAGCCAAAGTACAGAGCCAGAAGAATCTGGACCGTCTGGCTCCCGTGATCCGTTATATCAAAGAACACTATACAGAGCTTATTACATTAGAAGACGCAGCCAACCTTGCAGCTCTCAATCCGGAATATTTCTGCCGTTTCTTCAAGCGCAATATGGGTACTACTTTTACCGCCTATGTGAACAGCGTGCGCTTAACCCATGTCTGCTATGACCTGAAAAACACAGATCTGAACATCGGCACTATCTTAGACAGGCACGGCATTACCAACTATAAACTGTTTATGCGCAATTTTAAGCAGATCTACGGATGCACCCCGAAGGATTTCAGGAAAACCTTATAACCTGATCCTGCTTCTGAACTTTATCAGGCAGAAGCTGCCGCCATCCTGACAGTTCCCAAACGATATCTTCCCGCCGTGGGCTATGATAATCTTCTGCACAATGCCAAGACCGCGGATATTCTGCGCCGCGTCTTTCTTCCTTCTGTTTAAAAGCTGCCGCAATACCTCTTCTGAATATCCCATTCCGTTATCCTCGAACCGGATGATACATCTGCTTTTGTCCCTCTGCATATGAATCTGAATGGTCACGGCATCTGCCTGTCCTCCATGTTGCATACTGTTATTGGTCAGATTTCGGAAGGCTCTTACCAGCAGGCGCCTGTCTGCTTTGATCATTATATCCTCCGCAGTTTCTTCAATCTCTAAAGCAATCTGCAATTGTCCTTCCTGCACATCATTCAGAAAAGAAGCCGCCACCTCTCTGAGCACTGCCGCCGGACGCACCTCTTCTTTCCTAAGCGCCTGCATGGAATACTCCAACCGGGAAGTCAGATTCAAATCTTCGACTAATTCTTTCATAATAATGCTCTGATGCTTGATAACCGCCGCCTGCTGCCGTTCTTCACCGGACAGATTGTCATCGTGTTCTAAGGTATCTGCATATCCCATAACCATCGACAACGGGGTACGGATATCATGGGAGATTCCCGCAATCCATTCGATACGTGCCTTCTCTCTTTGTTCCTTCCATTTTCTTGTAAAAAGAAAAGTTAATCCGATAATCCAGATAAAATTGATCAAAAAGAAATAAACCCATACCCGTTTTATAAAATCAATCCACGGCAGTGAAAATTCTATATTATATTTCCACAGAGTATCTTTCGGATACCCTGTTACTATGATCTTATCCTCCCAGATCCGCAGATAGACCGGATACCCTTGCAGATACCATTTGGACATGCGGGTAATGTCCGCTCTGCTGTAGGAATCCGCCAGTTCCTCCGGTTTACGATACTCCCAGATTACCTGTCCTTCCTCATTCAAAAGCATTGCCCACACATCATTCTTATCCATCTTCGCCCTGACATCCTCATTCAGCTCATATCCTTGATCAGTCACCTCAAGCCATGTCACATTGACATAATCAGGTGTCTTCCTGACATACTCTGACAAGCCGATCCCCATAAAAACAATATTCAGAAATATAACAAGGCACGCGGTAGCAATAATCGCCGTGATACTGTACAAAACAGACCGTATTCCCTTTTTGGTATCCAGCCTGTAACGCTGCTTTTTCATAATCTGCTCCTTTTTCCTTCAGTATGCCGCCATATAGCTTCCAAAGATTCTCTGTCGATGTCTCCATACAGATATCAGACTAACTTATACCCCAGTCCGCGCACCGTCAGTAAGTGCTTCGGATGGGACGGGTCTTCTTCTATCTTCTCCCGTAGTCTGCGGATATGCACGATCAGCGTATTTTCGTACCCATAATTGCCTTCCTGCCAGACTGTCTCACACAATGTATCAATGGTTACGATACGTCCCCTGTTTTCCGAAAGCTTCTGTATAATCGCATACTCCTTCGCCGTCAGAGTCACTTCCGTATCCCCGCGGTATACCACGCCGCTGCTTAAATCCACTTTGCATCCGCCCAGCATAATAATCCTGTTTTCCTGCATATCGTGTACCCTGTACACCCTTTTGAGCACCGCTGTCACACGTAAGATCAGTTCCTGCGCCAAAAAAGGCTTCGTAATATAATCATCTGCCCCAAGTCCTAAACCGTGCAGCCTGTTTTCGTCCTCATCTCTTGCGGACAGGAAAATAACCGGAACCTCGGACTCTTCCCGAATTCTTTGCAGCAACGAAAAACCATCCCCATCGGGAAGCATTACATCCAACAAAATCAGACCCGGAGCTTCCCTGTGAAAAATCTCCTTTGCTTCCTCGCAGCATGCCGCCGTGACTATTTTATAAAAACCCGCTTTTTGCAGGAACCCCTTCACCATGTTCCGCAAATCCGGTTCATCATCCACGAGCAAAATTTTGTAATCATATAAATTCATATTTCCGCTGCTCCTTTTCAGCCTCTCATTATAGTATTTTTCCCCGCTTATGAGAAGTTATCTGCACCATTCTTAATGTAAATGTAAGGAAGACTTCATCCGTATGTAATCAGGGTTTTATATTCTTGTACCGTAACATACTTTTATCATATTTTTATAAAGAAAGGACCCATTATGCCAACACAAAATTTAATTGAAACAACTGACCTTACAAAACAATACGGCAAAGTTATCTGCGTGAATCAACTGAATATGCAGGTACCGCAGGGCGCCATCTACGGTTTTCTGGGGCCAAACGGCGCGGGTAAATCCACCACGTTAAAAATGATTCTCGGACTTGCCAAACCCACCAATGGCTCTATTACCCTCTTTGACTCCCCGGTCAATGAGAAAAACCGCATCAAACTGCTTGCGGACACCGGCTCTCTGATTGAGTCCCCCAGCTATTACGGGCATTTAACGGGAGAGGAAAACCTTCGCATCATCCAGACCTTGAAGGGCTGTCCCGAACAGGATATCGCAAAGGTTCTTAAAATCGTCCGTCTGGAGGATGCCCGCAAGAAGCAGGTCAATCATTATTCCCTGGGTATGAAGCAGCGTCTTGGCCTGGCAGCGGCGCTGCTGGGATTCCCCAAGCTGTTGATCCTGGATGAGCCTACCAACGGATTAGACCCTGCGGGTATTCAGGAAATGCGCGAACTGATCCGCACCCTGCCATCTTCCTACGGCATCACTGTGGTAGTCTCTTCCCATCTGCTTAGCGAGATCGACCAAATGGCCGACCATGTAGGAATTATCCGCAAAGGCGAACTTGTTTATCAGAATACGTTGGAATCACTGCACTCCCATGCCAAACAGCAAATTGCCATCCGTGTCAACCATCTGCCTATTGCCATCGATATCCTTCATCAGCGCGGAATCGAACCGACACAGGAGAATGACTATCTGCTGCTGCCCATGGTAGATGATGCTTACGTAGCAAACCTTTGCCAACAACTGGTTTCACAAAACCTGTCCCTCTATCGTGTGGAGAAACGGGAGAAGAGTCTGGAAGATATTTTCCTGTCTCTGACCGGAAAGGAGAGCAGTCTATGAAAACATTAAAAATGGAATTCTATAAGATCAAAAGAAGAAAAATCGGATTGACCATGTGCGCCTTAATGGCAGTACAGTTTCTATGGCTCATCTGGGCCTTTCGCAACCCAAGCGAGAGTGAACGCCTGCAAGGGTGGCTTGGCACGCTCTACAGCATGCCGTTGATCAACAGTATCATGATGCCGACCATTATGGCTGTCCTCGCCTCCCGTCTTGCTGATGTGGAGCACAAAGGCAACACCTACAAACAACTGGAAACTTTACGCACTGCAAGCAGCTTATTTCATGCAAAAGTATTCTGCGGACTTATTTTTATCGTGTTGATGTTTGTCGCACAGTTTACTTTCCTGATACTTTTTGGTCATTATCTCCGATATGAAGGACAGCCGGATATAGGATATTATCTGCGCTACCTTTTATTAAGCCTCATCTGCACCTTTGCTCTCTATCTGCTGCAGTTGGCTCTGTCTATGTTATTTTTTAACCAGATGGTGCCGCTGGTGGTGGGCTTATGCGGTTCTATGCTTGGTTTGATTTTAATGTATCTGTATAACTGGAATTTTCGCTTTCTTTTTCCCTGGGGCGGTTACATCTCCACAATGTTCGTCGGAGCGGACTGGGATCAGAACACGCGGATTATGACCTACTATTATATGGAAACGACAGAAAATGGTTTCCTTGGACACGGTTTCATTGTTCTCTGGATGATCCTTTTCTATGTTGTGGGGCGCATTTTATTTACGCGCAGGGAAGTATAACACTATATATCACATTTACAAAAAGGAGTTTCACTATGAATTCAATCATAAAAACAATACGAACAGAACGCATCAAATTAAAACGCAGCCCCGTATGGCTTGCCTTTTTTGCACTGCCGATCATATCCGCATTCTTTGGCACCTTCAATTATCTGAACAATTTAGAGTTGCTGAAAAGCGAGTGGTACAGTCTTTGGTCACAGCATTCTCTGTTTTTGTGCTATTTCTTTATGCCTGCACTGATCGGAACTTATTGCTCTTATCTATGGAGACTGGAACATACAAGGCACAACTGGAACAGTTTTCTAACCGCTCCCGTACCGATCTTTGCCTTATATCTCGGCAAATTAGTGCAGGCTGCCATAATGATTGTTCTCAGCAATATCTGGATCTTCCTGCTGTTCTATCTGTGCGGCAGGCTATCCGGAATACAATCTGCCTTTCCTGTCGCCGCTTTGGAGTGGTTTGTCTGCGGTGTCATCGGCGGTATCGTCATCTGTTGCTTACAGCTTTTGATGTCCCTCGTTATACGCTCTTTCGCTGTTCCGATCGGCATCGGTCTTGTGGGCGGCATCGGCGGACTGTTAGCCACCAGTAAAGGATGGGGACTGAACTATCCTTACTCCCTTTACAGCATGGGCATGCGTGCTAATAAACCACAGATGGAACTGGATCTTATGACTTTCGGAATCCACGCTATGGGCTATATCATCGTTTTTATTGTATTGTCGGTCTTTTATCTGCACGAACATGAAATGGCAGCCGGTTAAACGGCTGCCAATGGTTAAAACATTAACGTCATCCATGTATGCCTATAAATCTGATAAGTTCCATGTATTCTCATAAAATATATTTTATCAAGAATAATGTGATAAGAATCACAAATAATCATATAAAAATGTGATTCATTTCACAATATTCTATATAATTATGTGATTTTTCTTGACTTCATCTTTTCAAACAGACATAATAATATAAAGAGTATTTATTAATATATATAATCATAAAATACTGGACAGAGGTACAACATGGAACGTTTTATTATAAATGATTTACTCAAATGGAAAAATTCCAAACATCGCAAGCCACTGATTTTAAAAGGCGTACGTCAGGTTGGAAAAACATGGGTGTTAAAGGAATTTGGTAGACAATATTATGAAAATACCGCCTATTTCAATTTCGATGAGAATGAAGAATATAGGCAGTTTTTTGAAACTACTAAGGACCCGGACCGGATACTCCAGAATTTGATGCTTGCCAGCAGGCAAAAGATTGTGCCTGAAAAAACATTGATTATTTTTGACGAGGTGCAGGATTGTCCGAATGTCATCAACTCAATGAAATATTTCTGCGAAAACGCACCGCAGTATCATATCGCCTGCGCAGGTTCACTTTTGGGCATTGCCCTTGCAAAACCGTCTTCTTTTCCCGTCGGCAAAGTGGATTTTATGCAGATGAATCCTATGACTTTTACCGAATTTTTAATAGCAAACGGTGATGCGAATTTAGTGCAGTATCTTGAAACCATTCATACACCGGAACCCATTCCCGATGCCTTTTTCAATCCTCTTTATGAAAAATTGAAGATGTACTATGTAACAGGCGGCATGCCTGAATCTGTTCTTATGTGGACACAGGATAGAGACGTAGACGCAATGCAGGCGGTATTATCAAATATAATTGATGCCTACCAAAGGGATTTTGCAAAACATCCGGATATAAAAGAATTTCCGAAAATCTCAATGATTTGGAAATCCATTCCCTCACAGCTTGCCAGAGAAAATAAGAAGTTTATTTATAAAGCTGTCAAAGAAGGCGCAAGGGCAAGAGAATACGAAGACGCCCTACAGTGGCTTGTAGATGCCAATTTAGTTAAGAAAATCTATCGCAGCACCGCTCCCGGACTTCCCCTCGCAGCATATGATGATCTGTCCGCATTTAAGATATATCTTGTGGATGTCGGTTTACTCCGCCGTCTGGCGCTTCTTGCTCCTACTGCATTCTGCGAAGGCAACCGGCTGTTTACAGAGTTTAAGGGTGCGCTTTCCGAAAACTATGTACTGGAAGCACTTACCAATCAGTTTGAAGCCACACCGCGCTATTGGTCACAGATAAATCCTTCTTACGAAGTAGATTTTATCATACAGCGCGAAAATGATATTATTCCCGTGGAAGTAAAAGCAGAAACAAATACCGAAGCAAAAAGTCTGAAGAAATATAAAGAAAAGTTTGCTGATAAGGTCAAACTTCGTGTCCGCTTCTCACTGGATAATTTGAAACTGGACAACGACCTGTTGAACATCCCGATCTTTATGGCGGATTATGCGGACCAGTTGATTGGAATAGCGTTAATGGCAGCCGGTTAAACGGCTGCCATTCATCTTTCTACTCAAAGGTCACGCAGATTTCCCCGAAACTGCAATCCAGCCGCAAATCGATAACCGGTGCATCTTCGGCATTGCTGCCGCTTCCTCTGTACTTAATTCCTCCGAAAGCCGTATCCTGCTTCACAATCACACGCCATGTAGACGGCAGATACAAATTAACACATCCAAAAGAATTATCAATCCGGATATCGGCTCTGGCACTTTCCAAAACAGCATTATCAAAATACACATTACATGTACCGAAGCTATTCTCTATATTTGCCTCCCGAAAACTGTCGGAATTAACATATTTGCTGACCGTGCCAAAACTATTCTGCACATGTACATATTCTCCATCTGCTCCGTTTTCCACATGCCCTGTACAATGCCCCTCTCCGTGAGAAAAATAGTATTCGTCTTTCCTTTCACGACCATCCTTAAAAATCATATCCAGTGCAATACCGATCAAAACCGCCGCTGCGATAAGGGTCCACGGCGTGATGGCTTCGATACCGAGAATATCATCATGAATACAGCCGATAATCGCCAGTGACACCACTCCCTCGAAGAAATGCATCCGCATAAATCCCCGAATCGCCGTGTAAATAAACAGAACGGTAAACAAAATCGTGAAAATGGGAATCTTCGGCATCAAATGCAGCCTGTTGGCAATCAGATAAACCGCGATCAGAATTAGTATTAGCGCTACTGTAATGTCTTTCTTTTTCATTTTTTCAACCTCTTTTCTTCCAGTTTATTTGTTAACAACTTAAAATAACTTCTTGATACAAATGCTTTCTTGCCCGTGCCGTCAAATTCCACTTCACTGGCTCCGGTTATATTCTTACGCACGGAACGGATGCGTCCGGTATTCAGTATCGCGGACTTCGAGACACGCAGAAAATTTCCGGGAAGCATCTCTTCCAACTCGTATAACCGCAGATGCGTCTCATAGATCTGACTGACCGTATGTACCGCTACAACTGCACCGGCAGTCTCGAAGAAAAGAATTTCCTGTAAGTCCAGATAATACTCCAGTTCTCCTCTCATGACCGACAGCTTCATCCCCTCATTCACTGCCCCGGCAAGCCGCTTCTGGATGGCAATGGTCTCCTCATTCAGTTCCCGGCAGCGGAGAATAATTTCTTCTTCCGCCAGCTTTTCATCAATCTCAACCTTAATCTTCATAAGAACATCTCTCTCACTTCCGATCATTTTACTTTAGCGGCACATACCATTCTTGAAAAATCACTTGACAAAACTCTTTCGTGCTTAATGATTTTCCTCATATTTTGCATCATACCGACAAAACAGAACGATGTAAACCTTTTTACGCCAAGAGGTGAAAAATGAGGGGTAAGAGGTCAAAAAGAAACGGCTGCCGAATAACGACCGCCGCTTACAATTTACCGCTAAAAAACAGTTCGGATGTCAGATTTCCCTCTGCTTGTCCAGAAGTTCCTTCAAAGCTTCATCGCCGATGCTGACCCATGCATCCTCTTCTTCGGCATTGAGCCCTAAGTATTCCCGCAAAGTTATAGTCTCGTCACTGAATCCCCAATCCTGGCTGTAATCGTCGATTTCCTCAAACTCTATTTCTCCGGCTAAATACTTCTCTTTGAATTTCTTTTCCATTGTCCCTATTCTCTCCTACATCTTGTACAAATTCTTCTGTATATACTACTTGCAGTATTTGCATTTCCTAAATATTTCATCATCCTCTTATGTTCTTCCGGCAAAACCGCCGTCACAAAATTTATACAAATCCCTGCGCCTTCGCCCAGTCCGCAATCATTTCATAAGTCGGTGTCGGCACGCCGTATTTCTTTCCCATCCGCACAACTTCATAGATCAGCCCGTCTATCTCAGAAGATTTTCCCGCATAAATATCACGCTGCATGGAAGTGCTTGCCGTCTGATTCAGCGTATCTAAAATCCGAAGATTTGTAGCCACGATATCCACCAGGAAAGGAACACCCATCGCTACAGCCAGCGCATCCACCTCTTTCATTAACTTCACAAAAGTATCCCGCGCCTCGCCTGTGACCTGCA
The DNA here is from genome assembly GCA_017936885.1 of Lachnospiraceae bacterium. Lineage (GTDB taxonomy): Bacteria > Bacillota > Clostridia > Lachnospirales > Lachnospiraceae > UBA3282. The sequence goes on along the minus strand of JAGBEO010000003.1, from coordinate 90,004 downwards.
CCTCTCCGGCAGACACATGATAATATAATCCGCAAGCCGCCATGGGCGACACATAAGCAAACTTCTGCAAAGCATCCCGTCTGATATTGTCCGACAACACGCCGTCGATGCCGCTGTCCTTTAAATCCTTCACCACTTCAAATAATTCCGGGCGCAGCTGTTCCGGATCCCGCACGCCGAAAACCACACGGAAAATGTCCCCGTTCAGCCAGATAGTACCCGGCTCCTTGATCTCTCCCGCGATGTAGATGCATCCGTCCGTTACCAGGAGCTCCGGCAGCTTCTCCTGCAGCCTGCTACCTGTCCCGTAAATATTTAAGATAGGAATGACGATCGTACTCTCCTTCGCCACTCTCCTGATAAAAGGAACTGTATCTTCCAGAGAATAACCTTTCACACAGACAAAAATGATATCCGGCTGTTCCTCATAATGCTCCATATCCGAAGCCTTAATCGGCTGTACCGTATAGTTACCCTTCTCCGTAGTCTCCATTTTAAGACCCTGTTTTTGTATGTTTCGCAGATGTTCACCTCTTGCAATCAAGGTCACATCTTTACCCGCTTCTGTCATATAAGCGCCGATACTTCCGCCTGTACCGCCTGCGCCGATTACCAAGTATTTCATATTTCCCTCGTTTCCGTGCTACTGATTTTACTTATGTGCACACGATTTCATTTCGACATGACTCACACTGTACAAGTCATACTCACCTGATTCATTATAAACTAAAATACAAAAAAGGAACAGACCCTTTGCATTTACTTTTACAAACGGCACACAAGATCTAAACATAACCTAAAGGGAAACAATCTGCAAAACAAAAGCGGCATAACCCACAGGTTACGCCGTTTTGTTTATCCATATATTATGCAATACTGTCAACCGCTTTCTGCAATCTCTTACAAGCCTCTTCCAGCACCGCTCTCGGACAGGCGATATTGATGCGCTCAAAGCCCTCGCCGTCTTTACCGAAGATTGCGCCGCTGTCCAGCCAAAGTTTCGCCTCGTGGACGATCAAATTCTCCAGTTTTTCTTCCGGCAAACCGAGTGCACGGCAGTCCAGCCAGATCAGGTAGGTGCCCTCCGGCTCGATCAACTTAATCTGCGGAATATTTTTCTCCAGATAATCCCTTACAAAATCAAGATTGCCTTTCAGATAGACTTTCAGCTCCTCCAGCCATTCCCTTCCGGTCTCATATGCCGCCTTGCAGGCATGTAACCCAATCATATTGATCTGGCTGTAGCCCACCGCCGACATCTGTTTCCGGAATGCCTTCCTGATCTGCACGTTCGGAATGAAAATATTGGATGCCTGCAATCCGGCCAGATTAAAGGTTTTGCTGGGCGCCGTACATATAATGCTGAATCCTTCAAATCTTGGATCAACCGCAGCAAACACATAATGCTTTCTGTCTCCGTAGACGAAATCACTGTGAATTTCATCGCTGACCACCTTTACCCCATATTTCAGGCAAATCTCTCCGATTTGCAACAACTCTTCTTTCGTCCAGACTCTACCCACCGGATTATGGGGACTGCAAAGCACAAAAAGTTTTACTTTTTCCTCTATAATTTTGTGTTCAAAATCCTCGAAATCAATTTCATAATGTCCGTCTTTTAAGACAAGTGCATTGTTTACCAGCTTTCTGCCGCTATCCTTAACCACTTCGCTAAACGGATAGTAGACCGGCTGCTGGATCATCACGGCATCGCCCTCCTCCGTCAGCGCCTGAATAGCCACACCGATTGCAAAAACAATACCCGGTGTTTTCACCAGCCATTTCTTCTCCACATGCCAGCCGAAATAAGTCCGGTACCAGTTTGCCACCGCCTGAAAATAATCGTCTTTACTCTCTGTATATCCATAGATACCAAGGCTTGCATCCGCCACTGCTCGCTCAATAATACCCGGCGCCGTCCGAAAATCCATATCCGCTACCCACAGCGGCAAAATATCTCCCGGCTTGCCCCGCTCAACAGCGAAGTCATATTTCAGGCAGTCTGTATTTCTTCTGTCTATGATTTCGTCGAAATTATAACTCATAATCTTATCTTTCCTCCATCGTAAACCGTATGATGATACATTTCCTTTATGTTGTATCTTACCACGGCTATCCGGTTACGCCAACGCCTGCTCCAAATCTTTAATCAGATCACTCACATTCTCGATACCCACAGACATACGCAGTGTTGTCTCATCAATACCGTTGGCCCGCCTCTTCTCATCCGGCACATCGGCATGGGTCTGGGTAAAGGGATAGGTCATCAGGCTTTCCGTACCGCCCAAACTCTCCGCAAACTGTATCAGTTTAATCGTCTCCAATATATGATGGGCAGTCTCCCGGGAATCCACATGAAAGGTCAGCATACCGCCATATCCGCTGCACTGCTTTGCCGCAGTCTCATGTCCCGGATGATCCTCTAATCCCGCATAGTATACATCTTTTACCTTCGGCTGCTCTTTCAGCCACTTAGCAATCGCCAGCGCATTTTCCTGATGCTTCTCCATGCGGACGGACAACGTCTTAATGCCGCGTAAGATAAGCCATGCATCAAAAGGCGCCAACACCGCTCCCGTGGTCTTAATCATCTCACGGATTCTCTCTGAAATCTCCTCACTCTTAGTCACGAGAAAGCCGCCCAGCGTATCATTGTGGCCTTCCAGATATTTCGTAGCACTATGGAGAACTACGTCTGCTCCCAAATCCAGCGGATTCTGGAAATAAGGCGTGAGAAATGTATTATCTACGGCAAGCAGACAATTATGTTTCTTCGCAAGTTCACTGATGGCACGGATATCCGTGATCTGCATCATGGGATTGGTAGGCGTTTCAACATAAATCAGTTTGGTATTTTCCTGAATCGCTTCCTCCACGGCTGCCAGGTCTGCTGTATCCACATAGGTAAACTTCATACCGTTTTTCTCATTGACCAGGCGGAACTGTCTGATGGCACCGCCGTAGAGATCGTCGGTGGCAACCACATGATCGCCCGGTTTAAAGAGTTCCATAAAAGCACTGATCGCCGCCATTCCGCTGGCAAAAGCAATGGTATCAAGCCCATGCTCTAAGTCCGTCACAATGCGCTCTAACTCTTTCCTTGTGGGATTCTGCACTCTGTTATAATCATATCCGGTGCTTTGGCCCACACCCGGATGTGCATATGCCGCCGTCTGATAAATCGGAAAGCTGATTGCTCCTGTAGTCTCTACATTTTCTCTTTTGCCCTGTCCGTGAATACACACGGTATCCAATTCATATCCCATATTGATAACCATACCTTTCTTCTGCGACTGATACATCTATTTTACCTATATCATGCCTATGTAAATTTCCTGCCGCTTGATTTCTTTTATTTTCTGTCTTTCCGGTTTCCTTCACCGCGTTCATATTCTTTATATTTCCTATTGATTATATAGGAATTATAAATATAATAGTCACTTTCTAAGATTTTGTCAATCGTTTTTACTATTTTTATCCAAGACCGTTATCCTGACTCATTCCCTTTCTATTCTTTTAGGCAATCTGCCAGGCACCCGCTTTGTCAAGAAATTGCTAAAACCTAACAAAAACCAAAAATCATCTTGACACATTATTCTTCAAGGTCCATAATAGCTAAGATTAAGAAATACATAATAAATAAGAAGAAACTATTCGGAGGGAAATAGGACATGTATATCATATTTTTTCTGATATGGATCATCTTTAACGGGCAGTTTACTTTGGAAATTGCGGCGTTCGGTCTGGTCATCGCGGGACTGATCTACTGGTTTATATGCAAGTTCATGGGGTACAAGCCTAAAATGGACGTGATTCTTTTCAAAAAATCCTTGCTGGTCATCCATTATTGCATCGTGCTGATCATAGAAATCCTGAAAGCCAACGGCGCAGTTTTCAAAATGGTTTACTCTTCCAAATATCAGCTTGAACCGGCGGTGATTCATTTTAAAACAAACCTGAATTCTAAATTTGCGAAAGTGCTTCTGGCAAATTCCATCACTTTGACACCGGGTACGATTACGGTATCATTGGAAGATAATGAATATACGGTACACTGTCTGGATAAGGAACTGGCACAGGGAATTGATTCCTCCATCTTTGTACAATTATTAGAAAGAATAGAAAGGGTGGGTTAATATGATATTTCATTATATCTATATCACGGTACTTATTATACTGGCGCTCATGTTGTTTGCCTGTCTGATTCGCGCTGTAAAGGGACCACGTGTCGCCGACCGCCTGATGTCAGTCAATATGATGGGCACGATGGTCATGGTCATGATCTCGGTTTTGGCTCTTATGCTGAATGAAGGTTATCTGGTGGATGTCTGCTTAATCTACGCCATGATCAGCTTTTTGGCAGTAGTCGTTCTCTCCAAAGTATACATCGGTATCTACGAGGAGAAACGCAAAGCAGAAGAAAATCCTGATACAAATACGGAACAAGGAGGTATGTCTGATGGGAATCTTTGATTGGATCAGGCTCATCATTGGAAGTGCATTCCTGATATGCGGTCTGGTTATCTTTTTTACGGAAATCTTCGGCGTGTTTCATTTAAATTATGTCTTAAACAGAATGCATGCCGCAGCCATGGGCGATACGTTGGGTATCAGTTCCTGCCTGATCGGACTGATGTTTTTCTCAGGCTTGAATTTCACTACTTTGAAACTTATGCTCATTGTTTGTTTTCTGTGGTTTACTTCCCCGGTATCTTCTCACGTAGTGGCAAGACTGGAAGTTGCTACCAATGATAATTTAGATGCACATTGTCTGATTTATGATGATGTAAAAGATTTAGAGGCGGAACTGGCAGAAGCAGACAATGCAGCCGCTGAAACAGATAAAACGACGGGAGGCGAAGTATCATGACCACTTTTCAGTATATTTTATTATTGTTTCTGATCGTCTGTGCGGTCTCGGTCAGTCTTTCCAAAAACCTTTTAAATTCCATCCTGATTTATATGTCCTACAGTCTGATCATGTCCATTCTCTGGGTATGTCTGGAATCACCGGATCTGGCAATTACGGAAGCTGCTGTAGGTGCGGGTGTCACAAGCGTCCTGTTCTTCGCAACATTGAAGAAGATTCAGGCAATCCATATAGAAAAAGAAGAGAAAAAGAAGGAGGCGGACCTCCATGAGTAAATTAAAATCAAAAAACGAATATGAAAAGACAGGCGCTTTCAAGTTCTTCCGCTGGTTGTCCGGCACCAAGGACCCTTATGTGGGAGAAGTGGAAATGCAGGCACAGAAAGAGAAAGTCGTTCCCGACGCTACCATTATCGAGCGCATGAGTGAAGCTCAGATGCTTCGGGACAAGGTGTATGATACACAGCATAACAAACTGCTTCATGCTTTCAATCGAATTTATATCATAGCCGCCGTTATCTTCTGTATTGCGCTGGTTGGTTTGCTGCTGGTGACAGTATCCTATCTGCCGCCTACCGGTGACCCATCCAATCCTGCTAACAACACGGTAGCCGAGCGTTACATCGAGCAAGGGCTTGAGGAAACCGGCGCGCTCAATATTGTATCCGGCATGATCTTAACCTACAGGGCTTTTGATACGTTCGGCGAAACCAACGTACTGTTTATTGCGACCTGCTGCGTTATGATTCTTCTGATGATTGATGACGAGCTTCTGAAGAAACAGGAGGTGAAAAACGACCGCCGTTTCGAGCCTAAAAATGACATGATCCTGCAGGGTGTTGCCTTCGTACTCTGCCCGATTATCTTTATCTTCGGTATCTATATTATATTGAACGGACATTTATCTCCGGGTGGCGGTTTCTCCGGCGGTGCTATTATGGGCGCCGGACTGATTCTGTATGTGTGCTCGTTCGGTTTTAAGAAGACACAGCAGTTTTTCAATGAACATATTTATAAAATTGCTAAAATCACCGCGCTGTGCATGTATGGTCTGATCGGCACTTATTTCTATATGACGGGTGCTAACGGAATTGAAAATCACATTCCGCTGGGCATTGCGGGACATATTTTAAGCAGCGGCATTATTCTTCCGATCAACATCTGTGTAGGTCTGGAAGTTGCCTGTACCATGTATGCATTCTACGCATTATTCAGAAGAGGAGGGCTGTAAAATGGGAGCTAATTTATTTACGAACTATGGCGAAGCGGTTGCTATGATCCTGTTTGGTATCGGTTTTGGTAATCTGCTGTTACAGTCCAACTTAATCAAAAAAATCATAGGTCTTAACATTATGGATACGGCAATTTACCTCTTTTTGGCAGAAAAAGGCTATATTGCAGGTCGTGTGGCTCCTATCGTAGCAGACGGCGTCACAAGTGTTGAAGCCTATATCAATCCGGTTCCCAGTGGTCTGGTGCTGACCGGTATCGTTGTATCCGTTTCCGTCAGTGCATTGATGCTGGCATTAACGATTCGTCTTTATAGACGCTATCATACGCTTGATTTGGACGAAATCTCTACTTTACTGAAAAAGGGGGGACTGTAAATGGATTTCATACAGAACTTTCCTTGTATTTCCATCATGCTTTGCCTGTTTGCAGGTATCATCAGTTCCGGGCTGAGAGGCAAAACAGCCAGATGGCTCAATACCATTCTGTTGATCATCGTTACGATTTTAAGCGCCTGCACTTTGCTCTACACGATCTCGACGGGCGAATCTTTCGTCTATGTAATGGGTAAGTTCCCCGCTCCATGGGGTAACGAGATTCGCGCCGGTGTACTGGAAGCGGGTATGGCATTATTCTTCTGTATTATTATGCTGTTGTCTCTTTTGGGCGGTCAGCATAAGCTGATGAAAGAAGTGGAAGAAAATAAGGTCTTCCTATACTATGTGCTGACCAATCTTCTATTGAGTTCCTTACTGGCACTGGTATACACGAACGATATGTTTACTGCATACGTGTTTGTGGAGATCAATACCATATCAGCCTGCGGTCTGATCATGATCCGTCAGGTGGGCAGAACCATTGAGGCGGCAGTCAGATATATGATCATGAGTCTGCTCGGTTCCGGTCTGCTGCTGCTCGGCTTATGTATGCTGTATGATCTCACCGGACATCTTTTAATGAGCAATATGAAAGAATCCGTTGCCGCAATCGTAGCGCAGGGAGAGTACAACATTCCCCTGATCGTTGCCATTGCCCTGATGACTGTGGGACTTTGTATTAAGAGCGCCCTGTTTCCGTTCCATGCATGGCTGCCTGATGCCTACGGTTACTCCACGGTATCTTCCGCCGCCATATTGTCCAGTCTGGTATCCAAGGGCTATATTTTCTTACTGATCAAGATTATTTACCGTGTGATCGGTTTTGATATCTTTATCAACACAAGAATTATTGATGTACTGTTTGTGTTCGGTCTGATGGGTATGATCTTTGGTTCCTTAAGCGCCATCAGGGAAAACGATATCCGCAGAATGATTGCTTTCTCCTCGGTAGCGCAGATCGGATACATTTATATGGGCTTCGGTATGGGAACCCAATACGGTATAGTTGCCAGCGTGTTCCATATTCTCTCCCATGCCGCTACCAAGTCTCTGTTATTTATCGCGGCGATTGGCTTGACCGACGTGTCCGGCGGCAGCCGTAAATTTATTGAGTTGACCGGTTCCGCATACCGCAACAAATGGGCAGGCGTCACCTTTACGGTAGGCTCCCTCTCCATGGTCGGCGTACCGTTATTCTCCGGCTTTATCAGCAAGCTGCTGTTTGCACAGGCAGCAGTTCAGATAAACGGTAAGATGCTGCCGGCATTGATCGTTCTCGGTATCAGTACGATCTTAAATGCCATCTATTTCATGAAGACGGTAATTCGGATCTATACGCCGGTCGAAGAGACTTCCTATCCGAGTGTAACATTTAAGGATATGAAATTATATGCTGTTGTATTGGTATTCTTTATCATTTTAAATATTATTTTAGGCATTAGCTCCCAGCCAATCGTAGATATGATCGAACAGGGGCTTGCCATGTTTGCATAAGGAGGTGACGACATGTATTCGATTCTTTTATCCATATTTTTCCCGGTTCTTGCCGGAGTTTATCTTTTGATAAGAAAAGAGATGGCTGACAGACGAAACCTGTTGATCACCACAGGTATTTGTTTTGTCATCACAGGTATCTTGGTCGTTGCCACGCTGCTTACGGCACATGGTACGGACTTTACGTTATTCTATCTGACACAGTCACTGCCGATTTACTTTTCGGTGGATGCCGTAAGCGTAATCTTTTCCGCAATGACAATGATCATCTTTGTCTGCGCCGGTTTCTTCTCTTTCGAGTACATGAAACATGAAACGAAAGAGAAACGCTACTACGGATATTATCTGATCGTGTTCGGTGTTCTGAACGCACTGTGTTTTGCAGGCAACCTGATCACCTTTTACCTGTTCTTCGAAATGCTGACCTTATCTTCCATGCCATTAGTATTACATAATGGCAGCAGGGAAGCTATTATGGCAGGTTTGAAGTATTTATTCTACTCTTTATGCGGTGCCTACGCTGCCTTGTTTGGTATTTACTTTGTCTGCAAATACAGCGACAGCTTAACCTTTACCGCAGGCGGTGTGCTGACATCTTCTGCTGCGACAGAGCACACGGGACTTTTGTTGATCGTTGCCTTTGTCATGATCTTAGGCTTCAGTGTGAAAGCGGGTATGTTCCCTATGCACGCATGGCTGCCTACCGCCCATCCGGTAGCTCCGGCTCCGGCATCCGCAGTTCTTTCCGCAGTGATTGTCAAGGCAGGTGTTCTTGGTATTGTCCGTCTGGTCTACTATATTTTCGGCGCTTCCTTCTTACGAGGCACCTGGGTTCAGACCGTATGGCTTATTCTCACACTGATTACCGTTTTTATGGGTTCTATGCTTGCATACCGTGAAAAGGTATTGAAAAAACGGCTCGCTTACTCTACCGTAAGTCAGCTTTCCTATATCTTATTCGGACTGGCAGTCATGGATGCCGGTTCCGTAACCGGTGGATTCCTTCATGTACTGGCACACGGATTTATCAAGTCAACACTGTTCCTCTGTGCCGGCGCCATCATCTATACCACGGGCAAAACTAAGGTGGACGAGCTGCGCGGCATTGGTAAAGAGATGCCTCTGACGATGTGGTGTTACACCATCGTTTCCCTGGGCCTCATCGGTATCCCGCCCACGGGCGGTTTTGTCAGCAAATGGTATCTGGCAATCGGCTCCTTAGGAAGCGCCATTCCGGTGTTTTCCTGGCTTGGTCCCGTAATCCTGCTTGTCAGTGCACTGCTTACCGCAGGTTATTTGTTACCGCTTACCATTCAGGGCTTTTTCCCGGGTGCGGATTATGACTATGAACATTTCAAGAAACGGGAGCCTTCCGGATGGATGACGATACCGTTACTGATTCTGACAGTTCTGTCCGTTTTGATCGGATTACTTCCGACCCCGCTGGTTGATTACCTGACACAGATTGTCAGCACGATATTATAAGAAAGGAGAAGCAGTTATGATTATCTTAGTAATTTTACTTCCGTTAATAGCCGGAATCTTAGTACCACTGCTTCCCTTTAAAAAGAGAAGCCACTGGGAAATTTTCTTAGAATGTGCAGTTATTTTAAACAGTATCCTTGTATGGTATCTGCTGCTGCATCATACTGACAGCACCTTTGTGCTTGCCCACTTTACGGGAGATTTAAGTATCAACTTCCGCGTGGATGGCATGAGTATGGTTTTCGCAGGTCTGGTATCTGCGCTGTGGCCCTTTGCTACGCTGTATGCTTTCGAGTATATGACCAAGGAAGAGAATGAAAAAATCTTCTTTTTATTCTACACGATGACATACGGTGTGACGCTTGGCATTGCGTTTGCTGCGAACCTGCTGACCATGTATTTCTTCTATGAGTTATTGACTTTGGTTACAGTACCGTTAGTCATGCACACGCTGACCAGAGAAGCCATTCTCGCCAGCCGAAAATATTTGTACTATTCCCTGGGCGGTGCGGCTTTCGCTTTCCTCGGTCTGATCATGATCATTGTCTACGGTACTACCAATAATTTCATTCTCGGCGGTGTGCTTGATCCTGCCAAGATCGGAGACAAAACAAACATATTACTGCTCATATACGTGATCGCATTTATGGGCTTCGGTGTGAAAGCGGCGGTTTGTCCGTTTAACTCCTGGCTGCCCCAGGCAGGTGTAGCGCCCACTCCGGTTACTGCTCTGCTTCATGCGGTTGCAGTCGTAAAATCCGGTGCTTTCGCCATTATCCGACTGACCTATTACAGCTTCGGTACGGATTTCCTGAAAGGCACATGGGCACAGACCACGGTTATGATCATCGTCATGTTTACTATCGTATACGGCTGCAGCCGTGCCGTGAAAGAGACACACCTAAAGAGAAGGCTGGCTTACTCTACCATCAGTAACCTGTCCTATATTCTCTTCGGCGTCGTCATTATGACACCGCTTGGGCTGGTAGGCGCTCTGTCTCATTTGATCATTCATGCTATCATGAAGATCAGCTCCTTCTTCTGTGCGGGTGCTATCATACATCAGACAGAAAGGAATTATGTACATGAGTTAGACGGCATGGGTTATAAAATGCCCTGCATCTTCGGTATCTTTACCGTATCTGCTTTCGCCCTTATGGGTGTACCGGGTCTTGCAGGCTTTATCAGTAAATGGAATCTTGCCACTGCTGCGGTAGAAAGCGGCAACGTGGTAGCTTATTTCGGGATTGCCTGCCTGCTGATCTCCGCATTGCTGACGGCAATCTACATGCTGACCATCGTAGTGCGTGCTTTCTTCCCCGGTAAGGATTTTGACTACAGCACGTTACAGGATGTGAAAGACCCTAATTGGAAAATGTTAGTGCCGTTGTTTGTATTTACTTTCTTTATTATTTTGTTCGGCGTTTATTCCCAGCCGCTGGTAGATTTCTTCTACGATGTGGCTGCAGGATTATATTAAGGAGGTGCCCGATATGAATACACTTATTTGTACAGTTGTTTTTCTGCCTATGATATCGGCGATCCTCTGCTATCTTCTGGGACGATTTCAGAAGGAAGTGCGAAGCTATTTTGCTGATATAGTTACAGGCATTACCTTTGGATTATTTTTATACTTATTTATGCAAACCCTGACAGGCGGTGTTTCCGGAATCCTTGTGGAAATCCCTTACATCTGTGGCATGGGACTGCACTTTACCCTGGACGGCTTCCGCGCTATGTATGGTATGATCGCCGCCTTTATGTGGTTTATGAGTACCCTCTTTTCCAAAGAATACTTTGCACACTACCGCAACAGAAACAGATATTATCTGTTCCTGTTATTGACCTTAGGCGCCACGGAAGGCGTATTCCTGTCCGCTGACTTCTATACCACCTTTATCTTCTTCGAGATCATGTCCTTTACCTCCTATGTGTGGGTAGCACATGATGAGAAAAAGGAATCCCTGCGCGCGGCAGCCACTTATCTGGCTGTGGCAGTAATCGGCGGTCTGGTCATGCTGATGGGTATCTTCCTGCTGTATGATGTGACAGGTACTTTGTTCTTTGATGAACTGATTGACGCCTATACCACTTACGGTCTGCTCAGTGCTGCGAGCACGGACTGCACACAGCTTTGGATCGCAGGCATCTGTATGCTGTTTGGTTTCGGTGCAAAAGCAGGTGCATTCCCTCTGCATATCTGGCTTCCGAAAGCCCATCCGGTGGCTCCGGCTCCGGCATCCGCACTGCTTTCCGGTATTCTGACCAAAGCCGGTATGTACGGTATTTTAATTTTGACAGCTTATCTTTTCCTGGGCAACACCGCCTGGGGCAGCTTTATCCTGATCATCGGCGTGTGCACGATGGTAGTCGGTGCGGTACTTGCCCTGTTCTCTGTAGACCTTAAGAGAACGCTTGCCTGCTCCTCCGTCTCCCAGATCGGATTTATTCTGGTGGGCGTCGGCATGTCAGGTCTGCTGGGTGAAGATAATCTCTTAGCCGTACGGGGCAGTATGCTTCATATGGTAAACCATTCTCTAATCAAGCTGGCGCTTTTCATGGCGGCAGGTGCGATCTTTATGAATGTACACAAGCTGAATTTGAATGATATCCGCGGTTTCGGACGCAAAAAGCCTTTGCTTAACTATATTTTCCTGATGGGCGCCCTTGGTATCGGCGGTGTGCCACTCTGGAACGGTTATGTCAGCAAAACACTGATCCATGAAAGCATTGTGGAATACATCGAACTGCTCCGCGAGGGACAGGCTTTCGGAATCTTTGATGCCGGATTGATGAAGGGCATCGAATGGATTTTCCTGTTCAGCGGCGGATTGACCGTAGCTTATATGACGAAGCTTTATATCTGTATCTTTATTGAAAAGAATGCGGATGAATCCGTGCAGGCTAAGTATGATGCCTTAAAGGGCAAATACATGAATAAGGTCAGCGCCTTTGCACTTGGCTTAAGTGCAACGCTTCTGCCGATTATGGGATTCTTCCCCGGTATCGTGATGGATGGACTGGCTGATCTGGGCCAGGGATTCATGCAAGTGGAAGAAGCCGGACATAAGGTAGCTTACTTCTCCTTTACCAATTTAAAAGGTGCAGCAATCTCTCTGATTATTGGCGCTTTAGTTTATATCGTCATTGTACGTTTGTGGCTGATGAAGAAAGAAAACGCCGAAGCTTCCGCTAAGATGTATGTGAACCGCTGGTATCGGTATCTGGATTTAGAGGATATAATTTATCGTCCCCTGTTACTGAAGATTCTGCCTGCCGTATTCGGTTTCCTGTGCCGTGTTCTGGACAGCCTTGTTGATACCGTGGTTGTTTTACTGCGTAAGACTATTTACAAAGACAGCAAACTACCGCAGGAGCTTGCAGAGGGTACTCCGCTTAGCCATATGTGTGCCTGTGTAGCGGAATGGTTCCAGATGCTTGGTAATAAAACATTCAACAGAAAACATCCTAAGAACGTGGATTATGATCATAAGTTTGCGATGTTCCATGAAGAATGGGCTGAAAATAATGCCGTGATCACTCGAAGCATGTCCTTTGGATTACTGCTGTTCTGTGTTGGTCTGATCTTTACTGTGGCTTATTTGTTCTTAAGAGACGTGTTTGGGTTGTGGTAAATCCGGCATCTCTACAAAATGCCATATGTATGAAACATAAATAAAAAATTTTCCAAGGGACACTTCACATAAGTAAGTGTCCCTTATGACATTTTAAAGAATTTGTCAAAGTAGAAAAAATTATTGGTATATGGTAAAATAGAAAACGAATATACAAGTTTTAGATAGGATATACTGATTGGAGGACTATAAGTGGAAAATAGAGAGGTCGGCTTTGTAGTGGATGATGAATATAAGGCATGGATAGAAGATATAAAAAACAGAATAAAGCATAGCCAGATAAAAGCTTCTGTTAAAGTAAATTATGAGTTGCTTGACTTGTACTGGGATATAGGCAGGGATATTGTTGCAAAGCAGAAAAATGCCAAGTGGGGTGATGCTTTTCTTACGACAATGAGCAAGGATTTGCAGAAAACTTTTCCCAATATATCAGGTTTTTCAGTACAAAATTTGAAAAGCATACGCTATTGGTATAAATTTTACAACTCCGATGAAAATGGTCTACAGGCTGTAAGCCAAATGGAACTTATTGAAAAAATGGTAAAAAGCATCCCGTGGGGACACAATCAGAGAATTATGTATAAATGTAAAAGTATTGGAGAAGCCTTGTTCTATGTACAGAAAACAATGGATAATGGATGGAGCAGGGCTGTCTTGGAACATCAGATAGATTGTGGTTTGTATATCAGACAAGGTAAGGCTATTACCAATTTTCAGTTAAAATTGCCAGAACCGCAGTCTGATTTGGCAGAACAAACTTTAAAAAATCCGTACAATTTTGATTTTCTAACCCTGCGGGATGAGTACGATGAAAAAGAATTAGAGGATGCCCTGATCAACCAAATTACACAGTTCCTATTAGAATTAGGTACGGGATTTTCGTATCTGGGCAGACAGGTACATTTGCATGTCGGTGAAAGTGATTTCTATATGGACTTGCTTTTTTACCATGTCCGTCTGCATTGCTATATTGTCGTAGAGTTGAAAACAGAGAAATTCAAGCCCGAGTTTGCAGGCAAATTAAATTTTTACGTAACTGCCGTCAACAAACAAATGAAAACGGAACAGGACAATCCCACAATAGGAATCCTTATCTGCAAGGATAAGGATGATGTTGTTGCGGAATATGCACTTGATGATATTTCACAGCCAATTGGAATTGCTGAATATGCATTGACAAAAGTGCTCCGCGAGGAATTTAAAAGCAGCTTGCCGACCGTTGAAGAAATAGAGAGCGAGTTGTCTGAATAAATTGGCTTACAGCCTGTAAGCCAATTTAATATAGTAATAATAAACAGCGGAAATTAAAGAATTTATGCCCGCCATTGTTAATGAGCTATTCTTCCTCATTTGGGGGACATTTTGATTATCTTCCCTTTTTCCGGCAATCAATGGTTTATTGATGCCACTCTAATCTCTCAGCAGGAACAATGATATAGTTATCAGCACCCTCACCCTGCCTGAGAATCACATTTTTTATTCCCGCCTGAATGATTGTCCTTGCACAAAGCGGGCACGGCTTGGCAAGGTGCACGGACGAATCCTCCGGATTGATGCCTGCCAAGTATAAATCCGCTCCGATCGTCTGCTCGCGGGAACAGTTGAGCAAAGCATTAGCTTCTGCATGGATTGCCCGGCAAATACCATAGCCTTCTCCCTGATGCATGTTCAATTTCATTCTTGGGCACTCTCCGATATCACAACAGTTTTCAAACCCTCTCGGAGAACCATTATATCCTGTTGAGATGACAGCATCGTCTTTTACGATGACCGCCCCATATTTTCTTTTGATGCACGTGCTTCTGAAAGCGAAATTTTCAGCACAATTCAAATAGGCATCTATTTTTGATATTCTTTGTCCGTTCTGTGGAATAACCATTGTATTCTCCTGACTAACATTCTTTACTTTTCAAGCATCCAAAACTATTCACGCTCGATACCTATTCATGCATCAAACATGTATTCCTGAATTCATTCGTATAATTTAGTCACTTACTTAGTCACTCATCTTAAGCAAAAGGTTTTTGTTAGCATGCTATTTAATAAGATAACCTCTTAAAATATGAGTGTCTATTCAATTTTAACATATAGTTTTCTATAATTCCACTTAGTCTATCAATACATTAAATTCTTCTCATAATGCTTATTTCCACTGCTCTTCTGATAATTTTTAAGAAAACTTTCCCTTAAAGCGAACGCAGATTTCTACGATATGCAAGCATTTCTTCCTCCGGCACGGTATCGATCACATATTGCAGCCGGGCAATTATTTTCTCCCTTTCCTTCGGAAGATACGCTGTCAACGGGACGAAATTTGAAACGGTATTTGCCAAAAGATGTGTCCGTATCTGTAAATTTCCGATAAACACCTGCAGTTCCTCCAACCGTTCTTTTTCACCGGCCGGTATGAATGTCCCTTCCTGTGCAAGCTGATATAGTTTAGTATCTGCAAACAACGTGAGAGAATCCACAGAAATAAAATACGGATTCAGTTTGCTGAAAATTCGGGCGCTGTTCACAGCATTCCGGCAGCCATTTCCATGCCCGGCAAGTCCTGTCATATATACAAAATAATATTCAATCCCTGCTTCATCCAGTTTGCCGCACTGCTCTAAGATGTCCTGTGATGTATAGCCTTTGTTTGCCACGATCAGCGTGTCATCATCACCGCTTTCCGTTCCGATGCTCAATCCGTTGACTCCCATTGCCCGAAGCTTCTTAAGCTGCCATACTTCCTTGTTTTTGATATCTCGTATGCTTGCAAACATGGCAATCGACTGACATTTGATCAGATAGTCCCTCACTGTCAAAATATATGGCTTTAGCTTTTCATAACTTAATGCAAACGGATTTGCACCTGTCAGAAAAATACGCCTTGCATTAGGCTGATACGATTTGATCTCATCTAGATTTTTTTCAAATTCCGGCAAAGATACCATTCCGAACGGTTCATTCTGATATAAATTGCAGAAATGACATCTATGATATGTACATCCATATGTTAACGGTAAAATACAGGAATCCGCTTCGTAAGGCGGGCGCCATGTTCTTCCGGTAAAATACAATATCCTCACCTCTTTCATAAATGCGGAAGATTCTTACGGTATTCACGCAATTCTTCCTCGCTCACATTTCCAATGATTTCGTCCAGTGTGGCAAGCAGTTTTTCTTTGTCCTTTGGCAGACTGCCTTGTAACTGAATTGCATTGGATGCACCTAATGCGGCAAAAATAACCGGAATCTCAAGATTCTCTATCAGCACTTTTAGTTCCCTGTATTTCTCAATTTCGCCCTCCTCCTGCCAGTTACCGTTTTGAATTTCCTGATACAACTCCGATTGCGGATAAATGGTCAGCATATTTGCCCCGATCAGCCTTGGGTGAAGCTGATTGCAGACATCGGCAGTGCGCTTAGCTCCGATTTCTCCACGTCCTGCTCCTGATATGCTGGTCAGGTAAAAGAAATTGTAACCGATTCCCGCCTGATCCAGCCGGCTGCACTGATCTACTATATCCTTTGATACATACCCTTTGTTCATAAATTGCAGTGCTTTATCATCTCCCGTCTCAATCCCGATTGTCAATCCGTCATAACCTGCCGTTTTCAGTTGTTTTAATTCCTCATCTGTCTTGGCAGTGATATCCGTAATTCTTGCAAAACATCCAATCGTCTTGTTTTGCGGGAAATACTTCTGTATCAATTCCGCAATAGTAAGTAGTTTCTCTACTTTCAGTACAAAGGGATTTGCTCCCGTTAAAAAAGTTCTGGATACTTTGCAGCCTTTCCAGAGACTGTACTGTTTACTTGCCTCCCTTAAATCTGCTTCCACATCCTCTATCGATGACATCCGAAAACGAAAAGGGAGGTCATCATATAGAGTACAAAATTTGCATTTGTGATGTGTACATCCTGCTGTAACCTCAAGCAAAAGTGATGATGCCTCGTAGGGCGGTCGCCAAATTGTTCCTGTATAATGCATATCTGATTATCTCCTTCCGTTGTATAAAATTTCAATACCTTATCGTTATAAAGCCTGAATAGTTCTCCGGAGTTTATTCGTCTGCTGTCACGTACAGCGTACAAAGAACTGCTGCTTTCTTCAAGTACTGTCTTTTTTTAATGAAAGTATGATTTTAGATACTATGTATCATAAAAGACCGTATCTTGTTTTTATTTTCAATTTTCTTTATACTGTTCACAAAACGTGAAAAATTTTCTAAGGATTCAATGTTTCCTAAGAAAACCTGAATTTCACGCTGAAGAAAGTCAAGAGCAGGCATTTTTCCAAAATATTTCAAAAATGTGTGTATGCTATTTTATAAGCAGGATGGAGTTTTATGGCAGATAACAAATTCAACAATGCGAAAACGATTGCCAGATGTGTACCTATGAGCACATTACAGTCTGTGTTAAGCGGGAAATGGAAAATATTGATCTTATGGTACGTTGCCTTTTATAAGGTACAGCGTTTCGGGGAACTAATGCGCCGTCTGGACGGCATTACACAGTCCACATTAACCAAACAGCTCCGGGAGCTTGAAAAAGACGGATTCCTCCATCGGAAAATTTACAGTGAGATTCCTCCCAGGGTGGAATATACCTTAACTGAATTAGGAGAGAGTTTTATTCCGGTTCTGCAGACCATGATGACATGGAGTGAAACGTACCTATGCCCGGAATACCGGAATCCATACAAAAACTAAAAAGATCACTTGTTTCTGTCTGCGACAGTAAAAGTGATCTTTACTTGTTGGGAATATCTCAAACCCCTAGGCAAACTGGAATTTACCGCTCTGTCTGCTCAGTCATAATTCCCCAACGAATTCCAAATTTATCTACAAAAACTACCCGACAAGAACTATAGGGTGTAGCTTCCATTTGATATATTGTTTTGCTTCCTTCTTTCATGATTTCATATGCCTGTTGGACTTCCTCTTTCGTATCAAACATAATAGTAAGGAAATTTGAATAACACGTTTGAAATTCAATATCCACATGGTCACTCATAATAATTCTTTGATTGTCCAATACAAGTTCCGAATGATATATATACTCTTTTTGATTTTCTTTAAGCAATGGATTATATTCAAAGTCATTCGCTTCTCCATATGTAATTAGGCAACTGATTTTTCCATGAAACGCCTTTTCATACATATGAATCGCTTCCCGACAATCTCCTCCAAAATTTAGCGTAGGTACAATCTGCATTTTTGCTCTCCTTTTCCATAACTACCGCTTGTGATTTGATATTTTTTTAGGGAAACAAAATCATATGAAACAGTATAACACAAAACATATGGTAATTAGTAGCAGGTTATTTTTTGTGAATAGACTGTAATAAAGCGGAAGATTCTTTATAATTGTATTTTCAATCCGTCATACGCAAAATGTATTAAGTTCAATTCTCTCTCCAATTCTCTATAATCATCATATGATTTTCCCCAGTCTTCCTCTAAATGTGTAATAATAACTCTTTTGATTTCATACTGTTTCCGTATCGTATCAATTTCATCTAAAGTAAATAGTTCTTTTCGCAGTGGGTTATCTTCATTTAATACAAAGCCATCTTTTAATATGTCCCCGACAATTGTATTGCCAATAATTAAAACATCTGCACCTTGAAATTTCTCTGACTTTGGAAACGGCTTTACATCACATGGGGCATAAATTATCTTTTTGCTGTTAGAAGAAATAACAAATATTGCCACGTGTTCCTGTTCATCTACCGGAATCAACTCGATCAGAATATTATCCTTTTTGAAAGCACGGATTTCTTTTGTGTATACAAGGCCTCTTGCTTCATAATACTCAATGATTGAACCATACTTTGTACCTTGCTTTTTAATATCTTCAAGAATGGCAGGCAAAGAAGCAATTTCTATCGGATTATCCGGTTTCTTTCCCAGCGAATCGGCAAGCCAATCCAGTTTCAATTGTTCAATCACACGCATTCCCATTGTGTGATCGGGATCGCAATGGCTGTATAAAATATGTTCAACTTTCTGTATGCCGCGCTTCTGTACATACACGACAGTTACAACATGCCCTTGGCGTGCTGACACAACCTCCGGAACCAAGTATGATTACATTCATGTTCTGTCTGCCTCCTTTTTTTCATAAAATGTTAATGTAAGTCTTTCGTTAATGACCTTTGTTTTGCCCGTCTGGCGATACCCCATTTTCTCATACAAATAACAGTTTTTGGGCTCCTGCAAAATTGTGTCCAGCTCCCAATTTCCGTTTCCATGCATTTCTTCACACAGCCGAATTGCTTTCTGTGCAATGCCTTTTCCTTGAAATTCCGGCAAAATAAATATTGGAGAAATTCTTTTGTTTTTTCCGGCTTCCTTTTTGTCAATAATACGGATAGCCCCGACTTTTTGTTGTCCAATACAAATAAAATAGTAAAATGTAAAATCTTGTTTTAAACGTGCTTCTACTTTTTCTATGTTTTCATTCGCAGGACTGGTGTCAAAATCCTGATATTTCTCTAATAATTCTTTGAAAGCCTCGACCTGCATAGCGTGTATTTCTCTTGCATTGTCAATATTCGCCCTTAATAATGTTACTTCCATATGCAGCCTCCCGTATGTATCCATAAATCATATATCTTTTCAAAATCTTCAATATCCATTATCCTAATTGTCATTATCGCCGTTCCTCCCAGCTATTCATTCTGAATTTTTCCAGCCGATAATGCTGCTCATCATCCAGCTCTTTTATTCCATTTTTATACTCATATCCCTTTTTCCGATAAAATTCTACCGCAGTAATAGATGCAGGAATTTCTATTCTTTCTGCTCTTAAAAACAGCACATCGGATTCAAGCGTATCAATGATATAGCTGCCGATTCCCTGCCCATGAAATTCCGGCAGCACAAAAATAGTAAGTAGTATACTTTCCGTAGGACTTCCCCAAAAACTCGATATGGAACCAACGCCCACAATTTTATCTTTATTCCAAAATACATACACATGCGCGTATTCTGCTACACCCTTGAACCAATTGACATCATGCGTGGCAGAAAGAGCAGTTATAGCTTCCTCCCCATAATCTTTAACATTGACTTCTCTAAAATTTCTGGTAATCAGATTGACTATTTCTTCTGCATCTTCTTCTTGATAAGGCTTGGCAGTAATCTCGTTTCCATTTAATAATTTCATAAAAATCTCCTTTTCAAACAAAAAAGCACTAAACATACAATATGTCCAGTGCACTTCTAAAACCATCGGCTATTACAAGCATTCTATCATAATTACAACTTACACCTACCGATTTATATGCACAGACATATCAGACCTACCTGCGTAACTGTGCATCCAATCGAAACACAATTACTTCTAAGTACGTCTGTAATACATGTACATATGGTTCATTGTAATATGTAAGCTCTGCATTTCCATGTTCTCCTAAATTTTTTAATAACCTACCATAATTCTATTTATATGTCAAGAAATATTTTTGAAAAGTTCTGTGCGAAAGAGCATATCCAGCCACCCTCATCAACGGTCAAGATGAATGGGCTTCGCCCGCCATTGACAAGTGCGTCTGACCCTGTATTTCACTGAAAATAAATCAACTCTTTTTCCGAAGCAAGATAAAACAGATTGTAAAAAAGATAATGCCGTACACTGTCGTGATCGGCGTTGCAAAACCTACTAGCATCAAAGATGTATCGGCAGTTTCGACATGAAAATCAATACCGGAATACGTATACAAAATGCAGACGAAATTCCCTGATTGTTCAAGTCAGCTTTCCGCAGCATACCTTCATACTGCATACCGCATTCTCTCTAATTTCCTGGCTTTCTCGTATGCCCTGTCGAGGAATTCCTGCATAGATATATTCTCATATCCCCAATTCATAGGTTCCAGGGCAGTTGCACCTTTATATCCGGTTTCCGCTATTTTCTTCATAACCACACACCAGTCTATCTTTCCATCGAAGGGTAACTGATGCTGTCCTCTTACGCCGCCGTTATCATGCAAATGCAGCGCCATCAGACGGTTTCCATACATCGCCAGCAAATCCCCTGCATTTTCACTGTTTGCATGGTGACAGCTATCATAACAAAATCCTATTCTCTTTGAGTCAAAAGCGTTTAATACACATGCCACATTGCGATTGTTTCTGAGGTTTTCCATGGCAATGTTAACTCCCAGACGCTCTGCTTCCTCCGCCAACCGTCTAACTCTTTGCATACCTGTTTCGTTGATCGGGAATTCATCATCCGGCAAGTGTACCACCATAGTCGGAATTTCATATGCCGCACAATCTTTGACACATGATAAATAGCAATCTAAAAGTCTTTCCCCTTCCAGATTATCAAGTGAAAGATTATCCTGCTCCTGTACCGGTGTGTGCATATTTTCTATCATCAAACCCGCGTTGACTGCGTGCCGTACTCCTTCCCGATAATTGGCGCCGCGCCCGAATCCGTCGCTCCACCACAATAAAACTCCGTCAAACCCCGCTTCCTTTATAAGCTTATATCTATCTGCAATGGAAACTTCATATCCAAACCAGTCATATATACTTATCATTGTTACTACCTCTGTTGCTGCTAATCTTTTGTTTTAATCTGATCATCCATAGACAGTTTAACAATAATCATACGCCTAAGCAATCATCAACATAAGCTGTCATGTTTATTTTTCAACATTATAATATTTCTAAATACTAAAAGTCACTACTTTTGTATTTCACAATAGAAAAGCACACCATTTCTGATGTGCCATCTCTCATCCCTATTTCACTTTTTCATACGTTACGCCCATTCAAAATTATCTTTTCCCGCACCGATTTCAAAATGATATTTCACAATACCAATATCTATTTTTGCATAAAATCCGATTCCGGCTTTCGCAGATACTTGATTTCCTTTTAGTGTGAGCAAAAACTTCTGCTGATTCATCGCCGTAGGTGCAAGCAGAGCCGCTTCCGTGCCTTTTCGGAACCAGTCAGGAATGTCTCCTTCGGTTTTCGTGACTGCATCTACCAATTTTGATTTGTGCGCTACCCCTTGATTTTCCCCATAACCGAGCGCTATTACAATGCAAAGTTTTTCCCCTTTGTCTATTACAAAAGCACTTTTTATCTTACTGTAAGTCATAGCTACCCAACAGGTATTCAGCCCCATCTGCTGTGCTTTTAAAACGAGCCGCTCTCCGTAATAGCCGCATTTTTCTTCAAGATCGGCTGTCTTTTTACCGATCAGCGCAAAATAGCTTGTAACACCGCTGAATTTCCCGTAATGCGCCATGAAACCGTCAAAAGCCTTTGGTTCATTTGTAACAAGCTGAATGTGCAGACCACTTTCCCAGTTGCAGCTTTCCACTTCCTTCTGTAAAGTGGAAATAACGTCTGCTTCCAACGGTTTGTTCTGATACTGCCGGACACTGTGCCGGGCTTTCATTGCCTCTAATTGATCCATTGTTTCCTCCATTCCGAAGCGTTTACCTTTTAGGTTGAAAATTACCCTCCGGCAATTTATTCAACCCTTTGACTTCCTTTAAATATAATTAACAATAAGCATCGCTATACTCATCGCCATAAGCCCAAACCCGAGCATACGGTTCATGACCTTAGGCGATGTCTTATTTGCAAATTTGGCAGTGAGCATGGCGCCGACTAAAGTAAAAATAATACACATGATAAGGATGGAATAATCCGTAATGCCGCCACCAATAGCAAAATGGGATACTGCCCCAGTGAAAGCCGTAAATGCCATGATGAATACACTGGTTCCCACAGCGGTTTTCAATTCATATCCCAGCACACTCACCAGAACCAACAGCATCATCATTCCACCGCCTGCTCCCACAAAACCGCAGATTAGTCCAACTCCCATTCCGCAGAATACAGATTGAACGGCTGCTTTCTTTTTGCTTCTGGTCTTATTACTTTCCCTTGCCGCCATAACTGGTTTGAAAATAAACTTCAGACCGACAAACAGCGTCATAAACATGGAAAAACCACCCATTGTAGTCTGGGGCAGGAGGGACCCCGCATAGCTGCCTGCCATTGTAAAAATCAAAACGGAAACAAGCATCACCAGACCGTTTTTGACATCGATATTCCCGTTTTTCTTATAAGTATAAGCAGATGCCGCCGATGCAAGCACATCGGATGCCAATGCAATACCCACAGCTTCATAAGCATTTACATGAAGGAACGTAATCAACATCGGGGCGATGACAGCAGCCGCTGAAAGCCCTGCCAATCCGGTTCCGAAACCCGCTCCTGCTCCCGCTATCAGGCAAATTAAAAGTTTTATCATTCTTCACCACTCCGATCAGGCAACTGTTCCGTGATTCTTTTTGCATGCTCCAGCATACGAATCAATCGGTTTATCGCCTCCATATCCTCATCAAAATAATAGTAATTTTTCGTCCCCTCACGGCGTAATTTTAAAATACCGACATCCTTAAGTATCTGAATATGATGGGATACGGCAGGTCGTGAGAGATGCGTTTTTTCTGTAATCTCTCCTACCCGAACACCGCCACAGTGCTCCATCTTCATCATTTCCAGCATCAGATGCTGGCGATTTTCATCGCCGAGGGCAAGAAGTACCTTCCGACAGCCTTCAAATTCTGCGGTAAGCTGCCTGATCTCTTCATTGTGTTTTGACATAGCAATCCCCCATTTTGTGCTGTCCGCGCATTTCATATAAGTTCTGTATGCATTGTACAAACATTCACCTTGTCGTTCATTGACTTAAACCATTATACCATTCTTTTTCTAAAATACTATAATGGGAAAGAATATCGAGACGATTATTTATGCCAATCCCAGCGAATTAATTGAAAATAATATTTGTAAAAATGTCATAAATATGATAAATCTGTCTTGACATTAGTCCGATTTCGGATTACACTGCCATTAGTCCGAAATCGGATTTCCAAAGAGGGGTGAACAGATTGAAAGACCAAATGCAGGCAGAATTGACACAATACAATCAGCTTCAAAAGAAACTTGAGGATTTTTACCGCAATTTTGCAAAACTGTGCGGCTTATCGGACAGCGTGTTCTGGATTATTTATTCTGTCCTTGAACGGCAGGAACCATTTACCCAGACAGAACTGTGCAATATGTGGTGTTTCAGCAAACAGACTATCAACACTGCGTTGAAAAATCTGGAGGCAGACGGCATCATCCGTTTTCAGCCGTCAGAGCAGAACCGGAAGAATAAGCAGATATTTCTTACTGACAAAGGAACTGCTTTCGCTCAAAGGACAGTCGTCCCTTTTATGGAGCTGGAAAAGAGAGCCTTCGGTGCCTTGGAAGATGAAGAAAGAAACGAATTCCTGCGTCTGACCCGGAAACACCTCGATCTACTCTGCGCAGAATTAAAGAAACAAATATAATTGTCATCGGAGGACATTTGGCCGTAGCCATATTGTCGAATGGAAGATGTCGGGTGCGCCCGGTTACTGTTTCGGAACATTGTTCCGCATGTGACCGGGCTTTCTGTTTGTATGCGCCGACCCGGAAGCGAAAATCAAACGTTGTCTGGAGCGTGCGGAAAATGGCGAAAAACCGACGCGAAAAGAAATCGAGGAAAATATCTGCCGTATCGATAAGAACCAGGCAAGAACCCGCGAGATCATCACAGGAAGCAAATGGGGTGAACGCGGAACATATCACCTTACTGTCAATACCACGGATTGGAATATCAAAGAATTAACGCCGGCAGTTGCTGATTTCGCAGCCTGCTTTTTTAGGAGGTCATAATGAACATTCAACTTTCAGATCATTTCAACTATAAAAGGCTTCTTCGCTTCTCCCTGCCATCCATCGTCATGATGATTTTTACATCTGTCTATGGTGTGGTTGATGGATTTTTTGTATCAAACTTTGTCGGCAAAACTCCTTTTGCCGCTGTCAATTTTATTATGCCGTTTTTAATGATCCTGGGTTCTGTTGGCTTTATGTTTGGTACGGGAGGCGGCGCTTTGATTGCCAAAACCTTAGGAGAAGGGAATCCCAAGAAAGCAAACGAATACTTTTCCCTTTTTATCTATGTTTCCATCATCAGCGGCATAATCATTATGGTGGCAGCGCTGTTCTTATTACGCCCTGTAGCAAGACTGCTCGGCGCAGAAAGCGCGATGCTTGACGACTGTGTTTTATACGGCAGGATTATTTTAGCGGCACTTCCCGCATTGGTACTGCAGTATGCGTTTCAGAGCTTTTTCATCACATCGGAAAAACCCCAGCTTGGACTTATGGTTTCTATTGCAGCCGGTGTAACAAATATAGTAGGAGATGCACTGTTTGTTGCCGTATTCCGCTGGGGACTTGCCGGTGCCGCGGCTGCAACTGCGCTCGGTCAGGTGGTAGGCGGTTTGCTGCCGCTGTTCTATTTCGCCCGTCCCAATACGAGCCTGCTTCGGCTGACCAAAACAAAATTTGACGGCAGAGCGCTTGTCAAGGCATGTACAAACGGTTCTTCCGAACTGATGTCCAATATCTCTATCTCTTTAGTCAGTATGCTGTACAATGTACAACTTATAAAATATGCCGGTGAAAACGGTGTTGCCGCCTACGGCGTGCTCATGTATGTCAACATGATATTCCTGGCTGCGTTTATCGGCTATTCCAACGGTACTGCACCGGTTGTCAGTTATCACTATGGTGCGGAAAATACCGCTGAAGTAAAGAGCGTTTTGAAAAAGAGCTTTGTCATTATCGGAACCTTTTCTGTAAGTATGTTTGCCATTGCGGAAGTACTGGCAACGCCGCTTTCGAGAATATTTGTCGGTTACGATCAGGATCTTTTGGAATTGACTGCAAGAGCGTTTGCAATTTATTCTTTTTCTTTCCTGTTTTCAGGAATTGCCATTTATGGTTCCGCCTTTTTTACCGCACTGAACGACGGACTGACTTCGGCTCTGATCTCTTTCCTTCGTGCGCTGCTGTTTCAGGTGGCAGCGGTACTTCTTCTTCCGCTTATCTGGGGAGTTGACGGCATCTGGATTTCCGTTGTTGCTGCAGAAATCGTGGCTGCCATCGTGACGATCCTGTTTATGATAGGAAAACGCGGAAGGTTTCACTATTAGGCAACTCGTAAGGGTATAAAATACAGAGGATTTCTTCCATGATTTATCATGCTGAAACCCTCTGTTTCTTTTTACTCTGGTACACAGATAAAATCTTTGGCATAACTCTTTTCAATTTCAGATACTTCCATCTACTCAATACAAAACCGCCATGCTCTCATAAGGTGCAAGTACCATGGAATCTTGTATCGCATCGCGTCTATAATTAGAAATCAATATTTCGCCGTTTCTGCCCTTCAATGCTTCCGGCATCTCATAGGAAATCTCCTTCTCCGTAAAGTTACAGATAACCAAAAGCTTTTGTTCCCCGTAAGTACGTATATAAGAATAGATTTCTTCGCTGTCCGGCAAAAGCAGTTCATAATCGCCGTACACAATAATATCGTACTGCTTGCGCAGGGCAATCAACTTCTGATAGTAATGAAATACAGAATCCGCTCTCTCTACCTGTTCCTTCGCGTTGATTTCCTTATAATTGGGATTCACCGCGATCCATGGCGTTCCTGTGGTGAAGCCTGCCTGCTCACTGTCATCCCACTGCATAGGAGTGCGCGCGTTATCTCTTCCTTTATAACTGATATAATCAAACATTTCTTCCGGAGAGAGAATTCCCTTTTCCGTCAGTTCATGATACGCATTAATGCTCTCAATGTCCCTGAATTCCTCCAGCGATGTAAATGGATAATTGGTCATACCCAGTTCTTCGCCCTGATAAATATAAGGCGTTCCCTGCATCATATGCAGACAGGTTGCCAACATTTTAGCCGACACCTCGCGATACTTCGGGCTGTCATTTCCCATACGTGAAAGCATTCTTGGCTGGTCATGGTTGCACCAGTACAGACTGTTCCAAGCTTTTCCGGAAAGCTCTGTCTGCCATTTGCTCATAACAACTTTTAACTCAGACAACTTTATCTTCCTGTGGTTCCACTTGAACGACTCACCGCCGTCCAGATCCATGTGCTCAAACTGAAACACCATATTCAGTTCATCGCCTGAAGATGAAGCATATTTCTTCGCCTCTTCTATCGTAACACCGGAACATTCCCCGACCGTGATCAGGTCATATTTAGAAAGAACTTCCCTGTTCATCTCCCGTAAAAATTCATGCACTCTCGGTCCATTGGCACAATACGGTCCGAAATCCCCGTAACCGCTTTTTCCAACCGTTCCATCAGGAAACTCCTGGACTTTTGAAATCAGGCTGATCACGTCCATGCGAAATCCGTCAATCCCTTTGTCGCACCACCATGTCATCATGTCGAATACACTTTTTCTGACAGAATCATTCTCCCAGTTAAGATCCGGCTGTTTTTGTGAAAACAGGTGCAGATAATATTGATCTGTTGCTTCATCGTATTTCCACGCTGAGCCGCCAAAACAGGAACCCCAGTTATTCGGTTCTTTTCCTTCTTTGCCGTCCCTCCATATATAGAAATCGCGGTATGGATTATCTTTAGATTTCCGGCTCTCCACAAACCACGCGTGTTCATCGGAAGTATGGTTTACGACCAGATCCATCATAATCTTAATCCCCAGAGAATGAGCCTCTTCCAGCATGTGATCATAATCTTCCATCGTTCCGAATTCTTTCATAATTGCCCGGTAATCACTGATATCATATCCCATATCATCATTCGGCGACTGATAGACCGGACTTAGCCAGATCACGTCGATACCCAGCTCTTTTAAATACCACAATTTTGACCTGATTCCGTTAATATCACCGATTCCATCCGCATTACTGTCACAGAAACTTCTCGGATATATCTGGTATACAACACTGCTCTTCCACCACTTTTTGTCCATGTCTGCCTCCTGTTTTAGATTGCATAAACAAACTTCCGGCAATGCAATCTTCCTTTCCTTATTGTTTTTCCCTGTGATTCTTAGTATAGTAAAAGAAAGCCTCCGGCGCTTGCATAATCTTATGAAGTAATAACACTATTTTACGATTTTGGAGTCAAATCATATGATGCATGCTTATCACGAAGACCATGCCCATGGCACCCCTATCTTTCCATTACAGGTATATTCCCAGCATGATAAAGACGGATTCTACTTTGTGCCGCAGCATTGGCATGAAGAATTAGAATGGATCTATGTAGAATACGGTGTTCTGAATGTGACCATCCATGGCAAAGCCGTTACCTTGCATCCGGGACAATTCTGTTTTATCAATTCCGGAGAGATACATGAACTCAAATCCATCGGAGAATCGCTGCACCATGCCATTGTTTTTAATCCTGACTTTTTAAATTTCGAATCATATGATGCCTGTCAGCATAATTTTATCCGCCCTGTTACCAGCGGGAAATTGATGTTTCCGACTTTTCCTTCTACATTGTCAGCGGAGAATTCTAAGGCAATCATTTTTCATATGCAGGAAATCATGAAGCTTTATCATACGCTCCCCGCCTGCGCTCTTTTAAGCATTAAAATTCATATATTGCAGATATTGGAATTACTTTTTCAAGCGGACTGCCTGATAGAAAATACTGTCTCTTCCAAAGAGAAAGATTCATTAAATAAGTTAAAACAGGTTATTGAATATATCCATGAAAATTACGGAAATCCCATGGCATTGCAAACTCTGGCTGAGATATGCTTTATGAGTCCTAATTATTTCTGCCATTATTTCAAACAGGAGATTGGGCAGCCGCCGATTGCTTTTATCAATGAATACCGGATTCAAAAAGCCTGCGAACTGCTTACAGAGACGGAAATGCCGGTTTCCCAGATCGCGCTTTCTGTCGGGTTTGATAATTTTAGTTACTTTATTCGGAAGTTTCGGGAATACAAGGGCGTGACTCCGAAAAAATACCGGGTACTTTGTTTTAATGAAACATAGTGTTTACAATATATGTATTAGCTGATAAATAAGCATTTATCGGTCTTTACTATTCTTAAACAGATTGATTCCGGATACTATTGTAATGATTGCCAGAACAAACAGCCTAAGCCAATCCATGTATGACCAAAAGTTTCCTCCGCAAACCACATCTGGTGAAGTATTAAATTCATCAACAAAAATGCCCATATTCCAAAAAAGTTTTACTGAAATAATCAAAGCCAACAAGCTTCCTATGAAAATGATTACATTCCATATTCTGTTCATAGCATACCTCTTCCTTTATAATACCAGTTTTCTAACCAGTCTGATATACTTAACCGCCATTATTACATTGAATCATACCGACTATTAGTTACAAACACGCAAATTTTAGTTTAAGTTTAGCAGACAAAATCCAATTTATTCCTCATGCAGTCTTTCATAAATTCTGTCACAATCATAGTCCGGCGCAAGTTCCTTCGCCGTTTCACAGATTTTTTGAATTCCTTCTATATCTTCTTCCAAATCCTCCGCAATCTCTTCCACACTTTTTCCCTTGCAAAGTTTTTTACAAATTAGACTTATCAGCTTTCGTTCTCCGCCTTCACTGCGGCCTTCGGCAAGCCCTGCACTACGACCTTCAGCAAGTCCTTCGTCTCTTGCCTCTGCCAGTTCTTCCCACCTTTGCATATACTTCACCCCCATCTTTTCCGATTCTTTAATCTTCTGTACCTGCCTGTGGATCAACTTGATTTTCCCGCTCTTTGTCCTGTCCGCTATTTCTGTAGAAGAATCTGTTACATATTCCATAAAATCCAGGAATTCTTCCGAAAACTCTTCCCTGTTCTTCCCTTTTGTATTAATGAAGACCCTGATTGCTCCATCTCCAAGCTTTAAATCGGGGCACTCTCTACAGGTTCCCTCAAAGGTATAGCGACACAGACCTTTCCCCAAAATGTCAAAGGGCGCTATCAATATAAAACAACTGTCATTCAGTGCATTGAAATCCCTGCTACCCGGTTCCAGCAACGAAACATCTATGTGGGCTTGATAATAGCGGCTCCTCTTTCTGAGGTTTCCTGTATTCTTTTGCTGCATTTCCGTATAGTATATCCTTTTTTCGCTGTCCATGCTGACCACATCCAGCCTGACCTCCCGGAGTTGTGGTGAAACCCGGAACTCCTTCTCCGTCTCCGATTTGTCCAGAAGTCTTGTTTCATTTTCCAGCAGGATGCTGACTGCCGCTTCATATGCCTCCCTGCTCTCCATGGTTTCATCAAAGAGAAATCTGTCCACAAGGTTCAGGTCTTCCAGCTTTGTTACTGTTTTGTTTTCCATATCTTTTCCTCCTTACTGCAGGAAAATGTATGGAAAAATATACAGTTCAATAACCTTGTCGGTTCTCATCTTCCTGCCTTTGCTATATTGATTGGATTTTTAAAAGCAGGATTTCAAGATTATATGCTTATTGCACATTAGCAGTTCAATAAGCTAAGAACAGATCATACTGTGAGATGCGGCGATGCCGCTAAATAAGCTTTTGCTTATAGAAATCTTTTGCTTTGGAAATATTGTAGCACAAAGTCACTATATATTCAACTATTTCTTTATGTTTTTTTGATTATGTTGCCGTTGAACAAAAAATATGGGGCTTAAAATTTGGAAAAAATAATGCAGGATCACACATGAATATATCAGATGTAATATTGCCTTTGAAGATAACAAAAAGGATATGTCATTTTAGGTAAACAGGAACACAAGGGTGGAAATGAAACATTTCATATCACCAAATCAACATACTATTATTCCGCATTATCCTCACACCACCGCATAATTTTCTTCAGCAACAAATCCATATCTACCTTTGAAAAATCTGCCACATCAACCTTAATCTGCCCGCCATTCGCTATGAAAGTGTCAAATCCTCTATGCTCTATTCCATACAAATAGTCTTCATATCGGATAGAATTCACCTGTGGCTGATCTTTCCCGTGTACCTCTTTTTCAGGGTAACAGTCATTTACTACATGCCCCCTATGTCTGTCGGGGCTGGCATTTCGTTCCAAAAATCGTTGGTAAATTACTCTGTAATCACCTGTCAGTGTGACTGTAAGCGCGGAGTAACCATACTTTGCCAATAAAGCATCCAGTCCTTCCTTGGACACGTTCTCAAAGTTATTTTCCAAGATAAAAGGCTTGCCCTGTCTCATAAGCTGCTCTGTCACATAATACATGATCTCCATTGCCGCCGTGCCGAGATTTACCTTTTCCTGCCGGGACTTGAATCCTACATTGTCAAACAGAAGTTCCTTGATGCTGTCTTTGGAAATAACCGGAAGCTTTAATTTGTCAGCCAGAGACGCAGCCATCGTGCTCTTGCCTGCTGCCGGAATACCTGTTACCAAAATACAATACATGATGCATTACCTCCTATAAATCTTCCGTTACCGAAGTTTCAATAAAAACATTCTCTCCACTACGAAGTGTCTTTATCGCCATCTCCTTATTACGCCATATTTCAGCAAAAGAATTATATCATCGCTCTAAATCACTTGCTTTGTCTGGCTTCATAATTGAAACTGGCGGGACCATCACCAAATCCTGCAATTTTCTTTGAAACATCACTATCCTCTAATCCAAACATCAATTTATATTCATCCAAATTTCTGCCCCAGGGTACAACGCTATCTAACTGAAAAGCCATTTTTATTTCTCCTTTCAACCGGAATCTGTTTATTTATCAATTCAAGTGTTTTCTCAAAAGAAATGCATTCAGCATATCTTTTATTCCACATGAAATCATTATAATATTTGTAAGTCATCTCAGCAGACATAAAATCGTTATCAAATGTACTATTTGTATTTGCCGGGACTATCATTTTGAAACCATGTTCAAAGCCGCATTTTACTGTTGCATCTATACAATAATCTGTTTGCAGACCGACAACAATAATCGTATCCTCTCCTTTTTTTCTCAGATATTCCAATATACCTGTTTCTTTGAAGGGACTATTTACATTTTTATCAAAAATGAGTTCTCCGTCTGCAGGTCTAAATTCATCATATATTTCAAAACCATCTGTTCCCTTTGTTAATTCACTTCCATCACCATCATCATGCCTGACATAAATGACCTCAATGCCATTGTTTCGAGCCTGCTTTATTAACGCTTTCACACGACTTTCAAACAATTCAAATTCATACAGTTTACTATTTGTAATCAATGTTTGAGTATCAACTACCAGGAGAACCATTTTCTCACCTCGCTAATTCTTATAAATACTAACTTCTCTGTAAGCGGACTTACGCAATTTATAACAAATATCCTATCGCTCCAAATATATAACTATAAAAGCAATTTCTTTTTAATTTCAAATAACTTATCCCAAATAAAACAGAAAATATGATACACGAAATCCCATTCCATATTTCAATTCCTTTCCCTCTTGAAACAAAATGGAAAGCTCCCCATGTTATTGCTAAGATAAAACCGCCAAAAGGTATATTACTCTCTCTTTTGATAAATGTTTCGATCGATTTTTGTCCATATATCACAATCAGTAAAACAATACCAATTTCCATAAAATAATACAAGTATTGGGCTATAAATTGTACCGTAGCTTTCCCTTGGAACTCACCAACAACTTTTAACGTGTGCCAATCTATAAACGTCATTATCTTACAGCCAAACAGATAAACCAATGCAATTATCAAATCTTTTTTTGAAATATCAGATTGGATTCTTTTTATAGGAAATCCATATTTCTTTCGACTATATAGCAAGATAACGCCTAAATATATACTCCAAATAACTACCATGATAAAATGATGCAGGCTCTGTTCTCTACCAGAGTAACTAAATATATCCATACGCATAATTAGCATCTCTATCACGAACAAAGAAAAATATTCAAGCAAGAAGGCACAAAAAATTATAAAACTTAGCCGCAAATATGTTGTCCATTTTACTTCATTCTTTATCATTATTTTTCTCCTATGCACTTATTTTCCAACTTCTGATTTCATAACGGTTCATCAACTTACATTTCCTAAACAGGAAATGTAATTCTAAATTCTGTTTCCTCCCCCAGTGCACTTTTTACAAGGATTTTCCCCCCATGCCCTTCTACAATCCATTTTGCAATAGGCAAGCCAAGTCCAACTCCATCTGGATTTCTATTTCTGGTTTCCTCTACTCGGTAAAAACGGTCAAACAAATGCTCCAAATGTTCTTTTCCTATCCCGCAGCCATTATCGCGCACATTGATTTCTATATGTCTTTTATTCTGTATCACAGAAACTGTTATATCAGAAGCTCCACTATACCAAATGGCGTTGTCCAATAAAATTATCAGCATCTGCTTTATCCTTTTTCTATCACCATAAAATAGAATTTTTTTATTCATTTGCATATGCAAACAAATACCTTTTTGTTTCGCTACTCCTTCAAATGTCATTACTGCTTCATTAACTGCCTGCTCAAGTGGAAACTCGTTCTGCTCAAATTCCTGTCTATTTGTATCTGCTCTTGATAAGGTAAGTAAATCATCTATAAGTTTTGTCATTCTCTGACTTTCTGCATCAATATTCTTCAGCCATTTCATCTGGCTCTCTACACTTTCCTCTTTACAGTCCATGATCAGCTCCAAATTTGTTCGAATTACCGCAAGAGGTGTTCGAAGTTCATGGGACGCATCCGCAGTAAAATCGAGCTGCTTTTGCCACGCCCTTTTTATGGGAGCAATGGCAATTTTAGACAAAATCAAACTCCCAATCAACACCATCGTAATACCCACAATGATTGTAACTATCCACCGCTTTATGGAAAGTTCTCCCTCCGGATTAAGAAAAATAAAGGAACTGATAACAATTAAAATAATGCTGATAACTAACACGCAAAATAAAATAAAACGTTTCCGCAAACTATGTATCATTTGCAGCCTCCTTCAGACAATAGCCAATTCCTCTTATCGTATCAAGCACTACCCCGCAGGAAAGAAAGTCAATCTTTTTCCTCAAATAGAACACATATAACTCCACGCTTGAGATTTCAACTTCCTTTTCATATCCCCACACTCTGTCAAAAATTTGTTCCTTACCAAGCACTAACCCTTTATTCCTCATAAAAAATTCTAAAAGCTGCGTTTCTTTTGCTGTCAGTTTGATTTTTGATCCCAAGCATGATACTTCGCAATTTTTAATATCCAATTCCAAAGAAGCAACTGATATTCTATCTTCTTGAAACATATTTACAGAACGCCGCCCCAATGCACGCACTCTGGCAAGCAGCTCATCTTTGGAAAATGGCTTTACAAGATAATCATCTGCTCCTGCATCAAGACCTTCAATTCGGTCTGGCAGAGCATCCTTTGCAGTAAGGAAAATGACAGGTGTCATAATACCGTTTCTTCGGATATTCTTCAATATTTCCACACCATCTTTGTAAGGCAACATACGATCAAGGATGATAACATCATAAAAACCTGTTTCTGCATAGTCTTGTGCTTCCATTCCATCTCCTGTCATATCCACTTGATAACCCTGCTTCCGCAATATTTGTGTCAGAGCTTCCGCAAGACGCAGTTCGTCCTCTACAAGCAGTATTTTCATTTACATCACCACCTTACATTATTATAAATACCGTTCCTTGGAATTTGCTTTGAAAAATAATAACGTATTTCAAAGCAAATTCCAAGCACGGATTGTTATACTCCATTCAAACACACATGAATGGAGGAAACATTATGCAAAACAATCATAACACGAAAACAAAGGGAGCAGGGAAACCCACCACTATAAAAGCATTGTGGGGTACAGTTCTGTTTTACCTGCTGATTGCTTTTGAAATGGTCTATATGGCAGGACCATTTGCAATTTACTTCTACGGAATTTACAATCCCATATTAAAATTTTTTAATGGCTCACCTGTATTGTCATTCTTAAACAGTTTTTTTTTGCCGCATATTGCAAGGACAACAACTTCTACGTTTATCAATATCCATGAGTATGTAGGAGCGTTTATCGCAGTCGTCGGCTTTATTGTCTTTTTGATTGGCGCAGTCCAGATTT
The DNA here is from genome assembly GCA_017936885.1 of Lachnospiraceae bacterium. Classification (GTDB taxonomy): domain Bacteria; phylum Bacillota; class Clostridia; order Lachnospirales; family Lachnospiraceae; genus UBA3282. The sequence goes on along the minus strand of JAGBEO010000003.1, from coordinate 54,946 downwards.
ATTACAGCAAATTCACCCGCAAAGGAGCTGTTACTGGCGGAATATACCGTTTCATACGACATCCACAATATACCTCATTTGCCACTTGCGGATTGGGACTGTTAATCATGTGGCCCAGGTATATTAACCTGTTTATGTTTGTCACCATGCTTTTTGTTTATTATCTATTAGCCAAAGCAGAAGAACGGGAGTGTGAAACAAAATTCGGTCAGTCTTACATCGATTATAAGAATGAAACCTCCATGTTCTTCCCTTTTCACAAGGGGAAATGCACAAACATTCTTCCAGATAACAAGACTAAAAAGGCTCTTATTCTCACGGGAATGTATCTCATTTCCCTGATTCTTGCCTATGGTATGGCAACTTTAATATATAATCATTCTATAAACAGCCTGTACGCTTCTTATACGGAAAACTCTGCTACTATTGCTGTCTGCCATATGGACGAATCTACAATTTCCGAAATCCTGACCATTGTTTCTGAGAACAAACAAACGTCAGACTATATAAATAACACAGAAAATATGTATCTGAACTATATACTGCCAACAAATTGGTACGCTGCCGAGATTCCCATGAACGGCATTCAATATCGATCAGGGCACGCTTCTCCAAACGATTATGACCAGACACAATACAAAATTATTCTTACGAAAGCTATCCTGCGTGACGGTAACTCTGATGCTTCCGGAACGGCAATCTTCACTGAAATACTCGAAAGAGAACCGCTCCTTGAAGTGTGGGTTGACTTAGAACAGCATACTGTCACACAAATTTTTGATATACCCGAAAATTACAAATACCGTGGTATCCCCGTAGCAGTATATTGATTACTAGAGCCGATGACCTGTGAGTTATCTCACAAATTCATCGGCTCTGCTTCTGGCTCTGTGATAATATTTATTTCTTTTTACCATCTTCATCTTTTCTCTTTCTGTTCTTAGCAGCTAAAGCACCGTTGCTCAAAGCAATTAAAAAACTAAAATTTACCGCTCTGTCTGCTCAGTCATAATTCCCCAACGAATTCCAAATTTATCTACAAAAACTACCCAACAAGAACTATAAGGTGTAGCTTCCATTTGATATATTGTTTTGCTTCCTTCTTTCATGATTTCATATGCCGGTTGGACTTCCTCTTTCGTATCAAACATAATGGTAAGGAAATTTGAATAACACGTTTGAAATTCAATATCCACCTGGTCACTCATAATAATTCTTTGATTGTCCAATACAAGTTCCGAATGATATATATACTCTTTTTAATTTTCTTTAAGCAATGGATTGTATTCAGGATCATTCGCTTCTCCATATGTAATTAGGCAACTAATTTTTCCATTAAGCGTCTTTTCATACATATGAATCGCTTCCCGACAATTTCCTCCCAAATTTAGCGTAGATACAATCTGAATTTTTGCTCTCCTTTTCCATAACTTCCGATTTTTTTCTATGTAACTTCCCGATAAATGGGAAGTTAGCACCCATAAAAATATTCTTGCAATTCCTCTACAAACTGTCCAATATGCAATCCGTCCACAAATGAATGATGTGCCTGCACTGAAATCGGGATTACAACTTTTCCATCTTTTTCATAATACTTACCCCAATCAAAAAGGGGTGTTGCATTATCCTTTTTCCCTGAATTTGTATGTGAAATATGGGTATATGTAACCCACGGCATAGGAGAACATTGAAAAACATCATTTCCCAATGGACCCGTAAAATATACTTTCTGCTCATTTGCTGTTTTGGATGCCAATTCGCAATATTTCTTTAAATCATCTATCATCGGAACATTCACTACTTTAAACAAATCAGTGTCCTTATTCAAATATGTAAAAGCAGTATCTATTCTGTCATAAAGCACAATCTGTTCGTCTATGAAACGATAGCGAAATGCTTCTATTTTGTTTGCGCATTTGCACACCGCATATACCATGGCAAAGGTGAAAGACAATTCTTGTTCCTTGACCATACGTTTAAAGTTTGTAATGTCTGCTTCAAATGTAACACAAAATGCAGGTTCAACACTGTGTCTGAAAATCATACAGTGCATTGCTCTCTCCCATGTCTTCTCGTCTATTATCTGATATGAATTAGCCATATAATTAATCCTCCAAATCCCGATCCGTTGCTCCGCTAATCGGCTTCATGTTTTCTCATCATTAAACTCCCTTTGACAACTCATATTCCAAAAACTGTTTTATAAATGGGTTGTTTTCTTCACTTAATGTGGGCTGAAACGCCATGTAACGACATTTCGGATTGCAGTCATTGGGATTGATCAAGCGCTTACATACAGATGCCTTTTTAATTTCTTTTTTCATTTTCTCCGGCAGAGAATCAAGAAAGATTTGATACTCCTGTATGTGTTCGGGATAAATGCGAAGCTTCATACCTGTTTTTTTGTTACAGGTATCCAAACCTCATACTGTGCGTTTTGTGGGTCTGGATTTAGATAAACCTCTATATCCGGAGCATTGGCATATTCATATCCTGAAGTCGGAAGCCATTCCGTTATGATGCGTTGCTCTAATTCCTGGATAGACTGATTTGTTCCGGCTCCAGTAAAGATTGCCCAGGTAGACGCAGGCACAATATACTCCTCAAACTCTTCGTTTTCCTTTGTACTTGAAACAGCAATAAAATATTTCCACTGTTCCTCGTCATTGCAGGCACTCACGCCCAAAAGTCCCATCGGCGGCGTATCCATCATTCCTGCTAATTTTTGTACTGTTCCATTTTCAGCGGCATCCTGCCACATTTTCGGTACAACCATAAAATTGTTTTCGATTTCCTTATCAAGAGGTGCAGATACACCAATAATACGAAAAGCATCCTTTGTTTCAATTCGATAATTCATCTCTGTTGCTCCTTTCACAGCAATGCTAAACACAATGGGAGAAAAAGACTTCACGGATACACCCTCACCTTTAACTGACGAGGGAGCAATCCCATGGAAAGCCTGAAAAGCCCTGTTAAATGCCGTTGGTGAACGGTAGCCGTATTTCTCTGCCACATCAATAATTCTCTCGTTTCCGCCCTGTAAATCGACTGCCGCCAAAGACATTTTTCTTCTTCGTATATACTCCGCCAAAGTAATTCCTGCCATATAGGTAAACATTCTTTGATAATGATATGTAGAACAACAGGCAATCCGCCCAAGCTGCTCATAGTCAATCTCGTCCGTCAAATGTTCCTCTATGTAATTTATACTTTGGTTTAACCTTTCAACCCATTCCATTGGATACCTCCTTTATCATTCATCCATTTACCTTGACCATTATAAGGTTTGCACTTATAATTTTCCTCTCTATGCTTGCACAAAAAAGAGAGGTTATATGTTTGCTCAAAAATTGATATTTGCCTTTTTTGCCTGACTACATAAGTCACGTGTATTCAGCGTATATGCTTTACCTTCCTTGATAAAATGCGTTCCGCATTGCCGAAATTCAAAATGAACATCATGCGCAACACATTGTTCCCGAATCGACAAAACCCAATCATAATCAAGGGGACGGGCATTTTTATCTGATTCGCCTCCCACTACGACCAGCTCAATATCATTCAGATAGGGGGAAATATCTATTTTCTCTATCAAAGGCTGGCATACGATATTCTTATGCTTAATCGGAAGCTTGCTAAATATCCCCAGCCGATAATCTGCCCTGTCCTGATTTTCCACCGTGCAGCTCACAACCACATTGTCATATCCCGATCCCCAGTCAGAGGGGACGCATTCCATGAAGCGTTCAATCCTTTTTGTCAAAAACAGAAAGGTTAAATCCGAACGCTCTTTTATCATTTTCCAACATTCTGTGCGCCACGCATCCGCTTCTTCAATCAGAAAATCGGATGAAAAACACAAAAACACTAATTGCCCTGTTTTCATTTTGTACGCACCTTTCTTATCTTTGGTAATCGGAGCATAAAACTTATCTGTTTTTGTGATTAAATTTGTGTCTGTTCCTCTTTTACTGTCACCCTTATGTGTATAGCAGAATTTACATCCTTCGCTATATTTATGACAGCCTCTCCATGGGTCCCATCTAGCCATTTTATCTCATCCTAACTTTAGAATCTCTTTAATATTCTCGCAAAAATTACTGATATTTACAATACCAACCTTTTAACCGGTCTAATATACTTAAAAAACCGCTCAGGATCATGATAAAAGTATACAATCCTGCCGGGAGAAGTGTCCAGACAATAACCCGCATCTGCATAATCAAACGTTGCCATTGCTTTCTCAATCTTTTCCTCCACGCTGCAGTTTTCCTGCTCATAATCGAATGGTCCGTGTTCAAAAACAATATACTCAGCTTCAGGAATATCAGCCATTAGCATTTGCGGCGGTACTTCACCTTTATAGTCGAAAGGGAGTCGTACACCATAGCACTCTGTACGGGGAATGCCCCAATCGCAAAGCCTGCCCTCCGGGTCATTGATATACGCCATGATCTGACCGCTGCCGCTGTTCGGTTCACTGCCGCCCTCATCATCCAATTTACCCTTAATACTGTCGAGCAAACCGCAGATTGTCTCACAGTCCTGCCCCGGAATCAAGCTTTGCTTTTGCCAGAAATCCCAATAACCGTTGCTCTCATAATTTTTAATGTGCAAAAATTTGTGCGCAGGAATCGTTACAAAATAAATCTTAATGTCTTCTGTTGATTTCATCATACCAATCTCTCCTATTCCTAAAAAGTAGCGATCAAACGGGTTTATTTTGGTGCGAAGAATGACTGGCACAGGATTTTTACGGTATTTACTTGGAGTAATGCCGTATGTTTTCTTAAAAGCCCGTGTAAAAGCTTCATGGGAGGAAAAGCCATAATCAAAGGCAATATCTAAAATGCTTCTTTCACTGTCCCGCACCTCTTTTAATGCAAAGGCTAATTTTCTGCGCCGCAGATATTCCTTAAACTGCATACCCGATATTTCTTTGAATTTCCTCGTAGTATAAAATTCGGAATATCCCAGTTTGCAGGAAAGAATACGTAATGTTAATGCTTCGTCATTATGATTTTTGATGCATTCGTCGATCTCGTCAACAATGATTTGAATCTGCTTCTGCCACTCGTACATTTGTCTGTTACCTCGTTTCAATCACTCTATTTTTCTTTTCTATTGCATTCTCTTATGCTAAAACCTGTCCTCATTACGTATTACACCACTCATACCATAATGTATCATAGATCTTATTTAACCTATCTACTATCTGCCCGTTGACTTCTATCGTCTTGTCCATGAATTGCATACCACGCTCCCCCATAAAATCCACACAATACATTATTGTATAGAACAAAAAAGCTTTCCGCTGAACATCGCTCACCTGCATTTCTTCTAAAATATACTTAACATAGTCTGTATCATATCCAAGATTGAGCAATGCCATATTGGTTAATGCCACATAGGTCAACTTGTCTCCCATTCCCATCCAGTCTATATCTATGATGCCGGATATCCTTCCTCTATAAATCAAGAGATTTTTACTGCTGATATCATCTAAATACGCAACAGGTTTTATACTGTCAAAATACTCCTCCAACCGCCCCATTTGTCCCCGAAGACGATTTATCTTTTCAACATCAAAATAGCCATTTTGAACAATACGATCCGTCGAACGTTCAAGCATGTAATTTATGAATGCTCTCCATGACCAATGCGGCTCTATATTTTCTAATTTCAATGTTGAAACCTGATTCTGGATATGTACAATCTCCTTTGCAATTTCCTTTTTATCGCCATCCTTAAGTTGCGGATATACAAGACCAATATCTTCCCCTTCAAAGTAAGATAAAATCAGGAATTCATATTTTGCAAAGTTTCCTTTCCTAATGACTCTAGGAACCGGTATATTTATTGATAATAATTTTTCCAACCAATAAATAGTATTATCGTAAGCATTACTTTCTTTACTGCATCTGAAAACATATTTTACTCCAGCGCATTCTACAATATATACATAATTGCCCTGCCCTACAATACAACGTTTTATTGCACTTGGCTTTTCAAACAGATAATCTAAACATATCTGTGAAATGATTTTTTCATCCATCCATTATTTACCTTACCTTTTTATATTCCTAATTAAAAGCCCTCAATTTTCATATCATCTCAGCACCTCTTCGTTTCCCTCTGCAACATGTAGCATAATTTCTGAATCATTATTCTGCCCAATCTTCCCGCACAAGTTCGTATTGAATCTGTGTATGATAATTTCCCCGATCAATGTACCTTTCCCTTCCTGTACTTTTAAATCCGTTTTTCTCATAAAAGCGTCTTGCTTTTATATTGTCTTTTAGTACCCACAACTGTATTTTCATACTGTTAAATATCGTCTTTAAGAGCATTATGACTTGTTTACCATATCCTTTATTTCGATACTCTTCCAATAGATAAAAACTTGATATTTCGCATACATCACAAGAAACCACTACTTTAATAATTCCAACTGTTTTCTCTTGTTCGCGTATCATATAGTAGTAAATATCTTTATCATTACATGCTTGTAAAAATTCTTGTGTTCTTTTTTCAGGTGTATCCTCCTTCAAATATTCTTCAGCAAACACATCTGCATAAGCCTGTTTCCATGCTGTTGAATGAACGTATCCTACTACATCTGCATCACGTATATCTGCTTTTATGATTTCCATAAATTTTTATCTCCGTTTCGATCACTCTGTATGCATTATAAAGGAACAGAATAAGTATTGCTTGATTTTACTTGCGCAAAAATATACACTGCATTTCATCTGCCAAAAAATGCATCTTACCTCTCTTTTATTGATTTGTTCTGCGCAGTTATATAAGATTATAATACTATCAACACAATGTTTGAACAAGAACGCAGGAGTGAAAGCATGAGAATTACCATAGAGCCCCCAGATGAAGGACAGGAAGATGAAATTATCATTAAATGCGCCAACATAGATGACGAATTGATGGCTTTCCTTGAGTCACTGAAAAACGGCACAAATAAAATACCGGCTCATTCAGAAACCGGGATTACAATGCTATCCCCTCAAGACGTTTTCTATTTTGAATCGGTTGATAATAAGACATTTGTTTACATGGAAAAATCCGTCTTTGAAGTTAAAAAAAAGTTATATGAACTTGAAATGGATTATGCAAATACCAATTTTCTTCGCATTTCAAAATCTATAATTCTTAATATATCCAAAATCGTTCATCTGCGTCCGTTGCTTTACGGACGCTTTGAAGGAGAACTGAAAAATGGCGAGAAAATTATTATCTCACGGCAATATATGGGCGATTTACGAAGAAAGTTAGGACTATGATTATGCAGGAGGTATATACATGAAAAAGTTTTTTGCTTATTGTCAATACTTTGCTTATATTACTACCGGCACTGTGATGATATGTGCAGTCAATTTTTCTTTATTTAATGACGGAAATATCCCTCGATACGCTTTGTGGCAAATTCTTTGTTCAAGCTTTCTGACCACAGCAGCTACGGTCTTTCTGTTTCCAAGAAATACAAATAAAAAGAACCGCATTATTCTCGGTTTACTTCTTCATTATTGTTGTCTCTGTATGATTATGACAGGCTGCGGTGTGTGGTTTGGCTGGATAGATTTTGACGTTGCAGGTGTTATAACGATGATGCTGTCTGTGGCTGGCGTATATGTGATTGCTTTCTTTTTAACCTATACTATGGATAAGAAACAAACCGAAGAACTAAATCAGGCATTGCACAAAAGAAATGCCGGAAAAGAGGGGAAAAGAGAATGAAAGAAAAGGGATTAAATACAAATCAATTAAAGATGATCGCAATGTCTGCTATGACAGTGGATCATCTTGCATGGGTCCTGTTTCCTGACTATCCGACTGAATGGTGGATCATTGTATTGCACATTATCGGGAGATTGGCTGCTCCTATTTTTTGGTTCTTTATCACTGAGGGTTATCATTACACACATAATTTGAAGAAATATGCGGGCAGGTTACTTATCTTTGCAATAGTAGGTCATTTTGCATATAACTTTGCATTCGGAATACCGTTTATTCCATTTCAAACATCTGTCTTCGATCAGACAAGTGTCCTATGGGCATTGTTCTGGGGACTTATGGCACTTATGATTAACGACAACGAAAAAATGAAACAATGGCAGAAAACCATCTTAATTTTCGGAATTACTGTCATTACATTTTGTTCGGATTGGAGTTGTATTGCGGTACTGGCAATTTTGCACATTGGCGCAAACAGGGGAAATTTCAGAAAACAGATGACGGGTATGATGTTTTGGATCTTGGCGTATGCTATTGTATATGCTGTTTTCATTAACCCTATATATGGCGTAATCCAACTATTTGTTGCGTTGGTAATTCCGCTGTTAAAGGCTTACAACGGTGAGCGCGGAAAGTTCCATGGTATGAAATGGTGCTTTTATATTTATTATCCTGCCCACCTTATTATTTGCGGTTTGATTCGGGTCACATTGTATGGGAATGTTGGGGTGATGATTGGAGGGTAAACGTTTTGCTGTTCTCTTCTTGATCTATTTTACTGAGTATTTAAAACAGATGTCATTATAAACTCTTCTATACATTTATTAACTGCATCCGGATTGTCCACATTTGAATTGTGTGCTGCATCAGGTATGATTTCCAGCGGAAATCCCGTTTGACCGGACCAGCGTCTGTTATAATTTTGAACCTTCCCTGTTCTATCCTTCTCGCCAAGAAGAAGCAATACAGGGCATGTTATATGCAGTTCACAATTTTCGTCAAGAAACGATGCATACCCTATTCCCATCAGATGACAAAGCTCGGATTTGCTATATGCTGCAAGCATGTCCCTCATATTTTCCTGTCCTTGTTCTGTTATGGCATTTTGCTGCGCTATCGATTTTTTCAAACATTTTGCCGGAACAAGTTTTGACATCCACTCAATTTGCCGCAGCCACCATGTATCTGATTTAGAATAATAGTTTCCAAAAGGCGTGGAATCTATTGAAACAAACGCCTCAACTAAATCGGGATGCCGCATAATGAAAGACTGTGCAATATATCCTCCCATCGATTGACCTACCAGAACTGCCTTTTCAATAGACTCGTTCTGCAATATCTTATATAACGCTTCAACTGTATTTGGGTATGTAAAGTTACTGTATGGTCTTGATTTTCCATGTGCCGGTGCGTCCCAAGTAATAATATTATACCGTTTAGCAAAAAAAGCACTCTGACGATCAAACATTGTGTGGTTTGCAGTCAGTCCATGGAGAAATACTATGGTTCTTCGTTCTCTTATCATATCCGAGACCCAATAATATACATGACCGTATTCTGTTTCAATAATGGATTCTTTCACAAAATCTTCCTCCCCATCTAAACCGGAAATACAGAATAATTTTTGTTAACCTTCGCTGTTCAAAAAACTACTTCGTATATATTTTTACCGATTTTATCTTCAAAATGTTTTTTCAAAGCAAGATTACGGTTCCATTTAGCTTCCGGATAAGAACCATACCGACTCTTTACATCATTCATCCGTTCCTCAATGGTTAAAACTCCCCCTGCTCCCGCAAGGGAATCACATAACTGAATCAGTCTGTCATATTCATCCAACTCAATATTTTCCAGCGCATTACGAATAACCTCTGTTTCTTCTTCTGTCGTGTCGAACTTACCAATATATTCGTCTATTGTTTTATTATTAAAAGAATGGGTGAGGCAAATTCTTGCTACTTCGTCATATCCTAACGATAACATATATGCATAGCCATCATACACATGCCCCAAATGCCTGGTTCCGAATTTTCTTCCGATATCATGCAAAAGCCCTAATATGTACGCCTTATTGCTGTCTAATTCTTCGCATCGCTGCGCTATTTTCTCTGCGCAATGGGCGGCAACCCTGCTGTGATTGCCCCATGGTCCCGGGTTACAACTCTCGGCTTCTATTAGTAATTTTTCTGCTTCTTCTCTTGTCGGCAACATATGATATCCTCTCTCGAATAAATTGTCCTATCAGTATCCGGCTATAATCAGGCTCCAACTCCATCTATTTCAATGCATTGACACAGAATGGTTTTATCCCCGCTGCATCATAACCATTCATATACTTCGTCAGCTTATCACGTCATAGATTTCACTGTCAAGAAACACTGATAAATCCGAAAATCTTAGCGTTTGCGGAAGGATTCGAACCTTCGGTGCAATTACATGCACACCACCTTAGCAGAGTGGCACCATAAACCATCTCGGACACGCAAACATAAGTGGGCGGGGTAGGAATAGCTCCTGCGGGACTCGAACCCGGCATCTCCAGCTTGAGAGGCTGGCGTCCTTGCCTTTAGACTAAGGAGCCCTACTGATCCCCACGGGACTTGAACCCAGCATCTTCGCCTTGAAAGGGCGACGTCCTGACCTTTAGACTAGGGGACCATACAGACCCATAATCATTTATGAGCCTGATCTATTTTTTGTTTTCATGCGCTAATCTGCACATTCACATTTACATCGGTTACGATAATATTATCTATTGCCACACCGAAGACTGCTGCCAGAATAACCAGGTTATCTAATGTTGGCATTGCCGTTCCGTGCTGCCACTTGTATATTGCATTCGGCGTCGCAAATCCAAAGATATCCTGCAAATCCTTAACAGACAGTCCTGCATTCTGACGCAGATCCGCAATTCTCTTTCCTGTTCCCGTCATATCTATGACCGGCATTGTAAACATTTTGTCTTCCTCCTTCCAGCCTCTGGAGGAATCATATTCTATAAAGTGCCATACGCTTTGCCCTACACTTTCGCTCGATTATTGCCTCTCATTCCATAGACATTTTAACTTATATAATAGAAAATCAGATTCAGTCAGTTCATGCGTCATGTCTGCGATTTACACAGCAAAATTCTCTTTCATCGGTTCACGCTGGCTGACACCACTACCTACACACTTTCTATCACATAAAATAGAATATGACTGCCTGTGTGCAAACAACAGACAGTCTATCCCATCCCTTGCTTTACACTACTCAGAAGCTTTAAAATTATATATTGGTTTCATAACATCAATCACGTCCACGGACTCACGAATCACATCAATGATGTCCTCCAATGACTTGTATGCCATTGGTGCTTCGTCTAATGTCGCTTCATTTACAGAAGTCGTGTAAACTCCTGCCATTACATTCTCGTACTCCTCCAGACTTAAAATCTCCTTCGCCTTGGAACGTGACATCAATCTGCCCGCACCATGCGGCGCTGAATAGTTCCAGTCCGGGTTTCCTTTTCCGACAGCAAGTACGCTTCCATCCCTCATATTAATTGGAATCAGCACTTTTTCTCCTTTATGAGCTGCAATCGCACCCTTTCTTAAAATCATTTCATCCGTATCAATATAATTATGAATGGTATGAAATGCCTCGCCCGCTGTCATACCGGTGCGCTCAAAGATTACCTCCGCGATTTTTTCACGGTTGCGCTTTGCAAAACACTGGCAAATTTCCACATCATGTAAATAATCCTCAAAATAAGTTCCGTACAGATAACATAAATCGTCCGGAATCATGCAATCCTTATGCTCCCACACAAGTTCCTTTAAAGCAGCCTGGATCCCATTCCTGCGGCCTGCTGCCTTATACTCCGCAATCAGTGCATCCCTTTTCTTAAAATATTCCTCTTTACCGGAATGCAGCTCGATTGCCAGTCGCTGATAGATATCTGCCACCTGTTTTCCAAGGTTACGGCTGCCGGAATGGATTACAAGATATTTCGTTCCATCCTCTGCCTGATCTACCTCAATAAAATGGTTTCCGCCGCCCAGCGTTCCGAGACTTCTCTCCAGATATTTGGTATTTTTAAGACTTCTATAGCATTTCAATTCCGTCAGATCAAAGCGCTCCATCCGCCCTTCCCATACATGCATCCCGGAGGGTATATAATGAGCCGCCTCATCTAATCTTGCGAAATCGATATCTGCTTTGCCTAAATTGACGGTGTACATTCCACAGCCAATATCAACGCCGACAATATTCGGTACTGCCTTATCAGTGACTGTCATGGTTGTTCCAATGGTACAGCCTTTACCGGCATGTACATCCGGCATAATACGAATCTTGCTGCCTTGCGTGAAATCATAATCGCACATTCTTCTGATCTGCTCTATTGCCTCGCTCTCTACTATCTTTGCATAGCAGAGCGCGGTGTTTACTTTTCCCTTAATTTCAATCATATCTTTTTCCTTCCTTTATTATTTTTGATGTGGAATGCTCCACATGGGATTTGAACCCACAACCTACCGGTTAAAGGCCGGTTACTCTGCCATTGAGTTAATGGAGCAAAACTTTGCATGAAAAAACCGCCTATCCCATATAAGATAAGCGGTTCGTAAAAGTCCATGTATATATTGCCAAAATTTATTCTGGCTATAAAAATCATGTTCGTTTATGCATTCGGCTTACTTTATATGAGCGTACGATAATAAAACTCTGTTCGTTTTTCTCTTTGGACAGGGCGGATACATATCGTTCACTTATACAATTGTTTACAAAATTATTTCTAAACATGATCTTATTTCCTTTCCCGATGGACTATCCACCGCTTTTCTCTTTACTATATCGTACTTTAGCACAGAAAAATGAAGTTGTCATTCTACTTGTGGTAGAAATCCGTTCCCACATAAAAATGCTGCTGGTTGTTTTTGCGCTATTTTCTCTAATTCTTTAAATCTTATCTCTTTCGTCTTCAATAATTCCTATCGTTCCTTTTCATGTTGTATACTTTTTCAAGAATATATTCAAACATTTCAATTCTTCTGTGGATTGACTCCTATTTTGGGCAAATTATTTAAACTTACCATTTCCAATGTCTGTAACTGCTGTACTGCCAACTGCCGAAGCAATTCCATCCGTTCTTTTTGATTCTTTTCCTGATTAATCAAAACAGCATTATAGCTTTCCAAATTGGCAAGTACTAATAACTGGTTTAATGTTGCTGCATCCCGCATATTACCCTTTTCCACAGGATTTTCATCTTTCCACTGTTTCGCTGTTTTTCCAAACAAAACAACATTCAACATATCTGCTTCATTGGCATATGTATAAGCTACCTGTGCAGGCGTTAATTCTGGTGGTATCAAATTTTCTTTAATTGCATCTGTATGTATCCTGTAATTTAACTTAGAGATCTCTCTGTTCAAATTCCAATTCAAAGATAATCGGCTATTCTCATCTGTTTTTAGTCGCCTATAATCTTTCATAATATATAACTGAAATTCGGGAGAAACCCAAGTTGCAAAAGACATAGCAATATCACTATGGGCATATGTTCCGCCATAGCGTCCCGCTTTTGAAACAATACCAATTGCGTCTGTGGCTTCTATCCACTTCTTTGGCGACATTGTAAATGCATTTGCTCCTGCCTGCTTTTTAAACCCCTCGAATTCGAGGGGTTTAAAATCTGGATTATGCATTCTTTCCCATAATCCCAAAAATTCTATAACATCACGATTTCTCATCCAATTCTGTATAACAGCTGTCGGATCGTCACTTTTGTACCGAGCTATGTCTGTCAATGAAATAAATTCATTTTCAAAGTCCTGCGTATAAATTCCAATATCAATTCCATTTGCATGAATTGTGTCTTTAACTATCTTCCCCATTGCCTCTCCTATAATCAACACAAACTTTCTTAAAGCTTTTATCCTCTACTCCTGTCGAGAAAAATCTGCCGAGCAACTATCTTTATCTTCCCACATCTCTCGATATGCTTCAATATAAAACTTAGAACAACTCAGATATATATAGTGATAATCATCCTCTGATGTTCTATTTCTTTCATCATGTTATCTATCCAATCATTTCCTTTATTGCCTGTTGCCAATATTTCTCCGGAATATCAGGCCAAATACAATTTCCGTTTCTCTCATGGCACAAAGACATTGCCTTGTTTAAAACACTTCCATGTGATATTTCACCTGTCTTTAACAAATTCTCTGATACCCTGCACCAACTTGGCGCTTTATCATATAGACCAGAATCATATAAATCCTCTATTACCTGTTCTACATCATAATCTAAAGAAACAAACTCTTTTTTCCACGATGAATCTTCACCCTTCAAAATTAAAAACTGTGCTTTTCCACCACTATGTAAAGAAACACCTACTGATCCTGGATTCCAAACAGTTTTCCCGCTATACTCAATTGTATTCTGTACATGTGTATGCCCGCATATAATATAATTTGCATTATCGTTTTCCATTATGGCATACGTATTTTCATTGTCCGGAAGCATTTTCTCATTTACTTTCCGAGGCGAACCATGACACACTGTAATTACCGGATATCCTGTAAAGCAGATGCTTCTCTTTATGGGCAGTGTTTCAAAAAAATCCAGATCACGTCTTGTCAAATTATGATATGTATAATACAAACATCCTGTTGTAGAATCCTTTTCTTTCCAGGTATTATCATAATGCAACCAATAGTCTTCCTTATTCCCTTTTATAAAATAACATTCATGTTTCTCTTTTAATGAATATATAATTTCCATAGTCTTTTGGGGATATGCTAATTCTCCAACATAATCACCGAGAAAGATAAACGTTTTAATATGTTTAACTTCTGCAAACTGAATACATTTTTCTAATGCAACATAATTTCCATGTATATCTGACAGTACCGCAATTTCCAAACTGATAACCATTCCTTTCTCTAGATCCACGATATTTTCACTGATAGGCACCATTCTGATTTATTGTTCTTTCATTTAGTGTACTTTGTTTGGGAAAACAAATCGACAAACTGGCATTTATCAGTCCCAAATCACAATGCAAAATGGGTGGCCTGCCGGATCAAGCAAAGTAATCCATTTTCCGTTCCCATACTGCATCTCAGCAATTCTTGCGCCCAACTTAACTGCCTTATCAACCATTTCCTGCAATTCGGCTCTGTCATTAACACCAAAGTCCAAATGGGCCATCATCTGCTGTTTTCCTGCTTCCGATGGCCAGACAGGAGCGATATAATCCTCCGCATAATGAGCTTCAATCCCCATTCCTGTTTCAGGCGATTCTATTCTAACAAATTCATCCTTGTTTAATACGACAGGCCAATTTAAAAGCTTTGAGTAAAAATCGATTAACTGTTCCTTGTTTTTACATTCTAAAATCACACTCTTTAGCATCATCTCTCCGCAAACTATCATCCTTTCCCGCTTACGATTATCCATTCTTGATAAATACCTATTTTCTCATTCAGATTATTCAAGTACTCATCTCACTTCCTATGCTCCTTTTCAATGATTCATCAATTCCAAGCTAATTATCTCCTGTTCAAGCTTTACATTATAATTCAGCATATATTGAACTACATCAGTATACATTCCCATCGTTTTCAATTCCTGAAGTCTTGTTCTATCATGATCGGTAAGTCTATGCAAACAAGAATCGTACTTACTATTTTTTAATTCATTCGTTGACATACTAAATAATTCAAAGTTTACTCCCGTTACTTCGCACAGATTATGATGAATCCAAAATCCTCCCGCATCAATATCTCCAAAATGCAAATAACGGACATAGTCATTAGACGCATACACCATTTTTATGAAGTTGCGCTGATACCTATTTGCATAGCCTCCAAGATAAAACGTAACCACTCCATCTTTATAATACCTAAGGTATGAATTTCTATTTTCTATCGTCATAAACTCCGGAACCATAAGCTTAATCGATTGAATATTAGCCAAATCAGAGGCCAAAAACTCCACACCTCCTGAAAATCCACTAATATCTACTTCTTTTCCGGAAATGTTGATTATCGCCTTACCCTTGATACAAAGCTTTTGTGGTTCTTTTGCTATATGATAGCCTAATAGGATTTCATCTAACATTTCATCATCTTTAAAAATCCTATTTGCATGTTTACGAAGCATATTGCAAACCGACTGCAAAGTTGTATCTTCAAAATATTTTGAATCACCGTATACTTTCATTGATACTTCCCGGATATATAAATCTTTCTGGTTCTTCTCGATAAAAGCAACTGCCCTTAGTGTGTCATCCAATTCATCAATATTCTTTGGGACTTTCCGTTTTTCAATATATTCTTGCAGTTTGGTACATTCTTTTTCACATATAGGTGAAGCATTTTGATATTTATTAACTAAACTCTGCAGTTTTTCAATCTGCATATCCTTTGATACATAACCGTATGTCTCCCCTAAATATCGTTCAATTTCCTGTATTCTCTGATCTGCCAAATAAATACATTGAATTTGTGTTCCAAAAGTTTCCTTTTTACTACTGATAAAACCTAATTCAGATAAATATTCCACGGCATGATTAAATTTTGTAATCTCTTCAAAATCACCATCATTTGCATTATACTTTTTATATAACTTTTCAGGTTTTACTTGAGTTCTTCTGTTAATCTTATTATCCCCGAAGTCCTTTTTACTCTCGCGATAATTTTCCACTAAATATGTCAATATTTTCTCTTCGTATTCCAAAAGCTACACCCCTTTATGCATCTCTATGATTCCTATCTCCATAAGATCAGGTTGTGTTCGGAGTACCGGTAATATAACCTCACTCTCATTTCCAATAAGTTCTGTTTTATCCGGTGCACAGAAAATCATTTGCAAATTCTGTTCCTTCATGAAGCCCAGCATAATTTTTACATTGGTCGGATCCATTTTCGCAAATGGTTCATCAATAAAAACCAATCTCGTAGAATTACTTTTAGCATTATAAATCATAAGCAGTGCTGAAAGCAAAATAAGCATATATGGTATTTGAACCTCTGCACCGGAATTATAGCCAGATTGTTTTGACAACTTTGCTTTAGTAAGAACATCATTTGTCAGAAGAATCTCATATGTCATATAATTGCGATAATCCGCATAATGTTCAATCTGATCTTTATCTTTACTCTCCACAATGCGATTGATAATCTTCTCGATATCCTTTTCCAGTTCTTTACCTTTATCATCAGAATATGCTGTCATAGAATCTAATATCATTTGTCCGGATACCGTTCCAAGTTCTTCGCGTTCTTTTAAATACTTTGCATACTCTAATATCTTTTCGTAATCAGAACCATCCTTCACATACTTAACATCGAACTCATATTTGGCTTTGAATTTCAGCCGTGCTAATTCTGCATTAATCAGTTTCAAATCATCCCTTGCAGTCTCACAGGATTTCAAGACCGTAAGCACAAATTCATTTTTGAAAATTTCTTCATAACGCTTTGTCTGTTCCTTTAACTTAGCTTGAATCTCCTGCCTGTCGTCCATCCAAATTCGATTTTTTCTTGCTTGATAAACAGCTATAGAACTGTCTGTCATTGGCAGCTGATTATTACCTGTTCTGGATGCGTTATAAGCAGCCTGTCCACCTCTTAAATTTTCCCCAGCTTCCTTTAATCTATTTTCTGCGCGCCTTCTGTCTACTAAAGTTCCACCTTGACCAGTCTTACCATTAGCAACAAACTTATCATAATCCTCAATTGCTTTTTCATAGACAACATTATTTGCAAACTGTAAATTTCCAAGATTTTCTTGTATATTCACAATTTCCCCACTGACTTTTATATGCTCACCATAATTCGTATTATACAGCGTCTGCATATCTGACTTATCATTATAAACATCTTTTCGCTCATCTTCTATAAGCTCAAGCTCTTGTGCAAGTTCTCCTACTCTTTGAGCGAGCTCCATGTATTCCATATTATTTTTTTGGGCTTCTCTCAATGCATTAAGTTCTTGTTCCTTTTTGGAACAATCCAGTAATGCTTCGTCGTATTCCTTACATGCATCATAATTATATCCGCCAAAAAACTGCATTTCCATATCAAGATATGACATCTTAGATTTTTCCGTAATAAGCTGCTCCTGAAATTCGATATATGCCTTCTTTAATATCTCCAGCTTTTTAACTGCCTTAATTCGATTCAATTCGATTGTTTCCTGTCCTAAACAATAAAATCTAATCCTATCAAAACGAATAAAATAACTATCCATAGCTACAGCCACTCTGCCCTCTTTGGACATAGCATTTTCAAAATTTCTCACCTTTTCTATTGTAGTTGCATGAAACCTTCCCAACTGATAATCAAAATACTGTTTCGCAACCAAGTTTTTTACTTCAATAAAATGAACTACCGAATCGTCTTCCAAAGAGATTTTTTTTCTCATTAATAATTTTGTATTGAACAAATGTGCATACTTATATTTAGATGCATTCAATACGTCATCTGCGATATCATAGTATTCTGGCTCCACAAGAATCGTATATCTTCGTCCACCCAAATACCCTTCAATTACATCACGCCAAGCTTCATCTTTAAGCCCCAAAACATATTCGCAAGCAAACCTTGCTTCTGATTGTATACCTTGCTTTTCAAATTCCCGATTAATTTCATTTTTCAAAGCCACATAATCCGGTATCTCTGAAAAAGTAGTTTTCTTCGCATTGCAATCGTCAATAGTCTGTTGACACTTGGCTTGTTCCTCCTGGTTTGCCTTAAACGAGTCACCAATTCTTGTTACATTTCCTAAAATTTCATCTCTATATTCTTTGATTTGCGCTAAAAACGCTACAACACTACTCTCCTTTTGTACTTTAGCAACACTATCTAATGTTAAAGACGATAAAACACACTGCTCCTCTACTTTGTGCTGCTCTTCATCAAACCACGCAATCAATTCACTTACTTTAGATTGGAAATCGCAGAGTTCTTCTTTCTCTTTCTTCAAACGGTCTTTTTCTGCTTGCGCTTTTTGCAAAGTTTCCTCCGCTTCTACAATTGCTTTGGCACAATCCATAGAATCCCGGTTATCCTTAGCGGAATTATAAGCTGTTCTTATCTCTTTCTCGCGAATAGATATTGTTTCGAGTTTTTTCTCATCTTCTTCAATCTGCCTTGTCGCAATTTCCATATTGCGAGAAGCTTCTTCCAATATCTTTTGACATCTTAGAAATCGCTTATATGCAATTTTCACATCATCTGCCAGAATTATATTTTTTGCACGTGTGAGTTCATCAAACAGTGCAATGATACCCTCTAATTCTTTAATTTCGGCATCAATGATTGCAAAATTAGAATTCAATGTATCAATATTATTCTTTGCAGCGACAAGCTTAGAAAAGTCAACTTTCTTTTCTTCTAATACGCTCTCTCGAATAAACTGATCTATCTTTGCATTTGGATCATACGACATAATGCTTCTAAGTTTGCGTCTGAATGCAGCTAACTGCTGTTCATTAAGACGCAATCCTGTCCTTTGCATAAACTTATCAAGACCTTCCTTTACATCCATCATTTTAAGACCGTAAAATTTTTGCAGTTCAGATGTACTGTAAGAAAATATCAAACCTTCTTGCTCATACGTATGATTCACATCACTTAATGTCTTATTTTCAATAACATATCTCTGCGTTTTAAACCCATTGCCAGAATCGGTATCAATAGCGGTACCCAGAATAAACTTTCTCGCAAGTTCCACTTCTTCCATCTCAAGAACAATGTGTGTATACACATTCGGCATCTTATCAGCCGGCCTCATAAATGTACCAGCTGTTGCATCAAGTAATCCTCTCGTATATGACGACACAGTTCTGCTTCCTTTATTTTCAGTTGACTTATTAAATACGGTATCTCCATACAATGCATATTTAATCGCATCAAGTAATACCGACTTACCATTTCCATTCTTACCGGCGATTAACGTAAAGAGACCAATAGGAACAGTAATCTGATTAAATCCATACCAATTGACTAACCGAATGTGTTTCAGTTTAATCATTCCGCCTCCTCCTCTTCAACACTCGCTGAATCCATTGTGTCTGCGTCATCCATGACCGCGCTGTTCTTCATATATTCTGCTGTTACAGTTTTGAATTGCGCAATATCCCATCCAAACTGCAATGACGGATATAAGGTAATAATTGCGTCTTCCGATTCATCTTTTACGTCATAATCAATCAAATTATATTTCTTAAATAGTTTCATTGCAGCAGACAAGCCGGGCTTGTCCACACCAACTTCATAGGCCTTAATTTTATCAATCAGATCTCCTCGCATTACAACATTCTCATCATTATAGCCCAAATTCTCAAGATAAACTTCCCACAACACAAGAAGCAGATGGTATTGTTCGCCTGTGAACGAAACCACATTTGCACGTTTTAATCCTACTGCTTCCTCTTCTGCTTCATGGGGCTTAAGCATCGCGATTTTCACATTCGTATCAACAAGTACATCAAAACCAATCATACGAAGATAATCAGAAATGTCTTGTCTGTTGGATTCCCGTGAGACAAAAGAATATAGCTTCTCATCCTTATCACCCACAATAAATGTTGAATCCAGCAATTTACGAATGCAACGCTTAAATAGTATATTGTTTTCCTCTTTTATCGAAATGCTTAGTTTAATATCGCCCATTCACATCTTCCTCTTTATCCGTACATTACTAATCGTTGCAACTTCCGTATCAATAGTTCCTTCCAAGAATTCTACCTCATATGGGAACTCTAAACTGCCACAATAGATTATGCTGGCAGCTACCATCATGGCATCGTCTCTCGTCTTAATCATCGTTTCATCCGGTACCACACTATCTTTACCTGTCAATACTTTCTCAAAATAACTCGCAGCCTGTTTCACTCCATAACGATCTGGATATTCATATAAAAGTTCTCTTGTAAGCCTTGCCTTATCCTCATCCGATAATGAGCTTTTAATAATCGCTCCACTCTTAATATTGGGTTTACATTTCTTTCTACGTTCTATAGACTTTCTTCCAACATACTTATAAGATTGCAATGCATAACACTGGGAAACAGCTTCAAGTATTTCCTCTTTTTCTTTTGCATCGAAATCCTTAATCGTCATCAACAGGTCATTTAAGTAAGTTTGCATATTAACGCTATTGCTTAACACCATGAGAATTCTGGTAGAATATAGACTGTAATAATTATTAATTTTATTATCAATATAGTCCATTTCTTTAACATAGTCATAACTTATAAAACTCTTAACTTCTGCCAACTGACCATCCACCATCTCATGAGCCGCAATCTCGTCTGTGTTGTAAAAGCTTTGATACTCCTTTATCATATTCTCGTAAGCTTCTGTTTTCACAATTTTTCGAAGCATCTTCTCAATTTCTTCAATATATCCAGGAATCAAACCATCTTTTTTAATGAAAAAATAATCATTGAAAAAATGTTCCAACATCTCATCTCTAATCAAGAATTGTCCCAGCGCATTCGTTTCTGTCATCTTAATAATCATACGCATTATAGAACGAATACTATCTTTAAGAATCAAAAGTTCATTCTTCAAATCAGCCACATTATCCATCATTGGAACCAAAATATTAGAATACGGTCTGTGAGTTCTTCCATGATCAGCGATATATGCTGAACTCAATATGTCATAAATCGAAAAAATATGATTCGTCAATGCGGCTCTGTTATCACGATTAAATATTCTCTCAATGGCTTCTATTACTTTTCGGCAATAAGGCATAACTGTCGCGATATTATCACCGTTTCTACCAATCTCTTTTTCAGAAATCCATCCACAATGTCTAAAGTACCTGAGGATTGCACTCGCATTCTCATTTTCTGTTTTCTTACTGCTGATATTCTCATCCGCATTACCAGATGCCGCTTCATCTTCTACAGCATATGCACAGTTTATGAAATAAAGAATCAGAGCATCTTTGGCATCTGTTTCATAGAGAAGAGGTACAGACTTTGACTTTTCAATAAGCAGCAAAATACACTCGTAATATATCCTTTTATTCTTACAACAAAGCGGATTAAAAAAGCTATTATACTCTGCATTATCAAAAAGTATCATTTTTACCCCTTTCCATTTTCATCAACTTCTCCATACTATAATCCAATATCTTTGCCTTTCTCTCCCACAACATAATCTGATAAAACTCCTGCTGTATGGCAGCAAAAACGTAGTACATCCATCAGGTTATCTATTTTTGCCATATCAATTTTGGAACAGATGCTCCGTACCTCTTACACTATTTAATCCATCACCTTTAAGTGATCATTGTTCAATATAAATGACCACTTTGTTTTCTCATAAATCTTTGTGTTTAGCAACACAAACAAGCCTGATCCACTTAATCCGTAACCTTTCCGCCAACTTAAGATTTATAAAACTTTCCAATAACCATCTCTCTTTCCATTCACTCGAACTATCTTGCCCTCTTTAACCAATTTTTTAATAGTTCGTTGAATGGTACTTACAGACATTCCCACTTGTTCAGCCAATTCCTTCTGCTTAATTCTTGGTAAAAGCAATATTGCTTTTATTACTTTAATCTCCATTTCTGTTCTGCCAGAATTCAAAACTTCATTCAAAACTTCATCCAAAACTTCATTTTTATCATTCAAAACTTCATTGGTAAAATTAAGATTTTTCAATATAACTCTGAATTCTGTCGCATTTGAATAAAAAGTCGGCTTTTTATCTTCTGTATAATTTGGTTCCACTTCATATGCCTGCATGATCTTTTTGAAACCACTGCCCCTTCGTTCCATGTAATCAAGCCTGCTAAAAATATCTGCAACTACTGGATTTCTACGTTTTGACGGAACATTGTCAATGTCTCTGTCTTGAATTAACGACCCATCATACATTCCTCCTGGTGAATATATTTCCAAACGATCATCAAAAATATCAATATGGACTTCACTTCCCATATCTAAATAATCACGATGCACTAATCCATTAACCAAACCTTCAAAAATGCTTCTCTCCGGATACTCCGGATATTCTACTCTTCTATCAGATTCTTTTTTCCACATCTTCTTCGAATTTCTTCGTACAAAATTCATACCTTCTTCCAAAAGCAGTATAAGACTTCCTGTATATTCCTCATCATCCAAAGCATCTATGACTCCTGATGCTTTATCTATACCATTCCATCTGGTACAAAATAGTCTTGAACAAAAAATGGGAGATTCATCAGCAAGCAAAGCTCCTGCATTTGTTAACATCCCATTTTTGTCAATAATACCAAACGATTCAAAATCCTTCATTTCCATGCTTTTCTTTGTTTTTTTATAATATGCTGCCTTTAATTTAGAAAAAGAATAATCCTCAAAATTATAATCCGTTACGAGACTGTCGTATGTCCTGTTTTTCCCTCGTAAAACCAATCTCTTCAAATCTGTAGCAGTAGCAATTACGCTTTCATTGCCAATTCTGACATAAGCAGTATAATTTCCTTCTCCTACATAATAATAAGGTGTCTCTTCTCCCTGATATACTTCCAAAGTTACGATTTCCTTACCATCTACAAGATGCGCTTTTAACAGAACTTCCGGAGATGGATCCATTTTTACTTTTATCTGCTCACTGATAACTTCCATAGCTTTCTTTACATCAACAATCCCTACCACTGAATCATCATCAGCAACACCAAAAATGAGCACACCGCCAACGCCATTGGCAAAAGCACTTACACTTTTTAACCAACTCTTCGGCTTTTTTGCTTCCAGCATTACCTTTTTATCATATTCGGTTGCTTCACCAATCAACTGTTCTAATCTCATTACAAATCCTTGTGTTTTCTCTATTCCTAAGATAATATGTTTAGATAATAAATATTTATTTGTTTATTAATAATTTTATTTTATCATTTTCCACACAAAAAACATACAATAATTTACCATTTCCCCAATCAGAAAAATGGTCAGAAGAACGCCCCCAAATCTATTTAGACCTGAAGGCATCATACTGACCATTTACCTTTTATATCTTCAATATATTTCACTAATTAACTCCGGAATATCATATGCAATTAACCATTTATTCCCCTACGATATCCAACAAGCGTTCTGTAATAGCCGCCATATTAGCCGATATTTGTTTACTGCTCTCTGAAATCTCTATATTGGCGTTTACAACACACGTAATGTTATCAATTTCTGTTACAGCCTGTCCTACAACTTCCGCATTTCTACGAACCATATCTGCAATATTTCCGACTTCAGTGTTTGCACGCTCGATTTCTTGCACAACATTTCCAAATATAGCTGCTGTATCCTGCGTCAGCGTCATTCCCTCACTGATTGCATGAAGCGAATTGGTAATCAGTTCGTTGGTCTCCCTTGCCGCTTCTGAACTTCTTGCTGCTAAATTTCCGACCTCTGTTGCTACTACTGCGAATCCTTTGCCCATTTCCCCTGCCCTTCCTGCTTCAATAGATGCATTCAGTGCCAATAAATTTGTCTGACTTGCAATCTCATCAATTTCCACAATGATTTTTTCAATCTCTCTGGACATTTCACTGATATTTTCAATGGCATTCTGCAATATGTTCATCTGCTTCTGCGTATCTGAAATTACAGCTACCGCTCCCTCAGTTGTCTTCGTTACATCAACAGAAGCATCTGCACTGCGATTAAGCTCTTTTGCCAAGGTTCCCATTACCTGCTCTAAATCATCTACCGAATGTTTCTGCTGTTCCGTACCATGTAAAATATCGTCTGCACTGGATAAGGTCTGCTGAGATACCGTGCCAAGTTCACCACATACACCCTTGATATTTTCAAAAACAGAAAGCGTGTGTTCCATATCGGATTTTTGTTGAACTAATAGCTGATCATTCTCCTGAATGCTGGTGCGTATGCTATCCACCATCGTATTGATATCCTGAGAAAACTGGGCAAATTCCGGACTACTGTTTTCCTGCACGACAATCTCAAGATCCCCGCCTGCTATTTTTTTCATAGCCTCGGCAAGATTGTTGATTCCGCTGACAATATTTTTATCCACCGTTTTGCTGATAATAAAGAGTAACAGCATAAAAATTACCAGCATGCTCAGCGATACGACTAATGTCTGGTTTGTTCTGGCTTCATAATACTCACCAGACGGAAGAAAGGTTCCGATTACCATATCTTCATATTCTTCTGACACATAATATCCTGTTGTGCCATCTACTGTGGCTTTTCCTTTTCCTGCTTCAACAGACAAACCAACTTCCGATGCATCCTTTCCAATCAACTCGGTATCAGGATGCGCCAAAACAGTGCCGCTTTCCGCATCTATTGCATACACATAACCTTTATCCCCATAATCCATGTCCTGCAGGACTACACTTATTTCCGTATTGGCAAGTGTTTCTTCCAATATTTCAGGGCAGATCCCCACCTGTACTAATCCCTTTGCATCAGTTCTTGCCACGCCAATATACTGGATTACGGTACCTTCAATCACGTTTTGCTGCGGTTCCTGCACAATCTCAATGGACGGATCGTCCACAATAACCATAAATGCCGCAGACTGTTCCCCGCTATTCATATCAAACCCAACATAAGCACTGATGGTACTGTGTGTAATAATGCCTGTTTCATCAATAACATGTAACTCATTTACCATCAGTTCATCACAGATTTCCTTCAATCTTTGATCATCCGTAAGCACGGTTTTATCTGAAGCAAGAATTTCTGCAAAGGCACGAGTTTTTGCCAGATTATTTTCACTTAAGCTATTCGTCAGCTTCTCTATTTCCTGATCATTGCTTACAAGTTTTTCCTTTACCATCTCCAGTTTTTCTATTGCTGAATTGGTATTGTTACGTTGCGCAACAAAAGTCTGCAACACAAAAATAAATTGGATAGTTATCAAAAGCGCAACAACCATATAACCCAACAGTCTCTTTGCAAACATTTTCTTCATAGCCTTTTCCCCTTCTTCTTACATCTTAAACATTTTTATTTCTTTCAATGGAACGAAAACTCAGATCGCACCGGTCGGCAAATTCTATCACCCGTCATTTTCCGCCGCTATCAATAAATCGAGGATTGGTTTGGCTGCCTTCAAATTTGTCGCAATTTGCCATAACCTTTTGTATTTTATCAATTACCTTTCAGATATTTTGGCTCTTTGCGAATTTGGTATTATTTTTTGCAAATTTGGTTGTTTGGCATAACAGAGCGAGCATATTGCGCATATCCAACTTCAATTTACTCATTTCCTCTGCCAACAACAATATTGCAAAAAGTTTCCGATTCCATAAAAGAAATATAAGGTAAAAGCCTATGTATTTTATTTTTGACTGTGAAATGATATCTTACCAAATAAATGGAATTAGTTTGTATTTAACTTTTTTCTTGTAATCTGAATATCCATCAAGCTCTGCTTCAAGCACCTGCTCTTCGTTCTTTATTCTTTTTGTTATTATCAACGGATAACACAGGAAAACAGCAAACGAAATCAATGACCCAAGTACCAATGGCATTGCAAGAAAAAGCAGAATCGTCACGCTATACATCGGATGCCTGACTATTCCGTAAAGTCCTGTATCAACTACCTTTTGATTTTCCTGTATCTCAATAGTACGAGATAAATATGTATTCTCTCTTAACACCTCTGCATATAACAAATATGCAAATAAAAACACGCCTGCCGCTATATAGGATATAATGTTCGGAAGTGACAGCCATTTAAAACGAAAATCCAATCCAGCCAGCACAAAGCCTATAATAAACATCAGTCCGCTGAGTTTGATAACAAGGTTTTGCTCATTCTGCTTTTCTTTTGCATTGAGCCGTTTACGGAGCAGCTCCGGATTTTTTATCATCATTATAATTCCTGCAATAAACAGAATTCCCATAAACAACCACCCATTTGGATAATATATTGTCCACGCAGGCAAAAATAAGAGAGCTCCTATTAACACTACACCAAGTGTAAATTTGGTTAATGCATTTATAAATAACTTGATAGACATTGTTCGTCACCTCGAATTCTCCGTCAAATTCCACCTCAAGAGTGCCATTCAGAAGAGCAGGCTCATTTCCCTCATTGCTGACTTTTGCCATGGCAAGATTATAGCACCTAAAACTATAATATCACCTGTTCCATTTGCTATACAATATTCAGCTTCTCCAAATACTGTCGATACAGTGCAAACATGGTATTGCCTGGTCTCTCTGGAAAAATCTTATCTACAATATCCAATGCTGGAACCCAAATTGCATCATCCACTTCACTGGATAATACAAACTCCTTCTTCTTTGCGTAACCAATAAATCCATGCATCAACAAATCCTTCTTTGCAAACCAATGAGTTCCTGCATATTCTAGGCATTCTAGCTTAATTCCGATTTCTTCTTCTACTTCTCGCATCACAGTTTCTTCTGCATTTTCACCTGGGGTAATGTAACCTGACACAAAAGTCATATGCTCTGTGGACATGTAATTTTGTTGCAACAACGCAATTTCATTGTATTCATTGGCAACCAAAACAATAACACAACTGCCAAAGGAGTCGAACCAAAACTGCTGACACTGTTCGCAATAAGGAACATTGCCATCATCTCCTGCTTGTTTATCTATTAACTTATTTCCACATTCGGGACAATATTTGTAGTGCATGTATTTTTTCTCCGTTTATGAATAAGTCTTAAAAACTATCAATCAATTGGATTTTCTTTTCTATCAATCAAAAACACATTATCTTTATCTGCAGTTCTGATTAGTGATTCGATCAGCAATTCCTGCATTACGATTTCCCCTAAATAGAGAATTCGACATCCATTTAGCAAATGTCCTGCCCATGTCTTGTTTCCATTTCCTATTACACCATGAACATGTGGTTCACCATTAATGATTGTTCCGTCAAGTGAAGCTAATTCCAACGGCTCATTTAAATTGTGTACATCATAGCCCATTGGAAACCCTGTCGTATTAGACATTTGAATATTTACAATATCAAATGTCGCTATACCAGATGAAATGACAGCCTCATGAATTTTTTCATTTTGGCACAGTTCAGTAATTTTTTCACGAAGCAAATCGCCTCTTTCCATTCGTAAAATGAATGTTCTTCCCGTTTCTTTAGCAATAAAATATTTCATGTACTTTTCTCCTTTGCATGATCTTTAAACTTAAGATAATGCAAAGGAGAAATAAAGTATATCAAATTATTGCTTAATAATTTCCACTGCGGATATGTAGCTGCCTAGGGTAATCCCCATATACTTTTTAAAGATGCTGTCCATATGACTTTGTGTGCTGAAATTAAGCATATATGCAATATTGCTTTGAGAGTCATCAAATATCATGTCTTTAAGTTTTCTGACTTTACACTGTTGATGATACTGTTTAGGTGTAATTCCCATTTCTTTTTTGAAAGTTCTTATCAAATGGTATTTTGACATAAAACAGTTTTTTGCCAACTCATCGAGGGAAAATTTACTTTGAAAATGATTATTTATATACTGCACAGCCTTTTCTGTACACTTTAATCTAGTTGAATTATAAACCTTATAAAGTTCAAACATATCTGCTATATGTACAGCCAGAAATTGTTCGTCAACATTATGCATTCGCAAGCTAGTTGTTAATTCAAGAAGTTTATTGCTTAGACCGGAATAAAAATAACTATCAGATTTGTAATCTTTCATAATTGCTGCCAGTTCATTTTTTAAGCATATTGTAATATAGGAAAAATCACTTATGGGTTTAATTGCAATCCCCACGTCTGAAGGCACAATGTAACATTCTCCTTTATGTAATGTTGAGAGTTTATCACCAATACGAAATTCACCATATCCCTCAAGAACAGCTCCTACCAAAAAACTATTATGAGTATGGTACGGAAACTTATGCATCCCAACACCTGCAATTATTTCAATATTTCCATCTACATAAAAAGAAACTTTGTTCATCTGTATGGCTCCTAATAGTATTTCCTTTTCAAATTTTACCGCATTATCCTGTAGGTTGCTTTGCTTTCTGCACTTGTTATAAGTTCCAGTTCAGACATATCTCAATTTACATTGATAGCTACATCCAGCGTTTTTCAGACAACAAAATTACAGTTTCTACATGCACGCCTTGACTAAACTGATCAACGCACCTAACCTGCCTGATCTCATACCCACCATCGCACAAAATCCTCAAATCCCGTGCCAAAGTAGCCGAATCACAGCTCACATACACAATTCTCTTCGGCTGCATTTTCAGCATAGTATCCAGGCACTTCTCATCGCACCCCTTGCGCGGCGGATCAACTACGATCACATCCGGGTGCAATTTACCCCGACTATCTTCGCGCCTATCTCCGTTATCATCTTGCAATTCTGCCGCCTTCTCATAAAATTCCGGCAGCACTTCCTCTGCCTTACCCACATAAAATTCCGCATTTGTTATACCATTAAGCCGGGCATTCTCTCTAGCGTCTTCAATCGCCTGCGGAATCACCTCTACCCCGTATACCTGTTTCGCCCTCTTCGCCATGAAAAGAGAAATCGTTCCGATACCGCAATACAAATCCCACACCGTCTCTTCTCCTGTAAGCCCCGCATACTCCAAGGCAAGACTATACAGCTTTTCCGTCTGTCTGGGATTGACCTGATAAAAGGAAAGCGGTGAGATCCGAAACGTAACCGCCTCTCCGGTAAATACAAAATCAACGCCTTGATCATTTGTCTTTCCCGCTTCGTGAGCCGTTTCCTGAACCACTTCCAGAATCCTGATACTATCCTCTATCGAATCCTTCCCCCACAAGGTACGAATCTCTTTTCCCATGATCACATTCGTCTGCTCGGTATTGATACTGACGGAAATGCTGACAATTCTCTTGTCCAGCGCTTCTTGTTTTGCAAAATCAATCTGCAGCAGCTTCTCAATCAACTTTTCCTCAGCCGGCAGTTTCTTCCCGTTGATAACCAGACAGACCATGATCTCCCTAGATGCAAAGCCGGTCCGAATCAAAATATGACGAATCAACCCTTTTCCGCTCTTTTCGTCATAAGCAGTCACTTTATTTTCCTTCATATAAGAAAGCACCGCTTCCAAAATCCACTTATTTTCTGCCGCCCCCAAGGCACAATCTGTATTCGCAACAATATCATGTGTCCTGCCTGCATAAAACCCGGTAATCAGATTACCGTTCTTATCATATCCAACCGGATACTGCGCTTTATTCCGATAATGCCATGGCTCCTCCATCCCCACAATGGGTTCCATCACGGCATCGATCTGTTCCGGCGTAAATCCGCCGATCCGCAACAGATTATTCCGCACTTTATCCAGTTTAAAAACGAGCTGCCTGTCATAACTCATAGCCTGAATCTGGCATCCGCCGCACTGCCTGTGGAAACGGCACTTCGGCTCCACACGAAAAGAAGAA
The DNA here is from genome assembly GCA_017936885.1 of Lachnospiraceae bacterium. Classification (GTDB taxonomy): domain Bacteria; phylum Bacillota; class Clostridia; order Lachnospirales; family Lachnospiraceae; genus UBA3282. The sequence goes on along the minus strand of JAGBEO010000003.1, from coordinate 24,787 downwards.
GGTGTCACCACCTTCTCTACTCTCGCATACCCATAATTCTTTTTTGTCTTGGTAATCCTGGCAAGAACACAATCACCGATCACGGCATCTTTCACAAACAAAGTATACCCTTCTACTTTGCCGATCCCTTCCCCATCATGTCCGATATCCTCAATCTCTACCTGCACCAAATCATTCTTTTTAAATTCCATGCATACCTCTTTATATCACAACACATTTCTGCTTTTTAAGCGCCAATTTACTCATTGGCATCCTAATTGCTGTTTCCCGGATAACACCATTACTCCATCTTCGTCCCAATCACATTAGACTCAAACAGCCGGTTATACCCAAGCCATCCCGTCTCCGTAGTATTCTCCATCAATTCCGTAAAAGTCTGCATCTTGGCATCCGTATTATCTGCAAAAGTAAGCGCCACTGCCTCTATGATCGCAGGCTTCTTCGGAGAGCCGAACTCCAATTCCCCGTGATGTGCCAAAATACAGTGCTTCAACTCATTAGCCAGCACCTTCGGAAATCCCGGAATCGTCCTGATCTTCTCTCCGACCATCTCACTTCCGATCACGATATGACCCAGAAACTGTCCGTCATCCGTATAATCATTTTCCGGGAAAAGGGACAACTCTTCCGTCTTACCGATGTCATGGCAGATCGCTGCCGTCAATAAAAGATCCCTCTTCAAAATCGGATACTGCGTACAATAATAATCACACAATCTGGTTACCGCCAGCGTATGCTGCAAAAGCCCTCCCACAAATCCGTGATGTACCGTCTTAGCTGCCGAGGACTGCTTAAAAACTTTCACAAACTCCTGATCCTCTACGAAGAACAACTGCAGCAATTTTTTCAGATGAGAATTCTCAATACTGTCAATATATCCAAGCAGCTCCTTCATCATATCTTCAATGGGAAATTTGCTGACCGGCAGATAATCCGCCGGGTCATATTCGCCCTCACAACACTTGCGAATTCGTTTCACATTAACCTGCAACGCGCCCTGAAAGCTTGTCACCTCACCGTACACTTCTATATAATCCAATGTGTCAAAATCATCGATCCCTGCACTATTCGGGTCCCAAACCTTAGCATCCACAGTGCCCGTCTTATCCTGTAAAATCACATTATCATAGGGTTTCCCGTTTTTGGTTACCGCCGATTGTTTATGCTTGCACAGATAAATATCAAATACTCTGTCGCCCTCTTTATAATCCTTGATAAATTTCATATTTCCTCCATTCCGAAGCGCCATTTATTCCAAATCTGCCGATTCTTACACTTACGGTTCTCTATTTTATTACTCATTATCTAATTTTGATTTCCTATTTCTTTCTCTCCGCCTGCACACCGAAGCCACAGACTCCAATGTCTGTGAGAATCAGGCAAATCACAGCTAAAGCTACCCCAACAAAGAGACTCCTGCATTCTGCTCCTAACCGCAGACTAACTCTACTGCCCGCATATCTATATAATCATCGCTTCATTACCTGATACATCAGCGTGTCCCCAGTATCACCTCTACGCTCATCTCCCGACCCTGTCTTGCCAGTGTGACCGTCATCACGTCTTCCGGATCGGCATTATACAACATATTAAGCAGCTCATTATAGGTAGTGATCGGCACTCCATTCACCTGTGTCACCACATCACCGCTCTGAATGCCTGCCGCCATCGCCGGAGAATCCATCTCAATCTCCTTAATATATGCACCTGCCGGAATATCTGACTCAAGAATCGCCTCCTGCGGTACATCGGCACCATGAATCCCCATATATGCCCGTTCCTGATTGTTCGACATTTTTTCTATCGTCTTTTTCAGCTCAGAGATTCCGTACGCCCTCAGCAGATTCCCCATGTCATTGCTTGTATTGGTAGTATCAATAATACCGATCACCATGCCTTTCAAGTTTACCAGCACCCCGCTTGCATTATGACTGCCGTATATATCAGTGGTGATCAGTTTATAAGCAGAATCCGGCTGATCTATCACAGTACCCGTGGAAGTCACCACACCATAGCATACAGAACCGCTTGTCCCCAACGGACTTCCTAAGGCGATAATAGGAGTTCCCAGGAGATTACCGCCGTTAGAACTTCCCAACGTAGCAATATCAATCACATCCATCGTCTCTTCTTCTATAGACAGAAGCGGTACTGATAAGATAGCAAGCCCCGTAGTCTGATCCCGCTGCACTACCTCTGCCTGCACCTGTGTCTGATCACAGAAGGTCACCACAATACTGTCCACTTCATACAAGGCCCCGGCACTGACCAGTATCAGAATCGATTTGCCGTTATTGGCCACGATCACACCGGAAGCCGATGCCATATTTTCATAGATATTATTAAACCAGTCCACATCAGAAGTGACTCCCGTCACAGTCACCACCGACCGGCCCGCTGACGTAGCAAGCTGTGTCAGTTCAGAATAAAGTGCCTGATAATCCTCCAGATTAAACTGTACCTGTGAAAGCAGTTCTTCGATCTGCTCATCCTCTAATTCTGCCTGCACCGGTTCTTCTGCGACCTCATCCTGTACCAGCATGTCCTCAGGCTTCATTTCCTCCGTTACCGTCTCTTCCGGGAACTGCACCTCCTGTGCTTCTTCCTCCGGATACAGTCTGTTACTGATGACCGGTTCCAATATTAAGAAAGTAAAACATGCCACCAGACCGAATACCACCGCCATTGCTACGGTAATCAATGTTCTGCGCAGCAGTTTCTTCTTATTGACTGGTTTTTGTTTTATTGTTTCCCGCAGAAAATCTGACTGGATCGAAGGCGTATATTCTGCCTGCTCCTTTACCGGTTCTGTTCCCGCGCTCTTTTGTTCTTTCTCCTGATCTGCCATAGGGAGTTCGCCTTTCCAGCTATCCGGTTTTCAGACAGCCATATTACTTTTCAGTATATCTTTTTTCCTAATCCTTGTAAAGAAAGATTCTCATAAAGAAAGCCGCACAAAAAGCCTTTGGTGAAGAAAGACTCCCGCAGAGAAAATTCATAGTAATTCCCGCCTATTTATGGTAAGATAACTCTGTATTACCAAAGACGCAAACCTTTATGCAACACAAATCAACTGAGAATCATTATAGTATAAAAGGAACCGGCCATTATGAACAACAAAGTATTAAGGGTTTTAGAATATAATAAAATAATTGAAAGACTGACGGAGAAAGCCACCTCCGAACAAGGCAAAAAGCTCACTTCCGCTCTTAAGCCAATGACCGATTTAGAAGCGATCACGCAGGCGCAGACCGAGACTGCCGATGCCTTAGGATATCTTTTCCGCAAAGGCTCTACTTCTTTCGGCAGCAACAAGGATCTTGGATTATGCATCAAGTCCCTGGAAGTAGGCAGTGTACTGTCTATCCCGGAATTACTGCGTATCGCCGCATTTCTAGAAAATGTAAACCGCATTAAAGCATACGGACGCAAAGAGCGGGAAGATATGCCCGGCGATTCTCTAGACGTCTATTTTGATGTCTTAGAGCCCCTTACGCCGTTAGCGAATGAGATCCGCAGATGCATTCTGTCAGAAGAAGAGATTGCGGATGATGCCAGCCCGACCTTAAAGCATATCCGCCGCAGCATGACGATCACCAACGACAGGATCCATTCCCAACTGACCTCCATGATCAACGGTTCTTACCGCACTTATCTGCAGGATGCAGTTGTCACCATGCGCAATAACCGCTACTGTATCCCGGTCAAATCCGAATACAAGGGACAGATTCCCGGTATGGTCCACGACCAGTCCTCCACTGGGTCCACCTTTTTCATTGAACCGGCAGCTATCGTGAATCTGAATAATGAGTTAAAAGAGCTGGCTTTACGGGAACAGGAAGAAATTGAAGTGATACTGGCTGATTTAAGTGCCCAGACTGCTTCCCATACAGAGACACTGGCTGATAACCAGAAGGCTATGACTATGCTGGATTTTATCTTTGCCAAGGCTTCCCTCGCCATGGAGCAGAACGCAACCATGCCGATCTTTAATCCGGATCATCAGGTGCGGATCAGACAGGGGCGTCATCCTCTTTTGGATAAGAAAAAGGTCGTTCCTATCGATATCCAGCTCGGAATCGACTTCGATCTGTTAGTCATCACCGGACCAAACACAGGCGGTAAAACCGTATCTCTTAAGACCGTAGGCTTACTGACTCTTATGGGGCAGGCAGGGCTCCATATTCCTGCATTAGACCGCTCGGAGCTGTCTATTTTCCGGGAAGTATACGCAGACATCGGCGATGAACAGAGTATCGAGCAGAGTCTCAGTACCTTTTCTTCCCATATGGTAAATATTGTATCTATTTTAAAAGAAGCAGATACGGATTCCCTCTGCCTCTTCGACGAATTGGGAGCCGGAACAGACCCCACAGAAGGCGCGGCACTTGCCACCTCAGTATTAGATTATCTGCACAACCGCGGTATCCGCACTATGGCAACTACACACTACAGTGAATTGAAGGTTTATGCTCTTTCCACCGATTTTGTGGAAAATGCCTGCTGCGAGTTTGATGTGGAAACCTTACGCCCTACCTACAGGCTTTTGATCGGCATCCCCGGAAAGAGCAACGCTTTTGCCATCTCTTCCAAACTGGGACTGCCGGATTATATCATAGAAGATGCGAAACGGCATATTACAGAAGATAAAGAGAGCTTCGAAGACCTGTTAACAGACCTGGAAAACAGCAGACTGACGATTGAAAAAGAGCGTCTGGAAATCGAATCCTACAAACAGGAAATCAAAACCTTAAAAGAACGTCTGGAATCCAAACAGGAAAAAATCGACCAGTCCCGCGAACGGATTCTGCGGGAAGCCAATGAAGAAGCCCGCGAGATCCTGCAGAATGCTAAGGATGTGGCAGATGAGACCATCCGCACCTTCCAGAAGGCAGGCGCTTCCGCTTCGATCAAAGACTTAGAGAAATCCCGCCAAAAGGTTCGCGACAAGATCTCTGAGAAAAATGAAAAGCTATCTCTGAAAAATAACAAACCAACCCATAAGCTGCTGAAACCAAGCCAGATTAAATTGGGCGACAGCGTAAAAGTAGTCTCCATGGGACTGAAAGGTACTGTCAGCTCTCTTCCGGATAAAAGCGGTAAGCTTTTCGTCCAGTGCGGTATTATCCGTTCTCAGGTTTCATTAGATGACCTTGTACTGATAGACGAAGAAACCGTCGGCACCGACAACCGGATGAGACGCACATCCTCTGGCAAACTCAAGATGTCTAAATCCTATTCTGTCTCCACGGAGATCAATCTGCTTGGCAAGACGGTAGATGAGGCGCTGTCCGAGCTGGATAAATATCTGGACGATGCCTACCTGGCACATCTTCCCAGCGTCCGCATTGTGCACGGCAAAGGCACCGGCGCCCTGCGAAGCGCCGTACAGAATTACCTGCGCAAAAACAAAGTTGTGAAAAGCTACAGGCAAGGCGAGTTTGGCGAGGGTGATGCAGGCGTAACCATTGCAGAGTTTAAGGACTAACCGAATCGACGATTTCGAAACCATTTTGACTTGTTGAAATTGTGCAGCGTTGTAATGAATGTCACAATTGTCCAAAATAACAGAAAGGTATGATTAACTATGGTAAGCAAACAGAAAATCTTAATTGTAGATGATGACAACAATATTGCGGAACTGATCTCCCTCTACCTGACCAAGGAGTGTTTCGAGACCATGATCGTCAATGACGGAGAATCCGCCCTGACCGCAGTTGACAGCTTCGAACCGAACCTGATGCTGCTTGATCTGATGCTGCCGGGCATTGACGGCTATCAGGTCTGCCGTGAGGTTCGTTCCAAGTCAAGTCTTCCTATCATCATGCTCTCTGCCAAAGGAGAAGTTTTTGACAAAGTACTGGGCTTAGAACTGGGTGCCGATGACTATATGGAAAAGCCTTTTGACTCCAAAGAACTGGTCGCCCGTGTCAAGGCGGTGCTGCGCCGCTATAAACCGACAGCATCAGAATCCAAATCCTCCGATGTAAAATGCGTTGAGTACCCGGATCTCATTATTAATCAGACTAACTACTCTGTCATATATATGGGTAAAACCATTGAAATGCCACCCAAAGAACTGGAGCTTCTCTATTTTCTGGCCTCTTCGCCAAACCATGTATTTACGAGAGAGCAGTTATTAGATCAGATCTGGGGATATGAGTATATCGGTGATACCAGAACCGTGGACGTACATATCAAGCGTCTGCGAGAAAAAATTAACGATCATGAGAAGTGGCGCATCGCTACTATCTGGGGAATCGGATATAAGTTTGAGTCCAAGTAATTGTATCACAATTGCGATCTCGTACGATCGTTATGCTGTTTGCATCATTTTAATATCTGTGAATAAGTTTCACAATTATCTGGAAATATTATGATAGAAAAGAGTTCCTGACCCTATGAGAAAAACCCTATATCTCAAACTAATACTTGCCTATATCATCTTCGGACTGTTTGGCTTCGTAGTAGTGGCTACCTTCGTATCCAACATGACGATGGATCATTTGAAAAAAGAAAAAGCCGATGCACTCTATAAGGAAGCGACTCTCGTCGCCAACACCTACGCAACGGACCTGTATAATAATGAAGCATCGCTGGAAGCGGTCAAAGCACAATTAGATGCGCTGGACACCTACCTTAATGCTACCATCTGGATTATCAATCCCTCCGGCCGTATGGTCTTGGACTCATCCGCTCCGGTGGATGTGGAAAACGAGGTCGTAGTAGAGAACTTTGACCCCACCGTTACTGCGGGTTCTTACTATACAATAGGTGACTTTTTTCATACCTTTGATGAAGATATGTTAAGCGTATTCGCTCCCATTACTTCCGACTACAAGGTCAAAGGCTATGTAGTGATCCATACGTCCATAAGCAGTATACAGTCGGAAACCGATAAGCTGTTAAACATTTCCTACGTGATGCTGCTTATTTTGTTCCTGTTGTCGCTGATCATCCTGATTTTCTTTACGGAGATCGTCTATATCCCCCTTCGCAAAATCACGGAAGCGACAGAACAGTATGCCAGCGGTAATATGCACTATGAGTTCACGGTGGAAAGTGAAGATGAGATGGGCTATCTGGCAGCTACCCTATCCTATATGGCAAGCGAGATCGCCCGTTCGGAAGACGACCAGAAGAAATTCGTGGCTAATGTATCTCATGATTTCCGCTCTCCTCTTACTTCCATCAAAGGTTATCTGGAAGCCATGATCGACGGCACCATACCGCCGGAAATGCACGAGAAATATCTGACTATCGTCCTGAATGAAACAGAGCGGCTGACCAAACTGACCAACAGTCTGCTGACACTGAACAATCTGAATACCAAAGGCATGATGTTAAATAAGACCGATTTTGATATCAACACCACAATCCGTAATGTGGCCGCATCCTTCGAGGGAACCTGCCGCAAGAAAATGATCGCTATTGAATTAGTTTTAACCGGTGACGAAATGTATGTGGAGGCAGATATGGATAAGATTCAGCAGGTGCTCTATAACCTGTTAGACAATGCCATCAAATTCAGCCACCATAATTCCGTCATCAAACTGGAAACCACAGAGAAGCACAGCAAAATCTTCATCAGTGTGAAAGACAGCGGCATCGGTATTCCCAAAGACGACTTGAAATTGATCTGGGACCGGTTCTATAAATCGGATCTCTCCCGGGGCAAAGATAAAAAAGGGACTGGCCTTGGTCTCTCCATTACAAAAGAGATCATCCAGTCCCATGGGGAACATATCAATGTTATCAGTACGGAAGGCGTTGGCACGGAATTTATCTTCTCCCTTCCCAAATCGGGTATGGAGGATGAAGATTAAGTATTGTATGATTCTTCCTAAATGGCTGCCATACCATATATTACTATAGAACGTTTTTGAAATCATTCTCTATACCAAATATATGCAATATAAACCTAGTCCTTACTCCACTGTAAACGATGCAGCTCACCCTCCAACTGCATATCGGAAAAATGATTCTGCCGCAGTGCTTCATACAGCACAATCGCCACAGAATTCGATAAATTAAGAGATCTGATCTGATCCAGCATAGGGATTCGGATACAGGTCTCTTCGTTTTCCACAAGAATCTCTTCCGGAATACCCCCGCTCTCTTTACCGAACATAATATAATCGTCCGGTTTGAAGGACACCTCCGTATAGACCTGCTTCGCCTTCGTGGTCGCCATCCAGATTTTTGCCTCAGGATGCTTCTCCTTAAATTCCCGGTAATTTACGTAACGGGTCACATCCAGATGCACCCAATAATCCATTCCGGCTCGCTTAATAGACTTCTCATCCAACCGAAATCCCAATGGCTCTATTAAATGCAGGCTCGTACCTGTGGCTACACAGGTACGGCCGATATTTCCCGTATTCGCCGGAATCTCCGGCTGATGTAAAATAATGTGCATTACTGTTTCTCCGCTCTAAGCCTTGCTACGAAATCTGCCAGTCTGCCGATTGCTACTTTCAGATTCTCTATGGAATATGCATAAGAAATTCTAAGGAAGCCCTCACCGCAGTCACCAAACGCTGTGCCCGGCACAACAGCTACCTTCTCTTCCTGCAGGAATCTGTTGGCAAACTCTTCACTGGTCATGCCGAATTCCTTGATGCAGGGGAATACATAGAAAGCACCGAACGGCTCGAAACATTCCAGCCCCATTTCCTTAAAGGCATTCAGCAGGAAACGTCTTCTCTGATTGTAGGCTGTACGCATCTCCTCTACATCTGCATCGCCGTTCCTTAATGCCTCTACTGCCGCATACTGGCTGGTTGTCGGTCCGCACATGATGGCAAACTGGTGAATTTTCGTCATCTGTGCAATAATATTCTCCGGTCCACAGGCATATCCTAATCTCCATCCGGTCATAGCGTATGACTTGGAGAAGCCGTTGATCAGAATCGTTCTCTCCCGCATACCCTCTATCTCTACGATGGATACATGCTTCTCTGTATAAGTCAGCTCCGAATAAATCTCATCAGACATGACAAAGATGTCATGTTTCTTGATCACCTCTGCGATGGCTTCTAAATCCTTCCGCTCCATGATGGCGCCAGTGGGATTGTTCGGAAAAGGCAGAATCAGAACCTTCGTCTTGTCGGTGATCGCGTCCTCCAGTTCCTGTGCCGTCAAGCGGAACTCATTCTCTGCTTTTAACTCTATAATTACAGGTACACCGCCTGCCAGTATCGTACATGGTTCATAAGATACATAGCTTGGCTGGGGAATCAATACTTCTTCTCCGGGGTTTAACATGGCACGCAGTCCGATATCAATAGCCTCAGAACCGCCTACTGTCACCAGCACTTCCTTGGCAGCATTATATGTAACGCCTTGTTTTCTCTTAATATAACGGGTAATTTCTTCTCTTAACTCCATTAATCCCGCGTTGGAAGTATAGAAGGTGCGCCCCTTTTCCAAAGAATATATTCCCTCGTCTCTGATATGCCACGGTGTGTCAAAATCCGGCTCACCTACACCAAGGGAAATTGCATCCTGCATCTCATTGACAATATCGAAAAACTTACGAATGCCGGATGGTTTGATCTCTACTACTTTATCTGCTAACGGATTTCTCACGGTGTCACCTTCTCTCTGGTATCTTCGTACTTCTTAGCTAAGATCGTACCATGATCCTTGTATTTTTTCAGAATAAAATGGGTTGCTGTGCTGAGCACGGAATCCAGAGTAGACAGTTTATCGGAAACAAAGCCCGAAATCTCCTTTAAAGACTTTCCTTCCAAGGTTACCAACAGGTCAAAACCGCCGGAAATCAGATATACAGAAGTCACTTCCGGATATTTATAGATTCTCTCTGCAATATTATCAAATCCCTGTCCTCTCTGGGGGGTCACGCGCACTTCAATCAATGCGGAAACCTTCTCGATCGAAGTCTTCTCCCAGTCAATCATCGTATGATAACCGCAAATGATACCTTCGCTTTCCATTGCAGCCAGTTCATTGACTACATCGATCTCTTCCACTCCTAAGATCACTGCTAATTCCTTTAAATCAATACGGCTGTTTCTTTCAACAATCGCTAATAGTTCTTCTCTCATCATAATCCTCCATTCTTATTTAGCCCGCAAATATTCTATATGCCGTACGCACATTGTGTAAAACACTTATCCGTCCGCCAAAGGCTTATTTCTATTTTCTCCTTCACATCATATGATACATCTGATCTGTCTTCGGCATATCCAGGTAACGCTTCTCGTCGTCATTATAAAGCACCCTGTCGTTACTGTCCGTAGTCTTACCGACAATCACTGCCGGAATCTCTTCCCGTGCCAGTGCCGCCACAAGACCATTGCCGTCTTCCGTCACCATGATCAGACATCCGCCCGAAAGCAGTTCATAGGGATTGAGCTCGAAAAACTCACAAATCTCTATGGTTTCCTGTTTCACCGGCAGTTTCTTAAGGTCTATTTCCAGTCCAACGCCTGCTCCCGATGCCATCTCCCAGAGTGCTCCGAAAATCCCTCCGCGAGACACATCGTGCATCCCACAAACGCCGGACTTCATGGCGGTTGCGGCCTCCGGTATGATCGACAGATATTTATTATATGCCGCCGCTTCTTCTATCATACGCACCGGATATCTGGTACATAACTCATTTTTATGCTCCTTCGCCAGACGCACCGTACCTTCCAGACCGATCCATTTACTCACTACAATATCCTGATTTGCTTTTATCCCTTGCGGGTAACCCGCTCGTGCGGCCTCTTTCTTTCCGATACCGGTCACGGTCATAATAGGCTGATCCACCGCCGCCGTAACCTCCGTATGTCCTCCCGCGATTTCCACATGACAGGCAGCGCATACTTCCTCTGCCTGCTCCATAAACTGCTGGATTTCCGTTTCCTCCGTCTGCTCCGGCAGCAAAATGCTAAGCATCACACCGACAGGTTCTGCTCCTGCAGCCGCCACATTATTAAGCGCCATAGGAATAGCATAGCTGCCAAGCTCCGTAAGCGGTGCTGTCACAGGCGTAACAGACAAAGCAATTTCTTCTCCTTCTAAAGACGCTAAAATGGCGCAGTCTTTCCCTATACCTGCGCCACTTACGATTTCTTTCCTATGTGTTTTTATCTTCTTTAATACGGAACGTTTGAGCACGTTCTCCGATATTTTGCCTTGTCTCATACTATATGCCTAACTGTATTTATCTCTCTATTCTGCCGGAGGTATCTCCTGTGCCGGCGGAGTCTCTTGAGGCAAAGGTGCTGCCCCTTCCTGTGCTGCAGCCGCTTCTGCCGCTGCCTGGGCCGCCGCCGCATCCGCTGCCGCCTTGTAGCTGCCCGCAACCGCCTTAACCTGATCTACGCTGTTGGTCGCCACGGCTGCCATAATAGCCTCATATGCCGCCGGATCTTCGGTTGCAATACCAACCGTGGCACTTCTGGGCGCCTTCATATAGGTACTGCTGTTAACCTGCTCCCTGCTGACCTCTACCCCATTCTCTGTAACAACCTTCCAAAGCTGGGCTTTATATCCGATGTGGGCAGACTGTACCGCACAATATCCTACCGGCTGGGAAGCATCCGTATAAATCACTTCTGTATCCGGTGCAATCTTCTCTAATACTACACTTTCATACTTGATCTGACGGTTACTGTCTCTGGTCTCCACGCCATAAATCGTAAAGGTAATGTGTTTATCCGGTGTTGTGTAACCTTCAATATAAATTGGATAATCCGTATTATTCTTAAACTTAAAATCCTTGCCTGAGGATTCTGCAATAGCCGCATCCGCTGAAGGATCTACATAGGTGACGATCATGGAATGATTATAACGCTCCGTCACCTCAAGCTCCGACAAAAGAACCGCATTATATAAAGTAGTGGACACCTGACAGATACCGCCGCCAAGGCTGTCTACCACCTGACCGTTCAGGTAAGAACCCGCCATATAATACCCGTTTGCCTCTGTAAAAGGAGATACCGCCTCATATGCAGAGAATTCTTCTCCCGGGTATAAAGTAGTACCGTTAATCAGACTGCAGCCGTTGGCCACATTGGCGCTTCTGGAACCGCCGGAAGTGGAATAACTGGTCGTAAAAGTACCCAATACATCTTTAATCTTCGCCAGATCCTCGGCATTACCCTCCGGCTCGTCTACAACCACTACCAGTTCCACATCACAAGACGTACCGTTGAAGTTTTCCGTCAGATGATTATATACCGCATCCACAGAAGCCTGTGTATCGATCACAATACCCGCCTGACCTTCCGTAATTTCAAATCCCGCATCGGTTTTGGTCAGCGTGGCATTTACCGCTTCCTGATTATACTGTTCAGCATTTTCTTCGATCAGAGTTTTAATCTTATTTTTATCAAAGTCAAAACTTACTCTGTATACTTTATTCTTATATTCCAAATCTTTCAGCTCTTTGTAGCACTGAAGGATATCACCGTCTCTGCCGAAGCTGACAGCCTCATCCAGAATTTCCTCATTTCCCCATGTAAGGCCCAGATCCGCTGCCGTGGTAACGATAGCTTCCCCATCAACCGCGTACAGAGTAATCTCCATATCCCGGAAAGATTCCACATATGCCTCAATCTTGTCCCTAGCCTCTTCTGCCGTCATGCCGGAAAGATTGATATCGTTTACGTAGATACCTGATTCAATTGTAGTTTCTTTCGCACATACCGGCACAGCCATAAGCATGGCAGTCAATATCGCCGCCGGAAATACCATAGACAATCTTCGCATAAGTTTCCTCTCTCTCCGTGTCAAATTGCCCATCCGGAGAATTTATGATAGAATACAAATGGTTCTGGTTACAGTGCCGTAACGACAAGAGGAATAACCATTGCCAATACAACAATAATAATGATAACAGAAGAAATAATTTTTCTTGTTTTCCTATTAAACATAAAGTGAATCCTCCTCACTTACTGAAAGGATATTATATATGAATTTGATTATTTTTGCAAGCGTTCTCATCCTTTCCCTGGTAATCGCCGTAACCCTTGCCAGAACCAAAAAAGAAGAAGCCGCAATACAGCAAAACTACTGGGCAAGAGAGAAAGAAGCCAACAATACCAGACGCAAGCCTTTAGATGATCTAAACTATATTAAGATCCCTTTGGAGATATTTCCCATGGAACTTTTAACCGAAGTTCCCAAGGTAGATGACTATAAACAGATTATACAGTCACTCAGCGAATGTCCCATTGTAAATTTTACCGGTATTAATAACACGGAACTTAAACTTCGCTACGGTGCCCCCAATATTGAACTTCTTACCACATACGACCAGAACTATACACTTTTAGTGAGAACGCTGCAGCAATGGGCACAGGCGCTCTACGATGCCGGTTACACCACAGAAGCTTGTCAGCTTCTGGAATTCTCAGTTTCCACAGGCACCGATGTAAGCGGCACCTACCGACTGCTCTGTGAAATATATAAAAAACAAAATACTCCCGAGAAAATCGGCAGTCTTTATCCCATTGCAGAAACATTAAACTCAGCCATGCAGAAAACTATCGTCCGTATTCTGCAAGAAGCTGATCAATCTTCCTGCTAGCCTCGCTCCGGGTCAGTCTGTCAATTTCATAATCTAATATCAGTTTATGCTTGTCCGCCAATTTATATAACTGTTCTTTTTGTGGAATTGTGATCGGCGTATCCCTCTTCACCTGATAAATAAGAGGTTTGGGCCTAAACAGACTCTTTGCTCCTTCCGCTTCTTCTTTTTCATAGAAGCATTCCGTCAATTTACGATATAATGCAACAGTAGCTTTGGCGTCCTCCAATGCTCTGTGCGCATTATGCGGTATTTCATAATATTGGCATAAGTAACCCAGACTGCGGCTTTCTAACTCCGTCAGATATTTCCGGGCGATTTTTAACGTATCAATTCCCTGTCTCTCAAAGGTAAGTCTTTCATTGACCGCCGCTTTTTTGACAAAAGAATAGTCAAATAACACGCTGTGTCCGAGAAGGACATGATCTCCGATAAATGTCAGAAGTTCCGGCAATATATCCTTGATCTGCGGTGCGTCTGTAAGCTGTTCGTCATGTATCCCCGTAAGCTCCACAATACGCTCTTCCAGCTTTCTGCCCGGATTGACGAAGGTCTCCCATTCTTCCACGATTATATTATGTTCTACTTTCACTGCACCGATCTCTATGATTTTATCCCTTTTAGGGTCTAGCCCTGTAGTCTCTAAATCAATACATACATAACAATCCGTTATACTCATTTCTATACCTATACCCTCACATAGCGCAGACTTGCCCACATAACTGCACTGGCAAATATTGTAAAAGCCCTCCAAATTATTTCTTTGATCTAAAAATTTTTATAATTGACCAACAGGCAAATTCTTTGGCACAACTCTGGGATGTTTGGTCGGAAATCTCAGATATTACATTGCGGCAAAGACATATTTATGACATCGTCTCAAAGGTTGTCCAAGTCAAACAAATTTGCGCACAGGCACCGGCTTGAACATTATACAGCAAGTGCATGATACAATCTGAACAGTAATCTGTCTACATTTCTTTCATAAAATCATGAAGCACTATGGTTCTTGCCTCGTAAGTCAGCGGATCTCTTATTTGATAATCAAACAACACCGCAGCAGCATTTTCTAAAGCCCCCGTCTGCGGTGTGATCCCCTCCTGCCACACCGGATAGCGGTATGATTCCATATGGGTCATCTTGCTCATCTGTCTGCTGTCATATGCCGCATAGTCCGCAAGACAGGTTCTCTCTGCTTCTTCCTTCTCATAGAATGCCCGCACCCGCTTCTTATACCACTCTTTTTCTTCCTCATTCATCTGCGGTGTAAAGTCCGGTCTGCTTTTCACATTTTCTCTTAAATACAGATCATAAGTCAGCACTTCCCGCCAAAGCGCCTCTGTTCCGCTAAGAGATGTGGTCATACCAAACTCAAACAACACCTGATAACGGTAACTGCGGGCGGGCATCTGCGTAAAGTAGCCTTTCTCGCGGTAAAACTGTGCCAACGACAAATACAGGCTAAAAGCATCCGGAAAAACTTGTTCCAGCAGCCGCATCGTGTGGTCAAACTGACTGCTGTTATAATAAGTCTCCACCATTTCTTCCACTTCTTTTAACAGCAGCACCTTATCATACGGAAGCCATTTCGTGGACAACACCTCATAGGGCGGCGTATTCAGGTATTGTATCTCATAGGCTGACGCCATTTCATGCATGTAAGCTCCCTTTAATACTTTTAAAAAGCCCAACTGGAGCTGTTCCGGCTTCATGGCATATACGGCATTAAAAGAATATCTGAAACTTTCATAATCTTCGTAAGGCAGTCCCGCAATCAAATCTAAATGTACATGAATATTATGCCCCTGTCTGATACGCTCTACCACATACCGAAGCCTGTCCATATTGGTACTGCGGCGGATTTCCCGTAATGTATCGGGATTCGCGGTCTGCACCCCGATCTCCATCTGCATCAGTCCCGGGCGCATCTGAGACAACAATTGCAGTTCCTCTTCCGATATGATATCCGCTTCTATCTCAAAGTGAAAATTCGTTACCCCATTGTCATGCCCCAGAAGGTACTGCCATATTCCCATGGCATGTTCATGGTTACAATTAAAAGTTCTGTCCACGAATTTCACCTGTTTTACCCGATGATCCAGAAAAAACTGCAGTTCCTGCTTCACAATATCAAGAGAACGCAAACGCACCTTTTTATCAATAGAAGACAGACAATAGCTGCATCGGTAAGGACAACCTCTGCTGCTCTCATAGTAGATAATCCTGTTCTCAAACTGTTCTAAATTATGATAGAGAAAAGGCAGCTTGGATAAGTCCGTCAGCTCCCGCTCGTCTGTCCTGACAATTCCACCTTGTCTGTACACGATCCCTTTTATATCCCGCAATGGCTTTATGCCATCTGCCAACTCCTTAAAGGTTTCCTCGCCTTCTCCGATCATGATTCCCGTGACCATCGGAAACTTTGTCAGTATCTTTTCAGCATCATAAGTGACTTCCGGCCCTCCGAGCCAGATCTGTGCATTCGGCAGGATTTTGGGAATTTCCGGCAAAAGCAGTGACACCATATCCCAGTTCCAGATATAGCAGGAAATGGCAATCATATCGGGGCTGTGTCGGTATAAATCAGCCAGAATATCCTCTCTTCTGTGGTTGATGGTATATTCCGCTATCCGAATCTCCCGCCCCAGCATTTCGCCTGCATAGGCACGCAGGCTGTAAAGCGCCGGGTTCGAGTGAATGTATTTCGCATTGATTGCTGTCAGTAATATTTTCATGTCTTACTCCGTTCCAAAATATCGCAAATTTCATCTGATATTTCCATCAGTATAACATAATTCCCTTACCGGAATTTATTTTTCATATGAAATATTTAACATTGTCATCCCCGCATCAATGCTATAATATCATTTTATGAATCGTGAAATATCATCTCTCATTTGTCTCTGTAATTAACGAATCACATAATATACTATATATATGTATTTGAATTATTTTAAACACTATATATTGTGTTTTACATGCCGCTCGTAAAAAATGAAGAAACAAATATTCTATACGGAATATCCTTATTAAAAATCGGAATATTTTTCTATCAGATATAACCTACAATAATAAAAAGGATACGCGAATGAAAACAAGGATTAGGGAACTTCGATTAGAAAAGAACTTAACACAACAAGCCTTAGCCAAACATCTGGGCATTAATCAGACTACCTTAAGCAAGCTGGAAAGAGAATCCAGCGTCCCGGATGCTGCGCTTTTAATTAATCTGTCTCGTTTTTTTCATGTCTCTGTCGATTACATTCTTTGTCAATCTGAAGCACGTCTGAACGCAGATTATTTCTTAGCAGACAATATGCATTATCTTAAAAAATATCAGCATCTTATTGCCATATATCAGAAAATGAATTACAAACAGCAGGGAGATTGCTATAACTTCCTTTGCAGTATGCTGGATGAAAAAGTTGACAAATAATCTGTTGTTATATACGCACCGTTTCTTTGATCTACAGACTACATATATCGCATTTCTATCGGATGAGCAGTACCCCAAATACAACCATAAAACGACTATCATTACTGTTCTGTCCGGTCTAAGCGTTACCCGTAACGCGTCTAAAGGCGGAATCTTACGATTCCGCCTCATTTCTTTATCATATCACTATGACTTAACCTGTGAAACCTGACCGGTTTCCCTTAATTTCTTCCGGTGGCTGCCGCTTTAGCTGTTCAGTGATGCTACAAACTTATCGAATGCTGCCTGACCTTCCGCAGTTCTCTTGTAGACTCCTGCATCCTCCAGTACCTGCATGAAGACATCACCAATCTCTTTATGCAGAATATCCATAATGTTGTCTTTCTTGACATCTTTATAATTGGGTAAGAATTCTTCTACCCAGTCAGCATGTTTCTCTAATGCTTCATCCTTGCGCAGATCCGCGCCGGAGAGAATCGCCTCCGCAAGCTGCTCCATCTCGCCCTTTAATCTGGCAGGAAGCACTGCAAGACCCATAACTTCAATCAGACCGATGTTTTCTTTCTTAATATGATGCAGCTTCGCATGGGGATGATATACGCCTAAAGGATGCTCCTCCGTCGTAATGTTGTTGCGAAGCACTAAATCCAGTTCATACTTATCGCCGCGCTTTCTGGCAATCGGGGTGATCGTATTGTGAGGTTCCCCGTCTGTCTCAGCAAAGATAAATGCTGCTTCATCAGTGTAACCTCTCCAAGCATTCAGAATCACGTCTGCAAGAGCGATGATTCTGTCCGTATCTTCTGATGCAACGCGGATGACAGACATTGGCCAGTTAACGATACCTGCTTCTACATCCTCGAATCCCTTAACTGTAAAGGTTCTCTCAACAGGCGCTTTCGCCATGGCAAACTCGTAATGCCCACCCTGGAAATGATCATGGCTTAAAATAGAACCGCCCACAATCGGCAGATCCGCATTGGAACCTACAAAGTAATGCGGGAACTGCTTTACAAAATCAAATAACTTACAGAACGTATCATGCTCAATCTTCATTGGAATATGCCGAGAGTTAAACACGATACAATGCTCATTATAATATACATAAGGAGAATACTGGAATCCCCACTGACTGCCATTGATGGTAACCGGAATAATTCTGTGATTCTGTCTTGCCGGGTGATTGACACGCCCCGCATACCCCTCATTCTCAATACAGAGCAGACACTTAGGATAACCGCTCTGCTTCGCATTCTTAGCTGCCGCAATCGCCTTCGGGTCCTTCTCCGGTTTGGATAAGTTAATGGTAATATCCAGATCACCGTACTTAGTCGGCGCAACCCATTTCTGGTCCTTCTTAATACGGTATCTTCTGATATAATCTGTATCCTGACTTAATTTATAGAAGAAATCCGTAGCTTCCTTCGGACTCTTTGCATACAGACCATGGAATTTACCGATAACCTCGCTCGGTCTCGGCACCAGCATACTCATAATCTTCGTGTCAAACAGATCACGGTACACGATGCTATTCTCTGTCATGATGCCTTTCTCATAAGCGTAATCCATCATCTCACCTAAAACAGCCTCTAACTCATCTTCTGCCATAGTGATCTGTTCATCACTATCTTCCAGCTCATCTAACTGAAACAACTCCAATAATCTGTTCGTTGTATAAATCGTATCTTCCGGCTCAATCAACCCGGTGTTTAAACCATACTGTACCAGCTTTCTGATATTTCTCTGAATCATATCTATCCCCATACCTTTCTAACAACTTCCGTTCATGCCCGGAATCATTTAGCAAGTTGCTTTCGCTCTTAATGATTCCTTCAATTTCCCAGCCATGCCGTCCTCAGTGCCATAAACACTTCCAAATACGAATAACTCTATAGGAAGAACGCCGCTCCTTCATTCCCTTCTTACACTCTGCTCGGTCCGTCACCAATCTCAACCACATAGAAGTCAGCCTGCTTGCCCACACGCTCTTTGTATGCTGCACCGACTTTTTCCTTGAAAGTCTCTACCGCCTCATCCTTTACAATGCTGACAGTACAGCCGCCGAATCCACCACCCGTAATACGGGAACCGATTACACCTTCCACTTTCCATGCTTCCTCAACTAACACATCAATCTCATCACAGGATACCTGATAATCATCCCGCAGGGATACATGGGAAGCATTCATCAGCTCGCCGAACAATTTCAGATCATTGTTCTTTAATGCCTCTACCGCACGGATCGTTCTCTGGTTCTCATAAACCGCATGTTTCGCACGTCTTACACGAACCTCATCCTTGATAGCGGATTTATTCGCCTCGAACTGTTCCTCCGTCAAATCACCCAGCCCGTTGATCTTTACAACAGTCTGCAATTCTTCCAACGCTTTCTCACATTCGCTTCTTCTTACGTTGTACTCGGAATTAACCAGCGAATGTTTTACATTGCTGTTGGTTACCACAATCTTAGCGCCATCCAGCACAAGCGGGGCATACTCATAGGAAAGATCCGCCGTATCTAAGAATATTGCGTGATCCTTCTTACCCATGGCAGATGCGAACTGATCCATAATACCGCAGTTCATACCGTTAAAATTATTCTCGGAATACTGACCGATCTTAGCCAGATCAATATTTGTTACATCAAAGCCGTATAAATCTTTCAGATAATAACCAGTCAACACTTCCAAAGATGCGGAAGAGGAAAGTCCTGAACCGTTCGGGATATTGCCGTTTAATACGATATCCAGTCCGCAGTCCATCTTCATACCGCGCTCGGCAAATGCCCACATAACTCCCTTCGGGTAGTTTGTCCAGCCTGCCGCATCGGATGGTGTCAGGTCATCAAGACTTGTCTCGATCACACCAAGCCCTTCAAAGTTCATAGAATAGAAATTCAATTTTCTGTCAGCTCTCTTTCTGACTGCCGCATATGTGCCGATAGTCAGCGCACATGGAAATACATGTCCGCCGTTATAGTCTGTGTGCTCACCGATCATGTTCACACGTCCCGGGGCAAAATAAACATTCACTCCGTTTACATCACCAAATAACTCTTCAAATTTGTTTAATACCAGTTCCTTCATACCCTGTCTCCTTCTCTTTGATTGCTTTGTTTGCTGTTACCCAATACTTTTTACTTTATGTTGTCACTTCTCTTTTGCAGTCCGAATCGCTTCCCCAACTTTGCGCAACCGGGTGCGCTTATTTATTTTTCTATCATTATCATAATAAATATTTTCCTGTCCCGAAAGATCTCTTTGTTATATAAATCTGTCAAAATGTTATCTGTTATTTTCCCCTGATACCATTCCGCTTTGGTTTAGGCTGTTAATCTGATTGATAAAATCCTCCACCTGCTGTAAGTGCTCCTTATTACGCCTTGTCTCACCCTTCTGTATCTCCTTGCGGTAGCTTGTGGGAGACATCTTCTTCATCTGCCGGAAAGCCTTGGTAAACACAAGCGGATCATGATATCCGCAGGACAGTGCAATACTCTCGATCGGCAAAGAGGTAAGCTGCAGAAGCTCCGTCGCCTTGGTAATACGGAATGTGGTGAGAAACTGCTGCGGCGACATTCCCATGGAAGCCTGAAAAAGCGTATAGAGATAACTTCTGTTAATACACACATAATCTGCCACATCCGTCACTTTAATCGGATTGCAGTAATTACTCTGAATAAAAGATACCGCCTTACGCACATAGGTATTCGCACGGTCTGTCTCACTTTTGTCCGTCACCTTGCTTCCCTCTGCTATGATGGACAGAAAGATACCCAACTGGCCGTTACGGCGCAGATCATGGGATAAGCCAAACGTGTTATGCTTCATCATGTCTTTTACAATCTCATATAGCTCTTCCGATGCCTCGGATTTAAAGACAGGCTGCCGCACGGACAGCCCGATATTACTAATATATTCCGCTGCCTGAGTCCCGCTGAATCCTACCCAGACATAAGTCCACGGATCTTCCTCATCCGCCTGATAAAACGCCAATTCATCCGGCGTAATCAAAAACCCGTATCCCGCTTCCAGCGGATATTCTTTCTCTCCGATGGAAAATTTACCTTTACCGCTTAAGATATAATGGATCAAATAATGAGGTTTTAATGCCGGCCCGAAGCTGTGCAGGGGTTCAGTTCTCGACAATCCGCAGCAGTTCACATACAGACTTCCTGTCTGCTCTCCGGCAAATTCCAGTTTATATGCTTTCTCCATACTTAATTGCCTTCCGTCTCATCAGGATTTTCTGCCAATTCCCTCTGCCATTTTAAAGCCACTTCCTTACAGATATCATAATCAAATCTGCCTATCGCCCTGGAAATCTGTTCCATATAACTGTCCCAGGGTGCCTGATAAGCATATTCAGACAGTGCCTTCACGGTTTCCTCTCCGCCCATGGAATCATATTCATCCATACTGTCTGACAACTGCCCTAACAGATTTAACAGCTCCTCCTTATCAAAGGGCTTCTTCTCTGTAATCGGCTGTTCTTTCACTCTGCAATAGGGTGCTATAATATTGTAAAGTTCTCTGTAGCCACGCAATAATTCCGGCGTTCTGTCAATAATTATTTCCCAGTTGCCGCTCTTGCCGCACTCTTCCAGTTCCTGTGCCAGCTTCGATAATTCCATGGCTCCGATGGATTTGGATGTACTCTTAAGGGAATGTACCTCTATCGTATACATGTCAAGATCCTTATCTGTTACGGCACGTTCTATCACATCTGCCTTCTCATAAATACTGTCCCGATAGTCAGATAATACTTCCCGGTACAACTCTGCATCTCCACATGCATATTCCATAGCTGCCGCTACGTCAATTCCTTCCATCTGCCAGAGACAGGGATTCATTTTCATACTGTCATCCTCCCTGTTCACTGCTTCCTCTGCATTTTTATTGGAGATAATCTTCTCCTCCGGCAGCCATCTGCGCAGCGTTCTGTCCATACTGCGCATCTCGATAGGTTTCGCCACAAAATCATTCATACCTGCCTCTAAAAACATCTCCCTGGCACCGCGTACCGCATTCGCAGACAACGCTACGATAGCCACTTTCTGAAAATATTCCCCCTGCAGTTCCCGAATGATCTTAGTCGCATCCACACCATCCATAACCGGCATCATGTGATCCATAAATACCAGATCAAAATGTTCGTTTTGTACCATTTCAATCGCGCGGCTTCCGCTGTCCGCCGTTTCTACATTCATATGATAAGGGCGAAGCAGTCCTTCCGCTACTTTCAAATTTACTTTATTGTCATCTACAATCAGAATTTTCGCATCCGGTGCGGTAAAGGTAATCTGTCTGCCTGCTTTTTTGCGTCTTTCCTTCTCTTTCTTAACAGCCTCCCTCTTCATCGTCGACTGCAGCGTCACCTGGGAATCCACATCAATACACGGCTTTGCATCGATTACTTCCTGTACTATCGTAAATGTGAAAGTGGAACCTTTCCCCAATTCACTCTCTGCATGCAGCGTACCGTGCATTAATTCAATCAGCTTCTTCGAAATAGCAAGTCCCAGTCCGCTGCCGCCGGCAGAACGGTTTCTACGGCTGTTCGCCTGTTTAAATACCGTAAACAGGTCATTCATCTGTTCTTGCGAAATACCGATCCCCGTATCAGCAACGCTGACTTTCAGATTGATTTTACCATCCTGACCTTCCGCCGGCCCAGTTTCTAACTTGAGATGAATCTTTCCCTGTTCCGTATATTTTACCGCATTGCCCATCAGATTCATCATGATCTGCTTGATACGGACGCCGTCACCTTTCAGACGCGCCGGAATATTCGGGTCGATATCTACCAGAAGCTCTACTTCCTTTTCCCCCAGCATGACCTGTATCACATTCATCACATCATGTACGATGGACGTAATCTCATACGGTTCTTCCGTTATTTCCAGATTACCGGAATCAATCTTAGTAACATCTAAAATATCATCAATAATAGACAGCAGATTCTCTCCTGCCGACTGGATATTATACAGATATTCCCTCTCCTGTTCCGGCAGATGTTCGTTACGCAGAGCCAGTTCCACCATACCCGTAATGGCATTCATCGGTGTTCTGATCTCATGGCTCATATTCGCTAAGAAATCTTCCTTCGCCTGCCCTGCCGTTTCCGCTTCCTGTATCTTCTGCTCTACCAGACGCTGCATCTCTTTCTGCTTTTTGATCAGTATGATCAGAAGCACTTGTACCAGATACAGACTGAATACCCGTATGGTAATCGCAATGGAACTGTCACGATAGAGAAACGCCTGCCACTCATCCTGCCAGATAAACCAATACAGGACAAATACGGTACTGAAACCAAGCATCAGATAATTCACTTGCAGCATGTGATAAAAAGAGATCAGGCATACAGCCGCGCAAAATACCGTAAACACTTCCGTAAACTCATGAAGCATCACACTGTAGCCCATTATGTTGATAAAAGTAAAAATTGTGATTGTATATGCGTGTACTGCTATGGATTCCCGCCGAAACCGCAAAATCATAACAATCGCCGCCAAGCTGACCCCCGGCACGATAAACCATCGGGAATCAACCCGCAGATACATAATAATAAACGCATAATACAATAGATAAATGCAAAAAGCCCCAAACAGGTACTTGGGTACTTTCCTGTTGTATGCCTCCAACATAACAATACCCTCTGTTTCTAATGATTTATAAATATCCGTTCCGAACTATCCGGCTACTGTTCCATAAACACATTTTCCAGCTTTGCTAACAGCGCATCCCTGGCCACCGGTTTCACAATATAACCTGCCGGATTGAGAGCAAGACATTCCATAACAGTTGATTTGTCAGTCTGTCCTGTTAGGAAGAACACCGGTATATCCTTCGTCGCTTCTCTGCTTTTGATAATCTTAAGTACCGCAGCCCCGTTATACATAGGCATCATATAGTCTAACAAAATCAGATCCGGTGTGAACTTAAGCAGAAATTCCACCGCTACTTTACCGGAATTTACTACCGTTACCTTATAATGTTCCTGTAAATAATAACGCAGTGTCTTTAATATCTCCGGATCATCATCTACGATCAATATATGTTTTCTGTTTGACATATCATGGCTTTGTTCCAAAATAATCTCCGGTTTCTTACTTTCCATAATTTCCTCCATTCCGAAGCATCAAATTCCAAGCTGAATTTATTCAGCCTTCTCTCTGTTTACTATCGAATTGTACCGTCTTAATAAATATTATTGTATCATTAAACAGATTCTGTTTCCATATTTTATATAACATTTCAACAGCTCCAGGACAAATTTTGTCACAAAAGTCATGTGCGAAACATATCCCACGGATATTTCTCACCCAGTCCCATATTAATCAGTTCACCCATCTGTTCATCAAAATCGTCCGTGGGATGGTAATATTTCAGCATATGGTATAGACGCTTAATCCGCTCATCCTCAAGTTCTTTGCCATCCAGCGCCCGCATAACCTTTTCATGCAGATCTATCATATTTGTATAATCGCCGGGAAATAAGATTCCCGTCTGGTTCACCATCAATCCAAGGGAATATGCTAATTCGTAATTTCCGGTTATAACACTTGTGTCATTATTACACTTGATGATAACTGCTTGTCTTGCTAACGAGGGGACCATGTTGTAATTCCTTTCTGTTTATTTCTTAACATAAAAAAAGCGGGTGATGGGAATCGAACCCACGTATCCAGCTTGGAAGGCTGGTGTTCTACCATTGAACTACACCCGCATAAAACAATATATTATATGATTGGACAATGCCCAGAACCGGAATCGAACCAGTGACACGAGGATTTTCAGTCC
>JAGBEO010000019.1 GCA_017936885.1 Lachnospiraceae bacterium | reverse complement strand
CACTGACCAGCGTTTCCGGTTCCCTTTCATCCGTATTGTGATCACTGTGCAGTTCTGGTTCTCCTGCACTCCCATATTTCCATACCTCATCCCTTCCGGCGGCTCCGGTAGTCTGATATTTCGTTTCCGGTATGGCATCAGTCCTTTTTTGTTGCTGTTCAGATACTCATACAGTTCACGGGCCTTTTTGGATCGGGTATCCTTTTCATCGTTTGTTTCCACACTGTCCGCATATATCCGGATATATTCCAGCATCTCATCCATCTTTTCTGCTTCAAATAATCCTTCAACGGCTTTGGCAGATTCCTTGTCCTTGTTCAGTTTTCTCTTTATTTCCTGACGGATGTGGAAACGGTCCAGCTGGAACACTGTTTCCGGCTCATAGGGGTCTTTTATCCAGCTTCCTCCATCCCCGTTCAGAATGCGGTATTCTATCTCATCTGCATTGTAGATGCTCCTGATCTGGGCTTCCCGTTTTTCATGGAACTCACTGCTTTTCTCCATTCCGGCAATGACTCTTTTGCCGCACAGACGGCTTCCTGTCCGGTCGTCCTTTTCCCAGCCTTCATAAATCGTTGCCACTTTCATTTCCTGCTTCGATATGGATTTATGGTCTTTTCCCTGCAGCCGCAGCCATACACCATCCATTTCCTCAAAAAGCACTCTGATCTCACGGGTTCCTTCTGCTTCATCTGCATGCATCTGTTTTACCTGCAGTTCTTCCTCCTCAGTGACACGCTCCCCAAGCTTCTGTACCAGCTTCCATGCGCCTCCATGGCTGATTCTCTGGCCGCTTGTACTGGATATGATCTCTGCCGTCACACGGTATGGATTCTCTGTCACACAGGATGCTATCTTTTCCGCCAGGTTGGTAGAAATCAGGCCTATCTTATCCATTTTCACAGCTTCATCCAGCAGATACACAAACACCTTGTGACCTTCTTCATCTGAGGTCTGGTATACATGGCGGTCATATGTTACATCCCCATATACTGTTTTTATGGTAGTGGTACGGCAGCCTTTATCCCTATATTTCTTTATATCGCGGCTGTCATGAAGCTCCCTGTCATAATCCTCCAGAATGATCTGTGTCATCTCCACTGCAGCTTCACAGACATATGCAAAAATTTTCTTCTCTAACTCCTTGAATGTTACCAGACTTTCCTCTACAATAGATTTCATCATACAGTCTCCTTTACGTGTTTTTCTCGACAATTAACATCATAAAGAAAAACTGTATGATTGGGAAGCAGGGATTTTCATCCCTGCTTCCTCTTTTCGTTTACATAACTATTCCTTGTTGCCTTTCTTGCCAATGAAAATTATACACTAACAATCAAGATAATATAAAAAATAACAATATTTTTTTGTATTTTAGGGATTTATAAACAAATTAGGAAAAACACCATGCTTAGATTACTATATCCTGACCGGCACCGTATACACCACTTCCACCGCTTCATCCGCCATACTGACTAATTCCCGGTTCAGTCTGCCAAGCATCTTCCTGTACTCCTCAGTCTCCGATGCATACCCGATTCCGTCCGAAAATACCTCATTGGTAACGATGAGCAAATGTCTGCATTGTCGGGAAATGCAGGATATCCCGGATAGCAGTCTGTCGGTCTGCTCCTTCTCTGTTAATGCTCCACTGGTGTTCCCCTCATTCGCTTTCTCTCCGAACATCTCATTTGCCAATAGATTAGACATACATTCCAGCAGGATCGTTGCATTGCGGCACCGCGCCTGACCAATCGTTTCCACGATCCCCGTAATATCCCGATAGCATTCTATCGTCTCAAACCCTTTGCCCGCCCGCAGCTTATGATGCCGCTCGATCCGCGCCTGCCCTTCCTGTCCGTAAGGCTCCATGGTCGCCACATAGTAAAGAGGCTCGCCTGCTGCCAGCTTCACCGCCAGATTTTCCGCATATTCAGATTTTCCGCTGCCGCTTACGCCGGTAATCAGATATAACATATTCGCCTTTTTCTCTGTGATACATATTTCCTGCGGTTTATCACTCGTATCTCTCATAAGCATCTATCTCCATCTCATCAAAGGAATCATTCTCCCGATAGACCGTCAGTGCCATATCCAACAGTGGAAACAGCATTGCCGCCCCGGTTCCCTCTCCCAAAGCAAGTCCTGCCTGAATGACGGGATAAAGTTCTAATTCTTCCATAATTCTACGGGTAATCGGTTCCTTACTCAGATGGGATGCGATCATATAAAAGCGCACTCCCGGTACAAGTCTTTCTGCCGCCAGTGCGGCTACCGCCGTAATCATGCCGTCCAGCACAATCGGCACATGGTACAATGCACCGCCGATAAAGATTCCGGCGATTCCCGCAATGTCCAAGCCTCCTACCGTTCGCAGCACCGTAAGGGCATCCTGGCGGTACAGATCATATTTCTGAATCGCCTGTGCGATCACACGTTTCTTGCGTTCCAACCCTTGATCGTCCAGTCCGGCGCCGCGTCCGGTTACCTCCTCCGGTGCCAGACCAAGAAGCGCACAGCCTACTGCGGTAGAAGTGGTCGTATTGCCGATCCCCATTTCTCCCGTTCCTAATATCTGATAGCCTTTCTCTTTACACTCTTTCACCCACAGGATACCTTCCCCGATCGCCTGCAAAGTCTCCGACTCACTCATGGCCGGTTCTGACAGGAAATTCGCGGTGCCGCTGCGGACTCTGCATTTTCGCAGGCTTTCACAATCCACCTCGGTGCAGATACCGATATCCGCAGCGAATACTTCGGTGCCGCCCACCGCCGCCATGCGATTGACGCTGGATCGCCCTGTTGCCATATTGACAGCTACGATTCCCGTCACGTCACTGGATGTCTGGGTTACCCCTTCCGCTACGATACCGTTATCTGCGCACATAGCGAGGATGGCTCTCCTACTGATCTGCACTTCATCCGTGCCTGTAATACCCGCAATCTGCACGATCAGCTTCTCGAACTGTCCCAGCCCGTCCAAAGGTTTGGCGATGGCATCCAGGCGTTCCCGTGCGCGTTTTTGTGCCGTTTCCTGTAATGGCTCTATTTTAAGTTTACATAATTCTTCTTTTGTCATATAGATATTATCCTCCATTCCAGAGCATCTGTTGCAATAATACCGCCAAAAATCCCGCAGAAGTTTCTCTTCTGTGCTCATGCCATTCCAGCCCAAATATCCCCGGTGTTACCCAACGTCACTCAGGCAATTTATCACCATATCTCTCAGCAGCCGCCAAAAAATTTTCTCCCACCTCAGGGCTGCCATAGAAATACAAATGAGGAAAACCCGCATACAAAGTATCCGTACAAAGCCCCTCTGTCCATGTATTTCCGTTCCCCGGTTTCAGCACATGCAGATCCGCCTGTTTCATGGTCGACTCCCAATAATGAAACTCATGAGCGCGGAAAGAATCCCCTTTCTGCCCTAAGAGGCAGTCCTGCATCAGCGTCACCTCGATATAACCGAACCGTCCTTTCCGGCGGCGGTTCACAGCCTGCGCCGGAATGACTCCCTCCATTTCATAGAAGTGCTGCTTTTCTGCTCCCATCGACTGCTTCGTCACTTGTTCCGGTTTTTCCGGTTCAATCCGCCCAACCGCATTTCCTGCCCTTTCCTGCGAATTCTGATCTGTCATCTTTTCCAAAGCTTCCAACTGTTCATGCAGATACAGAAAACCGCCGCACTCCGCAATACAGGGCATTCCGGATGCTATCTTTTCCCGAATATCCTTTTTCATGGAACCATTCTGTTCCAGTTGTCCGGCATATAACTCCGGGTAACCGCCGCTTAAGTACAAAGCATCGCAGCCTGCCGGAAGAGAACAATCATGTAAAGGACTGAAAAAGACAATCTCCGCCCCCTTCTCCCGCAAGAAATTCAGATTATCTTCATAGAGAAAGCAAAAGGCTTCATCCTGTGCTACGGCAATGCGCAGCACGGTACAAGGCTTGTTTACCTCTGCGAATGTAACTTGCCCTGCCTTATCTACTGTCTTTTCCTTTTCATATCTTGTCTTATTTCCAGCAGCGATTTTGTTCTCACAATCTGCTGAACTTATATATGCCGCTGACTTTATGCTTTCTATTTCTTTAAAATGTGCGCCAAACTGTCTTGATTGCGCAGGCATTCCGCTTCCCGCAAGTTTTACGATTCCGTCCACATCCACAGTCTCCGCAATCAGCCCCGCTATACCGTCTATTTTCTCCGTAAAATCCTGCACCTCATCCGCCATCACCAGTCCCAGATGCCTGCTTTCTAAACACAGTTCCTTATTTTCCGGCAGATACCCCAAAGGACTGATCCCCAATGCACACACCGACTCCGCCGCCTTTTCATAAAGAGAAGGCGCCATACGGTTAAAAAGCACAGCCTTGATCCCGCTGGGCTGTCTGTGCTTCACAAATCCTTCCACCGCCGCCATAACAGAATGTCCCATGCCTTTACAATCCACCAGCAAAAGCACCGGAATATCCAAGGCTTTTGCTACTGAGTAGGTGCTTGCTTCATCGGTAAATCCAAGTCCATCATAGTAACCCATAGCGCCCTCGATCACGCTGATACCGTGGGCTTTGCTGTGGGTTTCATATAGCTGCCTAAGCACCTTGTCCCCTGTGAAAAAGGGATCCAGATTGAAGCTTGGCACACCAAGTACCCGCTTGTGAAAAGAGGGGTCAATATAGTCCGGACCGCACTTAAAAGCACAGGGATTTAAACCCTTTTGCACAAGCAAACGAAGCAAACCGCAGGTAAACGTCGTCTTGCCGCTGTCGCTGGCTGTAGCTGCAATCAGAATGCCGCCCGGCTGTGAATTATGTTGTTCTGATTTTTCTGAAATTGTATGATACATTTTTCCTCTATTCCGAAATATTTTTGCAAAGAGAAGCGGACGGAATCCCATTCTGACAGAATTTATTCAAACACTACATTCTCAAACGTTCCACATACAAATCTGTAAAAACTTCTTTACAGTTTCGCACCCTTTCCTCTGGCGGTCAAAATCGTAATCGGATTCTGTGCTGTCAGCATATGGCTTGTGCCTGCTTTCTTTGCCCGACTGACTTGAAGCTGCACCATTTCCACATCAATAAACTGCTCCGACTCCAACAGTGTCAGCGCTGTGGCGGTATTTTCCACGGTGATGGTGTTGATCACCAGGCGAATAGCCGGATTTTTACGGTATAGCAGCTCCACGATCTCCCGAAGAAGCCCTTTGCTTCCGCCGATAAAAGCCACGTCCGGCGCAGGCAGATCCTGTAACGCTTCGGGTGCCATACCTTCTATAGTTTCCATGTTATGTAAACAAAAGTGCTGTCGATTCAGTTTACATAATTCTATCGCCACGGAATTTGTTTCGATCGCATATACTTTTCCTTTGCGTGCCGCCAATGCCATCTCCACAGAGACAGATCCGGTTCCCGCACCGATATCATAAACCACATCTTTATCTCTGATACGGAGCTTACTCATCACAACCGCCCTTACTTCTGCTTTAGTCATGGGAACCTCCCCGCGGATAAAGCTTTCGTCCGGCAAGCCCCATAAATTGGTGCTGACTGCTGCCGGATTTTCCAGATAGAGAACTGCTAAGTTTGCGTAGTGTTTCTGTGCCAGTTCACGGACTGTTCCTTCTGATATGCATTCCCAAAGTGCATCATCACCGTCCTGCATTTTTGTAGACATGGCTGTTGTACTTATCTCCTGCTCTGTGTTTCTTTGCTCTGATTTTGCAGCACATGATTCTTCTGATCTTTGCTCCGTCATATGCATATAGGATAAATTCTCTCCCACATAACCATACACATCCCCAAGACCATGTTCCGCCAACTGTTGTAGATGCTGCTTCACATTACCTCCGGTTATGGCAAATACTTTCTCATGGGTCAGCACCGCCTGCCACAGGTTCTCCTGCACGCCATGAAGGTTCACGATTTCTGCGTCCTCCCATGACCTTCCGATCCTTGCACAGAAATAGGATAACGAAGAAATCCCTGGGAGAACCGTAACCCGGCTGTGTACCGCCTTTTCACCCCATTCAGCTTCAAGCGCTGCCAGAAGTGCCTTCGTGCCGCTGTAAAAACCGCTGTCGCCGGACATTAAGACAGCTATGTTTTCCACTCTTTCCGTGCTTTCTGCATGCTGTCTGATACGCATCTTCCGAAAACTTTCTAGCTGCTGTCCGGTGCTCTCCCGCCTGGTATTCTCCTCTTGCATCTGCTCCTGTGCGTCCCGATCCAGACACATCTGTAATATTTCTTTGGTCTGATAAGAAGCTACACACCTTTTGGACTTTTCATAGGGCACAAGCACACGTTTCGCCCCGATCAGCAGATCTGCCGTCTCTATTGCCTCTGCCGCCTCCACGGTCAGGTTCCGGGGATCACCCATGCCGATGCCGATGATGTAGATATGATTTTCCGGTTTCATCTTTTCCTCATTTCTTTTCAATCTCTTCTCAAATATTTTACTGTCTATTGTCACTTAAATTGTATATTCCCTTTCAATGCATCCATTAGTCCAGCAAATATCCTGACCTATAAGAACATTCCAAATAGTCTGGATTTTGATAATACACATCTGTTTTGAAGTCCGAGATTTTTTCACTGATAAATGAAGAAAATATTCGTATCAATTCTCCTATCTCGTCTCCCGGCTTTGCACAATTCTCTATCATAATGCTATATAATTTCCCAATATCTGTCACACTGGGAATTGAGTATTTGCATCCTGCAATAGTGTCAAATGTTCCCTGAGGAATTTTATACTGTTCAATCAGTTCATCGCTCACCTGTTCAAATGAAAGACAATGATTCACTTCCGCATCATATAATTGTTTCCGAATACCTTCTTCACCTAACAAATCGACAATAATTTTCCTTTTATTCTTTGTTTTCCGCGCAATATATTCAATTAACGAACAAACATAAAAGAGATCATTTTTCTCTTTCGTTATCATAAACCACTTCACTCCTTTCAAATTTCAGACAATTAAGTGCAGACAATGTATGAAAACTAATCTGATGAGTCGGATGCTTAAACTCAGCCAATGTCCAAAACTGTTTTCGGGTTATATTTCCAGCCAAAAAGTCATTTACATAATTCCAAACCGTATCATTTGCCATTGGTCCCTCAACAATATCATATGAATGTGTCTCTCCATTCCTACATTTTGCGATAAAATCCAGCCACTCATCTGTCATCTTTTCATACCTCAGTATTGACAACGTATCTAAGGGTTCATATAAATAAAAATTCACCACTGGTTCTCCAATACCACGATTAGCCCAGCGAACCGCCTGCTCCCAACTGTTTGTACAATAAAATCCCCATGAAAAATCCTTCGTATACCGGGTTTTTCTGATCTCCGGAAATTCTACAATTTCCTTACTTGCATGATATAAAATCATAGTATCGTTTTCTCCTTCTTACTATAGGTCTCTATATAAATATTATCGTAACGTGTTCGGGGATAATCTCACCTACTTATCCCGCTCATACGCCTGCACATAAACAAAATTCTCATTCGCCCGCTCCATACAATAATCCCGATGCAGGATAGCATCTACGAAATCCTGACCGGCAGACTCCACGACAACAACCCGAAGTCCCAACACCTCTTCTACCTGCGGTATCGTCACATCATCTAAGAAAACCAGCTCCCCGCTTCGAAGCATGGTGGCAGAGATCATAAGCGTATCCCCCAGATCAACGCCCTTGTCCTGCTGCTCTTTTAACTGTGCGATCAGATCCTGCCCCGTAATCAACCCTGTTACCGTAATCGTCTCTCCGAAAAAATCATTGCGGATGGCAAAGGTCTGAATCGTAAGCCCCGGATAAGCCTGCATCATCTGCCTTGCAAATTCATGCACCGTGGAATATGCCAGTTTTCCGGTCACTACAGTTAACGCCCTCTTTAATTTATGTTTCTGAACATGGTATTTCATGCCGTGTGTAGCTGCCGCAAACGCCTCCGCAAACTCTGTCCGAAACAAGCGCATCATACCCACGCCGTTTTCCAACTGGATATAACCGTCATACCGTTCTTCTTCCGGGAAATCCCGCTCTGCCGTGATATAGAACTCGTCACTGGCATGGATAAAATGCAGACCGTACCGCTCAAAACACTCCGGTTGATAACTTTCAATCATATCTATGATCTCGCCCGCCTCTTCTTTGGTAAAAAGAGGGATGGGATACAAGCCTTCCCTGTACTTGGTAATTCCCGCAGGCACCACCGACACGCTCCGCATAAAAGGCAGATATTTCATCAGATCCGTAATACTGCGCCGAAGTTCCTCTCCATCATTTACCCCTTTGCAGCACACGATCTGCCCATTCATTTCCACATGCCCCTCATAAAGCCTGTCCAAAAATTTCAACTTTTCCCCTGCAAACCGGTTATTCAGCATCTTACAGCGAAGCGCCGGATTCGTAGTCTGCACGGAAATATTGATAGGCGCAAGCTGCATCTTAATGATTCGCTCCACATCCTGATCGGACATATTCGTCAGGGTGATATAATTGCCCTGTAAAAAGGAAAGTCTGGAATCATCATCTTTAAAATACAGATTATCACGCATCCCCGGCGGCATCTGGTCAATAAAACAGAAAATACATTTGTTGCTGCAGGAACGGTAATCGCTCATCAACTCATTTTCAAAGGTTACGCCCAGATCGTCATCATACTCCTTATCGATCTCCAGAAGCCATTCCTCGCCGTCCGACTTACGAATCAGCACTTCCACATACTCATCCTTGATCAGATACCGATAGTCGAATACATCCCCTATTTCATTGTCATTGATTGCAAGAAGCACATCCCCCGGCTCAATTCCCATCTCCTGCGCGATAGAATCCGGGTAAACTTCTTTGATCACATGCTCTTTTCTATTCAAACCTACATCCTCACATCATTCACATTTCCGGCCGCACCTCTCAGCAGCACAAACTTTTTGGGAAGAATGCCTGCTTTTGGCATTCTTCCGGGCATGATATAGTAATACTTAGATTGCGTACTTTGCTATCTTAGTATTACTTCATGCCCTATGATCTCACACATCTGCTCCACGCTTACACCCTCTTTTTCCTGCGGCGGTATAAGCACCACCAGTTCTGCTCCACATGCGCGGGCCGCCTTTACCTTCTCCGGATAGCCGCCCGTCTCACCGGACTGCTTGGTCAGCAGATACTTAATATCATGCTCCCGCAGCATCACTTCATTGAGTTCTTCGGAAAAGGGGCCCTGCATACAAATCATATGATCCGGCAAAAAACCAAGTTCCAGACACTTAGACAACATTTCCACGTTGGGCAGTATCCTCAGGTACACTCTCTTTTCGAAGTTCTTTAGTTTACATAATTCTCCCGCCTGTTTACTGCCCGTGGTGGCAAAAATATTGCCTTCCGTAGATTGCAGGTAAGCGACCGCCTGACGAATATTTTCATGATAACTGATCTTTGTATCAGCTTTTCCCGCTGTATCTGCTTCTGTTCCCAACTCCGCTTTCCTCACTGTATCTGCCGATGTCCCTTCATCTGTCAGATTCCGCAATACTCTGTAATATACCGGATTTTCTATGTTCTGTTCCTTTCGATACGCTTCGGCAGCATTTCGTATATTCTCAGTAACCTCTGTCGCATACGGATGGGTCGCATCAATGATCAGTTCCGGCGTTTCCTGCCGCAAAAAGGCTGTCATCTCATCCTTATCCATTCTCCCTACATGAATCTCTATTCCCGGCAGCATATTCCGCGCTTCTATCCTGCCTTCTTCCCGTTTTCTTACCGCTTCCTGCCAAAATCGGCTTTCCGGTTCAGACTCTTTCTGCTGTCTGTCTAATTTTCCCTGCATATAGCACTTCGCATCATTTAGTTTACATAATACGTTTTTCCCATATTCCGTTGCCACACAGAATACGGCATCTATCCTATTCTCTGCACAGAATTCATAAAGCTGCCTTCCCTCACTTGTACCGGCAAATACGACACATTTCCTGTTCCCTGTCTGTCCCATCTCTTTCTTCCTATATACTTCTTTTGATACTGCTTTGTCTCACCATTGCTCTATACATCACTTTTTCTCATACACTTCGCGGTATCCTCTGGGTGTTACCATCCGTCCGTTATATTCTTTCGTCATTGCATTACCAATATACACAGTGGTAAACATATCTGCCCGATAGTCCCGCAGTTTCGCCAGGGTCATAATCTGTGCCCTCTGTCCCTCTCTTCCGATATTGTGCACAACACCGCAGACTCTGTCCCCATCTATCCCTTCTTCCAGCAGAATATCACAGGCTTTTTGCAGATAATCGGGGCGCCCCTTGCTTGCCGGATTATAAAGACAGATGACGAAATCCCCCATCACTACCGCCCGCAGACGCCGTTTGATTTGATCCCATGGCGTCAGCCTGTCACTTAAGCTGATCACTGCAAAATCATGGGTAAGCGGTGCCCCCAGCACAGACGCTCCGCTGCACGCTGCGGTTACCCCCGGCAGAATTTCCAGTTCCAGAGTATCATCTGCCAGTTCACAGATCAATCCCGCCATGCCATATACGCCGCTGTCACCGCTGCACACCATAGCAATCTCTCTGCCCATTCCCGCCTGCGTAATGGCCCATTCACACCGTTCGACTTCCTTCGTCATGGGCGTAGTATAATACTGCTTATCAGGAAAAAGCTCACGCACCTGTTCCACATACACCGTATATCCGACGATACACTCACTTCGCTCCAAAGCCTGATAAGCTTCAATTGTCATTCCATCTTTTTTCCCCGGCCCGATCCCGATTACAGTCAACATAACTCAATCTCCTTTTTAAGCTGCCTATTTGCAACCCCAGAGTATCTCCATTCTCTTATTTCCATCATTATACTGTTTCTAACACACCCATTGGAAGAACGCCGCTTCTGCGTTCTTCCGGGAATGATTTAGTTATACTTAGGCTGCGTATTTTGCAGCCTTAGTATAACTTCATTCCCTTTTACCATCCAACCCGCGGAATAACTTTCACAATCGCCATGGTCATGCCATCCTGAGCCTGTTTTCCCAATATCAGACTATATTTTTCCTCCTGCCGCCCGCATTCCGTCAATCCATCTTCACACATCCATCGTTTGGCAAGACAGTAAGCGCTCCGCTCACAGACATTATCCACGCCTACGGTTTCTTTCACAAAATCAGATGTCGTTACTGCTTCTTCCACCTGCGCCAGTTCCTCAGCAGAAAATACTTCAAATTCTGCCCTAAGCCTGCGGGATAATTCCCAGATACCGGGTTCCTCTTTTTTCACATCGATAGAGGCAATGGCTCCGATCTCATGAATATCTATTTTTACTCTGTCACAAATCTGCCGCAAAAAAACTTCCAATTCTTCTGCAGTTTTGCCCTTTTTACAGCCTATACCGAGAATATATTGCCGCGGCTTGAGGACACATACCTGTGAAGAACCATAATATTCGTAAATGCGTTCCCGCTCCCACAGCGGCACTCCTATGGTGATAGCCGCATGTGCTGCGGTCTTCCGTGTCCCGGCTTCCTGCATCGGCAGCTCTTTCAATATCCTTCCCTGTTCCGGCGCTTCCGCCGATATTTCTTCCCATCCCAGTAAATCCTTCAAACTTATTCCTTCCAAGTGCAATACCCGCAGCCCCTCCGGTACTTCACCCCCGATAGGAAGGCTTGTCCACACATCCACCGTCCTGCCTTGCAAAAGCGCCGCAGATACGTTTTTAATGCTACTCGGATTCTCGATCCAAAAATGATTTCGCCCGGCAAACACATCCACCGCGAACCGTTCTTCCACATCCGTCGCTGTGGTAATCACCGCTTGTCCTCCGGTTACTGCTGCCAGTTCCCGCGCCAGCGTAACACCCCCGCCGATATGTCCGGACACCACAGGTATCACGAATTGTCCCTTTTCATCCAGAACCAGTACCGCAGGATCATGCACCTTACTTTCCAGAAAAGGTGCCACATGGCGCACGGCAATCCCCATTGCTCCGATAAACACAAAAGCATCCGTTCTGCACCATTCCTGCTGCAGCAACTCATCGGTTGACATAAAATCCATCCCATCAATCGCCCCATCCGCATCAGAATCAACTGACAGAAAACCACGCGCACGACCATAACAGCATGAGACTAAAACGTCGCCTTTTTTCACGAAATAATCTGTTACCTTTTTATTTAATTGTTTTCCTGCCTCCGTGTAGGAAAGAATGATTACTCTGCGCATACTGTTCCTTCTTCCACAATATAAGGTACAAAATAGGGATCGATAGCGTTCTTGGCTAATCCTTCCCCAATCACAATCAATACTTCCTGACCTTTCTCAATCGGCTGCAGCGAAATGTCTCCCCGAACGGCATTTAGCTCTATCCACCGATTCTCCGCTTCCATCATAAATCCTTTGATTCGGAAAATAGTTCCGCAGGCCTTATCCTGCAGCAGCATTTCTGCCGTCTCCCGCAGTTTTTCTCTCGTCATACGCACATGCATATAATAAACGGAATGAAAGGCTTCTCTCTGGTCAAACCAAAGCTTCCGATAATTTTCTGACACATATCCGCAGCCTGAAAGCCTCTTATAATCTTCTTCCGTCAGTTCCGCCCAGTCTTTAACGATCATATCCTGCTCTATCGTAAATCTGCGCGGGCACTGAAAAGCTTCCATCACTCTGTTTAAGCGCGCCGCAGTCCCGGCCACATCTTCCTGACTGGCTTCCTGAGACTTGCTCAGTACAATCTGCCCTGCACCGGCCACCTGCGATGCCAGAAGATACTCCGATTCCTCTGACAGCTCCGGTTCCAGCCGGGCATCCACGATTGCAATCACGTTACCGATTTCATACCAGCGGTCCAGAGGTTCCTCATGTAAAGAGTCAAAGAATTCGTCCACATCAAAAATCCCTGACGGTTCTATGAGAACCCGGTCAAATCCCCGCATCCCCATAGAAATCAGTTTCGTCTTAAAACGTCTCTTATGGCAGTCCGCATCACACCCTCCGGCTACCATTTCCAGTTCACAATTTTCACCCATAATATCCTGCAACAGCAGCATGTCTACATTGACTGCGCCGAAATCATTCTCAAGAATACAGATTCTTTGTCCCTGTTCCAACAGATACTTCGCATATTTCTTTAAGAAAGTTGTCTTACCGGAGCCCAGAAATCCGGTGATCAAATCAATTTTTATCATGACTCTGTTCCTTATTTCCCCTTATATTCCCTTGTTTTTCCCAATTGTCATTTCTGTTTTTATTTCTGTTTTATTTCTGCTTTCATTTCTATTTTCATTGCTGTTTTACTCTTCCTTCTTACAGATTTCCGAAAAAGGCTTCACCGACGGCTGTTTCTCATGGCGCTCTCCGATCTGTTTTTCCATCCAGACCATACCATACCAACGATTAAACTTATAAGCACATACATGAAACTGCCCCACCATGGTAAACCCCAGTCTCTCATGGAAACGCACACTGTCATAAGTTAAATATTCATCCTCCTGTTCTGGGTAAGCGATGCAGGCCGCCGCGTGGACAATCCCCTGCTCTCTTAAGGACTCTTCCAACTGCTCATACAGCCTTCTGCCGATCCCCCGGCCTTTCCGATTCATCTTCACATAAACAGACAGTTCCACGGACCAATCGTAGGCCGCCCTTTCATGCAAAGGCCCCGCATAAGCATACCCTACGATTTCTCCTCCGGCTTCTGCCGCCAGATAAGGATACTTCTCCAGCGTATGCCTGATTCTTGCCGCAAATTCTTCTGCTGTTGGTACTTCATATTCATAGGTCACTGCCGTCTGTTCTATATAAGGTGCATAAATTGCCAAAAGTGCTTCCGCATCCTTTACCGATGCAGCCCGAATTGTAATATCTTCTTTTGTCATTCCCACTGTCTTTGCTCCTGCCGCTTTTTCCTTTTCGTCACTGTCAGTTCTGCTCAAACATGCCTGTCTTCTATCCGGATCCGTCCGGCTCCAACCGCCTGCCGTCCTGCTTTTATCCCCTGCCATATCACAGCCGCTCATTTGCTCTGATCTGAATCGGTTCCCTGCCTGAACTCTGTGGTAAAATGTTTGTCATACAGCTTGGACAACTCGTAATCATCCCCCAACACATCTCCCACAACGATCAATGCCGTCTTCGTGATATGATTCTCTTTTGCAAGTTTACATAATTGTCCAACCACGCCACGGATCACCTTTTCATCCTGCCACGTTGCCTTATACACAATGGCACAAGGCGTCTTCTCCGTGTAGGCCCCCCGCAATAATTCTGCCTGTACCCGCTCTGTCATGCCGCTGCTTAAGAAAAGTACCATGGTAGAACCATGCTGCGCCAGGGAGTGTAATTTCTCCCGCTCCGGCACCGGTGTTCTGCCCTCCATGCGTGTAATAATCACACTTTGGCTCACCGATGGCAGTGTATATTCCGCTTCCAGAGCTGCCGCCGCTCCGCAGAAGCTGCTCACTCCGGGACAGATTCTGCACGAAATTCCCTTCTTTTTCAAAGCATCAATCTGCTCCCGGATAGCACCATAGAGAGACGGATCTCCGGTATGCAGCCTGACCGTATGCTTTCCCTCGGCTTCCATATGCTCCATAACTTCCAACACTTCACCCAAATGCATGACGGCACTGTTATAAACCACGCAATCCTCTTTCGCATAAGACAACAATTCAGGATTTACCAGCGAACCCGCATAAATAATACAATCCGCCTCCTGCAAAAGCCTCATGCCGCGCACCGTAATCAGATCCTCCGCTCCGGGCCCCGCTCCCACAAAATCTACCATCTCAACAACCAAGCCTTTCTTTCCCGACATTTCCACCTGCTACACCTACTGCAGCCCCACACGCTTCATTCCCTATTTACGGTGCAGCATCATCAACTGATCCGCACCTTTGGTTTTGCCCAGCACACCGAACCGGTTAGAAAAGACCACCGCCTCAATCTCCAAGCCTTCATATGCCCGCTGCCGCAGCGCACTCTCAATTTTCTTCATCAACTGCTCCATGACCGGCTGCAAAAAAGCCGCCATCCACAGCACTTCCACTGCTTCATCAGTCGTATTACAGTCCAAGATCCTGCGGGCAAGCTCTCCGCTTCCTCCGGCAAGCAGAACACAGCTTGATAACGTTTCCATTCTGCCGTCAGCATACTTGGAATGAGTATTCATAATACCGCTGCCTAACTTTACCAGCTTTCCCAAATGTCCGATCAAAAGCAGGCTGGACAGCTTAAATTCATAAGCCATATCGATCGTCTCTCCGATAAAATTACTGCACTTTACCGTATGATCCAGATCCAGCCCTAACTGATCAGTCAGAAAGGTTTCTCCGTAATTACCCGGCGTAATAATAATATCCTTCTGCCCTTGGGCGCAATACATACTCAACTCTGCCCGGATCGTATCCGTCAATGCGGCTTCGCTCATAGGCTCCACAATACCGGATGTGCCTAAAATAGAGATGCCGCCCATAATTCCCATTTTCTCATTCAATGTCTTCTTAGCGATATCCACACCCTCCGGCACGGAGATCACCGTGCGCAGCCCGCCTTCATAGCCGTAATCATCCGCTGCTTCCGCCATCACTGCCGCCATCATCTGTCGCGGTACCGTATTGATTGCAGCATTTCCTACGGACTGGTCTAATCCCGGCTTCGTCACTCTTCCAATGCCTTCGCCGCCGTCTATCTCATACCCCTCTTTAATCTTCTCCACACTGGCATATACATAGGCACCGTTTGTCACATCGTAGTCATCCCCGGCATCCTTTCGTATCCCACAGGATACCTTATTTTCTTCCACAGTAATCTGCTCTACCTTTAATTGTAACGGTATTCCTTTGGGTGTTATCAGTTCTACCCGTTCCACCCGCTTACCGCCAAGCAGCATCTGTGCAGCCGCTTTGGTTGCTGCCGTTGCACAAGTGCCCGTGGTATAACCTAATCTTAACTTCTTCTGGTCTTTATAGATAAAATGATCCATTTCTGTCACGTTCCTCCAATCAGAGCGGTTTACTATGATCAAAGTCTTTCTCCCGGCATATAAACTTATATATATGCATCATTTTCATATCGTTCTAAGTATATCATTTCTATCGTCTGAAATCATCCCTTTTTACCTTGGCTGCCTAACTTTCTTCTCGCTACTGCTCGCCCCCTTTCTTACCACATAAGCAAAACGACAGAAGCACAACACTTCTGTCGTTTCACACAACAAACATAATTCTGTATATCATTGCATATCACTTTCATTACATGATTGCAGATTCATTTCCTACAGGTTCACGAAAATCTCCGTCTCTTTCTTCAAAGAACCGGCAATCGCCTGATTCTCATCTATCTTTCTGGATACTTCATTTACTTCCAATGCCAGAGTCTGCATACTGTCCGCCGTGCTGGCAACACCATTCACACCTTCTCCGATCGCACGGCTGATGGACTCGATAGAATCTGCGATCTCGGTTATGGATTCATTCAGTTTATCCGTCTTACTGACAAACTCTCCCATCACACTCTCGATATAAGAAGCATTCTTCTTGTATTCACTGCCAGCTGCCACGAACCCTTCGAACTCCGGAAGAATTGCATCATTCATATAAGCGATCAGACCGTTTGCATTGTCTGCCAGATTATGTACCGCTGCTACCACGATATTATTGATCTGCTGAATGCGCCCCGCCGTATTCTGGCTGCCCTCTGCCAGATGACTGATCTCAGTGGCCACCACGGCAAAGCCCTTGCCTGCTTCTCCTGCTCTTGCCGCCTCGATAGAAGCATTCAGCGCAAGCAGATTGGTCTGTCTGGCAATACTCAAGATATCCTGAGTCAGCGTATTAACCTGATTAACGCTCTCACTCTCCGCAATCGCCTTGTTTAATATATCCACAATCTCTTTTACTTTGTTGCCGGTGCTCTCCATGGTATCACGGGCAGACGTCTCGATCTGATCCGCATGCTTCTTCATCTCCTTGGAATAATCACTGATCTCATTCGTCTTCTCGGCAATCGCACCTACCTCACTGCTGACAGACGCGGCGCTCTCATTAATAATACTCGCATTTCTGCCCACCTCAGACATCGTAGCCGATAATTCCTCCGTCACTGCGGAAAGTTCTGTCACACTGCTGTTGGATTTTTCCAGACTAAGAGCTACCTCTCCGGCGATTCCGTTCATCTGTACGGAACTGTCCGTCACTGTTCTTAAAATATTCTGTAATTTCTCAATAAAGGCATTGATACCGCCTCCTAAAGATCCAATCTCATCACGGCTGTACAACTTCACCCGCTTCGTCAAATCGCCCTGGCGGTTATCAATATCATCCATAATACCCACTAACGATTTCTCGGTTCTGGCAATCGGAGACAAGACTCTCCACTGAATCACGATCAGTGCCAACACCAGCATTGCCATGCCTGTCACACCTATCACAACATTCATGGAAAAAGCCCTCTGATAAACACCGGATAAACTATCTTTTGCCGCCTCAGAAGACAGTTGCGCATGTTCCACCAGCGTATCGATTCCATCATTCATAGCATCGGTGCTGTCTTTTAATGTGGTATTGGCAATCTCAAAAGCCGCCGCATTCTGTGTGTCTGCACTCAGTGCCATCATGGAAGCAATCGCATCCCTGGAAATCTCATACTGCGCCAAAATTTCATCATAGACTGTTTCATCGCCTGCCTGCAGATAAGGCCTATATGCTTCCAATTCCTGCACCAGACTATCCTCCATTTCGCGTACGGTATCTACCAGAGCAATCATTGTGTTGGAATCCGTTGCCACAATATGGGATAATGCGGTAGTATGCAAATCTTTTACACTGCTGCGGATATCTCCAAGCTGACTGATCCCTTCCATATATACATCTGAGATCTCCCTCGCCTCTTTATTAACATTTCTAAGGCTTGTGATTGCCATCACATTAGACAATAAAATCATAATCCCCATTGCCGCCACCGGAATAAAAAGCCACCATCTGATACTGGATTTCTTTTTGCTCATATTAATAATCTCCTTAAAATGATTTTCCCTCACAATTCCCGCATATCATCCGGGCACCACAGCTAATCCGTAATCCCCTCGTACGGGTCACTTCATTCCCTCTTATTGGACAGAAGACGCCGTAATTTCAGCCACCGTATTGTCCAGCAATTCCTGCAGCGTAACATCTCCGATCTCACCTGTATCACAGGCTATGCCCAGATTCATGGACGGTGTCCAGAAGTTGCCGCCCAGCCT
Organism: Lachnospiraceae bacterium; assembly: GCA_017936885.1. GTDB lineage: Bacteria > Bacillota > Clostridia > Lachnospirales > Lachnospiraceae > UBA3282. Next base: position 16,717 of record JAGBEO010000019.1, on the reverse strand, counting down.
CTGCGGTTCCGAATAAGCAGACTGGGCAAGCACCGCCTGTATAACCATGTCCTGCTTTACCGCCTCAGACTGTCCCGCATTGATATTGGAAGGTCCCTGTCCCCTCATTTCAAACCGCAATTTCTGATTTTCTTCATTGGATATGTATTTTGCAAGTTCATGCGCCCATGTCTCATGTTCTGAATAGGGGTTGACACCAATCATTTTATATCCGAAATAACAGGCCATCTGCACCTGCTGTCCGGCACAGGTATAAGTAGGCAGCTTCGCCGCCGCATAGTTATCGCCCCATATCGCCTTGATGGCAGATGCATCCCACACGCCGCTGACAAGAGCGATACACGTATCCTCCTGAGCATCTGTCAGCCAGTCCTCTGTATTCTTAAACCCGGGATTGGCACCAATGGCAAGAAGCGATTCTGCCACATCTACTCCCTTAATGGCATTCTCTGTAGAATTCCAGTCACAGAAATTCGTCACGCCATCATCATTTAACCCGACTTTCAAACCGGTTTGTCCGAAGAAAGAATACAGATACCATCCGGATTCCCAGTTCATATCGAAGGTTTTGCCGTTCTCTGCGGCCACCTCCAGAATTCTGTCCAGACTCTGCACATCTTCCGCCGTCAGATATGCCGTATTATAATATAGAAAATATCCGTTATCCGCAGTAATCGGATACCCGTATATTGTATCATTGATCGTCAGCGCCGCTACCGCCGCCTCCAGATTTTCTGCCTTAATCTCATCGGGATTGATCACAGGAGAAGCACCGCCGCCGGCAACGATAGACCGCAGATCTCCGTCCGTAGTTGTATACACATCCGGTGCGTTCAAGATATCACCCAATAGATTGGAACGGCATTCTCCCTCCACCATAGGAGACCATTCTATCGTAATATTTGCCTCATCAGCATGTTCTGCCACAAATTGATCCGCAATAGCGGCGATCAAATCCTTGTCCTCCTCACCGGCCCAAATGGATAATGTGATATCACCAGACTCCAATCCTTCCTGTCCTGCTGAGGCTTCCACCGAAGCTTCTGTGTTCTCCCCTGCGGTCTGCTGCGTATCTGTATTTTGTCCGCATCCTGTTAAAAAGCCGCACACCATAGCCGCTGACATCCATACTGATATCAATTTCTTTTTCATACCTGTCTCCCTTCTATTCCCCAAATCTATTGTTCTCTTTAAACTCTTATGTGAGAAAAATATTCTTTTGCTAAACTTTTATCCTTAGTATACATCTATTTTATGCAGTTTTCCAGTGTTTATCGTATTTTTTATTTATTTTTTGTGCAAAAATAACTACGGATTATAATTTTATCCACCTTTTCCCTGTCATCCTATCCCCACAAGCTGCATCAGCCAGCAAATAACCCCCAATACCCAACTGGTGAAAATACCATATAAAATCACCGGACCCGCAATGGTAAAAATCTTACATCCGATACCGAATACCTGACCTTCCTTCTGGTATTCGACCGCGGCAGATGCAATAGAATTGGCAAAACCCGTGATCGGTACGAGAGCGCCCGCACCGCCCCATTCCACCAGTCTGGGATACAGATTAAACCCTGTCAGTACTACGCTTGCCAGTACAAGCAGCATAGAACACCATGATCCTGCCGTATCCTTATCAAGCCCTGCCGTATTGGTTGCATAATTTAAAATAAACTGCCCGATCAGGCAGATAATACCGCCTGTGATAAACGCCTTACACATCCGCCATGGAAGGCTGTATTTGGGCGTCACCTGCTCCACATGCTGCTGATATTCCTGTTCCTTTTTTTCCTGCATTGTTTTAGGTTTTTGATTTTGTGCCATGTCTCTATCTCCTTTTTCTAATCTTCTTAATTCCTATTACCTTTATCATGCTTACCCGCCATACAGATACACCTGTTGTGTGAAATAAATCAGGCTTCCCACTAATTTACCCAAGGCAACGGCTAAAATGGCAATTCCCAGTCCGTGCCGGAATCCTATTCTCCTTGAAAAAATCGGGATCGTATCAAGCATCTCCGCAATCGCCAATGCCAGACATCCCACAAAAATGCCTGCAAACAGCCCGAATATGATCAAAAATATCATAGCTGACAGATCCCATACACCATCCGTAGCTTCCGCACCAAACACCTGATGCTTTCTGACATACTCTCCTATCATACCCCAGTCACTGAAAATACTGCAAAAGCCGCCCGCCAACGTGCCGAATACCACCATTTCCTCCAAGGCAAAAATCTTGCGTGCCACATGCATTTTGCCCGCAAATCTCGGAATTAACCCTACTGAAATCAATACAGTAAAAACCCCTGCCGAAACAATCAATCCTGCACTGGCACCGATCACTGCCAGCAATATCTGTTTAAAGAACATCTTTGACCTTTCCTTCCCTTTCCGCGGTTTCTATCAATGCCGTATTTACATCCCTTTCATACACTCTCATTTCCACCTCGATAGGCGTAGGATCTTTGGTAATTCTTCTGCCGCCGATATGATTAAAGAATACTATGATCCCCACCGCCAATCCGACAGAATATGCAAGTTCCAAAATGCCGTAACCGTCCCCCGGCTGTCCCATCACCATCTCGTATATCTTGGTAAACACATCATTAATACCGATATCATTATGAAAAGCCATGATAGTAAAGGATGTTCCGAAGAAACTGACCAATGCCACAAAGAGAAGCTTGACCCACTGAACAAAACCCTTATGTTTATTCACATCAATGTATTCCACCAGCACATCAGTCTCACCGATATTTTCCACACTGGTATTCGGACATGCCTTTTCAATCTCCTCGATTACCTTTAAGATGCTGATAACCTCTCTCTTTCTTTCTCCATCCTTAAAATGATGCAGCTTAATCGCCTTGGCCTTCGCCAGAACATGCTCGTCACTGCAAGTCAGTTTTCCGATATCCTTGACATACACGTCCGCTGTCTGCAATTCTACATTCTGCTCCGCCTTGAGATAAACGGTTATATTAGTTGACATAACTTTATATTTTCTCCTTTTGCTATTCTGCTCTTAGTATAACTAAAACCGGATTTTCTATTCTTTACACATAAAAGTCAGCCCCGGCAGCATGACTTTCTTCTTATCACTGCTCGAGCACCTTCCTATGACACACAAAAAAAAGAATGAAGCATTTCACTCCATTCTTTCCTCTGACAATACATTCTATTCCATGATCTCATACTGCATCATTTCATATAAAAGTTTCGTTCCTTCCATAATTTCAGGCGGCAGTAAAGCTCTCGCCACCAGCTTGATTTCGTCACTTTCGATATCGATGCGCTTTAAGTTCGCGTAATCCCCATCGATACTTACCACCTGATATTGAAATGTATTCATCCTATCGTTCCTCCTGGCACACCATTAACTGTCTATATCCTGATCAGCGGCAACAGCAGCCGATACCGAAGAAACCACCGCTACGATAACCGCAATAATAACAACCAGCAATCCGCCTGCCAATAATAAAAATCCCATAAAAATACCTCCCTGCTGCAATTACATTATCCTTATACTTTTCGTGTTATTTTCCCGCGCTATAATTTCTTGCGTTAAAACATAACCAATACTGTCTTCCAAACTGCTTTTTATTTTACATGAAAAAGTATCACATTGCAACAATTCCCGTTACTATTCTTAACAGGCGATTCTTAACAGACACTATTTTTAACAGGCACACACTTCTTTGCGAAGCTGCATCAAAATCCTCTTCTCCATACGGCTGACCTGAACCTGACTGATTCCCAGACATTTCGCCACTTCTACCTGAGTCTTGTCCTGAAAATACCGCATTTGAATCAATGTCCTCTCTGTCTCTCCCAACTGTCCAAGCAGTTGATCTAACAGCATATGGTTTAGTATTTTTTCCTTTTCTACGTCTTCACAGACACCGTTTCCGTTTAACCCTGTCTGTCCGGCAGCGGAACAACCCACACCGCCATTGCCGCCTACCACCTGATCTACCAGATAGATCTCATTTCCGTCGGACTGATAGACCGACTTATAAATAGACTCTACTTCTACATTGGCATCCAATGCCATCACAATATCTTCTATACTAAGCGAAGTTTCCTCCGACAATTCCTTCAAGGTGGCATCCCGTCCATACTCCTGGGAAAGCCGCTCTGCCGCCTGCTTTACTTTCCATCCGTTCTCCTTCAGTGTTCTGCTCACCTTCACCATACCGTCATCCCGAAGGAATCTTTTAATTTCCCCCTGGATCATGGGAACTGCATAGGTGGAGAAGCGGACTTCAAAACGCAAATCAAATTTATCGATTGCCTTCATCAATCCGATACAGCCTATCTGAAATAAATCCTCCATATCATATCCCCGTCCTACAAAACGCTTCACGATATGCCGTACCAGCCCCAGGTTTTCCTCTATCAGTTTCTCTCTTGCCTCTTTATCTCCTGCCTGTGATCGTTCAATTAATACGGCAGTTTCCTCCATCGGCTATTCCTCTCTATCTATCCAGGAACCAAGTCCTATCTTCTTATACATCCTGACAACAGTTCCTTCTCCCACCTCGGAGTGCACTTGCAGCTCATCCATAAAGGCTTCCATAAAAGCAAAGCCCATGCCGGATCTTTCTAACTCCGGTCTGGTGGTATAAAGCGGTTCCATCGCCCGCTTCACGTTCTCAATCCCGCATCCCTGATCGCTGATAACCACCTCCAGCACATCTTTTCTGATCACGCAGTACATGCAAACCTTGTTCTCTCTGCTGCCCCGATTCTCATAACCGTGAATAATGGCATTAGTCACTGCCTCAGATACTGCTGTCTTCACATCGGACAATTCCTCCAAGGTAGGATTGAGGGGCGTAATAAAAGCCGCCACCGCCATTCTTGCAAAAGCCTCATTGTCCGACACTGCCGCAAACTCCAGCCGCATTTCATTGGTGATCGTTCCGATATCCTTCTTTTCTATAATCTCAATCATGTTCTCCTCCTTTAACCTCTCCTTCTCCTGCACTATTCCATAATCTCCACAATATTTTCCAATCCGGACAACAGCAGTATCCGACGTATTCTGCTGTCTACATTAACCGCATACACTCTGCCGCCGAAACAGGATATCTTCTTGTACCTTCCCAGGATAATGCCGATTCCCGAACTGTCCATAAAGGTTGTCCGCTCAAAATCAAAAACAACATTTCCCACTTTCTTTGAAACGATATACCGGTCCGCTTTTGCACTGATGTCCACCGATTTATGATGGTCAATCTCATTCGGCAGTCTTATCATTAGATAATTGTCAATCACTTTAAACTCTTCATCCATGTTATGTAAACTCCTTTCCGTTTTAATCGGTCTTCTGACTCTGCTTATATGCGCAAAAAAAGAGGGCGTAAATTACTACGTCCTCTTTCGTGTTTTAAATATTCTTTATCCGATTCTATTCCGCATTGCCCATCTCTTCTAAGAATGCCTCTGACTTGCTGGCTTTCTCGGTTCCCGGGAACAACTCAATGATCTGCAGATAAGTAGTTCTCGCCTTGTCCTCGTCACCAATCCTGTAATAGGCATTGGCAAGATTATATAAGGCTTCCCCGTTGGTAGCATCATACTTAAATGCTTTCTCTAAGTTAGGGATCGCATCTTCGTAGTTCTCCTGCCTGTATGCCTCATAGCCGTCATTATAGTAAGACTCGGCAATGCTCGGCCCCACCAGTGCCAGCAGGGTATGATAGAGATTATCAAAAGCTTCGGAAGTACTGCTTTCTTCATCCGATTCTTCCGTCTGAATCTCCTCCAGATAATCTGCCACCACAGTTACCTCTTCCGGATTGGTTAAATAGGCTCCCGCCGCTTTCATCAAACTGTCTACGGAACGTAAGGTTCCGTCCGTTCCCATATAAGCTGATAAATCCTGCTCCAAATTGCTGTTTGCCGCCGTCAGTTCATCCAACTGCTGCTGCATTTCATCGATTGTCGCTGTCTTAGCATCCGACTGTTCGCTTACCTTGCGCAGTTCTTCATCAATATTTGCTCTGGCATTCTGAATTCTGGCAGGCAGAATCAGGAAAAAAGCAATGGCAATGCCGATTACAAGACCGATGCCGAGATTCAGCAGCGAAGTAACTCCCTTGCCTTCCTTCACATTGACAGACTGGATGATCGTCTCGTTACCGCTCTGATACTTGATGATCTCCTCTGTTTTCTTCTGCTTCTTCGTAGAATTCTTCACACCTTCCTCAGGTATGAGCATCTCATCTACTTCTTTCAGATACCTGAGTGTCACTATATTATTCGTATCTATTTCCAGACACTTGCTCAGTTCTCTCTTGGCTTTCTCCCACTCTTCATTATTGATAAACAAAAGTGCCAAAAGCTGATGTGCCCTGATAAATTTCGGATTTAACGATAAAACTTTCTTAAGCTGGATCACCGCCAGATCCAGACTATCCTGATTACAATAAGTAAGTGCCTGATTGTATTTCTTAATCGTCTGATTAATGATATCCAGACGATTCTGGTTCGTCTGAATCATATCAATATAATCATCTGCAATATTCTTCTTCGGACGCAGATTCTTACTGATAACCCATTCACTGAGCGCCGCTACCACTTCACCGGTCTCAAAATATACCAGACCGAGCAGATTCCGTGCTTCCACGTTATTTTTATTAAACTTCAGACTTTGCCTTAAACTTGTGACCGCACCTGTCAGATCTCTGACATTTGCCCTCTCCAAACCTTCATTATAGAACCGGTTGGATATATATATGATCTTTTTATAAAGGGCTACATCGGCACCACAGTTCGTGCAGAAATCATGTTCGGACAGATTACATCCACACTGATAACAAATCATCTATGCCAATCCCCTATTCTTCTTCAACTTTCTTTGCATCCTTAACAATCTTAACCATCAGGTCTGCCATATCCGTCAGATCCTGATTATAAATCGCTTCTTCCGCATCTTCAACTTCTAAACTTGGGTGAAACTTCTTTAATTCTTCTTCAAAATTAATCATGCCGAGGCCTCCTTAAAAGGGCTTTTACTTCGCCTACCAAATATAATGAACCGACAATATACACTTTATCCTCGTCACCCTTGCCAAATACCAGCTCTTTCATTGCCGTATCCAGCGCTTCATACATCCTGCATTCAAATCCGGTATATTGTCTGAAATTTTCTTCCAGTGCTGCAAGCGGTAATGCACGTGCATCCGTAAGTGCTACCACACCAATCACATCAAATAATCCTGATGATGCCAGTGCCTCTATTACTGCCTGATATTGTTTATCCTTCACCACGGAATAAAGTAACTTCCGCCTTCCCTGACAGGGATGAGATTTTACTGTTTCTATAAAAGCCAAAATGCCATCAATATTATGGGCGCCGTCCAAATAGACCGACGGCAGAATTTCTTCCATTCTGCCTTCCCAAAATGCCTTACGGACTCCCGCCTGCATCACGGGAACGGTAATCCGCTCATCCGCCAAAAGCTCCAAGGCCCTGATCGCCAAAGAAGCATTCTCAATCTGATAGACTGCGGAAGTAGACACAGTAAAACTAATATAATCATAATAGTGTAAATGAAGAGAAAAATCAATTGTTTTGTGATGAATCTTAATTTCTTTTATCGCCTGCTTTTCCACCGGAAAAATTTCAGCACCGGTCTGCCCGGCACATTCCCTGATCTTATCTGCCACCTCTGCCTGCTTCACCGGATATACAACCGGAATGCCGGAACGCAGGATTCCCGCTTTTTCAAAGGTAATCTCAGTCAGGGTATCTCCCAGGTATTCCATATGGTCATAGCCGATAGCGGTCAGAATACACATCACTTTATTCTCTGCCGAGTTGGTAGCATCGAGTCTGCCGCCAAGTCCCGTCTCCATCACCACGTACTCTACACCGCTTCTTTTAAAAATCACCATTGCCATAAAGAACAGGAATTCAAAAAACGTGGGATGATAGGAAATCCTCTGCAAGTCCTCCGGCAGCTTCTGCAAATAGGCAGCTACTATCCTGAAAGCCTCTAGGAATGCTTCCTCCGATATGATTTTCCCCTCAATCACAAACCGTTCCCGCATCGTGACCAGATGCGGGGAGATAAACATCCCTGCGGATATGCCCGCTTCTTTAAACACGGAACACAAATAAGCACAAACGGAACCTTTTCCGTTTGTGCCTGCTATGTGAATCATTTTACTGTTCTGCGCCGGGTTTCCCAAATGCTCCAAAAACCTTTTCGTATGTTCCATACTGTTCTTACTGGTGAACTTCGGAATGGTATTGATATATTCTTCTGCTTCCCTGTAAGTGTTAATCTGCTCTATCATAATGTAAGCTCCATCTGATCACAACCCCTAATTATGAATAATCACCGTTCCTTCAATAATACCGCGATCCGCCGTATACTTCATAAAGCAAGTATTGCGGTCCATAACCATCTGCTCCGCATTAAGGCAGATCACTACATTGCGGTACAGATTGCCATCGATCTTGATATAGGCGCCTTTACTCCGCTCCATGATTTCTTCCAGTCTTTCACGCTCGCCCCCGATTCTATCCAGTTTGGCGAAATAATCATCCTTCAGCTTGTTCCATTCTGACAGCTTCGCTTCCGTAGCACCGGATGTGACCGAACCGCGCATACGCTTCTCCCGAAGGGCCTCCGTCATCGTCTCCACCAATTCTGACAGCTTCGCCTTCGTCTCTGCTTCTTTTTGCCTTGCCTCAATCAGCTTATCAAATTCTTCCGGCTCGTAGCCGCAATGCAGAATCGTCTTAACCTCCACATCATTGCCTGCCGTCATCGCTTCGATTCCTTTCAGCGCATGTGTATAACCGCCGATGATCGCACCTTTCTTACCGGTGGTAATCACCTTATCCTTAGCGGAAATCTTTGCATTCAAAATCGTGTTGGACTGCACCGTACCTCCCGATTCCACCGTGGTATTCTCTATAAAGTCTGCAAACACATTTCCTCTGGCGGAAATCTTACCGCCGCCCTGTATTCCTCTGGACAATATGACATCACCTCCGGCAAATAAGTGAGCGGCACCGGTAGTCCCATGGATCTCGATATTACGGCCTGCACGGATCGTAACACCGCTTTCCACATTGCCATAGATAATCACATCTCCGAAAAACTCTACCTTACCGATAATCATATCCACATCACCGCTGATCTCATGGACATTCTGAATATCAATCTTACCGTCCTTGACCTCGATCTTGCCGTCACACTGGGCATAATAGATGTCATTTTCACGCAGAATACCCTTCCCGCGCATAGGCGGCAGGTCTCTTGCCGGTTTTGCTTTCATCTCTCCGCCCGTCACGGTATAGCCGTCCTCTCCATGCACGGCATAATGATAAATCGCCACCTTCTCACCCTTACTCACATTCTGAAGGGCACTCATGTGGGAATAGTCTACGGTACCGTCTTTCCGGATCTTGGGCACACCGTATTCCTCCGGTGTAAAAAGATACTCAAAGTAGCCGTCGACACCCTCTTTCACCTCTGCGCCTCTGGCCACCAGAATTTCCCTGTCATAAACCTTCTTCTTAATCATTGCCGACAGATTGGAACTGTGAAATCCCTTGACCACACCGCTGCGTTCCAGAAAAGTTTCCAAGTCACTTTTCACATAAACCTGTCCTCTGTCGGGCGGTGCGAGATAAAGCCACGCCGCCATTTGATCATCATCCACCCGCAGATAAGTTCCTTTAGCAAGGGCAGTTCCTTTAGAATCCCATTGTTCTGTATCGGCATAATCCGGTGTTCCCGGCTGTGCTTTCACATCTTTAGCCGCTCCCGAATCCATCGCCTTTGCCATGGCACTCTTTAATTTATTCATCTGCTCCAATGAAAAATTCACTTCGCTCACGTGACTCACCCCACTTTCCTTTATGACTTGATAAGAATAATCTTCTCCTCTTATAACTTTACACTAAAATACCCTACTTTTCCAGTCCTATTCCATTTTATTCAGAACTTTATTACAGCTTGTATCCGCCGGTTTTATCAGGCTGCGGAATCATTCAGTAGCTTCCCTGTATCCTGCAACTCAGATGCACACCAAATACTTATTTTACTTTTAACTGGCTCAGTCTCTCTTCTACCTGTGCCTTCATCTGGGTATATTTCTCAAGCTTAGCCCGTTCTTCTGCGACCTTTGCTTCCGGCGCCTTGGACATAAAGCGCTCGTTGGAGAGCATACCGTTGACGCGGGCAAGCTCGCCCTCCAGACGCTTCTGCTCCTTCGTAAGGCGTTCAATCTCCTGCTTGATGTCTACAAGCTCTGCAAAAGGAATATACAGTGTGGCATTCGGAATCACTACGGATACCGCATCATCAGCAATGCCTGTCTTGTCTGCCTGCACGGTTACTTCGGACGCACTTGCAAGGGATGCGAAGAACAGCCTGCCGTCCGTGAAAATCGTTCTGACCTCTTCCTTGTCACTGACTACGAAGGCCGCCGCCTTTTTGCTTGGAGCAACGTTCATCTGGGTACGGACATTACGGACGCCACGGACTGCTTCCTTAATTAACTCAATCGCAGTCTCCTCTGCCGCAAAGTTCCTCTCTTCCGTATACTCAGGCCACTTGGAGATCATGATAGACTCTTCCCCGGACTGAATCGTACAGAAAATCTCCTCTGTGATAAACGGCATATACGGATGCAGCAGTTTCAGTGCGTCGATCAGCACATTTTTCAGTGTCCAGAGGGCTGCGTTCCTGCTCTTTTCATCGGTATCTTCTTTATTATAAAGACGGGGTTTCACCATCTCGATATACCAGTCGCAGAATTCATCCCAGATAAAGTCATATACCTTCTGAACCGCAATCCCCAGTTCAAAATGATCCATGTTATCTGTTACTTCCTGCATCAGCGTATTTAATTTGGAAATGATCCATTTATCTACCGGCTCTAAGTCTGCCTTGATCATATCATATGCAGTTTCCCATCCGCGGGCGCCTGTCTTTTCCTCCGCCTGCTGCATATTCATCATAATGAAACGGGAAGCATTCCATACCTTGTTGGCAAAGTTACGGCTCGCCTCTACTCTCTCATAGTAGAAACGCATATCGTTACCCGGCGCATTTCCGGTGATCAGTGTCAGACGAAGGGCGTCCGCGCCGTACTGATCAATGATTTCCAGCGGGTCAATGCCGTTGCCGAGGGACTTGCTCATTTTCCGTCCCTGAGAATCTCTTACCAGACCGTGGAACAATACGGTCTTAAAAGGCTTCTCTCCCATCTGTTCATAACCGGAGAAGATCATACGGATTACCCAGAAGAAAATGATATCGTATCCGGTTACCAATACGTCTGTCGGATAGAAATATTCCAAATCCTCTGTTTTTTCCGGCCATCCTAAGGTTGAGAAAGGCCAGAGTGCGGAGGAAAACCATGTATCCAGCGTATCCGGGTCCTGGGTAAAATGGGTCTCGCCGCACTTCGGACATACCGTTGGCATCTCTCCCGCAACTACCACTTCCCCACACTTATCACAATAATATGCCGGGATTCTGTGTCCCCACCACAACTGACGGCTGATACACCAGTCACGGATATTGTCGGTCCAGTTGAAATAGGTCTTCTCCATGCGCTCCGGAATCAGCTTGATATCGCCGTTCTTGACTGCTTCTACAGCAGGCTTGATCAGCTCATCCATCTTGACAAACCACTGTTTTTTGATCAGCGGCTCGATGGTTGTCTTGCAGCGGTCATGAGTACCTACATTGTGGGAATAGTCTTCAATGCGTACTAACAGGCCTTCTTTTTCCAGTTCCGCAACGATCTGTTTTCTCGCCTCATAGCGATCTAATCCTTCGTATTTACCGCCGTTTGCATTGATGGTGGCATCATCATTCATGATGTTGATTTCCGGCAGGTTGTGTCTCTTACCGACTTCAAAGTCGTTGGGGTCGTGAGCAGGTGTGATCTTAACAACGCCGGTACCGAATTCCATATCAACATACTCATCTTCCACTACCGGAATCGGTTTGTTGACGATCGGAAGCCATACCTGTCTGCCTTTTAAATAAGTATATCTTTCATCCTTCGGATTGACTGCTACGGCAGTATCACCGAGCATTGTCTCGGGACGGGTTGTGGCAAACTCCAGAAACTCCGTCTTGCTAGGCTGTCCGTTTTCATCTACCAACGGATATTTGATGTGCCAGAAATGTCCTGCCTGCTCTTCATACTCTACTTCCGCATCGGATATGGAAGTGTTGCAGACCGGACACCAGTTGATGATTCTGCTGCCTTTATAGATCCAGCCTTTTTCATGCATCTTACAGAACACTTCCGTAACCGCCTTGTTGCAGCCTTCATCCATGGTGAAACGTTCTCTGTCCCAGTCACAGGAGGAACCTAATTTCTTAAGCTGGCTGATGATACGTCCGCCGTACTCCTTTTTCCATTCCCATGCACGCTCTAAGAAGCCTTCACGTCCTAAGTCTTCTTTGTCGATGCCCTCTTCTTTCAGTTTCTCGATGATCTTCACTTCCGTGGCGATGGAGGCATGGTCTGTGCCCGGCTGCCAGAGCGCATTGTAGCCCTGCATTCTCTTATAGCGGATCAGGATATCCTGCATGGTATTGTCCAGTGCATGTCCCATGTGAAGCTGCCCTGTGATGTTTGGCGGCGGGATCACGATCGTGAATGGGATCTTGGTTTTATCTACCTCGGCGTGGAAGTATTTGTTGTCCAGCCATTTCTGATACAGTCTGTCTTCTATGCCCTTGGGGTCATAGGTTTTTGCTAATTCTTTGCTCATGTTGTCCTCTCCTTCCTTATGCTCAGCCGCACGAATAAGCGCCCTTTGCCGACACTGTCAGCAAAGGGCGCATCATACGCGGTACCACCTTAATTTCTCACTCTCAGATTCCTGTCAGAATCCTATCCGTTAACGGGGATAAGGCGTGACTGCTTACTTACGCTGTCTGCCGGAACTTTACCTCGTGTAACCACGGGGTTCTTCCTGCACTGTACGCCCGATCCGCGCATACTACAGCCTTTCGGCAATCCGGTTCCAAAGCTACCTTCCATCATTCCTCTCCGAAGCGGCCTCTCAGCATACGGCTGCTCTCTCTGGCGGCGGTCATCATGTACTCCTCTTTGTCATTACCTTTGTTATGAATCTGTTTCGAATGATTGTTTCGCAATCATTCTGCATGATTTTACTATAGTAAATTGTGGATTTTTTGTCAAGGCTGGAAAACTGGTTTTGCAACAAAAGATTTTACAAAAAATTTGGTTATTACTTGTAATAAAATATCGTTTGTATTATACTTAATGCACTATTCTATAATTCAGGAGTTCTTATGCCAAATACAGATTACAAGTCAGTTGATGACTTATTAAAGCATCTTCAAAAAGATGGAATCGCCATTTCCGGTACTTCTCAAAAACAACAGTTAATCAATACAGGGGATTTTCATGGTTACAAGGGATATCGCTTTTTTCTTTCATCTTCAAACCGCCTTCCTTTTACTGCCTATAGTGAAATCAACGCAACGATACAATATGACACAAAACTGAAATCCCTTCTATACGGAAAAATGATGTTTATTGAAACTGCCCTAAAGAATATCGCGTTAAATACCATCATGTCAGAGATAGATTCCAATAGTATCTATGATATGTATGATAAAGTAGTCAGCAGCTATAAAAACGCTCCGCCAGGCACCCGTGAAGATCTTAAGAAAAAATATCAGAGCAGCAAATTGAACCTTCAGGGTTCGATACAAAATTCCATTGCCGCTGCATACCGGAAGGACAACCCTAAAATCACCCATTTTTATAATAATGTAAACTATAATGAAGTTCCCATTTGGGCAATTTTTGAGATTCTTACTATGGGGGATTTTGGATATTTGCTTTCTTGCCTAACCATACATATGCGTGAAAAAATATCCCGCGAAATCGGCATTAACCTCTCTTGCGATACAAATCTCGAATTACTCTACAAATATGTTTATGCCCTTAAAGATTTAAGAAACGCTATTGCCCACAACGATGTAATCTATGATACCCGTTTTAGAAAAATTGACCCCTCCAAACCGATGAAACAATGCCTTATGATGGAAATGGGAATGCCTTATATCAATTTTAAAACCATCGGCGATTACATCATTCTTATATGCTACTATTTACAATTACTGAAAGTCTCAAAAACAGAAATCAAAACATTTATACATGAATTTGAAAAAATTACAGAAGAATACAAGACCTCTGTAAATGCTAATGTTACCGCCATCACCATTCATTCTGATTTAGCTTCCCGTATGGCTGCACTAAAAAATTTTTTCTAATTCTTGCATATCCTGCTTATTTATAGTATATTATAGGTAGTAATTGGGGTATGTGTTTGAGGACGCATACTTGGAGGAGTCGGTATTATCCGGCTCCTCTTTGATTTTCAGGAATTTTTCATATATTCTTTGTACAATACGTTCAAATCTCCAAATGCCGCAAATGCTCCGACAATTTCTCATTCTCCGAATAATCCACCGGGCAGTCAATGATGCAGGGTACATTCTGTGCATAAGCCTCTTTCAGAGTAGGAATCAAATCTTCCGCCTTTTCAATACGATAACCCTTGCCTCCGAAGCTCTCCGCGAATTTCACATAATCAATCGATCCGAAATCCACGCAGCTGTATTTTCCATATTGGTCTAACTGCTTCCATTTAATCAATCCATAGCAGGAATCGTTAAAAATCAATGTCACAAAAGGCGTACCGATTCGGACTGCCGTCTCTAATTCCTGACAATTCATCATAAAACCGCCGTCTCCGCTGACAGCCAGAACCTTCTTATCCGGGTTGAGCAGTTTCGCCGCAACAGCCCCCGGCACGGCAATTCCCATCGTTGCAAAACCGTTGGATATGATGCAGGTATTGGGCTTATAGCAATGATACTGTCTGGCGATCCACATCTTGTGGGCGCCCACATCGGAAATCAAAATATCATCCGCTCCCATCACCTTGCGAATATCGCTTAAGATTCGCTGCGGTTTCATGGGGAAGCTGTCATCTTCATCATGGGCGCTGAATTCTGCCGCCATTTTCTCTTTGATCTTCACATCATAAGAGGGCTGTACCTTCTGTTCCACAAAGGACTGTATCCATGACACCGAATTCGAGATATCTCCTACCACCTCGACCTGTGGCTGATAGAGTTTATTGATATTAGCGGCACTCGTATCTATATGGATAATCCTCCTGTCCGGGTTCTGATTCCATTTGCCGGGTGCATATTCCACCAGATCATAGCCGATGGCGATAATCAGATCCGCCTCGTCCATCAACAGATTCGGATAGTCTCTCTGGGGAATTCCGATGGTCCACATACAGTATGGGTTATCGCAAGGCACCACTCCTTTAGACATCATGGTGTTAACTGCCGGAATTTTCAGTGCCGTTACAAATTCCGTAATTGCTTTGCTGGCATTGGCACGAACCGCAGAACTGCCGATGAAAACAACCGGAGAGACAGCTTCGGAAATCAGTCTTGCCGCTTCCTTGACGGAATTTAGATCCGCATACTCCGTAGGCACGATCTTTTTCTGCAAAGGACGTTCCCCGTCTCCTACAGGCATTTTGGAGATATTTACCGGCAGGTCAATGTGGCAGGCTCCCGGTTTCTCGCTTTCCGCGTGTTTAAATGCAATTCTTACGATTTCATTTACGGTGTCAGGGCGGACGATCTGCTTGCTTTTCTTTGTAATCGGCTCAAACATTTTGACCAGATCCAGATATTGGTGGGAGGTAATATGCATCCGCTCCGTACCCACCTGTCCGGTAATGGCAATCAGCGGCGCGCCGTCCTGATCCGCATCTGCAACACCCGTCACCAGATTGGTGGCACCGGGTCCTAAGGTTGCCAGACAGACCCCTGCCTGTCCTGTCAGTCTGCCATATACATCTGCCATAAAAGCGGCTCCCTGTTCGTGGCGCACGGTTATAAATTCAATATCGGAATCTTCCAGTGCGCTGATAATTTCCAGATTCTCCTCGCCCGGAATACCAAAGATATATTTCACGCCTTCTTCTTCCAAACATTTTACTAATAACTGTGCCGTGTTCATTTGCTTGCTCATTATCTTTCTTTGAAGCCTTCCTTATTTGTCTTTATTTTTATCTTTACATTATTTATCTCTGTTTTACTTATCTCTGTTTTTCTCTTTCTTTATCCCTTGTGCTGTTTTTAGCGCCAGCCGGGGAAGAACTTACTTAACCATTGCAATACAGTTTCTTCACAATATCCGTCAAAATAACAGCCGTACCCTCCACACCGAAGTAGCTGCCGTCTATCATCGGAGGTTCCTCTAACAAAAAAGGAGTTCCATCCCACTGCGGGAAATGAAACACCTTTATTTCATACCTTATCATACATCCGGCTCAACAGTCTGAATGCTGCCATGACTGTGCAAGCACGTTCATACAACAAAAAAAGCGCCTGACCAAACGATCAAGCGCCTTTGCTTTTGATATTTTATGATTATAGTCACATTGATTTCTTTTGTCAAGGATTATTTTTTACCTACCGTCAGCTACCAGAAAAACTCCTGACAAAGGTCCCGTCTTTAGGATTTAGCACTATATTCTTTTGGAGTTCAGTTTCATATCAAATCATTGTAGTCAGCATAAATGCTGGCTTTTTTCATCTAAAAAAAATTTGACAAAAATGTTTTTATGCTCTTTACTAAATGGTGCCAT
>JAGBEO010000018.1 GCA_017936885.1 Lachnospiraceae bacterium | reverse complement strand
CCCTCTATGGATTTAAAACAAAAAAATATGAATATGTTTTCCAATTTATTTCCCGTCAAATAAATCGTCATGGCAAACAAATGTTTCTCAAAATTCAATGAGTATAACCTTTTTTTCGCAGAGTAAAACACTCTGCGAAAACTTAAAATAAAATATGACAACAGTTTTTTAATAATTAAATGCAAGCGATTCCCAAATACAAAATGCTATTACTTGCATTTCTGCAAGTAATAGCATTTTGTATCAAACATTATCTTTTCATAGGTGCTACAAACATCAATAATTGATTTATTCTACCATTTCTATGTAGACAAACCCTAGGCTAACTTTTATCATTTATTTTCAAAATTATTGACAAACTACATGTTTATTGCAAAATAATCGCAGAACTGTTTCCATGCCTCTCTTTACTTTTCACCAAATAACCCTACTATTTGATTCACAGTGTAAATCAACTACAATAATTCCATAGACCTAACTATATTTGAACGTGAATCCTGTAAGCCCAAATAGAAATCCGACATCTCACAAAATTTACACTACCTTATCTCTTTAAATCAAATCACTGGAAAACAAGTTTCCTTTCAAATCTTAAAATTCTTCTACACCTGAACCTAAATGATATCTATCCTCTACACGCAAATGAGTACATCATGCCCCTGAGCATCCCATAATATGCTTTTGCCCATCGTACACTTTAATGACATAACTTTCGTTCAAGGCATATATATCCAGTTCACGAGAATACACAAATTCTCCCTCTTATTTTATCCTGCTACACATCTATGAATTTTTCAAATATATACCGTTCCAAATGTCAGACGCAATATTGATCAAAATGATACCTACCAGTTCGCCCAAAGCAAATCAAACAGAAATCCA
Source organism: Lachnospiraceae bacterium (assembly GCA_017936885.1). GTDB lineage: Bacteria > Bacillota > Clostridia > Lachnospirales > Lachnospiraceae > UBA3282. Next base: position 129,364 of record JAGBEO010000018.1, on the reverse strand, counting down.
TTGTACGGAAGTGTTCTTTATTTATTACCATCTCCGAAAGTATAAATTTATTTTCACTTTTCTTACCTACATCTTAAATCACGCAATTTTCTGCATGCAATTCCGACTATATTCCATACTTGCCCAGATCTACCCTGCCGTCAATAACCTCGATGCCTTCTTCCATAAGCATCTTCGCCTGTGCACCGGCGCCTCCGAATGCAAATTCTCCCGAAAGCTCACCTTTGGAATTTACCACCCGAAAACACGGGATATGGTCAGGATCAGGATTCTTGTGAAGTGCATTGCCGACAGCTCTTGCCATCTTTTTATCCCCTGCAAGCCCAGCAATCTGTCCGTAGGTCGCCACATGTCCCTTTGGGATCTTCTTGACAGCTTCGTATATTCTTTTAGTAGGACTGTCTGTGATCAGATCATAGCTTTCTGCAATCATCCGTTTTATATCTTCATCCGGTATGGAGCCGTCAAGTATGATTGTGTTCCAGTGTTCCTTATTCTGGTGATATCCGGGAATCACCGCGTCAAAAGAATTACGCCAGAAGTCCCGCCACTCCGGGTCAGTCTTCACATTCAGATTGATGTAACCGTCCCTCTCATAAGTCCATAAAAAAGCCTTTTTACTTCCCTGCACTCTTACAAGCTGCCAATTGGGATCGTGAAAAGGGGCTTCCTGATACGTACCAGGAAATGATAAGCCGTACGCTAAAGCTTCTTCTCTTGTCTGCATCATGGTTCTCCGTATCTGTATTTCTAATTCTTCGCCGTTACAACAGCTTCACACCTTTTATATCTTCTCTGTATGTTTACATTCGGGATATCCGGTACAGCCCCAAAATTCTCCGTACCTGCCGTTTCTTCGTATGAGCTGCTGCCCACAATCCGGGCAAATCCTGCTCTTTGCCATTTTAGCAGAAACGCTATTTATTTCTTTACCAAGCAATTCATACACCTGTTGATTCATCCTGCAGTCCGCAAGCGCCCTATGGGCTCCCGCCGTGGAAATACCGTAAAAACCTGCCACATCTCCAAGTCTGTGATGCCGAAGTCTGGGCAGACAAAGCCTTGCCAGCTTGAGGGTATCTACATAATCATTACTAAGGGTCTGATGAAAATATCTCTCACAATCTCTATACAGGAACTTCATATCAAAGCTATGGATGTTATGCCCCGCCAGCACATCATTTCCTATGAAATCAAGAAAAAGAGGAAGAATCTCCCTAAAGGAAGGTGCATTGACAACCATCTCATCTGAAATATTGTTTACCGCACTGGCAGCATGTGGAATCGGTCTGCCCGGATTTACCAGCTTGCTAAACTCCTCCACTATTTTGCCGTCTCTTACCTTTACTGCGGAAATTTCAATCACTTCATCATAATTACTTGAAATTCCGGTGGTCTCCAGATCATAGATAACGTAGTCCGAAACGTACTTGTTTATCAGTTTTCCTTTTGTATTTCCCAGCATTTATTTTTATCCTCTGTATTTCGTCGATTCTGTTTTCTATCATAACTATAATAAACAGAATTATCAATATCGTCAATTTATGATCTGATTACTTTGGCTTTTGATGGGATATTGCTTTGGGATAAGCTCCTTATGCTGTTCTTCTATTTTCTATGTCTCTAAGTTCTTTCAATAACATCTTTTCCCTTTCGGATATATTCTTCGGAACGCTGATCTGTATGATCACGTACTCGTCTCCGTAAGAATTCTTATTGTTCATAGAGACAATACCCTTATTTTTCAACCGCACCTTACTGCCCGACTGACTTCCTGCTGGTATCTTACATTTTACAGGACCATAAAGAGTGTTGAAATTTGTCTCTCCACCCAAAATAGCCGTTGTGTATGGTACGGATTCCGTGATAAACACATCTCTTCCTTTTCTGGTGTAGCGTTTATCTTCCAAAATATGCACTTTGATCAGCAAGTCACCGGCTTTACCGTTCCTGCCTGCTCTGCCTTTTCCTTTGAGACGCACAGCCTGCCCTTCATTGATACCGGCTGGGATTTTCACTGCCAATGTATTGGAACGATCTCCGTTTAAGCTGATAATTTTCTCACATCCCAAAGCCGCATCTCTGAAGGAAACTGTTATTTCACTGGTCAAGTCTAAGCTGCCCGGACTTTCATAGGCAAAATCATCCTCAAAACCGAACGGGCTGCCCCTTCTTCCTTTATGAAACAAGCCGTCAAACATATCACCGAATATGTCATCCATATTGCCGCTGTAATAATATTCCGTATGTGATCCGTTTACGCCATCACTTTTCCAAAAATGCCCATTATCTGCATATTTACTGGGATCACTGCCCATGCTTCCGTCAAAAGCGGCATGACCAAACTGATCATAAAGTTTCCTTTTTTCTTCATCTGAAAGAACATTATAGGCTTCCGTTACTTCCTTAAATAGCTGCTCCGCCCGTTTATCTCCCGGGTTGGTATCGGGGTGGTACTTCTTAGCAAGTTTTCTGTATGCACTTTTGATCTCCTGACTGCTTGCATTCCTGTTAACACCAAGCACATCGTAATAATCTCTTTTTGTCATTTTCAGTCACCTCCCGCGTATATGGCAAAAGCTTACCACCTCACACTTAAGCGGCAAGCTTTTTCGTTTATATTTGTTCTATTTGTGTTATAACATACTGTTTTATGTTCGTCAAGAGGAGGTGCAAACAAATTTTTGTTAAAAAAATATAAACTGCAGGATCATCACTGACCCTGCAGGCTTGTACATTTCTTTATTCTAAATAATTCCCAAGCATATCGAGGACACACTCTTTTATGTCCGATGCGGTTCTCTTTGCTTTTGTCGCATTTAATCCAATCCTTTTTGCCACTGTAAGTATGTCATCCATTCCCGGATTTATTCCGTTTCCATTTATCGTCGTAGCATGTTCACCTCCAATAGAATTACTGTAAGTAAGATCATAAGCTGGTGACAGAATCCATCTCTTTTCCGGCTCCACATAGATAAAGGTAAAGTTTTTGGAATGATCATCCCTGTTATGTGCAAACACATTAAAGCACATCAGCTTATAAAGCTTTTCGCATTCTTCCATGGATTTTGTAAGCTGAAGAGTCAGTTTCATAAGAATATCATAGTCAAGATTAGGAATTCTATGTGATGTCTCAAGCAATCCCGCTGCTGATACCATATGAATTTTTCCGTTTTCCCCATCGCCCGCACGGTCAAACCTTCTTATCCCAAAATATCCCTTCGTATTATCTGATGGAAACAGTCTTACTTCCTCAACCTCAAGACCACATTCCTTTGCACATAAGGCATAATCATATTCCTGTTTTCCAATATCCTTACTATCATCTGATGACGGAAACTTAATAATCCAGTCTTCACCATCTACTTTTGTCAGGATTTTCGGTCTTGCTCCACCGGAAGAACCTCCTTTTGCAAACAAATAATCAAGATTATCAGAAGTCTCTGTATTTAAAATTCTCTCACATTCCTTTGCTATTTCATCCAAAGTCATTTCATCCCGGTTGCTCACCATGGGAATTATCGGACGATATGTCAGTGCACCCATTCCTGAAGAACCCACAATTGCAAGTCTGGCCAGGCTTCCTATTTCATAAGGATTGATGCTATTTCTTCTCATCAGTCGATCAACCAGCAATCTTCCCCATCCATCAGGCAGGCTGTCCGCAAACACGCCAAAAATCCCCTCAAGTGGATCCGCCTTTGGCATAAACACTTTCTTTTCCAAGGGGAGAGAAAACGGACTGATAGAAAAGCCATCAATAAGCCAGTCGCTATCATATTCAAATGCTGCCAGGCGATTCTGATACAAAGCCATTGTTCCCACGTGAAGACTATGGTAATAAACATCCAGCTTATTTAGTCTGTCCATTGATTACCTCCTCTATGGATTCAAATGGTATGTCACTGAACAAAGCCTCCAGCTCTCCCTCCACCTCAAGAGCTATTGCGAGCTTTGTAAATGACTGAAGAGAAATCTCCCCACTCTGCTCAAATCTTTTTAATGAGCCAAGACTTACACCGGCTTTCGCAGAAAGGTTCTTCTGTGTAAGTTTTTTTCTTTTCCGCAACAATACCATTCTTTTTGCAAGTTCAATATTTATTTCTGTCGAAGTCTTTTGATATAAATTGATCATGCTAATATTTTAGCTCTTTCATGAAATTTTGGCAAGTTAGGAATAATATATTAGCCGCGCAAATTCATTTTTCATATTTTAAATTTTGAAGCATTATACATTTTCTGCGAGACACTTAAGCCTTAAAACTATTCTGTTTTAATTTTCACTTTCTTTCCCGAAAAAGCAATTCCAAGTTTGAGAATACTTTCTACTCCGTCACCGCGCATTTCCGCGTCATATCGTTTATCATTGATCTGATCCAGTGCCTCTGAAGATAATGCCTCTAGTTCTTCTTCGCTTAAGCCCGTTTCAGATTTCAACTCCATAATAATCCCCGGATGCTTTCCGTCTCTCGGGATCATACTTATATCATATCTTCCGTCACCGGATTCTCTGTTGGATTTGATTCTATACTGATTATCCATCAAGGCAATCAGTCCTAAAATCAATCCATGATAAAATCCTTCTGCACCGGAATCATAAAAGCTGATAGATTTATCCATATACTCTGTAATGGCCTGTTGAAGTTTCTTCAAATCATTTGCATAAAGACTTTCAGCTATCTTATTTGCAGTTGTCCTTGTAATCGCTCCGATCTGGAGTAAATGAGATAATATTTCACTCTTATAAACAACTGCAATCTCTCTGTTTGGAATCAATACCTCACACAGATATGCACCGTCTGCCTGCAATTCCTTTCTTGGTGCTTTAAGATATCCGGCAACCAATAACAAACTATAAATATTCGCCGGATCCTCACTGAGAGATCTATAAACCACATTCTGATCTATTCTTGCAACTACTTTCTCTCCCTGTAAAAGAGCATAAAGTCTTTCGGTGATATCATCTGTTGCTATCTTAAGGACATCCTCAAGCACTTCATTCTTTCCTGTATTTACCCAATAGGCTTGTGGTATACATCCCTTTGAAATATAATTGATCACTGACCACGGATTGTATATCTCCTCACTACCAAAGAGATAACCATCATACCATTCTTTCAGCTCTGCTTCTTTATCCGAAACACCATAGTACTCCATCATCTGATGTACTTCTGAATAAGTAAAACCAAAGAATTTATCATAATCTTCATCCATCACAGAATTCACGGTCAGATTGTTCAAGCCACTGAAGATGCTTTCTTGCGCAATACGCAAAATGCCCGTAAGGAAACCATAGGAAATATTCTTGTTATCCTTAAATGCGCCGGAGAAAAAATTACGCATAAATCCTATGATCTCATCATAAAAATCTTTCGCATATCCTTCCTGGATCGGTGTATCATACTCGTCAATAATAATGATCGGTGCTTCCCCATAATGCTCTGTAAGCATCTTGGACAGATTTTCCAGCGCTGAAGTCAGTTCAACTTCCGTTGCCCTTCCGTCAATTATCCTCGAAAAATATTCTTTCTCGTATCCTGCTATCTTCCCACTTTCCTGAAGTTCCAAATGTCTTCCATATTCAGCCTGAAGAAGCGCTCTAATCTTATCTACCGTTGCTTCCCAGGAATCAAACTTAACATCCTTAAACGTAAGAAAAATAACCGGATATTTTCCCTGATGCTTTGTGTAATCCTCACCACAGTTCCAAATCGCCTTATCCTTAAAATAGATACTCGTATCTTCTGAAGTATTCTCAAAAAACACTCTGATCATATCCATATTCAAAGTTTTTCCAAATCGTCTTGGTCTTGTAAATAAGGATACCAGAGGCTTCTGATCCAGAAATTCCTTAATCAGTAATGTCTTGTCAACATAGTAGTACTCTGACTGTGCACGTATATAATCAGAAATGCCAATGGGAAGAGCTTTTCTCTCCTTTGACACATCCTTCTTAATATATTTACCAGATGAAATTCGACCATCAACAGGCTTTTGGGCATCATCGGGAATCTGCCAGTTTCTGCCTTGCTTTACCGCACCAGGTATTTTGCCTGACTTACAGAAAGTGGTTACGGTGCGCTCTGAAATATTCCATTTTTGTGCCATTTCTTTGCATGTCTTCATCCGCGCTCATCTCCAATCATTCTTTGATATATGAGTTTCTTTCCGCTAATTATAACTTATATTCGGCATAATATCAAAGTATTTTTGGTTTCTTTCCGCTAATTATCATTATTTGGTTTCTACATGAAAAATATGACTGCTATATCCCCATATCCTGATAGTAATGTTTGATATCCTCCGCCATCTGATCTTGCACTCTTTGAAAATCCGCTTCTTCCATCCTTGAAAAAAGTGCATGATTCATGGAAATCACACCTAAATCCTTAGAGTGATATAGAAATCTCTTTCTCTCAAACTTTTCAAAGGGATTTGTGAGCATATTGGCTTTTATCAGTTTTCTATCCTTCAAGGTCTTCGCGTTATAAGGACACGATGGTCTGTCCACCGGCAGCCCACGCTTTATTCTTTCCTCATAAAATGCAATGTGATCACTCAGCACATCTTCAATATCGGCATCGCCAATCGAATTCATATTTTTCAGAAAAGAAAGTAAGAAGGGCATTTTATAAGACAGGGAATAATCCCTTTCCTCCAAAAAGTCAAAGAAGTCCTGCTTAATGGTTTCTTCGGTATGCTCAGGGATATCTAATTCCTGCCTTATTCTTTTGGCATCCTCCGGGCTAAACAAATAAATCTGCTTACTGCCAAACGGATAGGTAACTGTCGGCTTAATTTTCCCTTTCTTAATCCAGCTTGTGATGGTTCCTGTACTGACATAATATTCTCGCGCTAACTGCTCTTGGCTCAGGTAATCACCGTACTTATCTTCAAAACTACTGACATCAATCTCTACGATGCGTTCCACTCGTTCTTGAAAACCATCTATTTCAATCATATCTCCGACAGAATAGTTTCGGCATGCAATATTTCCAAACGGAACATACATCGCATTCTGAAAAATGCTAGGGCATCGTATTTTTCGATTTCATGTAGGTCTTGGAAGAGTATGTTTTTTACTTTAATGCCGATGTATTCGCTGACCAAGTTACGTAGTTCTTTGGAACCGTCGATTACTTCTACTGAATAATTATGTTCAAGGAAGTATTTGGTATCTCGACCTGAACTGCCATCGAAGTCTAAGATTGAAGCTTTGGGGGCTAATTGGTTTAAGAACTTGTTCAAGCACTTTAAATGCTGTACTTCGGGCAACTATTTACTGTACTTTCAGTGTCAGAAGAATTCCTCTTGGAACAAATCTGTTTCTTCCTCTACACCAATCATTAATGTATCCAAATAATCATCAAACGAATCCGTCACACAAACATCCCAACTTCCGCTCGCTTTCAATTTCTCGGCAATCTTATGATATGGAATGTTTGTATTAAACGTATCATTAAAAGCACCAGTGAGATTCTGAATAGACATCTTACCCTCTTTTTCAACTATCCATTCACATATTTTACTTAAGTTCAAAACAGTACTGTCCTTAGCCAAAATAATTCCACCTGCAACAGAGAGCGAATATACTTCTTCCTGTTGTCTAAACACGCATGTACACATCCACTCGTTATTTTGGAGTTTTTGAACTATAGAATTTTCCTTGATTATATTCCACAAACTATGGGCATTAAAATACTTTTCCTCACAGGAATCTAACACCCAATGTTGCAACGTTTTGATTTCCTCAGATGTAATACCGTAATGCTGTTCCACGCATTCCAATGACATCAATATTTTAGGTGCCGTCTCAATATACTCCAATGACTTCTTTGTCTTGTCTAAAGCAGACCCAAAAGCAGATAATGTTGTTAAGCGTCGATCAAATTGAGTCATATCAACAATGTTCCCGTTGAATATTTCCGTATCGAAAAGGTTAGATACTGAGCCATACTTGTCATCATACGCATATCCTGCATTTAAAGAATATCCGATTCTTTTAAAAGCAGCAGCATTTAATGCATCCTCCGATGAATGCACACAGATTTCCTTAAAAATCTTTTCCAAATCATCGATGAACCAAATTTTTCTTTTCGCAAGCATTTGTTTAAATTCACTTGCATCTCTCTCGTCAATTGTCGGCACATCAATTACATATTTGCCATCAATATAATATTGACTCAGCGCGTTGCTTATAGTCGGGTTCCCCTGCGCCGACTCCTTATGTAACCCATATCGTTCCTCATAGGCTTGATAGTAGTCAAAGTAATCCACCGGAGATATTTCTCTCAGGAAATGCACTGCTTGAACAGCCTCATCCCCTTTCCCAAAAATAATAACCGGTACACGACGACAACTAATATCAAACTCTCTGTTGATCCAATTTTCAAGAGAAGATTTTATTACATAAAATAATTCATAACCATCTCTAATATCGAGGTCTTCCATCAGTTCACTGTAATCCTGAAAAATGCGATCCGATGATATCACCAAATTCTTGTAGCGGTTAAAGTCTATATTCTCCCATATCTGATAATAATCCACATCACAATATCTTACGCAATTCTGCTCATTAAATACTATATTCTTGGCATTACGTAAATGATTTGCAACCGTTCTTACATTAAGTTCTAACCGATCTCTTGGATAACCTTTCAAATCTATATACTCATAATAAGCGGTCTCAAAATCATCCATCGACAGTGCTCGATCACTATTACTAATCAAAACACGATATACCATATCTGTCCGAGACACTGTCTGTTTGTCGCGCCGTATTGCCGCTTCCTTCAAATAGATCTTCAGTCGATTTGCAAATATACCATCATACTCTTTCAAAGTCTCTTCTGTTAACTCTTCTTTTCCTTTTGAATATCTAAGCAACAGGTATTCATATCCTTCTTCTCCACATAAAGGAAACGCATAACTAAATTCTTGCTTTGAAAATCTAAAGCGTTCAAACGGTTCTTTAAAATAGTCTTCCCACAGCAGTGGAAACTTACATACCGTTTTCCTTGCAATTTGGCGTATTCTCTCTCTAGTTAACTCGAACTCATCAGCTATACTCTGTAGACTTTCTCCCGCTAATCGTTTTTCAAGAATACCATACTCTCTCTGTTCATTACTGCATTTGTCGGATATGAGCTCTACAATTTTTCTACGCTTAAGCAAGATATACCCATCTTTTTCCAAACATATTGTTCCATCGCAGAGTTTTTCAAGCAAAATGTCCTTATTAATTTCCAGGTTCTGAAGCAAAATGTTTTTTTCCAGCTCTTCCGTCCTTATAATCCCATCCGGCGCAACTTTCAAGAAAAATGTCTTCAAGCTTTCCTGCAAATTGGGAATCTCCAATACAGCTATTATATTGTCTGGGAATATCTGATCCACTCCCCCGGATATAATCCGTTCCATTAGTCCGACACTTTCTGCATACTGATAAAGTTTACGCCAGCAAATCTGCCCCAATGGGGATATCATCGACGCTAGGCGTTGATAATACTCCTGCACTTCCCGATCAATTGCCATTTCTTCATTATCTTCTACGTTCATCGATGAAATCATATTTTCAGCAAGCCAGTTTCCTATGGATTGTCGAATATCTACAACTGTCTTTTTCCCGGAGTTTTTTAAATCAGCTAGATCTTCTTCGCTAAGAATCGCCACTTTATCTAAAGTCATGCATTCTGCTCTCATCAATACATTATAGGCTCTTACTGACAGCCCTAATTCGGCAATTGAATGTCGCGATAATTCTAATAATTGATTCTCAGAAAAGCTCACTTCCGCTGAAGAATCCATATTCTCCGTTTCCAACTCCGCAAGGCAGATTTCACCTGTATTAAGTTTGTCTAAGGTATCCTCAATTTCTGCAACGGTCTTTGCCCCTACATTTCTCTGTTCAGCAATTATTGTAATCGGTGTAGCCATTAGCTCATCCACCGTTTCTATTGCCATTCTATGCAACACATGATTTGCACGTGTTGACATAGCCAGTTTTTCAATAGGTATTACTTCCATCTTTCCCACCAATTAATATTCCGGACGAAGCAACTGATCTACATCTGTCCCTTCCTGTCTGCTTTCGATCAGTGTTCTCTGATCAAAGATTGCCTTATAAGCATAATCCACTGTTTCATCTATTCCTACGGTTGCACTGCTTGAAAAGCTTTCATATAAAAGTTCAATTCCGCCAAGAACATAACTGTTAAACAAATCCAACGCTTCTTTCATCGCGCTTATCTCTTCGGGCCGAACCGGAGGTACAGCGTTTTCATCCATTTTGTCGCGATAACGAAAGCAAATATTTACCCGTTCCTCATCCGACCATGCTTTAGATGTGTCATTAAGAATCACTAATTTAAATAACTCATTGCATTTTATATGTTCCGTATTAAATGCCTCCGAATAGATTCTTGCTCGATCTGTAGAGTCTCCTGCTACGGATCTTTTATCGTTTAGTATACCAAGCATTGCCCCTGTCATATAAACATCTATGTATCGCTTAAATGCTTTTGCATCATTTACAAGATATTTTATGTATGTGGCATGCTTACCATAAATCGTGTAATCACCTTCAAACATTTCGCTCACCTCAATTCTCGATTTCCGTATGGGATTCAGTTTGTTTCATCAACTTGCAGTATTTACCAACACGTACTGCCATAACTGACTCTGCATACTGCCAATCCTTTTCCATAACAAACATGATTACCTGATTTGCCACCTCTGGAAGCACTCCAGAGATATTCTTAATATGCGTCTCATCTGCGTTAGAGAAAGGTGCATCCATTACCAGCGGATAAGCCTCATTCTCCCATGAAATAGTATCCGTAGCGTTTCGACCTAATGAAGCCTTTTCTTTTGCCAAGTCAACAAGTCCAGCTATAAATGCAAAATTCTTGACACGCTTCAGACCTTCAGATTCTCCTGTAATAACTTCCTTTCCATTTAACTGTGCAAATAGCGTGACGTGGTACTGTTTATCAATTTGAACACGGCGTTCTCCATGATACATTCTAGAGAAAATATCATTGACACGCTCCTGAAGACGTACTCGCATCTCTTGTTCTTTTTCAGCATACGTTTCATCAATCCAAGAACAGATTTTTTCAGCATATGCTAGATAAACTATCAGTCTTCTATTACGCTCTGACGCAGACACTAAACCATCGTATACTTTCTGTGCTGCATCAATCGCCGCTTCACATGCACCGATATCTCTATTGCACCGCTCTTTTTTCTCATTCATTCGCTTAATATCAGCCTTAATACGATTCATATCGCCTTCATAGCTGCTCATATTTTCCTTGCCAAAAATACTTGCATCTATCCGGCTAATGTCATCCTCTAATTGTGCAATGGTATCTCTGTGCTTTTGAATCTCCTTATATTGCTGTTCCACGATTGGATAGAACTGAGAAACACTCCGTCTATCCGTTTCCAATAATTGTTTAAGATTACGTATCGAAGTACCGATGTGTGCCGGTGGAAGATATTTCATCTCCTGCATGATGTGATTATATGCGTCATTCCCTGTCTCCTCATTCTCGTCCACAACAATAGGCGCACCACATATACATCTTCCACGCTTTATGATGTCTCTAATAGAAGCCTCTGTCATGTCACGAATGCCTTTGTCATCCACATTGGCATTTGCAAGAAATTCTTCCGCCTGATCCATTATTGGGAGAGCTATGTATGTAACAATAGAGTTGTTATAAAAGTCTATAAACAACTTATTGCATCGCATCAATTCTGCTTTTTCATCTTCCAACTTTCTTTCGTACTGTTGCTTTTGACGCTGTAACTCAGCCGTACTCTGATTATCTCGAAGAATCTCCGCAATCTTTTCCTTCTGTACATTCAAAGATTGTAGCTCTTTGTCAGCATTATCAATCTCCCTCTGCAATGACTCTTTCTTCTCAGCTTCTCTTGCAATGGTGTCCTGGGCATTTTTTGCTCGTTCATCTCCATCAGAATCTAGCGCGTCATTCCATTGACCAATCGCAGTATTTTTTAATGTGCGTGATCCTAAATGTTTTCTTGCATTGCTAACCGGAGCCAATCCTAGTAGACCACGAACAGCTTCAGATAAATCTTTTCTTGTGCTTATATCTGAAACTCGCTCCGTGTCAAAGAAAAAATAACCCGATAATGACTGTGGAAGAATCGAGTTTATAATAGTTCGTTCTTCGCCTTCTCTAACTTGCTTTGTAATGCCATTTTCTTTATACGATACAGCTAATTGACTATTTAATGCGTTCCAGCTGCCATACGCACGATCTACATATGCTTGAGTGCGACGTACAATATATTCTGTATCTTTATGAGATAGAAGTACCTCAACAAAAACTTCGCATTTTTGTTGAATTCCTGCCTGTTCATTTGCCACTTCTAAATTGAGCAAAAAGTCCGGATTACTATCCTTCGGGAAATCAGCCACACCATACAGGCACCAGTTAAACGCCTGTAAGATTGTTGTTTTTCCAAACGTATTATCTCCTAACAGAACAGTGACATTCTTATCGGCATCTGTTGAAAATTCTAATCTTTGATTTCCTTTGAACTGCCGAAAATTGTTTAGAATTATACTTTTAATCAACATTTCTTCTTCTCCTCCTTACTCGGCATTCTTTTCAACTATTTTTTTTATCGCCTTCACCATGTCCTGTGTAGTAAATTCGCCTGTTTTAATATTCTTACGCTCAGCCGAAATAATCAAATTTTTCATTTGTGTTAATTTCTGCTCATTGATCTGTACCTTCTGGATCTCATCAGATAACATCGCTATGTTCCTCCTCTTCTTTCAACTCTTCCTCAGTAATTCGAAATCCATGTTTCAACTCATAAATCAAGTCATATGTTTCTGATGGATTCTCTGATATCTCTGCAAAATCCAACATTCTTATCAATTCTCTTTTTACTAACCCCTTAGACGAACTGATTACATCTGAACTTTGACCTGCCAGTGTATCAGCACTAAACGGCAATGTGATAAAATCAAAAATCATCACATGCTCCTTCCCTGGAAATTTTCTCAATACTCTTCCCCTACGCTGAATATACTCTTTTGGATTTGTGCTACTGGCCAGAATAAATGCTGTTTTTATGTTCGGAATATTAACACCCTCATCCAAACACTTAATAGCCACTAATGCCTGCAGCATTTCTCCTTTAGCAAATGCATTCCTTATCTGTGCTCGTTCCTGTGCCGTTTCTTGCGATGTAAATCTCCCTACACGCATTTGCATTTTATTTCCAAGCAAATCTGTAACAAGATCTATTTGTCTAGTCCCGAACGATAGGTCATCAGCATCTCTGGCTTTTATTGTTGTTGCTCCGCAATATACCAGCAGATGTTTATCATCCTTAAATGGTTGTATCTGTCTTTCTAACTCCGGTAATTTTCCCCTTGCTCCAGCCACAATTCTTGCTCTTTTTATCAACAACTGTTTCGCATATTCTGAAAGAACTACTTTTCCCTTTCTCTTTGTAATAGCCTTCGCCAACTGATGCGTAATAGATAAATACTCATCCAACTCATCTTCATCCAAGTATGTTAATACTGGATAATAGTAGTATCTTGTGAGCATTTGATTGTCTATCGCCTCTCTAAGCGAATACTCTATACACTTTTCTCCAAAAAAGGACTTTAATGCATCCGTCCCCGCTTCATCGTTGTGTCTGTCAATTGTCGCAGATAATGCTAATCGAAAAGGTATTCCACTAGGTAAACAGCGTCTGTAATTTCCTGCTCCCATATTATGGGCTTCATCTACGACAAACACCGTATCAGTTGATAAAAGTTGAATCTGTTGTTGTACTGATTTCGTCACAAATGACGCATTCGTTGTTACAAAGCAGAACTGATCTAAAACGCCTAAATTAAACGATCTGACTGCTTGTTCAAGATGCTTCCTCCAGTTTTTTTGTGTTGACGCTGAATACCCAACTATTGGTCTTATTCCGAATCGAACGATATCTTCACACCACTGCTCTACTAAATGCTGATAAGGACATACAATAACGATTGCCAGGCGGTTATTATTGTATCTGTACAAATATTCAATACTTGCAAGTGCCGTCAGCGTTTTTCCAGTACCTGTTGCCATATCATATATGCCACGGAATCCATTTTCTTCCCATTTTTCTAATGCCTGACTCTGATATGACCTTATTTTGAAATCTTCCGGCAGATGAATAGGTGTTTTCTCATCATCAACATTTTCATCTCTCTTTTTTCTTGCCGCCATACTATGCAGTTTGTCTACCACTTCGGGATTATATTCATATAATCGCCGCTTTACTGCTTCTGGGAATTCATAAATCTCGATTCCAGGTTCGTAATCCTCCCAAATTGCTCTGAAAGCCATCTGCTTTTGGAACACTCTTTCTACATCTGATGTCCAGGAACAAAAAGCATCAAATGATTCGTAATTGCCTCTAAAGGCGTTTTCACTTTCATTCATGGATCCAGAAAACGCTACCGAATCCCCATTCGCATCAGTTATTATTCCCATCTTTTCGTGGTACATAGAGACTTCATTCTGAGTAGTTAGAAAAGCTATTTTTATATCAAGAATGCCCTGCGCCACAAGTTGAGCTATAAATGATAGGTTTTCCCTATCCTCCTCACCTTCTGGCTCTTTTAATTCTCTAGAAAGCGAATTTTCAATTACTTTTCTGAGTTCATAACCTTTCTCTATCTCTTCATAATCTTCTTTTGTCAATCTCGGTGAAGCTACTATTTGTATCTTTCCACCATTTTCTATTAACCCTTTTATTCCTCTTGAAATCATTGAAAGGGCTGATGAGCAGAAAAAGCCAACCGCTCTCTGATACAAAACAGCCTCGCTTAGCAATGGAATATAGAAATCTTTAACCACATCATCAATAAACGATCTATATTCACTTTTAATATTCAACTCTTTAAGTCCCATATAGATCCTCCTATAGATTTTCCTCTATAAAATCCAGCGCCTCCTGCAGCTGCTCAAAATCATCATCCGTTGTAAAGTAGTTCACACTAAATCGAACTGCTCCAGCCGGATATGTTCCTAAAAACTGATGCGCCAATGGTGCACAATGCAGTCCCGTTCTTACAGCAATGCCTTGTTGATCAAAAATATTACCTGCGCTATCACTACTAATGTCATCCAATAAGCAAGATACTATTCCAACGTAACGCGCTCCTTGTGAAGCACCAACGATCTTGATAAAGTCATATTGATTTAAAATATCCAGCAGACGCTTTCTATGTTCTTCTTCTTTACGCCATATCTCCTCTACAGTAATTTCTTGAATCCATTTAAGTGCAGCATTCAATCCTGCTACTCCAACTATATTAAGTGTTCCCATCTCATACTTTTCTGGGAGACTCTCTGGCATATTCTGATTAGCAGATTCATACCCTGTTCCTCCGAAAATGACCGCCGGGAACTTAACTGCTGGCTCCATAATAAAGCCAGAAATCCCTGTAGGACCGTATAAAGTCTTATGACCAGCAAATACAGCAAAATCAATGCAGCTAAGTCCCACGTTTAGATCAACCAGTCCCGCACTCTGCGCCATATCAACCAAAGTAATAGCTCCCCGTTTTTTCGCCAATAAAAAAATCTCTTTCACCGGCGCTACTAGCCCCATTACATTACTTGCATGGCTGACAATAACAAAATCTGGTTTAACTAAATCGAATTGATACCTTATTTTTTCCATGTCATATACAAACCCTTTTGTTACAGCAAGTTGATGAACCGACACGGAACCCTCATTTTCAAAATGATGCAATATTCTCGTTACCGCATTATGCTCAAATGGACTTATATAAACATTACGTACCCCGGCTGCTAATATCCCTTGAATAATAATATTCAAGGCAATCGTTGCTGTCGGAGTAAAAACCACCTGCTTAGCAGGGCAATGCAGCAACTCTTGTAACCTTTTTCTTGTATCTGCTATTAAACTACCAGCAGTTTGTGCCATCGAATACTTTCCGCGTCCAGCATTACCACCGCTTTGTCTGTAGAAGTTATCCATAAAAGAGTAGACCGCTTCAGGTTTCGGATATGTTGTCGCAGCGTTATCAAAATACGCCATCCTGCCGCCTCCTTTTTCTAGCAAAGTTCTTTTAATATTTCCATCAAGATCTGCCTCTTCTCTTGATCAGATATCGACCGTCCCATTGAATCCAATGCAGCTGTCACTTGATTGTGCAATAATCTGCCTTTTCCTGTGCCTTCCACCTTATCAAACCGTTTGGTAATCACTCCGCCATTATCGTCTGTGAAGCTAATTTGGTATGCACTCGTACTCTGTTCTTCTCTTACAGACTCCTTAGCAGAATGATGTGCTTCTGCTGTCTCTTTGTATTTTTTTACATTAAATATAAACAATGCCTTTACTTTTTCATCCCAGTCTTCAATTCTGAGATCCGTAGCAAGCTTCGCAAGTCTTACAATCGTGAAGTCATCATCGTTTGTAATGGTTTTAAAGAGTCCCAAACATTTTTCTGTTCCATCGGTGAAAAGCTGCTCAAATACCGTCGAATCAAGTGCTTCACACCAGTCCTTAATAACCGACGCTAACGACATCCGATCAACATTGTCCTTATCCTTTGGTAAAGCAAAGATCTCCTTTACCTCTTTCTTTAGAACTTTCTTTACTTCAACTAAATAGTTGTCATAAAAGTCCTTTGCCATTTTCACGTTATCAGCCAAAGCATCTTGAAATTCTGCAAATCCAAATATCTTTGGTAGCTTCTCAAACAATAACTCATTTCCGCTGATATTCTGTTTTAAGAGTCTCAGCATTTCTTGATAATCTTTTCTTAACGTACCACCATCCGGCTTAGCCTTGCATTCCTTTGCATATTTCGGCAGAGCCATATACCATCGTCTCATCGCCGATACAACGTAATCGTAAGAATTAGCACCACGCTCTGCGTCCACAACATAGTCTGCAAAATAATCCGATAAACACTGTACAAAAGTCTCTTTTTCCGGATTCCAATCCAAATACGATAACGTAAACATATCCGGCTTCGAATTTATCTGCATCATTACATCTGCTGACACCGGTACCTGGCCATACTGATCTGCAATTATCACTTCTCTCTTATACTCATGAATAACAGCAGAGAGGTAAATAGGTATTAATCCCTTTCTAAGACCAATATGATATTCCGGTGCAATCAATCGCTTGTATAACTCTGCAAAAGAGACTGTCCCATTTTGGCGTGTCTCTACAATGAAATCCTCAATGGTCTCTAAAACTTCTGCCATATGAGCCACCTTGTCCGGATGCAGATTAAGTCTTGGCCATCCACCGTTTTCTTCCCATACACCCGTGCGCACAAGTGTACTCCTCATAATGGATACTTCCTGCCCCGATCCGGTCAGCCCGAGGTTAGGTTCTAGTTCATTTCTCAGCAAAGCTGCAACTATTTTATTTCGACTATTATTAGCAGTTGCAGTGATCTCATTTTTATTCATGGCCTCATTATTTATAATCGGGGTGCATGAATAAACCTGATCACAAATATTAGACATCAGTTCTGTTAGTGCCGCCTTTCTACCTACCGGCACTTCCTGTCCATTATGGATATATCTTGACTTATACTCCTCCGGCCTTGTATATCCACGCATAAAGGATCCAATAACTTCTCGTAAATCTTCATAAATTACTTCATATTCTTCAAACAGAACTTTATCGTCATTAGCGCTGTCCCTTAAGACAGATACTGCATTAAATTCTCTTACAATCTCCTCGATAGAAGAAAAATGTCTTGGCAAAATAAAAATATAGCGATCGCAATTCTCACTCGTAGCAATCAATAATTTCTTTAGCCTCGCAATTGATTCTTCACTATGCGATATAATTCCATAGATCACGCCATCTGCTTCTATGGATTCACTTTTGAGCGTCCAATCAATATCTTCTGACACCTCATCCTCATCAATAAACTCAAATGAGAAAAAGCGAATCATATCTCGCTCATTGTTGTATCGAGACGGATAAACATAATTATCAAAATTAGAGTTATTCAAGGTTTCCTTAACCGTCACCCTTCTACTCTGAACCTCGACCATATCATTAATCTTCTGGCGTATGTCCACTCCAGACGTCTGCTTTAAACGAAGATAATTATTGCTTCGCTTCAAATAGATCACGTATTCCTTCTCTATAAGATTATCAATCGTCTGATTAATCTCTTCCGGACTATAGCTTATAGAAAAAATACTAATCAATTCATCCTTTGAAGGCTGCAATTTTTCAAACTGCTCAAGGATATAAATCAGTGATAGCGTCTTTATAATCTTGCTTTCCAGAGAATCCACATTCAGCTTCTCCAAAATCAATTCTGTTAAAATATAGTTTTCGTGTATGCTCCCGCTATATACCTCCTTTTTTAATAAAGGCTCAAAATAGTCATATATCAGATCCGGTGTAATAACTTCAAAATGATCATCCTGATAGTTCTCCAAAAAAGCCGGAAGCGTTGATACACCCGGCGCTGAAATGAAAGTAAATAGTGTTCTTTCATTCTGAGCAACACGTTCTGATAATCTAGGCAATATAAATGTCGATACAGGATGCAACGGATAACATCCATAAATAGTTTTTTCTACTTGTCCTTGAGCAACATCGCTGAATATATTGTGTTTTTCATACCTTTGCGTTAATCCCGCAAAACTATCGCTATAGCTTGCACAGAAGTTCTTCCAAAGCGCTTCTTTCTTCTGAATTGCGGATTCAATAATTTCATAAGTCTGAGTAAAATTATTATTAAGATGAATGTGCTTAAATCTCTCAGAAACTCCACGCCACCCATCTACTTTCTGCTTAGGAAGCTTGTCAATATAGTTTGCTATTTCCTTATGAGAAATCAACATCAAATGCATCTGCTGTTCCCCACTACGATTACACTTTTCAGCAAAATCCTGAAGCATTTTTGTATCACTTACAGATGCCTCTGTAATATTCGCTTCCAGGAACTTACTGAACTCATCATAAATAACATATATTCCAGTATATCCCTTGCGTTTCAGTCCACGAACGGCTTCATCATATAGATCTACAACATCAAAACCCAGGAATGGATTGAATACACTGCCCGCAGTTAATGTGGGATATATTTTTTCAAACCGTTCGTATGCCTCTGTGCTATATGACTGTAATGTCTCAATATATTTCTTGATCGGCATATCAATCGCATCTTTTAACTTTTTATATGTCTCAGGGAAATCCTTCTCCCATCTTTCAATAACTTTTACAGCCGCCTTATAATTTGTTTCAGGCATCACATCCAGAAGCCCGTTCATAGACAGAGTCCTTTGCAATGCAAGAAGGAATGCCTGTGGTAAGCTGGTATTACTTCCCGTAATAATAACCGGAAGAATCTTATTATTCGATTCATAATAGTTCTGGACACACTGATACAGTCTCGGATTATCCTTAATCTTAGGCATAGCTTTTTTGAAAAGGTCCAGATCCCTTCTCATAAGCATAGCCAATATTGTTAGTACAATATGAGACTTCCCCTTACCATAAGCACCAATAAGCACACGAGCACGTTCAGTTGATGAAGTAGCAGTACTTAAAAGGACTTCCTCCAGCAGCGCCAATGCCGATCTCGTTGGAATAAAATTTTTCAATTTATCATCATTGTTCAGGTCGTATCCTATATTTACTGAATACTGAAATCCTGAAGCGACAGAAATCATTTTACTCATCGACAGTCACCTATATTCCTTCATCAATATTCTCGTAATATTTCTGTACACATTCATTGAAGCCAAATTGCTGATTCAAATGAATAACATCCAATCCAGCGGTTCTTATTATCTTGATCAACCCAAGATTCTCTATTTCATGCAAGGTATCTAACATGGTTATTGCATCAAGATTGAATACTTTACCTATATTGCATGGTTTAGTAAGCAACTCATTAAGACCAATTTCATCTCTTCCATCAGCCTGATCCGCAATCACTGCGAGTACAACCCACGGATTTAAAGATCCTGCCGCCGGAATCGACTTCTTATATGTTTTCTGTTTTCTGTTTGCAATATCAATCAATCCCAGTTCACCAAACGGACAATCGATATTATTCTCCGGAGACACCTTTCCCGGATTCGATTTGTATCTAGGCAAATAGGTATTAATGATGCATGCGAAATCATCGTTTAGCGATCTGATTGCAACTGAACTCGCATCATCTGCCATGAGTATATAATTCTGTAGTGCCTGCACAAACTCTTCTCTCATAAATTCCGACATTGAAAACTCATTAAAGAAAAAATACCATGCCGTAGCTTCTTCATTCTGCTTTGCCAGTTGATACTGCAGCAAATATAAAGTACCCAGTTCCTCTATATACCTATCATTTAAATAAATCTGCTCTCCTAACGGCGTCAGGCTCTGTATTCTCCTGCCTCTGTCAGGCTCCGTTGTAAGTCCTACCGCTTGCAGCCAATATCGGAGAGCCTTAACCATGTTAGAGCCAATGCCAAGAATATCCATTGGATTCTCATTTCTATCTATAAAGAGATCCGGCTTTTCCACAATTCGTTCCATACCCTTGCTAAGCCAGCCTTTTCTTATAAAAAAAGTATCATGAGCACGAAACTTCATTTCCATAACACCCAACCTCCATCGTCGTTACTTTGTTCTTAAATATTTGTCCATTATACATCCGCCATCAAGATACTTTGCCGTCATGCACATTTTGCAATGTACGCACTTGTCCGGATCAATATAGTATCTATCCCCGGAAATCGAAATAGCGCCTGCTCTACAAATGGATTCGCACTTCAGACATTTCCTGCATGCATTAAACTTTCGTACCTGGTATCCAACCATTCGCTGCAGATCGTCGTGTTTTTTTACGTTCATGGTTCGAACCTTTACCGCATGTTCATATTCACCCTGACTGAATGGTTGAATAGACAATATCGGCACATTCGTCCTTGAATCCAAAACCAATACCTCTCGCAACAATTTTTTTCCTAGTTCCGGAGCGACGCGACCAAACGGGGTAAACATACCTACCAACTCATCATCAAAGGGTCTTACCAGACGATAAATCTTCGCATACTCTTCTGTGGTGCAATTAGTGAACTTAATCTTTACATCACCGGCTGCTGCCAGACCATTTCCTCCCTGACGCGCCTTCCATTTTCCAGTGTCTACATATACCTCTGCATCTTCTTTACCAATCTTTTTAGCAAATCCGATTAGGAATTCACGCCATTTTTGGGATTCTTCAGGCATGTATATCCTAGATAGGAACTGTGCTCTCTGATTATTGTTCGGACAGCACCAGCATCCTACCCGATCGTACCCCAGTCTGTAAGCTTCATTAAAATCCACCTCCTCTGCCAACATATACAGCCATATATCCAAGTCCTTCCAGCAGAAAATTGGAGATGCCACTGTCTGCTGCTGGATCTTTACCGACTCAGCGTCATCCTCTACTCTGTTGTATTTGCTTCGACTAACGGATTCCGATTTACGGATTCCGTAAAATGTAAGAATCTGCTGGTTTCTATACAAGCTGTTTATCACTCGCGTGATAGGTCCTGTCTTAAACATCGAACAACACCAGCGCATCATTCTGGCTGGCGGTCCAATATCCTCGCAAACATCATAAAATACCTGTTCTTCATTCTTAGCGACCAGGAAAATTGCCTGCGGATGATTCTCTCTATACCGTTTTGCATACTTTACGGTTGTCGGAAACTCCAGTGTTGTGTTTCCGAAGATATGCACAAGACTCGGATTACTCAACGCCTTTACAACAACATCGGCCGTCACCGTTGAATCTTTACCCCCTGAAAAAGAAATAACCAAACGTTCCTCATCAAATCTGGATGCAGTCTTTCTAACAAACTCAAAAGCTTCATCTTTGAGATAGTTAAGCCTGCTCCTATTAGCCTCTATAAATGTTTTAATGTGTTCATTAAAATACTCATATGTATTCGCTTCTGAATTCTGTTTAAGTTTCTCTCCAATCGCATCCGTATCTGCATGTTGAAATACAGAACTCGGAATAAAAACGCTTTTTCCATCAATATAATATCTGCTATTAGCTGCCCATACTGAGTTCTTAATGAATTCATGTGGCTTCTTATCCAACAGTATTTCTAACAGCAGCCTTTCCTCCGGAAAAACCGGCCTCAAATCCGTAGTCAGATATTTCGTTTTTCCACCGCATATCGGGCATATGCCTTTATCTGCTTGATTTATTGTCTGAATGATAGGAGTCTTACACTTCTTGCACCAGTAAACCTCTGTCGGAAAATCCTCTATGGTTTTTTCGCCACAGACCGGGCACTCTTCTTCATTTGTTTCTAGATTACAATTCCTGCACCACATTCTGTCGCTCACCTACTTCCTTTTCATCACTGTAACGCTAACACCAATGATGTACCATTAGCCTCCTACAAAGGGTTCTTTCAACACTTTCCATTGTTTCTCCTACATCAAACTAAAATATTGCATATTATTGTTTTATTTTATCACTTTCTTTCAATTTTATCAAGATTTTGATTGAGTTTCAAATGGTTTTATGATATAATACTGCATTTGCTTGCATAAACATGTTTAGTGTTGATTATTACAGGTTTATGTATGTTTAAGATGTTACCTATCTCTGCCATCATCAGCTGTCTCGCCATCCACAACAGTTCGCAAGAATTCTCGCTTCCGAAGCATGTAGTCAGACTCGCTTGGCTGTCAAAATGGACAGCCAGCACTTTCTTTCCCATATCTACTAACCTCCCGTATCTTGCCTTTTTCTCTGCCACACACAACGTCTCAAGTTCTGCCTGTTTCTCCAAATATCTCTGATGTAATTTCTCCGCTTCCTGCTGCATATAAGCCTCTGTCTCTTCCACAGCCTTCATCTTTTCCTCATCTGGTTCGATGATCAGCTTTCATTTTTCGCAGCAAACCGAAACATAATCCCCGATGCAAAATCCTAATTCCTCCAGCCACCGGCTCTTGAGAATAATGGTTAGCGCATCCATGTAGTTGCGTACGCTCTGGCGGATCGCCTTCATGCTTCTAAATCTTTTAAATGACATATTCATTCTTCTTGATTTCTTAGATTTCTGATTCATAAAATATTTACATCGAAGTTGCTTAGATTGGACTCACTAACGAAAAGAGGACACCTCCCCAAGATTCCTCTTAGAAAAGTATCCTTATTAGGTACAAATATTCGATTTATCTTTTTGCCCTTGCTGTACTCTTACTATACTCTCCCGTTCAAAAGCCTCAGAAGCCGCATAAAATGGGCATTTATTTATCCAAACTCTTCATCGTCGGGATTTCTCATCACTTTAATTTATTATGACGCTTTTCCCTTTAATAAGCCTCTTTTCGGTTCATCAACATTGCTATAATAACACATCTTCGTTGATTAAGCCACTAAAATTTGTCGTACTTTTGTCGTATAGCACACATTTTGTCGTACTTAGTCAGCCCTAGCTGGACTCTCTCCAAAATAAATCTAATTCACATACTAAATCATGCATATATTTTCATCTACTTAATTTAACCTACCAATATATCAATTTTTAGTTGTAATCTCATATTTCACGGAATCAATATGAACAAGATCCACTTCTATACATTCAAATTTTTTACTATCAAAGATAGCATAATTAACCCCTTTCTTATTTAGAGTACTTCTATAGCAAATTCCATCATATCCTAAACTTTTAATATAATCAGCAATATATTGTGATGGCAAATAATCTAAGTCGCTATCTTGTCGGCGAAGTGGTTTCGCAATTTCCCTACTAATTTTCTTTAATATAGACATATTAATTGAAAACCATTCAGCACTAAAACCATCCATCGAAAATGGACTGATTTTATCGAGATTTGACAGATCCACTATTTGAAGTTCTTGCCTTGCTTTAAATTTCCCAATAGATATGTAATCAAAATCCCTCGCCCTTATCTCATGTATTGTCGTTATCTCATCATTAGATAAATATAAACATCTTATTCCCTGAGAATTGGCACGTCCTGCTGTTATTAATCCCATCGGTGGTGGTCCCATCTCGCTCTTTTTTAAACCGTTCTCGTCTGAGATTCTAGCTCTATAAAATTCAGTATCTCCTTTTGCAATAACCTTCTGCATTACAGGGCTCTCAAAAAACGTTTTCAATAAATCCAAATTAATGTGATTAGAATGGAATCGATTGATACTTTTTATTGAACTCGTAAACTTTTCCCATGTCGATTCTCTTGTAAGACAATTTCTCCTCAAAAAGTCCGAATCACATAACTTTTCCAATCCAACCCTCTCTGTAAAGATTTTAGAATCTTCAGGATATTCACTCTTGCAAATTGCAACAATAATACGTTTTACACATTCTTTTGGCACTGAAAATATTGACCAATCTGACACCAAAATTTCTTCAATTAGCTTCAAATTATCACTTGGAAAACCAGATGGTAACATTGATTCAGGTGTATATATGTCAATTATTTCTAAAAAATATGCTTTTAAATCATAATCTTCCAATACATGTTCTGTATCATATATATACACATTTTTCTTACCAGTCAAATCACAGGTTCCCTTTTCTCCAATTGAAGATATTATTGTTCGAATCTCAACATCTTCAAAACAATTTATCCCAATATACACTATATCTCTCCTTCTAAGAACATATTCATCAACTCTAAGTGATGCATAATTGAATATTTCTTAACCGTCCCTAAGCCTGGATATTTTCCTTCTTCATAACAGTCTAAAAAAGCTTGCAATCCCATTGTTTTTGGCACATCATTATTCGCTACCCATTGTACTAGTTTTGCAAGTGCTTCGCCAAATTTTCCAGCAGGATCATCATAATCATCATTTGATTCAGACACAAAATGATGTACTCTAAGCACCTTGTTTTCATCAAAATAAACAATATGAATAGCTACTGCCAACGGAGCAAATCCAGACTCTGTATATTCTGCACCCACAATAGTATAATCCGAAAAGCCCTTGAAGCCCTCATCAGCATAATACAAATGATCTTCCGAAAAAAATTCATCTATATTTTTACTATAATCAGCATTCTTTGCAGCTTTAGAAAATCTATCTTCAAACATAATTTTAGATTTAGGTGCTTTTCTGGAGAAAGTTCTATCATCTGGTAGCAAAGTATACGAGGGCTCTATTGTATCATATACTTTCAAATATTCTTCCATACAGTCTCTTTTAGGATTGATAATCATTAATTTTTCTAAATCTGTTCGTTTCAACAAAGATTTTGAAATCCCATGCTTAATTATGTAAGCTCTAATCAAAAATTCGGATTCCAAATCATTATAAATCTCATTTACTGCCACATCAGAATTTCTATCTTTCTCTTTGATTTTTGATACAAACTCTCCCACTGCTGGATTAACAACCAAAGCATGCAAATGCTTTTTCTCAGAACAAATCGCAAGTGTTTTCGCTAATGTAGATGTGGGTTTTATTGGTTCCAAAACAGGAATGATTTTTTTACCAATCAAGTCCTTTTCAATAAGTTCCCTCAACGCAATCAGTTCAAACTGTCTACCTCTCAAATAAGGAAAATACATTTTTACCCTCCATAACTTCTTGATAACTCATGTTGCGCAATCTCCTCATACTTTAATACATTATCGTCAAAGTATGATAAAAATCGTAATTCTTCCGGCATACTCATCGTAAACTCAACAATATCTATTTTCATTCTCTGTTTTAACTCTTCAAGCATAGCATTTTGAAGTTCTTTAATATCTATTTGAGAGAGAATCTTGTAACATTCTTTATAATACTGAAATTGATTGACTTTTGGCAAAGAATATCCCTTATTCTGTATAATTTTTTCAAATTCATACTTTCGTAAGATTTTAAAAATAGTATCATAATCTAAATTAGATAAATCCTGTAATGGTTCTCTTATCATCTTTAATGCTTTTCTTTTGGTAAGTAACATAACTCCTACTGTATTAGGTATTATTCTTATTACTTTATCAAGATTTTCTTCATATGTTACAATTACTACTTCTGAAAAGGCTTTATAATAATCTTTTATTTGTGAATCTAATCGTTCCAAATTATCTAATTCCGTTTTTATTTCATAAACAACACCTTTACCATTTATCATAATAAAATCTGCCTTGGAATTTCCAACTGGAAGTTCCGAAAGAACAATTGTTTTTTTATAATTATGTCGTTTTATAAGCAATTTATTAAGCATGGTATTTTTATAAAAGTATTCCGTCCTATAATTTTTGTCAAGGAACGTATATATTTCACTTACTAATTGACCATAGCTTTTCCCCTCAGGATCTGCAATATATCTTTTTACAACACATTCGAAAACATCATTTGATTTACCAGAAAGCAAATCATGCAACATTGACTTTGAGAAAAATCTCTTTAGAATTAAATTGTTATCCATAATTTGCCTCCTTTTCTCGCATATTTGTATAAATAGCTAGTATATATATTATAAAGCAGAAATCTTGCGATTTCAACGATAATAAAATATCAAGCCACCGCCATAGTACCACTCTTCTCCATACTCCATCAATCCATTTGCTCTTTTACCATATTTTCTAACCATAACAACAAGCTTGGCGATTATAGACGCAAAAAGGACATCTCTCTAAAATTTCTTTTAGAAAAATGTCCTTATAGTACAAAATATTAACTTGAACTGACTCGATTTTAATTTAAAATCGTTTATTTTAACCCTTTAAGACAGGTCATTTTGCCGTACCATACAATTTCAAAGTACCGCAAACCCTTGATTTTACTGCATTTATTTCTCCAAGCTCTTCATCGTCGGGAACAGCAACACATCCCGAATCGCCGGACTATTCGTCAACAACATCACCAACCGGTCAATACCATACCCAATTCCTCCGGTAGGCGGCATACCGATCTCCAACGCATTCATAAAATCTTCATCCGTCGTATTGGCTTCCTCATCCCCAGCAGCAAGCGCAGCCTCCTGCGCCTTAAATCTCTCTCTCTGGTCAATCGGATCATTCAGCTCAGAATACGCATTGCACATTTCCCTAGCCGTAATAAACAACTCGAAACGCTCCACATAATCCGGCTTGTCCGGCTTCCTCTTCGTCAGCGGAGAAATCTCCACCGGATGATCCATCACGAAAGTAGGTTGTACCAAATGCTCTTCTACAAACTCCTCGAAGAACATGTTAATAATATCCCCTTTCGTATGCCGTTCCTCATAGTGCACATTTTTCTCATCCGCCAGTTTCTTCGCTGCCTCCGTATCCGGCACCTGGTCAAAATCAATTCCTGTATACTTCTTCACAGCCTCAACCATAGTGATTCTCTCAAAAGGCTTTCCTAAATCAATCTCTACATCGCCATAAGGTACTACGGTCGTGCCGCACACCTCCTGCGCCACATGACGGAACATATTCTCGGTCAGATCCATCATACCGTTATAATCGGTGTATGCCTGATACAATTCCATCAAAGTAAATTCCGGATTGTGTCTTGTATCCAAACCTTCGTTACGGAATACACGCCCGATCTCATAAACTCTCTCCAGACCACCTACGATCAGTCTCTTCAGATACAATTCCAGAGAGATACGTAGCTTAACATCCTCGTCCAGCGCATTGTAATGGGTCTCAAAAGGTCTTGCCGACGCACCGCCTGCATTGGAAACCAGCATAGGTGTCTCTACTTCCAAGAAGCCCAGTCCGTCCAGATAACGTCTGATAGAGCTGATGATCTTAGAACGCATCACAAAGGTCTTCTTAACCTCTTCGTTCATGATCAGATCGGTATATCTCTGGCGGTAACGGATATCGGTATTCACCAAACCATGATATTTCTCCGGCAGAATCTGTAAGCTCTTGGATAAAAGCGTTACTTTTGAAGCATGGACGGAGATCTCGCCGGTCTTGGTCTTGAACACTTCGCCCTCAATACCTACGATATCACCCACATCATATTTCTTGAAATCGGCATAGGATTCTTCCCCGATGCTGTCTCTTGCCACATAAGACTGGATATTGCCCTGTAGATCCTGCACATTGCAGAAAGATGCCTTACCCATAACACGTTTGCTCATCACACGCCCTGCTATGGATACCATTTTCCCTTCCAGTGCATCGAAATTGTCTTTGATTTCCTGACTGTGATGTGTCACATCATATTTGGTAATCTGAAAAGGATCTTTTCCGGCTTCCTGCAAGGCTGCCAGTTTTTCTCTTCTTACTTTTAAAAGCTGGTTAATATCCTGAACCTGCTGTCCTTTTTCCTGATTTTGTGCTTCTGCCATTTTTCCCTCCATGTCAGAACAGTTAACTGCTGTGCCTGTCTTAAATTTGTCTGCGGATACACGCATTAACACGACTTCCTGCTTCCGCATCGGAACTTTCCGGTTCCGAACACATCATACTGCTCACTCTATCACTAATTAGATCTCTGAATCTCTAATACTTTATACTGGATCATGCCTGCCTGTGTCTCCACGTCTACCGTGTCGCCCACTTTGCAGCCGATCAGCGCTTTCCCTACCGGAGACTCGTTGGAGATTTTGCCCTTTAAGCTGTTAGCCTCTGTAGAACCTACGATTTTGTATTCTAACTCTTCATTAAACTCTACGTCCAGGATCTTAACCTGGCATCCGATGTTGATTTTATCTAAGTCTACTTCATCCTCTACGACTACTTCCGCATTCTTAAGGATTTTCTCCAGTTCTTCGATTCGAGCCTCGATGTCACGCTGTTCATCTTTCGCTGCATCGTACTCTGCGTTTTCGGATAAGTCACCCTGCTCTCTTGCCTCTTTAATCTTCTGAGCTACCTCTTTACGTTTTACAACCTTTAAATCATGCAACTCATCCTCATATTTTCTAAGTCCCTCATAGGTTAATATATTTTTCTTCTCCTGCATGGCAAATTCTCCCTTACTATATTCTAAGCGGCATCATGCCGTATATAGCCCGTACAATAACACAATCCGCCTATTTAACTAATTAATAATAACTATTTTTTACCATAGTGTCAAGGTATTTCAACGTGGAACGGTACAGATTATCCTTACGGAAGTCCAGACACAGACCGGAAGGTTCCGTCTGTTCCCGGCGGACTGCAGCACTAATATTTCCTGCACCGTACTTCTCAGTCTGCACGACCAGACCATACTCGTAATAATAGTCATCAAGAAAAGCGCTCAATTCCTCCCGAATATCCATACCCGGTGCCGCATCATACCATATGACGCACTGATTAATTTTGGGCAGATAAGGCTGCAGAAGCTCCCATGTCATTTCCATCTGCCAGTCCGCATCCTGTATATTTCCAAGCCTCACAACTGCCTTTTGCAGATATCCGCCCTGCGCTTCTGTCTTCTGTGCCAGCTGCAGTGCCATCAGTCTCTTCATGGTTTCGATACGCGGGTGCCATCTTCTCCGCATTTCTTCAGGCAGAAGCTTCTCCATTCCCGGGGCAAGAAACGTGTCTGTCATGCCTTCCGCCCGATAGAGCACCGCTTCCATCGCTTCACTCAGCGTCTGCGGGTGCCATTCCTTTTTTCCGTAATAAAATACAGGCACCGGACAGGCATATATCTGAAAATCATATTCGCTGCCGTCTTGCCCCTGCTGTCCGGGTGATGATACCCATAATGTGTCGCTTATCGGTATGCTAAAAGAGGTCAGTTTGGCTTCCTGCCACCAGTGTTTTTTCGCCACGGCAGTATTCTGCCCTGTATTTTCTTTCAACGGATAATAATAAATGATTGTTTCAAGCTCCATATGCGCTCCCGTTCCGGCCTGCGGGTTATCTGCCGCTTCTTTCAAATCTCCAGCCTATGAAACAATATATGCCGTTTATGGTCAGTCTAACCCTGCATGGCAGCGTGATTTTTCGATCTCGCCTGTCTGTCAGCGCGTTTCTTGCTGTGTTTGCCGGCCGGCATATGCACAGACCTGCACGAGACATTTCCGTTTGGCATCTGCAGCTATAAGCATTTTAAACTCCGGCTCAAAGATCTGAGGGGTGCTTCTCTACATGGACGCAACCAATTGCTTCAATTCTTCAAAGTTCTCCACCAAATTCACATGCTGTCTGAGTCTGGCCGAATTGGGATAGCCTGCGGTATACCATGAGACATGCTTGCGCATCTCCCTGATCCCGGTATATTCTCCCTTCGTCTTAAGCTGCAGATCTGCATGGCGCAGAATCATCCCTTTGACTGCTTCCATATCGGGTCTGTGAAGCACCGTCCCATCCTGAAGATATGCTATGATCTGGCGAAACAGCCACGGATTTCCTCTGGCAGCCCTGCCGACCATGACACCATCACAGCCGGTTAGCTCCATCATCTTCTGTGCGCTGATGCCATCCGTAATATCACCGTTGCCGATCACCGGAATCGACACCGCCTCTTTCACACGGGCTATGATCTCCCAGTCTGCCTCGCCCGCATAATACTGCTCTCTTGTCCTGCCGTGCACTGCCACCGCAGCGGCTCCTGCCGCCTCCGCAATCTTAGCGATTTCCAATGCATTGACGTGTTCCTCATCGAAGCCTTTGCGGATCTTAACCGTGACAGGCTTGTCTATGGCTTTCACCACCGCCGAGACAATCTCATACACCAGCTTCGGCTGCTTCATCAGGGCAGATCCTTCCCCGTTATTGACCACTTTAGGCACCGGACATCCCATGTTGATATCCAGAATGGAAAAGGGGCGGTCCTCTATCCGCTTCGCCATCTCACTTAAAATCTCAGGATCAGAACCAAACAACTGCAAAGAAGCAGGACCTTCCTGCGGGTGAATCTCCAGGAGACTCTCGGTATTTTTATTCTGATACATGATCGCCTTGGCACTGACCATTTCCATGCCCGTAAGTCCGGCCCCCTGTTCACTGCACAACAAACGAAAAGGCAGGTCGGTTACACCTGCCATGGGAGCCAGTATGATATTGTTATCTAATGTGACATTACCGATTGTCAGTTTTCTAAGATATTCACTCATCTTAACATCCTTTTCCTGCTCAGTCTGAGAACTTTACGTATGTCGTACATACATTACCCTGCGCAAGGCACAACTTGCTGGGTAACACAAACAAGTTCATACTCCAAATAACTGCCCGGATTTCCTTAATATCTCCGCACTCTTTAACATACTGCGTTTGCCTGAGTTTTCCTCAGGCGGCATCCGCTGAATTTTACGAAATATCTTCAAACTTCTCGTGAAGGATAAAGACTCTGTAATACAACTGCAGAGCTTCTAACATCTCCTGTCTGTTCCTTCGGATCTCGCCCACCAGCAGACCGCTGCTGATCTCATCATAGAGCAGATCGTCGTCCTCCGCATTGGTCTCTAAGGTAATACTGCCGTCCTCTTCAAATACAATGGTAAAGATGCCGCCCACCTCTTCCGTAAAAAGAACACAGATGACATGCAGTTCTTCCTTGATAAACTCGGGAATGCCCGCAAACTGCTCATTAAAATAATATTTCTGCTCATAGGCATTGGCACCGCAGAGCACAATTCTTTTCTCTTTACACATATCCATATAAACCCCGCACTGACACTTCTCCCGCATAGACATTCACTATGCTGCCGTCTTCTTTCTCTACGATCAGTTCTCCTGTCTGATTGATTCCATGGGAAATACCGGTATATTCCCCTGCCGGGTCCAAAACCCTGACCTGTGCATCCACATTGACCAAATGTCTCTGATAAGCATCAATCACACCTGATAAATCCAATGTCTGCACAAATTTCTCATAATTATGCTCAAACCGTGTCAGTATATGCTCTACCAAAACAGCCCGGTTAATCTGCCGTCCGGTTTCCAGCCTCAGCGAAGTGGCTGTCTGTCTGATCTCCTCAGGAAATTCATCAACACTGCCGATATTGACATTCACACCGACTCCCACCACCACATATTGAATCTCATCCATTTCCGGGGTCGTGCTCATCTCGGTCAGCATACCGACTACTTTCTTCTTGTTCACAACGATGTCATTGGGCCACTTAATATCAGCCTTAAGATCCGTGATCTCCTCAATTGCTTCCGCCACACTAAGCGCCATAACCAATGTCAGCATAGATGCTTTATCCGGCACAAAGGAAGGTTTTAAGAGAATCGTAAAATAGGTATTGATTCCGGAAGGAGACTGCCACTTCCTGCCGCGGCGTCCTTTTCCGGCTGTCTGCATATCTGCAACTACCGTAGTTCCGTGGGGATCACCTGCTTCCGCATACCGCTTCGCATCCGTATTGGTAGACCCGGTGGAATCCACATAATACAATTTCTTCCCCGCCCATTTCGTGTGCAGTCTGCTGGCAATCTCACTCTGAGAGAGGATGTCTGCCGGACTTTCCAGCAGACGGTATCCCTTGCGGGGAACGGATTCGATCTGATATCCTTCTTCTTTTAATTGATTCATAACTTTCCAGACTGCCGTGCGGGAGACTCCGAACTGGTCGCACAACTGCTGCCCCGAGACGTAGTCTGCGCTATTTCTTAATAATGTCAAAATATCTGATTTATCTGTTTTCATACCTGTCGATTCCGTTTCTCAATTCCGTTCTGCAGACTTAGCTGATCCGGTATTACAATTCACACCAAATCTTCCCTCACATAAAACCCGGCATTCCGGAGCATCAGCAACGCTGCGACATACCAATGCAGTCAATACTTGTGGGCTTACAATGTATACTCTCCCAGTGTCACAGCCATAACCGCTTTAATCGTATGCATACGGTTCTCTGCTTCGTCGAAAACAATGGACTGGGGAGATTCAAAGACCTCATCCGTCACTTCCATCTCGTTAATGCCGTACTGTTCGCTGATTTCCCTGCCGATCTTCGTATTCAGATCATGGAATGCCGGAAGACAATGCATAAACACTGCATTCCCGCCTGCGTAATCCATCACCTGTTTATTGACCTGATAAGGCATCAGATCATGGAGACGTTCCTGCCAAACCTCTGCCGGTTCGCCCATGGACACCCATACGTCCGTATAGACGACATCTACACCGCCTGCGCCTTCTTTCACATCCTCAGTCAGTGTCACACTGCCTCCGGTCTGTGCCGCGATCTCCCTGCAAGTCTTCACAAGCTCTTCCGAAGGAAAATATTTCTTCGTGGTGCAGGCGGTAAAGTGCATCCCCATCTTCGCGCAGGCAACCATCAGGGAATTACCCATATTGTAACGGGCATCTCCCATGTATGTAAGCTTGATTCCCTTCAAATGTCCGAAATGCTCCCGAATGGTCAGAAGATCCGCTAACATCTGTGTGGGATGAAACTCATTGGTCAAACCATTCCATACCGGTACTCCTGCATGGCGCGCCAGTTCATCCACGATCTCCTGCTCGAAGCCGCGGTATTCGATTCCTTCATACATACGTCCCAAAACACGGGCAGTATCCGCGATACTTTCCTTTTTACCGATCTGGGAGCCTGTGGGATCAAGATACGTTGTTCCCATTCCCAGATCATGGGCTGCCACTTCGAAGGAACAACGGGTTCTTGTACTGGTCTTCTCAAAGATCAGCGCCACATTCTTGCCGCGGTGGATATCCGTCGGAATACCCTTTTTCTTCTTATCCTTCAAATCTGCTGCCACATCCAGCATATAGGTAATCTCTTCCGGTGTAAAATCCAGAAGTTTTAAAAAATGACGTCCTTTCAAGTTCATATTCTGATCCTCCTCATAGGTTTATTCTACATATTCCACAATAGGACGGTTCCTGAGAACCGCCCTACATCACCTTCTAAATCTTATGAAATATTCAGACTTATCAGTCTGCTCCAGGCACTATACCAGCAAACAAATCTGCTGAAATAATCCCTATTTCAATACTTCTTTCACAGAAGCAGCAAGTCCTGCCAGCCCCTGAATCTCGGAAGGAATAATAATCTTAGTAGCCTGACCGTCAGCCGCCTTCTCGAATGCTTCCAGGCTCTTAATCTTAAGAACCGCTTCATCTGCGCCTGCCTCACGGATCATTCTGATACCGTCTGCCGTAGCCTGCTGTACCTTAAGGATAGCTGCCGCCTCACCTTCTGACTCACGAATCATCTTCTCTTTCTGAGCCTCTGCACGAAGGATTGCGGACTGTTTCTCGGCCTCAGCCTCTAAGATTGCGGATTCTTTCTTACCTTCCGCAACTAAGACAGTGGATTTCTTCTCACCTTCCGCACGAAGGATTGCCTCACGGCGTTCACGCTCTGCCTTCATCTGTTTCTCCATGGCATCCTGAATGGCTGCCGGAGGAATAATATTCTTAAGCTCTACACGGTTTACTTTGATACCCCACGGGTCTGTTGCGATGTCAAGGGATGCTCTCATCTTCGTATTGATTACTTCTCTGGAGGTCAGTGTCTGATCCAGCTCCATCTCACCGATGATATTTCTAAGAGTGGTAGCCGTCAGATTCTCAATCGCCATAATCGGATTCTCAACACCGTATGCAAATAACTTAGGATCTGTAATCTGGAAAAATACAACCGTATCGATTCTCATGGTTACGTTATCCTTCGTGATAACCGGCTGGGGAGCGAAATCTACAACCTGCTCTTTTAAAATCACTCTCTTAGCTACCTTATCGATAAAAGGCACTTTAAGATGAAGACCGACAGACCATGTCTGCTGATAAGCACCCAGTCTCTCTACAACGTAAGCATGTGCCTGAGGCACGATCTTGATACAGGATAACAAGATCAGAACAATTAAAATCAAAAGTATTACTAACGCTAAAAGTCCACCCATTTTATACCTCTTTTCTCTCTTCTACAACAAGTTTAACGCCATTGATGGCCAACACGGTAGTCACAGTACCCACCGGCAGTTTCACGCCGTCTTCTTTGGTTCTGGCAGACCACTCCATGCCGCCTACATTGACCTGACCGATCCCCTGCAGATTATCAATCTCACTGATTACGATTGCCTGACGTCCTACCAGACTCTCCGCATTGGTTCTGATCCGATCCTTATTGAAATATTTAACTGCCAGCGGTCTTGTAAAAAACAATAACACAGCAGATACTATAAGAAACAGGATGATCTGTACTGAAAACGGTGCATGGAACAAAGATGCAAGTGCCGCAACAAGTGCTCCGCCTGCAAACCAGATCGTAGTAAGCCCCATCGTCAACAGTTCAATAATGACCAGCACCACAAGAATCACCAGCCAGACAACTGTCATACTCAAATTCAGCACACTCTTCACTCCTTCCGCTGTCAATCTCTTATAACACAATCATTCTACTATATTATCCACTTACTGACAACAAAAATCTCGCCCCGTGTCTTAATCTTTCCTTAAATCACCAGAAAACCTGATGGTCAATCAGGATTCCTTCATGGTTGCCGGCCCGTCTAAAGTGCGTTGCGCTGCCTACATTGGTCTCTCCGTTAATGGCCGCATCCGCTGCCTGATAACAACTGTCGGGAATATTGCCATTGGTGTAAACTCTTGCCACTTTACCGTTCAGTGCCGGAGTAAACTGTCCCGATGCAAAAATAACACCCGAAATGGTATTCGGATACGCCCCGCTTCTGACACGGTTCATAACAACAGCTCCTACCGCCAACTGTCCGTTATAGGTTTCATTCCCTGCCTCACAATAGATCAATGCCGCCAGAAGTCTGTTGTCATCGCCGCCTACTACAACAGCACCCTGATTCGCTGTCAGCTTAGCCTGCCGCTCTGCCTCTTCTCTCTTCTTGATGGCAACCAGTGTCTCTCCTTCGTCAATATGGAAATCCAAATCTACATATTCTGCAGAGACATAGCCTACTTCGTCGCCATACTCTACACTGATCCAGTCCTCATTCAGTTCTTCTATAATCTCCAGCTCATCATCCTGTGCCATCAGCCCTAATACTTCCGCATCGGTATCCGGTTCCCTGCGCACACACAGTGTCTCGGTTTCGATGGTCACAATCAGATTTCCTACATCATTAGCCATTGCTGTGGCATCTTCCCCGAAAAGAAGATACTCATCGCTTGCCCAGCCCACAAGATCACCGCTTTTCAGTCTGGTCCAGCCATCCTTACGCTCCAGAATCCTGCCGCCGCAGTCCTTATACAGTACGCCTACCTTTTCCGAGTCCTCCGTAGCCTCCGATCTTACATTCATTGCCACCTGAACATTGACCATAACCAGATCGGATTCATCATTCTCCTTCTCGCTGCCCGCCTCCGACATTTGTGTCAGTTCTTCAATTGCCTTCTCATTGGAAGATCCGGCAGTGGGATCGACAATCTGTGTGATTCCCGTATTAAGAGAGTCAAGATAATCCTTTCTGGAAGATGCCCGGACATCCATATGGGACATGCCGAGTATCACAAGACTCAGAATAAGGCTGATCATCAGAATATCATTTCTTCTGCCTTTCAGCATATTTGTTCCTCCGCATAATACTTATGAATAGATTTTAATAGATTGTTACAAAATTGTTACATCTAAATTTTGGATAATTTTAGCAAAACGCCTATCCTTTGTCAAGTTTATGCGGCTTGTCTCGATTTTATGCATACTGCTTGTCTTAATTATATGGATTTTTAGCGGAACCATAAATCATATCAGCTTATGAAAGATGCGTTCAACTCTCCTGCTGCTGTCATTATAATTTCCCGGATTTTTCAACCGTTGCAATAAGGGCATCCATGACCGCCCCGCGCATTCCTTTTTCCTCCAGAACACGTACGCCTTCAATCGTCGTGCCCCCCGGCGAACACACCATATCCTTCAATTCTCCCGGATGTTTGCCGCTCTCCAGCACCAGCTTCGCTGAGCCGTAGACTGCCTGCGCTGCAAAGTCGTATGCCTGTGTTCTGGGCATTCCCGCTGCCACCGCCGCATCTGCCATGGCTTCAATAAACATGAAAACATATGCCGGGGAGCTCCCGCTGACCGCTCCTACCGCATCCATCAGTCTCTCCGGCACTAAGCTTGCCTTGCCGAAGCTCTCCATCAGTCTGATGCTGTAGTCCGCTTCTTCTTTTGACACTGCATGATTCACGCAGACTCCCGTGCATCCTGCTCCTACCAGTGCGGGCGTATTAGGCATACAGCGGACTATTTTCATCTCTCTGCCGAAAGCCTGCCCGATCCACTCAAGGCTCTTTCCTGCGGCAATGCTGATAATCAATGTATCCGGCTTCACGGTGTCTTTGATCTCTTCGATCACTTCCTGCAGAAACTGCGGCTTCACGGCAAGCACAAGTACCTCTGCCTCTTTTGCCACCGCAAGATTCGACTCTCTGACCTCTATGCCGAACTGTGTCCGCACGTCTTCCAGTGTCTTTCCTGTCTTAGCGGAGCCAATGATGTCTGACGGTTTCAGCATTTCATTTTGCAGCATACCTCCGATAATCGCTTTTGCCATGTTTCCCAGTCCTATAAATCCGATTTTCATATATAATCCCTGCTCCTTTCTTCGCCTGCTGTTTTGGGCGCAGGCACAGCCTTTAAATCCTGATTTAACTTCCTGTTTCTTCTATAAATATACCTACGGATAAATGTATTGCAACAAAATATAAATACATTGCAATAAAGTCTCAGACTATTAAACCATTCCGTCTCTGCCTGTATGCTTCATACATCAATACGGATGATGCCACCGCCGCATTCAATGACTCCACATTGCCTTCCATCGGTATTTTCAAATAGGCATCCGCACATCTTGCGGTATCTTCTTTCAGCCCGTTCCCTTCATTTCCGATCAAAAAGGCAGTATGCTTCTTATAGTCAAATTCATCATAATACTGATTCCCGCCAAGATGCGCCGCATATATGTTAACCCCTTGATTTTGCAGGGTTTTCATCGTCTCCCGGATGTCCTGTGTGTAGATAAAAGGCACACGGTAGACAGACCCCATCGTAGAACGGATGGTCTTCGGATTATAGATATCCGCAGTCTGACTGCTCATGATAATACCGTCCACACCGGCCCCCTCTCCCGTCCGAACAATAGTCCCCAGATTCCCCGGGTCCTGAATGTCCTCCAGCAGAATAAATAACAGCTGTTTCTTTTCTTTTTCAGTTAATAGATGTTCGATCTGATAATGATATTGTCCGAGCAGGCACAAGATTCCCTGAGGGGTCTTCGTGTCGGACATTTTAGCAAACACCTCATCAGCCACGATCTCACACGGAAGCGTGGAAAGCTTATCTTTATATCTGCCGTATAACTCTTTCTCTGCCCTTTGGGATATGTATACTTTCCTGATCCGTTCAGCAGGCGCCTCCCGAAACATCTTGACTCCTTCCACTACAAAAAGATCCTGTTTGTTACGCTCTTTGGCTTTTTGGGATAACTGCACCACTTCTTTTACGGATTTATTATTAAGACTTGTAATCATTTCTTCCTCTCATTCTGTTATGTCTTGGTCGATTGCGAAATTCAATTATTGAAACATTGTGGCGGGTTTCGCAGCTAAACGCCTTACGGAAAGCTCCCAAAACTTGATAAGCCCCCGCAAACGCACCGCCTGCGGGGACTTTGTTATATGTCAGCACATTGAACCTGTCAATTCCATATATACATATTAAACATATATTATAATATATGAAAATATAAACAAGATTTAACAAGTGAAAATCTTGCATGCCGTACTGCCGAGTATGCCTTTGTTACATAGACAGAATCTTCGATACCTCATAAGCGTATTCCGGAATATCTTTCTGCATATTCAGTGCTTCCTCAATATCGAAATCAAGGAACTCACCATGCTGGTAGCCAACTACTCTGTTGCTCTTGCCCTCGCAGAGAATATCCGCCGCATAAGCACCCATAATAGATGCATAGTAACGGTCTTTACAGGTAGGAGAACCGCCTCGCTGCATGTACCCTAAGATCGTCGCTCTTGTCTCAATACCGGTAGCAGCCTCGATACGTCTTGCCATAGAGGTAGAATGTCCGATCCCTTCCGCATTGATAATGATATGATGGGTCTTACCGCGCTTTCTGTTGGAAATAATATTGTTGATGATCTGCTGCTCATTATAATCATATTTCTCGGGAAGCAGAATATCCTCAGCACCGTTGGAGATACCGCACCACAATGCGATATACCCGGCATTTCTTCCCATAACCTCAATGATACTGCATCGTTCATGGGATGATGAGGTGTCTCTTACCTTATCGATAGCCTGCATCGCTGTATTGATCGCCGTATCAAACCCAATCGTGTATTCCGTACAGGCAATGTCCAAATCAATCGTTCCCGGAATACCGATCGTGTTGATTCCATGCTTCGCCAATGCCTGCGCGCCGCGATAAGAACCGTCTCCGCCGATGACGATCAGACCGTCAATCCCATATTTATGACAGATATCGGCACCCTTCTGCTGTCCTTCCTCCGTACGGAACTCGTGACAACGCGCCGTACCTAAGATAGTACCGCCCTTCTGAATCGTATCGGATACAGACCACTTCTCCATATCAATGATTTCTTCATTCAGAAGTCCCTGATAGCCCTTCTTAATCCCTTTGACTTTAACGCCGTTGGCAATTCCTTTTCTGACGACCGCACGAATGGCTGCATTCATACCCGGAGCATCGCCGCCGCTTGTTAATACGCCAATTGTTTTGATTTCTTTTGCCATATCTTTAACCATGCCTTTCTGCCGGATTTTATATACTTCTTTACAACTGCCGAAAATGCTGTATTTCTAACTGTATTCTACTCTAAACATGCCCAGTTTTCAATATATTTCTTCTATATCCAATGTATCTGCACCATAAGCCTTGGTGCATTCCGTTCACATTCCGCCAAAAACATCGTACTGTTCTATTCACGTTCCATCAAGATCCATTGTGCTGTCCGATTCATGTTCCGCGAAAATATTGCATATACCATGGTATGACAAAACAGCAAATAAAAACAATACGAAAATCACACTACCTTTACATTCTCTTTGCCGAACACGCCTTCCAGCCGCTCTATCAGGGAAGTGTCCGCACTGACATTCCAGTTTTTCGGCAAAGGATTCATGGATTTCGGATTCTCCACATATATGACAACACTGTCATTTCCTTCTGACTCCTTCAGTATGCCGAACAGGGTTTCCCGTTGTGCCTCATACGCTTCCTTCGTAGCAAATTTGATCCACAGTTTCTTCGGAATATCTGTAAAAGGCGTGATCTTCTCACAGATCAGCTTGCCGTCCCGCTCTTCTTCCACTGCCACCCTGCCCTTGATAAAAACCTTATTATCCTCGGAAAGGAAAGTGCCGTACCTCTCATAATCCCTCGGAAAGACAATCACTTCAATGGAACCAACCAAATCTTCCACCTGCAGAAACGCCATCACTTTCTCATTCTT
The DNA here is from genome assembly GCA_017936885.1 of Lachnospiraceae bacterium. Taxonomy (GTDB): domain Bacteria; phylum Bacillota; class Clostridia; order Lachnospirales; family Lachnospiraceae; genus UBA3282. The sequence goes on along the minus strand of JAGBEO010000018.1, from coordinate 89,022 downwards.
TGTATACTTGATCTTCTTCTCCGCAATCATGCCGCCGATCGTGGCGGATTTGCCATCCTCAACGACGGTTGTATTCGTCTCTTCATCCATGGCAAAATCTGCAGTCGTATTTGTAATGTTTTTACGCCAAATATCCTGATATTCCTCCAACGGATGTCCGCTGATATAAATACCCAGCACTTCTTTTTCAAAAGCAAGCTTCATCTCCTTAGAGTATTCCCCTACATCGGGAAGCTTTACTTCAAACTCCTCTTTTTCCTCATCGGAAACAATATCAAACAGGGAAATCTGCCCTGCCATATTATTTTTCTTATCCTGCTGGATATTGTCCATAATCTGGATATACACGCTCATAAACTGCTTGCGTGTTCCGCCCAGACTGTCCATGGCTCCCGCCTTGATAAAATGTTCGATGGCGCGCTTATTGACTTCCTTGTCCGCCACGCGGGTAATGAAGTCTTTCAGGTTTGTATACGGTCCCCGTTCCTGCCGTTCCGTTACCACCGCTTCAATGACCGGCCTGCCCACGCTCTTGATGGCTGTCAGAGCATAACGGATCTGATTGCCCGATACCGAGAAACCGCTCTCTCCTTCATTGATATCCGGCGGCAGTATCTGGATTCCCATACTGCGGCAGGTCATAATATACTCAGATACTTTGCGGGGATTATCTATGACAGAAGTCATGAGTGCTGCCATAAATTCCACCGGATGATAATATTTCAGATACGCTGTCTGGTATGCCACCACCGCATAACATGCCGCATGGGATTTATTGAACGCATACTTCGCGAAATCCATCATCGTATCGTAAATATGATTCGCCACCTCGGCGCTGATACCATTAGCCTCACAGCCCGGTACCCCTTCCTCCAGGTTGCCGTAGGTAAAGTTCTTGCGTTCCTGTTCCATGACATACTGCTTCTTCTTACTCATGGCACGGCGCACCAGATCGCTTCGTCCCATGGTGTAGCCGCCCAGATCCCGCACAATCTGCATAACCTGCTCCTGATAGACGATACAGCCGTAGGTCGGCGCCAGAATCGGCTCCAACTGGGGGCAGTCATAGGTTACGGAATCGGGATTGTTCTTACCCTTAATATATTTGGGAATAAAATCCATGGGACCCGGACGGTACAGGGAAATACCCGCAATAATATCCTCTAAGCTCTGGGGTTTCAGTTCCTTCATGAAGCTTTTCATCCCACCGCTTTCCAACTGGAACACACCGTCCGTCCTGCCCGTTCCGATGGAGGCAAGAACAGCCGGATCATTATAATCAATGTTGTCAATATCGATAAAGATGCCCGTACTTTTCTCCACCATACGCACCGCATTCTGAATTACGGTCAGGGTACGAAGCCCTAAGAAGTCCATTTTCAGAAGTCCCAGTTCCTCAATGGTAGTCATCGGAAACTGCGTGGTAATGGAACCATCGGAGCCGCGGGAAAGCGGTACGAAATTATCAGCCGCCTCCGGACAGATTACCACACCCGCCGCATGCATGGAAGTATGCCGCGGCAGACCTTCCAGCCTTTTACACATATCGATCAGCGTGTGCACCTGCTCATCTTCCCGATACAGCTTCTTAAATTCCGGGTTTAATTCCAATGCCCTGTCGATGGTAATGTTTAACTCATTGGGAACCATTTTGGCGATGCCGTCCACATAGGCATAGGGCAGATCCATCACGCGTCCCACGTCACGTATGACACCCTTGGCTGCCATCGTACCGAAGGTGACGATCTGAACGACTTTATCCGCACCATATTTTCGACCAACATAGTCAATCACTTCCTGACGTCTCTCGAAACAGAAATCCACGTCAATATCCGGCATAGATACACGCTCGGGATTTAAGAACCGCTCAAACAGCAGATTGTACTTGATCGGGTCGATATTGGTAATTTTCAAACAGTAGGATACAATACTGCCCGCCGCGGAACCACGTCCCGGCCCTACTGCAATATCATTCTCCCTGCAATAATTGATATAATCCCACACGATCAGGAAATAATCCACAAATCCCATGGTTTTGATAATGTCTAATTCATATTCCAGCCGCTTCTGCAAGGTACCATCATCATTCGGATAACGCTCTGTCATACCGTCCTGACATAATTTATTCAGATAGGTCCAGGAATCGTAGCCCTCCGGCACTTCATAATGAGGAACCTTATAATGACCGAATTCTATTTCCACATGACAACGGTCAGCAATGCGCTGGGTATTCTCCACTGCTTCCCATGCATAAGGGAAAAGCCCCTTCATCTCCTCTTCGCTCTTTACATAATACTGACCGCCCTCGTAACGCATACGGTCTTCGTCCGCCAGCTTCTTACCGGTCTGTAAACAGAGCAGAATATCATGGGGCTGGGCATCCTCCGCGTAGGTGTAATGAACATCATTGGTGGCGACCAGCGGAATATCCAACTCTTTACTCATACTAAGCAAAGTGGAATTAACCATCTGCTGCGCCGGGATACCATGATCCTGTAATTCCAGAAAATAATTGCCTTTTCCGAAACACGCTTCAAACTTCTTCGCGGTTTTCTTCGCCTCGTCAACCAATCCTTTCTGGATCAGTCTCGGCACTTCGCCCGCCAGACATGCGGACAGCGCAATGACACCTTCGTGGTATTCCTGCAATACTTCAAAGTCCACACGGGGTCTGTAATAATAGCCTTCCGTAAAGCCCTTGCTGACAATCTTCATCAGATTAGAATAGCCGGTATTGTTCTCCGCCAGAAGTACCAAGTGATAATATCTGTCTTCGCCGCCAGTCAACTCTCTGTCAAACCGGGAACGGGGTGCCACGTAGACTTCACAGCCGATGATGGGATTGATCCCTGCTTCTTTCGCCGCTTTATAGAAATCAATGGCACCGTACATCACACCGTGGTCGGTGATCGCCGCGCTGTCCATGCCTAATTCTTTGACACGCTTCACATATTCTTTTATCTTGTTGGAACCGTCCAGAAGACTGTATTCTGTGTGGACGTGGAGATGTACAAATGCCATGAAGGGACCTCGTTTCTTATTTTTCTTATGTATTTCTTAGTGTATATACCTTTGTGTTTTCATCCTGCATTGACATTTCACTTATATTTTGCTCTGATGCAGGCAACTTTAACCTTATTATAACTTATCATCACAAAAAAGGATATGCCTTTCGGCATATCCCTTTCTAAAAACCACTACAATCACATCATTTATAAATCAAATATGGGTCATTATAACCCAAGTTCCCTGAAAAGATTCTCCAGATAATCAGCATCCTTCGCAGCCCGCACCAGATCGTCCACTCTCGACTGCGCCGTCAACATAACGATCAGTTGGTTCATTCTCTCGCGTTCTTCCGCCTTGCCTTCATTTCTCTCATCTTCCATCCATTCTCTTAACCCCTGACACATATCTACCTTCCCGCCTTTCTTATGTCTGTCCTTGATCTTAAACATCTCTTCTTCCCCCGCGTAACCCGCTACCATATCATAGGCGTCTTCCTCCAGAAGCGCATATGCCGGGTCATGCTCTATCAATTCCTTCAGTTTCCTTTTATCCTTCGAGAAACGGATAAAATCAAATACCTGCTTTACATCCGTCCGAAACACATCTGTATTTTTAAGTTTTCTCACCTCTATGACATGGATACGGTAGTTGGAGACCTTTTCCCTGAGACTGTCCGGTATATCCGTAAAATCGATCAGCCCGTGCAAGTCTTTTGCCCCGTCCCATTCCTTAGCTCCGTAATATAGAACCAGCGTAACCGTTGGAAAAAGCCTGCTGCTTTTCTGAAAGCCATACAGATACTCTCCGGCTGAGAGCCCCTTCGCATTTCTTCTGACCTGCCTGCGTATTCTTGCAGCCTGCTTCTCGTATGTTCCCGCGTCATAGCACATGGTGCGCAGCGGTAGCGCATAATCGATCTCTTCCTGATTTTCTATCCCTACAATGGCAAAGTTAATGCCAAAGGGTGTCTTTCGTACCAAATCCCGATACAATGTCTTCCTGCGCCTGTATCGCCGTCCCAGACTTCTCATGCCCTTGTGATAGATGCTGTTGTGATAAACTCTGGTGTCAAGTTCCTGTAGATCCTTTCCCTTCACAAACGGAATGCCATCACAGCCAATACCATTGATGATATCTGCATACCGCTCATTGTCGGAAAAGAAAAGGTTACTGTAAAAATCCTTCTCCATCTTCTTCCTCCTGTACTGTGCAGGAGGTCTTCGAAGTCTCCTGCTTTCATGATCATTGGGTAAACAAAAGCATAGACTTCTAAAGATTCTCTGATATACCGTGACCGAAACGATACCGGTATTAAGAAGGCAAAACGCCTGAAAAAATAGAATAATTGTATGCTTTAATGAAATGATATCATACAAAATAACGTTTCGCAATACATATTTTCATAATCAGCAAATGTTCAATTTCCCATTTCCCCAATTCTCTATTGCCCCCATCAAAGACTTCTCATACAAAATAACCGTACCATTAACAACATCCATCCATTGTTAAAAACCCAGGCTCACCATCCGAACACTTTCCAATTACATAACGTACATAACGCAAAAACTCTGCACAAACAATTTACCGTTTGCACAGAGTTTCTTGCTGCATATTCGCTTGTACCTATCCTACGGATAAAGCCTCACCCGCCGGATCATTTTTATTTCAAGATAATTTCCATTTCAAATAGAACACGTATCTTTCACGTATCTTATAAATACTTCTTCAGCACATCCACCTTGTCCAGCTTCTCCCAAGGCAGATCCAGATCATTACGTCCGAAATGACCGTAAGCCGCTGTCTGCTTATAAATCGGACGGCGCAGATCAAGCATCTTGATAATGCCTGCCGGGCGCAGATCGAAGTTCTCGCGAACGATGTCCACCAGCTTCTCATCAGTAATCTTACCGGTTCCGAAAGTATCTACCATGATCGAAGTAGGCTGTGCCACACCGATAGCGTAAGACAACTGAATCTCACACTTGTCAGCAAGTCCTGCTGCCACGATATTCTTAGCTACATAACGGGCCGCATAAGCTGCGGAACGGTCTACCTTGGTGCAGTCCTTACCGGAGAAAGCGCCGCCGCCGTGACGTGCATAACCACCGTATGTATCTACGATGATCTTACGTCCTGTCAGACCTGCATCACCGTGAGGTCCGCCGATTACGAAACGTCCTGTCGGATTGATAAAGAACTTGGTATTGTCATCTACAAGTTCTGCCGGAAGCACCGGATCAAATACATACTTCTTGATATCCGCATGAATCTGTTCCTGTGTCACATCGTCATCGTGCTGGGTGGACAATACTACCGCCTCTAATCTGACCGGCTTGCCATTCTCATCATACTCTACGGATACCTGGCTCTTGCCGTCCGGTCTTAAATACTTCAAAGTACCGTCTTTACGAACCTTGGTAAGCTGCAATGCCAGCTTATGTGCAAGATGGATAGGGTAAGGCATATACTCTTCCGTCTCGTTGGTGGCATAACCGAACATCATACCCTGATCGCCCGCACCGATGGCCTCGATCTCTTCATCGGACATTTTATTTTCGGCAGCAGCGCTTTCCTGCTGTTTTGCTTCCAGTGCTTTGTCAACGCCCATAGCAATATCGGCAGACTGTTCATCGATTGCAACCATAACAGCACATGTGTTGCCGTCGAAGCCATATTCAGATTTGGTGTAACCGATTTCCTTTACGGTATCCCTTACAATTTTCTGAATATCCACATAAGCATTTGTGGTAATTTCTCCCGTTACCAGTACGAAACCTGTACAAGTTGCCGTTTCGCAAGCCACACGGCTCATAGGGTCTTTCTCCATGCACGCATCTAAGATAGCGTCGGAAATCGCATCACAGACCTTGTCAGGATGTCCTTCGGTTACGGATTCAGAGGTAAATAATCTTTTTTCCATGTTTTTCTTCCTTTCCTATATGTATTATGAGTTTCTCTTTTGACAGAAGCAAGCCACAATATATTTGCTCCGTATTTTTCTTCTGCCGGGTACAAAAACCGTTACGGTCTGACCATGTCATTTATCATGGGCCAAATGCAACAAAAATCCGCTTACTCTCTTACGAAATAAGCGGACCCGATAGTCGATAATCAAATCCTCTTATTGTTCGATCTGCCTTACGGCAGCTTTTCGCTCAGGTTGGCACCTTCCTTAAAGGGGTTGCCGTGGCTTCATAGATCCTATGTATCTCCACCACTCTGAATAAGAGAAAATCACAATATGGAATTTTCATATCTGTAGATACCTTACACCCTGTTATCTGTTCTGTCAACACATCTTATTGCATTATTTTATTAAATATACGGTTTGACCTTTATCGGCTCTGCACTCAGCCTACTTTGAGCCTGAATTTCTGCAAATCCCTCTCAGTCGTAACTTTATCAATCTGGGCCCCCAGTCCCTGCAGTTTCAGATGAAAATCTTCATAACCGCGCTCGATGTATTTGATATCGTCAATCGTCGTGATACCGTCCGCTGCCAGCCCTGCAATAACAAGTGCCGCACCTGCCCTCAAATCGGGTGCCGTAATACTCGCACCGGTATATTTCGCCACACCGTCAATAATCGCAGTATTGCTCTCTACCTTGATATTGGCTCCCATACGGGTAAGCTCATCCACATACTTAAAACGGTTCTCGAAAATACTCTCCGTCACAATGCTGGTTCCCCCGGACAATCCCAGCGTCACCGTAATCTGCGGCTGCATATCTGTAGGGAATCCCGGATAGGGCAGCGTCTTGACATGAGTATGTCCCAAAGGTTTCGATGCCACCACACGAACCGCATCATCCGATTCTTCTACCTCACAGCCAATCTCCAACAGCTTCGCACTGATAGACTCAAGATGCTTGGGTATGACATTCTTAACCGTCACATCGCCCTTAGTCACCGCTGCCGCAAACATAAATGTCCCTGCCTCAATCTGATCCGGAATGATGCCGTATTCCGTGCCGTGCAGTCTGGACACGCCTTTAATACGGATTACATCCGTACCGGCGCCCTTGATATTGGCTCCCATACTGTTCAAAAAGTTCGCCAAATCTACCACATGAGGCTCCTTTGCCGCATTTTCAATCACGGTCTGGCCTTCCGCCATCACGGCAGCCATCATCACATTCATGGTAGCACCGACAGACACCACATCCATATAGACGTGATTACCGATCAGCCTCTCAGCCTCCGTAATAATAAGACCATGTTCAATTCTGACATTGGCTCCTAATGCCCTAAACCCTTTAATATGCTGGTCAATCGGGCGAAGTCCGATATTGCAGCCTCCCGGAAGCGCCACTTCCGCTTTCTTATACTTGCCTAATAACGCTCCCAACAGGTAATAGGAAGCTCTGATTTTCTTAATATAATCATCTTCGATCACCAGATCATGAATCTGGGATGCATTGATTTTCACTGTATGTCTGTCGATTCGGTTGATCACTACACCGATACTTTCCATTGCCTGCATCAATACATTCGTATCCCTGACATCCGGTACATTCTCTATAAATACGGTCTCATCCGTCATGATTGCAGCAGCCAGAATAGCCAGCGCGGCATTCTTCGCGCCGCCGATCTCCACCTCACCGACTAACGGATTCCCACCTTTAATCGCATACTGTTCCATTCTATTAACATTGCCTTTCTCAAACCCGCCGATAAACACGCGGGCGCAGTCAACTCATATTCTTATTCGCAAAAAAATACCAAACAATTATCTATCAGTATACCATATTTTCCGCATTTGTAAATGAAAAGATTAATTTAGGTATTGAAGCGGGTTCACCTGAGAGCCGTTAATCAGGATCTCAAAATGTACGTGAGGCCCCGTACTTACGCCTGTATTTCCGCTCAGTGCAATCTTCTGTCCCTGGCTTACCGTCTGCCCCGGGCTGACCAGCACCTTACTCAAATGTCCGTACCTCGTCTGCCTTCCGTCTGCATGATTGATATAGACTACATAACCATAGCCGCTTCCCCATCCTGCCTTCACAACAGTACCTGCTGAAGATGCCATAACCGCAGTACCTACCGGTGTAGCCCAGTCGACACCTTTATGATAGCTGCTGGCTCCTCTGGTCGGTGACTTACGTCTTCCGAAACCGGAAGTCTGACGTCCGCCGGAAATCGGCTTAATATAAGTCGGCGGAATCTTCGTACCGCGTTCCACGATCTTCGGTACCGCCTCATAGGTAATTTCTTCTTTCAAAATTTCTCTGCTTACTTCCTCGTTATTGCGGTAGGATACATCAGCCACCACTTTACGGTGACCCGCAGAGGGCTCCTGCAATGTCTGTGTCTGTGTGGTATACCAGTCATCATTGTCCACGTAGATTACCTCTGCCTCGTAGTCCTCCTCATAATACATCTCTTCCGTGCGCACGACGGACAGTTCCGGTTCCGGCACGGTAACGATCAGCTCATCCCCCACACGGATCATAGAATTCTCATTCTCAATCGTCTCGTTCATGGCAATCAGATCTGCCAGCGGAATCTCATTTTTCTCCGCAATCTGTGACAAAGTATCGCCGGATACCACTTCATAAATCTGTTCTTTCTCCTGATCCTTGGTCACTTCCTCAATAGCCTGCGCTAACGATGTCAATTCATAATCCTGCAAATAGGATTCTACCACCTCAACCGTATCACCGAATCCGAGAGACAATAATCCCAGCTCATAATCCGAGAAATCTTTCTCGACAGCAGGCTCCACATCCGCAAACATCTCGTCTAACGCGGCATCAACTCCTGCACTGGTCATGATCTCCTGTGCAGCTTCCTCCTCTTCCTCCTGCTCCCTGGCAGAGCAAATCTGGGTCGTTAATACATTTAATTCCCTGTTGGCGTCCAGAACCAGATCCACATAATATTCATTTTCACTGTCATATTTATCAATAGACGCCTGCAGCAGTGCCAAAACTTCCTGTGTACTGGCAAGATTTACAGTATAATTATTAATCTTCACTGTATAAGAACGATTCAGAGTCTCTTTCACACTGCCGCGCAGTGCTGTGACCATATTGGCAGTTATGTCCTTCGTGTCATCTATAGTACCCCAGAGCACTTCCTCTCCTTCATAAGTAAGCTCACTCTCTGCCAGCACCATCTCATCGCTGCTGCCCGCCAGTTTCTTTCTGGCTGCGATCAGACAGCTTTCTACCTGATCCAAATCGCCGGTAACTCCCACCTGCATACCGTTAAGGTAGATTGTAAAAATATTGTCCCCGGTGCTCTCCAATTTCTCCATACTCGGAAAAAAGAATGCACTGACGACAATTGCAAGTACCGCAACCTTAATATATGCAATTTTCATCTTTTTATAATGTCTGCTGATCTTTTTCATATATTTTCTATCCTAAGTTTCTATTTTACATTTTCTATTCTAAAAGTCGTATTCCTCGGGAACTTGTACCACTGATATTTTCGTAATATCTGTATTTATATTTGTAACAAAAACGTAACATTTTATATTCTAGCAGTATTTCCCTGAAAAGTAAAGTATCGGTTACTGTTCAGACTGCATCTGTCGACATTAAGAGTGAACTGTAACAAGTACCGGGCAGCGATGGTTTGTGCACGGATCTGCGCATGGAAGATACGGATCGGATATGCTATACTGGAAACATGGATAAAATAATAATGCACATCGATGTCAACTCCGCTTACTTAAGCTGGAGCGCTTTAGAAAAACTGCATAATGGTTCCGACATAGACCTGCGCACTATCCCTGCCATTATCGGCGGTGACATGGCAAAGCGCCACGGTGTGGTACTGGCAAAATCAATTCCCGCCAAAGCGTACGGTATCGTCACGGGGGAACCGATTGTCAATGCCATGCGCAAATGCCCCAACCTGACGCTGGAACCGCCAAATCACCAGTTATACCACCGCAGAAGCCAGGAACTGATGGCGCTTCTCTCTGACATCTGTCCGGACATTGAACAGGTCAGTGTGGACGAATGTTATATGGACTACACCCCCATCAGCAGCCGGTATCCTTCTGCCCGGGATGCCGCCGAACTGATCCGGGAACAGGTGCTGCGTCAATTAGGTTTTACTGTAAATGTGGGAATATCCGACCGAAAGGTCTTAGCGAAAATGGCTTCCGACTTCAAGAAGCCCAATCTGGTACATACTTTATATTCTTATGAAATTCAGGAGAAAATGTGGCCTCTGCCCGTCTCCTCTCTCTTTATGTGCGGTCATTCCAGCGTCGAGGCATTGCGCAAGTTAGAGATCATCACGATCGGTGACTTGGCACGTGCAGACCGGGACATTCTGGCAGCCCATTTAAAAAGTCACGGCATCCTTCTCTGGGAATATGCCAACGGCATCGACGACTCCGAGGTTACTACCGTACAGGCGGATGCCAAGGGAATCGGCAACTCTACCACGCTCAGTCAGGATGCTGTCGATAAAGAAACAGTTTACCGGGTCCTGCTGTCTCTGGCAGAATCCGTCTCCCGCAGACTGCGCGCCTCTGACCAGATGGCAGGCATGATCAGTACGGAAATCAAGTATAACACCTTTAAAAAAGTCTCTCACCAGACCACACTGCTGACACCTACCAACCACACAGACACGATCTATCAGACTGCCTGCGCTCTTTTTGATGAGATTTGGGACGGTACGCCTGTGCGTCTCTTAGGCATCCGCTCCTCCAAACTCTCTTCCTGCGAAGCACCGGTACAGCTAAGCCTCTTCGATCTGCCTGTCCAGACAAATAAAGCCGCCGCATCCCCTCTGCCTTCTTCCAGGAAACAGGCACAGTTGGACGACGCCCTTGATTCCATCCGCAAACGGTATGGGGCAAATGCCATCATGCGCGGCAGCCTGCTGCCACCCAAAAAGCCCTGACTGTCTTAAGCCTTCTATACAAATGGTAATGGTTCGCGTCATCATTTCATATGCTGCTTTTTCTTACCGTATTTCGCAGCGTTTGGCATATTATCCCTGTTTGCAAGGGTTTGTGCTTTGCCTCGCTTTGCAGGCACAGACGCCTTGTTTGCACCCTTCTTAACACTATACCCGAAGGTACCCAGTTCCTTTCCTACCGAAAGATATCTGCCGTGGGAATACACTAACGGTTTGGATGCATTCAGATGGAATCTGCCCGACTCGTCCAAATACTGCTCGTCCACGTGAACAGCTAGCACCTTCGCCAGAAACATATGGTGCGTTCCCAGTTCCAATTTCTGTGTCACACGGCACTCCAGATTCACGGGGCTTTCCTGAATCATGGCAGCCCGCACATGATCTCCCGCAACCGGCGTCAATTTCATCTCCCGCCACTTATCCACATCCCTGCCGCTTTTCACGCCGCAATAATCCGTGGCAAAGCTAAGCTTCTCTGTGGTCAGGTTGATCACAAATTCCCCTGTCTCTTCTATCATGTGATAAGAATATCTCTCCGGTCTGACGGAGATAGAGACCATCGGCGGGTCAGAACAAACCGTACCTGTCCATGCCACCGTAAAAAGGTTCTGTTTTCCTGATTTATCTGCCACACTGACTAAAACTGCCGGTAGCGGATAAAGCATATTGCCCGGTTTCCATGTCTGTCTAGCCATTCTTCTAACCATACCTCAATTCAATATCTATATCAGAGCAGTTTATCACTGCACTTGCCGATAAATAGTCTCCCAAACAACTCATCAGAAATCTTAAATACAGCCCTTTAAAACAAAGTCATTATGCCCGGAAGCAGGCTGAGAACAATATCTGCAATAACACCAATCAAAATCAAAACGCAGATCGGCAGAATTGCCTTACTCGTCTTATTCTGTGCCTGACTGTTCTTGATTTCTTCCGTCTGCTTATTCAGTTCTTCTACCAATGCCGCCTGTACATTGCGGTATACCTTGACATTCTCTTTGTGCAGGAAATCATCTGACTGCTGAAACTGCTCCTGCAGCAGCTTCTTAATCTCTTCCAGTGTCTGTGCGCTGCCGTCTGACTGTCCTTCAACAGACTGTATCTTCTCAATTTTCTCCATACATTCTTTCAGAACATTCTGTACTTCTGCAGCATTCTCCGCAGTCTTTAAATTAACCTTACGGATTTCCTGCAGCAATCCGTCGTAAGCTTCCAACTGCTTCTGCATCTGCTCCATTTTCAAAGCCTCCGCTGCGGTATTTGCACGAATCATTTCCTGGGCATTTCTTTTCTGTGCCAGTTTATCAATAAAAGTATCCATTATATTTCCTCCAAACATGTCTGTATCTCTTCTTCTCTCCTGACTCAAGCGCTTAAGCGGCTTTACTGCATTTTATCATCTTTCCGGCATAATGACAACAAATAAAAGAAAACCCTTCTCGCAAAACCGTCTGTTTTTGTGCACATTGAATATTTTTATGTTCCATTTTTCCGCCTCTTTGTAAATATTAACGGTAACTTTACATCATGTTCATAGTTTGTTCATAATTGTATCGTATACTTTAACCATACCAAACGAGAGAACATGTAATGTTTATCATTACACACATAGATAAATTTTTTCATAATAGCCCAGATGCCGAAAGGTGTCTGGGCACTCCTCATTTTATGACATCTATTTAAGCACTATATAAAAGGATTATAAAATCTACTGCCATCCCAGAAAGTCACAATCAGATCCGCCAGCAAAACCGCCAACGCCAGTGCCAGTACAATCCAGTCATTCTTACGCATTTTGCGAAGGCTGTACCAGGTACGCTTCTTATTCTTTCCAAATCCCCGCAGTTCCATCGCATTGCTGACCGTCTCGATACGGTTAAGACTGGACAGTATCAGCGGAAGCAGGATTGCCACCGAATTTTTCAATCTGGTCAAAAGCTTGTCCTTCCCTGACAAGTCGATTCCCCTCGCCTGCTGCGCCTGACTGATATTGTGGTATTCTCTCTGCACATCCGGTATATAGCGCAACGCCAGGCTGACGGAATAGCCAATCCGGTAGCTGACACCGATATTCGCCAGAGATGCCGCAAACTCACTGGGGTTCGTACAGGCAATGAACAGAAGCGCCACCGGCACCACGCAGATCACCTTCATTGTCATATTCAAATGATAAAATAACTGCTGCAGCGTGATCGTATAAGGTCCCGCTATGGTAACAAGCACCGTCCTGCTTCCGTAAATTTCCACGCCGTACTCCGGTGCAAACAGATATACAAACAAATTGTTCATAAGAAGAAACACTGCTGCCAGCCCCAGCACGAAGCTGATGTCCCGAAGTTTGATCTTGCTGACTTTAAAAATCACCATACTTAAAAGCAGCATACAAACCAGTACCCTCGTATCATAAGTAACCATGGAAGCCACGCTCCATGCAAGGAAGAAAACCAGCTTCGTTGTGCCTGTCAGTTCATGCACAAGACTGTTACGTTTGATATAGCTTAATATTGCAACCTTCGCCATCTTACCGTCCCTCCTTCTGCTCATATCCGATAAAGCACTCCGTAAATGCCTGCGGTTTATCAATGCCGCATGCCAGGCTGAGCGTATAAAGACTTGTCTCCTTTAAATTCGCCGCCTGTACCAGCTTCGGATCATTCAACACATGTGCCGCCGTGGTATCCGCAAGCATTCTCCCTTCACTGAATACGATCGCTCTGGGCGTGTATTCCAGCATCAGATGCATGTCGTGGGTAATCATCAGGATCGTGTACCCCTGCTCGTTCAAGGCTTTCAGAAATTCCATAATCTCCGTATAATGATGATAATCCTGTCCCGCCGTTGGTTCATCCAGTATAATGACCTGCGGCCGCTGCACGAGAATACTGGCGATAGTCACACGTTTTTTCTGTCCGAAAGACAGGGCTGACACAGGCCAGTTACGAAAAGGATAAAGACCGCATATTTTAAGTGTCTCTTCTACCCTTGCCTTGCGCTCTTTCGCCGGCATACCGCTCTGTATAAGGGCCATCTCTACCTCATCCCAAATCATGGGTTTGGAAATCATCTGATTGGGATTCTGCATGACATAACCTATCCGGGATGCTCTCTCCTTGATGGTATCGCCCGCCAAATCCCTGCCGTCCATATAAATGCTGCCGGATACAGGCTGTTCAAACCCGCAGATCTGCTTCGCCAAGGTACTCTTACCGGCGCCGTTTCGGCCCACAATACTGACCATTTCCCCCTTATGTATCGTAAAGCTTACATCCTGAAGTGTTGGTTTCTCAGGGGTATATCCGAACTCCAGATTCTCTACCCGCAGTAATTCTTCCGCTTCCGTTTTGTTCTTTACTACACTTCTCCGACTCTGATACCAACTGCGAACCGTCTCTTTCTGTTCTTCTGTCAGAAGCAGACTGTCCACATGCTCCGGATGCATCTCTTCCTTGATATCGACTCCGGCGTAACGAAGGGCTGTCAGATACAGCGGTTCCCGTATTCCATGCTCCTTAAGCAGACTGCCGGAAAGCAGCTTCGCCGTAGGCAGATCTGCAACAATTCTCCCCTCATTCATCAGAATAATGCGGTCCATACTGCGCCATAGAACATCCTCCAGACGATGTTCTATAATAATAACCGCTGCACCTGTCCGCTTCTGTACCATATCAATCAGTTCAATCGTGGTCCTGCCCGCTGCCGGGTCCAGATTCGCCAGAGGTTCATCAAACAGCAGAGCCTTGACCTCTTCCACCATAACCCCTGCCAGGCTGACCCGCTGCTTTTGTCCACCGTCTGTTTCATCTCATCCTGCGGCACACAGTCGTTCTCCAGTGCAAAGGCAATATCTTCCCCCACCGTCAGACCGATAAACTGCCCGTCCGTATCCTGCAGTACCGTACCTACAGTGTGGCTTAATTCAAAGATACTGCTCTGCTCAACTTCCTTGCCGTCCACAAGCAGCCGACCGGTCTTATTTCCCGGATAAGCAAACGGAATCAAACCGTTAATACAATTTCCGATCGTGCTCTTGCCGCTGCCCGATGTGCCTGCAATCAGCACTTTTTCACCCGGGTAAATATCGAGATTGATATGATGAAGTGTAGGCTCTGACTGAGCCATATATTGAAATCCATAATCCTGAAAAGAAATAACGGGAGATGCCATTTTTGTGCTCCTTCTTATCTATCGTTCTGCTTTATATTTCCTCTTCCTCCGCAAAAAGAGCTGCCGCCATATCAGCAGCAGCTCTCAGCCTTACCTATTATATATTAGTCCTCTTTGGTCAAAGAACCGCGCTTTACAACTGTCTTCGCGTATGCTACCAAGAGCAGTGTACCCACAATACCCGTGGTGAGCATATTAGCCACACCTGCCATGAGTCCCTGCGCAAACAGCTTCTCAACCGGTTCACTGTAGATCAAAATATCAAGACAAGGAGCCACCAGTCCCCATGCCAGCAAATGCGCAATGACCTGTGCAACATTGAACTGCACAATCTTCTTCGTATCAATCCCCTCATTGATATCCAGCTTCATTGTCACGAAACCAATCACAAGACCTACAAATGCAGACGCAATGATCCAACTCCACCATGGACCGTAGCTGGTAGCATCAATCAGCGTATGTCCGATCAATCCGATCAGCAGCCCGGCAATGGGTCCAAACAACGTAGCAAACACTGCCTGAACAGCATACTGTAAGCTGATATAGGTATTCGGAACCGGTGTTGGAATGGAAATCTTGCCCAGCACAAAGAATAATGCAGCACCGATACCGATTGCAACCACACTTTTAACAGATAGTTTTTTCATTAGAATTGTCCTCTCTTTCCTACATAAGAATCTATGGTATGTAAAAAATCATTACATACGTATTATAGACCTTATGTTTACGGGACGTCAACCGAAAGAACCGTTCTTGGCAGGCATTCCGCATCTGCAGTCTGTCGTTTTATCTTCTATTCCCTATCATCCTGCTGCCCGATATGCAAAATCTCCTCATTCAGGGACAACATCCTGGCATCCAGCGCCGCCACCATCTGGGCACACTCTACCAATTGTTCCCTGATATGCTCCGGTGCATTACCTTCAAATTTATAATGGATCTTGTGCTCCAGACTCGCCCAGAAATCCATAGCAACTGTCCTGATCTGTATCTCCACCTTAGTATTCTCAATCCGGTCCGACAGATACACCGGCACCGACACCAGCATATGATAACTCTTATAGCCGCTGGCCTTAGGATTCACGATATAATCCTTTACGGAGATTACTTTAATGTCGCTCTGATTACTGATCATCTCCGCGATCTGATAAATATCGGAAGTAAAGGAACAAATGACGCGGATACCCGCAATATCATTGACATACTTGACCATATTATCAATCGTAGATTCATAGCCGTGCTTCTTTAATTTCTTGACGATACTCTCCGGTGTCTTAATACGCGACTTAATATGTTCAATCGGATTGTATCTGTGCACATGCTGGAACTCATCATTTAAAATTTCCAGCTTGGTGGATATCTGCTTTAAAGCTGAGTTGTAAACCAACTGCACCTCTTTCCAACTGTCGATATCACCATTTCTATCTATACCTATTTCCATTCTGTTCTATTCCCCCTGAAACTACCTGTCATATTTCCTGCTTTCACAAATGTTTACCTGTTCATGAATTTATGATTCAAAAAGTAAAGTATGTCTCAAAGCTGCTGCAAAGTTTCTCTTCTAATTCTAATTCAGCAAATGTAACACGCTGAATTTATTATAGCATACAATCTCCCAGAAATGTTTATTTTACACAAATTTTTCATAAAATTTTAATCTTTATTGTATATTTTTACCTTTTTCATGATCCATATCTTTGTACAGGCAGCAACATACGGCAGGCACCGTCACCACAAACGGATACATATAACGGATCAGTACCGTAGGAGACAAAAGCAGTGTCAGATAATATATCACCAGAAAAACCACAGGCAGCACAAACCGGTACTGTCTCCTATAGACCGCCACGGCAATATACAGACACAATAACCACCAATAAAATGCCGGTGCAAAAATAATCCTGATTACAGGCAGCTTCTGGTACGCATTGTCCGATACAATTTGCTCCATAAACGCACGAAACCGCGGCAGATAGCTATGCTGCACGATCTCGCATCCCGCCGGCATGGTACGATTATCTGTAGAAAGATAGCCGAAACCGCTCTCCGTACCGATTCCGTAAATCTGTGCATGGGTTCTGTCCTCCAGAAACCAGTAACCGATAGAATTATCAAGAAAAGCATCTATATAAGTCTGGGGATGCTCCAATCCCAATTCAACCCACGTACGCAGAAATCCCACCGGGTTATCGTGAATCACCGCCCGCTGCTTTACCGGGTCCGCAAGGTGCGGATTATATGCTGCAAAAACCCAGTCCGATGACAGGTAAGTATCTAACGCCTGCCGCATCTGCGGTGACAAAGTCTCCTCTTCCTTTACTCTTGTGCGCGCCATCTGCTGAAAGGGCACACTCAGCATCTCTCTCGGGCTTCCGTTCTCTGCATGAGTCACCGCTTTCAGTCCCGCATTTCCTGCCCCAAACAAACACAATCCCAATAAAGATAAGAGCAGATATTTTTTACGCAAATCTCTGCTCTTTCGCAGCCCGATACACACAAACGGTACACTGCCGATCAGGGCATACGCTGCATTGTTGCGCATAAGAAGCATCAATACGGTTACCGCCAGACACATAACCATAAGCCCTCGCCCTTTTCCCTGAGCTGAAGAATCCTTCGCGCACACCTGCTTCTGCGTCCGTTTTTCCTCCTTTGCTTCGTTAAAAATTTGCTGCAGGCAAAGCGTATAGAGCAGCACCAGGGCGGAGAACAATACATCCTTGGTCGTACTCAGCGCCAAGACAGAATTAACCGGAAACAAACCATAGAAAACAAGCAGAATCATACGCAGATACACTGACGTTCTTATTCGATACAAATACGTCAGGGTATAGCTGAATGCACCTGCCATCAATAGCATCTGTACCACCGAATGCAGCGCCATCCCCGCCGAATAGGAACCGAATACGCTTCCTCCCAGCCGGAAAAAAGCACCTAAAAACAGTGTATGCAGCAATGGGTGGTGGGTACTGTAATCCCCCGCAATCACCTGATAAAGCTGCCCTTCTGCATCATAGGCAAAAACAGAAGGATAATACGCCAAAAACACCGGAATCCAGCACAGCAAAATGGTTACCAGATAAAACAGTCCCATCCGAAAAGCCGTATGCTCTTTCTCTCCCATCCTTTCTTGGCGAAGTGTTGCCCGCAAACGGGGGAATCCCTGCAGTATGAGTGCAATACAGGAAGCTGCCGGTACTGTAAGACACAGAATCATAATAAGCAGACCGGGCAGCCTGCCGATACCGCTAAGCACCGTACCGTCACGCCGCATCAGACAACCGACCACATAAGCGGCAGTCATCATAAATCCCCACAGTCCTGCATGTACCAGCAGTCTCTTATCCCTCTGCCGAAACAGTCTTTCATTCAACACGATACACGCCACGGCTCCCGCCGCACACAGGCATACGGCAATCCCTCTGCCTCCGGCATAATTTCCCCGCTCTAAATTCACTGCCAAAAATATATCTATGACAGCAAGCAAAAAAGATATTCCTCTTATAAAATATTTTGACCTTAATAATATTGAAAAATTCTTTTTCATCGCGATCATCCCTTTATATGATTTGATGTAACATCCAATAAAACCGTTTAAAATCAGTGTACCACCTATTCTCTCAAAGAAAAAGTGTTTACTTTTGCCGCCAGATTTGTATATTATATAAAAGCAAGCAATTGCCTATATGAATAGAAAAGAACAAAGGAGCACGGATATGTTTCGGTTATGGGCTAAAGAATTCAAAAACAATCACATGTTAAAGGATACTGTCATTGAAGATGCCGGCAATGACACCCGCACGCACAAAATATTCCGGGCTTTGGAACAGGTCTGCTATCAGTTCGACTTAGAGCAGCCTATCTGGTTAGATTCTACCATTCAGGACTTCAAGCGCCACGACAAAGCCAGATTTACCCGGGATAACTTTATAGAAGCGATCGATTTTGATTATCTGGAAATCCATGTCATTGAAGAAGATTAATCCCCTATTTCTTTGAATTTCAAAATATTTGTATAATTTTTATTGACTTTGCATACTTTAGGTAGTAGTATCATAATATATTATATGTAGTTTTCAAAACTACATCACGTGTTTTTTTATGCATCATATATATAAAGCAAGCGGCTTGCTTCAAGCTGACTGCATTTATCTACGAGATGCCTTGGAATGAGGAGATTATGAAATATAAGAAAGGTGGTAATCTTATGCAGATAACAATTCGTGAACCCGGAAGCGCTATTACCCATTTTATTGCAATGATGCTGGCGGTTTTTGCTTCCACACCGCTTTTAATCAAAGCAGGCGGCACCGATGACCGCACCTGCTTTGCCGCTATGTGGATTTTCATGGCAAGCATGATTGCCTTATACGGAGCCAGTGCCCTCTATCACAGTATTACCGTGAAGGATAATATTTTAAAAGTGTTCCGCAAAATAGACCATATGATGATATTCGTATTGATTGCCGGATCTTATACCCCGGTCTGCCTGATCGTATTAGGCGGTAAATTAGGCTATGTTCTGCTGACCGTAGTGTGGGCGATTGCCATAATCGGCATGGTAATCAAAGCTCTGTGGATTACCTGTCCGAAATGGTTTTCTTCCATTATTTACATTGCCATGGGCTGGGTTTGTCTCGGTGTCTTTGGACAGTTGTGGAATACATTGCCGCACAGCGCGTTTCTGTGGCTTTTGGCAGGCGGTATTATCTATACCGTGGGCGGTGTGATCTATGCGTTAAAGCTGCCGATTTTCAATAACAGGCATCAAAACTTCGGCTCCCATGAAATTTTCCATCTGTTTGTGATGGGCGGCAGTGTGTGCCATTTCATATTTATGTATTTGTATGTGGCGTAGAAACTGCAGCAGATAACATTTACATTAAAAAAAGAATTCCCGTCTGTCCTCAAAACAGACGGGAATTTTGTTTTCCGCAAATCATTTATGCCGAAGCTTTTTCTCTCGGATTAAAAGCAGCAGAAACAGCACCACTGCACCTGCCGCCACACAGATGACCCACACATAATTGCTCTCGCCGGAAAGAATACAATACTGTGCTTTTTCTCCCTGCATCTCCACCTGTATATACTGTCCGTATTCCTGATAGGCTATCTCCTGCCAGCCTTCCGCTTCTGTTTTTACATAAACTGCCTTAATCTCTTCATACGGTCTGTAGAGCCGCAGCTTCAAAACCTCATCCGGTGCAATACCGGCATTGCCAAGCTGTACTGTATAAGCAGTAGAAACCACTGCAGGCTTGATCCCTTCTTCCTTCGCCTGTGCAGCTGTCCACTCTGCCGCCTCAACATTCAATTCTGCCTCATCCGTGTAAAATCCATCTATGTAGGCATAGGGTTTCTTCGGCTGTCCTGCCTCAGCCACAAGCACCGTCTCTTTACTGGGAAGCGTCGTAATGGTATCATTGTATTCCACTTCCAATGTCAGATTAGCTTCCATCACCTGATCTGAAACATCAGGCCATTTTCCGTAACTGCCTGCCTCTTCCGGTGCTTCCGGGAATGTTACCTGAGAGAGGGGTTTTCCGTACTTTACTTCTATCTGATCTACTACCCGTTCATCTGCCACAAAGGTGATCTTTAAATGTCTGAACTCTACCGGCAGTCCCACTGTTTCCAACAGTTGTTCGTAGGTAACCGGCTGGGCAATCCCGCCATAGCTGACACAATCAATACCATTCAGACTGCTGCTGACAAAATAATTGCCGCTTATGTTCTCCTGATAATCCATCCGCTCATCTTCTTCTGTAGCGATCCATCCGGCAACCGCACCCTTGTGAACAGCATCTTCCCCAATCAGAACCATTGCATAACAGTCCTTTATTTTCGTACCGGAACCTGCGATACCTCCTACATACTGAGAACCATCCAGAGATATCAGCGAATAACAGTTCTGAATCAACGCATGGGATTCCCCACAAATACCGCCGATATATTCTCCTTCCGTACTCTCTGCACTGCCGTAAGCTTCACTGTTTGCCACGATTCCCAGATTCATATAGCCTACGATACCGCCTACGCCGTTTTTCTTGGACTTAATCTGTCCGCTGTTCTCACAGCGGTTAATCACGCACTTGGTGAGATAGCGGCTGCCAAAAGAACGGTCAACACTGCCTGCCGCATTGCCCTCCGGGTCTTCTTCGTCAATTGCCATAGAGCCTGCAATACCGCCTGCGTTCACATCTCCCTGTACGATACCTGTATTTACCGCACGTTCTACTTTACCATCGGTACTTGCAT
This sequence comes from Lachnospiraceae bacterium, assembly GCA_017936885.1. Lineage (GTDB taxonomy): Bacteria > Bacillota > Clostridia > Lachnospirales > Lachnospiraceae > UBA3282. The sequence continues at coordinate 67,700 of JAGBEO010000018.1, read as the reverse complement.
CAATATCTTCCTCGGAGATATCTTCATAACCGGACTCATCAAAATACAAATCCTCCACATCGTCAATCCGCTGTGCAAAAAGCTGGAAAATATAATTAATCTGGTCGTTAATGGCATGCATATCCGCTTCCAGAATATCCGAATGCACATCCAGATCATCTCCGATCTGTCCTGCATAGTCCGAAATAATCCCCAACTGCTCAAACAGACTGTCTACCGATCTGTCCACATCATCCCCCAGCGCTGCAAACTGGATATCAAACTTTCCGTTTATATAGATCATGGTAGAGCGAATCATGCCAAAGGCTGTATCCATGTGTGTATACACATCTTCCATACTGTCAATGACGGAATCCATCTCAACCCCCGCTTCTTTCAGGGCTTCCTCCATATAAGGCGTCATAATATTTGCAATGCTGTTTAAGTCACTCATGACATAGGAAAGCGTTTCTCCCGCATCCGAAAGATTTCCCGCCAGATCTAACATCGCTTCAATGAGGGCGTCTTGATTTCCCCCGTTGTTTTGGATTTCCTCTATCTTTTTCATGGAATCGGAGACTTTCTGCATCTGCTCCTGTAACAGTCTGATATTTTGGCTCAGATTATTCCGGGAATTGCTTACCGCCGCCGATTCACTGCTCACTTTGAAGTTCAGTTTCACTCTTACCGTACCTTTATCCGGCGAAATTTCAAAGGTATATACATTGGAACCGGAGTTTTTCCTGGATACGGATATCTGTTCTCCGCTCTCGTAGGCTACACTCGGATTTCCGTCTAAAGCATATCCGGTGTTAGGCTTTGCCGTCAATGTTACTTTATTATTGGATACATTATACTCTGCCTTACCGCCTGCATTAGACTCTATGATTAACTCCGCACGAGCAAACGTCACAGACACGTTTACATCCTTATCGGGCATCGTAAACTGATATGCCCGGCCGTCCAGCTTCTCCTTATAGGAAACAGAATCGCCGTCTGCTGTAATCTCTACGTTTGCCTGACATCCGTTGTCTGGCGATACGCTGACAAGGATAATATCTCCTGTCTGAGCGCTCTTACTGTTCGTGCTGTCAGGGCTGCCATTCTTACGAACCGTAATCTGATGCGATGCCGGAGTTCTGGCAGCATTACCGGTATCCTGACCTGCATCTGCGGCATTTGCCACATAATGCACAAAAACTGCATCTGTGTCTGCATTTCCGCTCTTGCTGCCGCTTCCGGCATGATCGTTGTCAATGCCGCTGTCTGCATCTTCGTCTGTATCGTCTGCTTTATCCCGATCTGCATCCGTATCGCTGCTCAAACTCTCTTCTGTATCTGTATCATCTGTTTCATCCCGCTCTGTATTGGTACTGCTGCCTAAACTGCCCCCTGCATTTTCGTCCGTACTGTCCGTTCCGTCCTGCCCCTGATCCGTACTGCCGGAAGAAGAGCCTGTATCAGTGCCCGTACCTTCCCCGGCTTCGTGGTCGTCCGCACCATCGGATGTCTGGCTGGTTACCGTAACCTTGATACTGCCGTCACCTGTTACGGAAGATGGCCCTGAACCATCATATTTAAAAGATACTTTCACCACCACATTATCTTTCGGCATCACAAAGCTATAGGAATAATAACCGTTTCCTTCCCCGGCAGGTATCAGCTCCACTGTTTTTTTAGACGCATCCTCCACCCGGATCGTATCTGCCTTGTATCCTTCTTCCGGTGTTACGGTAATCGTTACGACTTCTCCTTCCGCAGGTGCTGCCGAGTCCGCAGATACATCGCCTCCTACGCCGGAGACAAGGGAAAGTCTTGCATGTGCCGTCTCATCATAGGGATTATCCGAAATGTCTCCGCTGATATCCAGTGCATCTGCCACCTTACCCAGCGCATCCACTGCTTCATCCATATCCTCTACTGCGAATTTCACTTCATCCATTATGCCCGGAATCTGATCCAGACAATAATCCAAACGGTTGGCAACTTCATTGACCGCACTCACATTTTCATCTACAAAGTCCACGGTTCTATCCGCGATCAGATCCGCCTCATCCAGTGCGTTATCTGAATGTTCCCGCAGTCTGTCAAAATCATCGCTCACCGCATCCTGCGCATCCCCCGCATCATCCAGAAATTTGTCTACCAGATCATGCAGTCTCTGGACTGCCTCAGAGATGGATTCCGCTTCCTCCACACTGATATACGGTTCCATCTGTCCAACGATACCGCCTACATCTTTTCTTCCGTATATGCGTCCGCTGTTATTGCAGAAAAGAACCTGACCGGACTGGCGTCCCACGATACCGCCGATATTATATCCGTTGTGCTCGTAGCCGACTACGCCGCTGTTGCTGCAATTAATGATAATACCTCTGGAATATCCCGCAATGCCGCCGATATCAGTACCGCTTACCAGTTTTCGCTCCGACACATCCTCCAACAGCCATTCCAGCCCGGCTTCGTCCTCTTCCTCCAGCCAACTGCTGTCACTGTTAATACCGGCTTTATTCGTACAGTTTCTGACCGCCCCGTAATTGGCGCCTGCGATACCTCCGGCTCTGTCATAGCCGGTAACTGTTCCGTAGCTGTAACACGAACTGATCGTTCCTATACTCTCATTCTCTCCGACGATTCCTCCGGTTTCTGACTTTCCTTCCACACTGCCCACATACGTACAGTCCAGAATCCAGCCCGCATTAATGCCGCACAGACCTCCTGTGCACTTTTCTTCATTCTCGCTCTCCACAGTTCCCGACAGTTTCAGATTCTGTACAATACCCGTGGCGGTAATATAGCGGAAGAAACCGTCTGCATAACCGTCCCCCTTGATATGGAAACCGGAGATCGTATGTCCGTTGCCGTTGAACGTCCCTGCGAAAACAGGAAATCCTTCAAATCCCATACCGTCTAAAGCGATATCAGCCTGCAGTTCAATCTGCTTATTCTCCGACCAGGAATCCACATCACATTTGGCGGCCACTGCCAGCAGAACCTCCGCCGACTCAACCCGGATCACTTCCTTCTCCTGCTCCGGTGTCTGCTGCGCATTCCCCGCGCCGTCCTGACCGTCTGATTCCGGGTCTGTAAACCGCTCTTCTGCTGTCCCCGAATCTGCTGCCGTCTGCTCTGCTTCCTCCGCATAGAGATACTCTGCCGGAAGTGCCGTCACACAAAGAGCTGCCGCAGACAGGATGCTGAGCATTCTGATAACCGGGCTTACGGCATGACTGCTTCTGTTTCTTCGTCTCATTGCTCTATTTCTCATGATGGCCAGCCTCCTTTCCTGCCGCTTCCGAAGCATCTGGCTCAATACGCTCTGCCTGTTCAGCACTCCGGGCTTCCGTCACACTATCATCTGACTGTTCCGTATGAGCAGATTTTATCTCCTGCTCCTGCAAATCCTGTTCTTCAGACATTTGTTCACTGTCTGAAGGTTCCACGGCATCAATTGCCAACAGATATTCCTCCGATTCTTCTATCGGTTCCATATTGCCCATCTCCATGATGGCATTGACTTCACCGCGGACAATACCGTGAATCTCACCGATCACGATACCGTTAATCTGTCCTCTCACCTTGCCGTTAATGCTCACAAGTCCTACGGAACGCTGTGTCATAACAGGCATGGACACGGTAAAGGATGTCTTATCAATAATCTTCTCACCAAGCAGCAGAATCTCCGGCAAAATAAACATAACGATGAATATGGAAATCAATGTTCCCCGTCCGAGGCACTGCCCGATTCCCACAATCGCCGCTTCCGAAGTCATCTGTCCGATCAGGATACCTGCAATCGCGAGCATAGAGCCTGAAGTGACAATGGTCGGGAAAGCGAAATTCATGGTTTCTATAATGGCATCCTTTTTGCTCATCTTATCCTTCAACTCCATAAAACGTCCCGAAATAACGATCGCATAATCGATATTGGCACCCATCTGGATGGAGCTGACAATCAGGTAACTCATAAAGAAAAGATTCGATTTCATAATGGCAGGGAAAGAGAAGTTAATCCAGATACTTCCCTGAATAACGATAATCAGCAGCACCGGCATACCCGCAGAGTTAAAGGTAAATAAAAGTACCGCCAAAACCGCCAGTATGGAAACCACATTCACTACCGTGTTATCTCTGGAGAAGGTCTTGCACAAATCATACTGACTGGTAGATTCACCCACCACTAAAATAGTGCCCTCTTCATAATACTTCCGTGCAATTTCATGCATTTCATCCAGAAATGCAAAGGTTTCCTCTCCTTCTTCCGGCAGATTCAGGTAAACAAGCATACGGCTGTACTCTTCCCCCTGCAGCTGGTCCTGTGCGATGCTCATCTGCTGATGCGCACTTTCCAAATCCTCCATCAGGTCATCATCCAGAGTCACATACCCCTCATCCACCTCATCATACAGGAACATAAACATATCAATCAGAGGTACGCTGTAAGTAGAGATACCGTTGACCAGTTTGGCATAATTCTCATCATTAACCGCGTATGCCGTATAAAGCAGTTCCGCCAGTTCATAATCTATCTCTAACAGCTCCGAGAACTGCCGCGCCGTCAACTTATCCGTCAGCATATAACCGTCCATAGCTTCCGTATTGGACAGTCCCACCGAATAATCCACTTCCTCTCTGGCATCCAGTTCCTCAAGCATTTCTCCTTCTTTCTCATAATCACCCGCCGGAACAATTAACGCTACGAAATTACTATCCCCGAAGCTTTCTTCTATCATATTGTCAGCGATCTGATATTGATTTAAGATCGGCGTTGTCAGCGTACTGTAGCCATACACATAGGGGCAGTTCCTCTGCAAGATATAGAAAACCACCAAAACCACCACAAAAACCGGAGGAATGACAAACCTTGCCTTATACGCAAATTTTCCGACAAACGGTATTTTCGGTATCAAATTCTTATGTACAGTCTTATCCATCATCTTACCAAACACTACCAAAAGCCCCGGCATCAACAGGAATACGGACATCAGACTCAAAAGAATAGCCTTGATCAGACAAAGCGCCATATCGCTGCCGATACCGTACTGCATAAACATCATGGCAATCAAACCGCCGATGGTGGTCAGACTGGAAGAGGAAATCTCCGGAATCGCCTTGCTGAGCGCTACGATCGCTGCATCCCTGATCGGCAGTGATGCATGTTCTTCTTTATATCTGTTGCATAAAATAATGGCATAGTCTATGGACAAAGCAAGCTGCAGCACTACCGTAACCGAATTGGATACAAAGGAAATCGTGCCGAATACGAAATTCGTCCCCATACTCAAAACAGCCGCCGATACAAAGGTCAGAAGCAGTACCGGCACCTCTGCCCACGTCTGGGATGTCAGAAGAAGCACGGCCACAACGATAATCGCTACCAAAACAATAATTATGCTCATCTCCGATGCGATGGTCTCGGAAGACTGATCACCCAATGAGGTTGACACATAGATATCATAATCCGACAGATACGCTTTCAGATCCTCTAACGCCGTCAGACATTTATCATCCGTCTCACTATAGGCAAAGGTCACATCATACAAAGCCGAAAAATTGTTATAATGGTCTGTCGTATTCTCAAAGGTCAGCATACCGACCGTATCCATCTCTTCTATTTTCTCTGCCAGCTCCTCCGCCTCTTCATAGGTAATGTTAGAGACCATAAACTTGGCAGTTCCGTAAGTGACGAACTCTTCTTCCATCAAATCCATACCCCGTCTCGTCTCCGTGGTATCGGGAAGGTACGCCGCCAGGGAATTCTCTACCTGCACCCAGTTTCTGGAAAATGCGGAAAATATAGTTAAAATGATATAAATTAAAAAAAACAGGTTCCTTTTATCCACAATAAAACTGGAGATTTTTATCATGACATTAGAATCCTGCTCCTGCGCCTTTTTCTGGCTCATATTTCTGCCTCCTTCGCTTTCTATGCATATAAGCCTCAGAACCTTTCATACTCCCCGCTCAAGCTGCCGCTCTGCTTATACGCGCAAAAAATGGACATGAATAATCCATGTCCATTTTATGACCGCTTCTATGAAAATACAATAGACAATTTTCATAATTTGTCTATCCGTCAGAATGTCAGTTACCGCTCACACCCAATGCCGGATTTTATCAGGAATTCAGCATATTGAGTATGAACTGCTGATTAATCCTCGTAACCGTTCGGATTATTGCTCTGCCATCTCCAGGAATCTGCACACATCTCCTTGATACCGTACTGTGCTTCCCAGCCGAGCTCTCTCTTGGCTTTCTCTGCATTGGAGTAACAGGTTGCGATATCGCCCGGTCTTCTGTCCTTGATCACATAAGGAATCTTAACACCGGTAGCTTCCTCGAAGTTCTTCACAATGTCCAGTACGCTGTAGCCTGTTCCGGTACCCAGATTATAGATGCAAAGCCCGGCTTTCTCTTCAATCTTCTTAAGCGCCTTTACATGACCTACAGCCAGATCTACTACGTGGATATAGTCACGCACGCCTGTACCGTCCGGTGTATCATAATCGTTGCCGAACACACCCAGTTCTTTTAACTTGCCAACTGCTACCTGTGTAATGTAAGGCATCAGGTTGTTGGGGATACCATTGGGATTCTCGCCGATGGTTCCGCTCTTGTGTGCACCGATGGGATTGAAATAACGAAGCAGAATAACATTCCATTCCGGATCAGCCTTCTGCATATCGGATAAAATCTGCTCCAGCATGGACTTGGTCCAGCCGTAAGGATTGGTACACTGTCCTTTCGGGCATTCCTCTGTAATCGGGATGATCGCAGGATCTCCGTATACGGTTGCGGAGGAAGAGAAGATAATATTCTTCACGCCGTTCTTACGCATCACATCTACCAGCGTTAAAGTACCTGCAATATTGTTCTCATAATATTCCCAAGGCTTAGCTACGGACTCGCCCACTGCCTTAAGGCCTGCAAAATGAATACAGGAGTCAATCTTCTCTTTGGCGAATACCTGCTCAAGTGCTTCTCTGTCCAAAATGTCTGCCTTATAGAATGTAACCGGCTTACCCGTAATTTTCTCCACTCTCTGTAAGGATTTCTCACTGGAGTTTGCCAAATTATCTACAACTACTACATCATAACCCGCATTCTGTAACTCAACTACTGTGTGGGAACCGATATAACCGGCACCGCCTGTAACCAAAATTGCCATTTTACTACACCTTACCTTTCTCATGCTTTTACGCAAGTCATCCATCATGTGAATTTGTTAATCCACTTTTACCGGGGACTTGTGTTTCGTTCTCTCGACTTATCCCAAGTTTACACCGTTTTAACTGTGCATTTCAATATGCGAATGTTATTCAAACCTGTCTTTTTGTTATATATTACTACAGTTCTATATGATTCTCCTGACACAATGCTCTTGCACTCTCTACGGAGTCAATGCCTGTTTTATTCTTAATCGGTGCAAATTCATAGTTTCTGACCACCTCATAGGGCAGGCAGGAATCCAGTTCATGAATCATATCGAGCACCAGTTGTTCAAACTTGTAGCCGTTAGGCTCTTCGGGTTTTACAAGTTCTCCCTGCTCATTCAGGTAAGGAATCTTCTTTTCCACGATATGAAGCGGCAGTTTCTTCGCCACAATCTCCTCTAAGTCTTTCTCACGGAACAGGTAATTTAAGATTACCCCGAAATTATATGCCGGTTCCCCCTGTGCATCCTTAGCGTTCATCAATTCATCTGTCAATTCATAATATTCCACGATAGAAGGCTTTCCGTCTTCTAAACACATAGCGCCCACCTTCTCATCCGGCGCATTCTTCTTAACCACCTTGGCGCCTACCGCACTGTCTGTGGATATCGTAGCTCCCACGAAGCAGGGATCGGCAATACGCTGCAGCACATTATCCACCGCAAATACATTAAGCCATTCCACACCTGCTTCCTTTATCTTATCTACTACACCCCACTTCATCATGGATAAAAACCATCCGCCGTTACCGTTGGGTGACGTGGACATCTTATTCTTCGCCTCCAGATACACCTTACCCTCATAATCTGAGGCGGGCGCCATATCCTGCATGAAAAAGGTCACATAGTCCGGGTTGTAGCCGAAATAATTCTTTTCCCTGAAAAAGGCTGTCGTGGTGTCATGATTCTTATCGCTTGTCATAATATAAAGCGGTATCCATGTATCTGCCTGACGTACCACATCCAGCAGATTTTCCACCAGACGCTGAAAGATAAATACATCCTTCGTCAGTCCGATATTATATACGCCTTTGGGCGCATCGGAGCCGAGTCTCGTACCCATACCACCCGCAAGAAGGACTGCGCCTACCTTGCCCGCTTTGATGGCATCCAGCCCGCATTTGGTGAATTCTTCCTTCCTCTGCTCTATTTCAGGAAGCTGCATCACCTCAATCGGTGTGATGCGTCCGCGGGGATTTAATGCTTCTTTCTTCTGACACAGAGACAGCACATCCAGATCCGTGTTTTCAATCTGTGCAATCAATGCTTCCTGTTCTTCCCGGCTTAACTCTCCATAATATTTCAGTACATGTAATTGTCCGTATTGTTCTAACTTGTCATACGCTTCCTGATACCCCATAACGATTACCATCCCTTTCTCTGATCCTGTCAGATACATTCGATTTCCTGCTTTATCACATGGTCACTGCCTGCTTCTATCCTGATACAGGCTGTTTGTGATTTCTGATTAGCATTATTTTACCATGAACCGATTATTCCCTCAATGAAATTTTACTCTGTTGTTTTTCTCCGATGTTTCTATATTTTTTCGTTTTTTTTCGTAACTAATGAGACAAAATAAGCTAAATATGTTAAAATAGGGATAATTATTTTGGCATTTCATGGCAGCGCACAACATGCCCTTAAGCCGTATGGAAGCCACATATCCTGAGCGGACGATTTTGGTTGGAGGAATACATAATGAAGAGAATGAAAAGAGAGAAAAAACAAACACACAGTACTGTGCCTGTATACCGACAGTTACGTACTAAATTAATTGCCGCCTTTCTGATACCGGTCCTGTGCATTATTGTCCTTGGCGTTGTATCCTACCGACAGGCTTCCAAAGCGATTATTGCAAACTATGAAAATTCGGTCAATCAGACTATGAACATGACAAACCAGTATCTTGCCCTGGCAATCGATACGGTTCGGACAAATTATAAATCCTATCTGTCTGATGACGACTTATCCAAATACTTCAAAGGACTGATGGACGACAGTGAAGGAAAAGGCCTTGCCTTGAAATATACAAAAGAGGTCAGCCGTGATGTCAACACCAACGATCTGATCTGCGATATTTCCTTTATTTCCGATGACTTGATTTCCATTACGTCAGCCGCGCCGACCACCTCAGCTCCCTACAGTGCCTACGCAGAGACACAAGAGGGCGCTCTGGTTGTTGAGAACCGTTCCAGCTACTATCTGTTCGGCAACCAGTCTGATGCCGACACGGCACTGGGTGCGGACAGTTCCGAATATTCCCTGCGTCTTGCCAAGCATCTGACCAACGGCAGAGCCATTATGCTGATTGATTTCAGACTGAGTCTTGTGACAGATGCCCTCTCCGCTCTGGATGCCGGTGAAGGAAGCTACACGGCATTTATCACACAGGACGGAACAGAATTGTATTCTGACGGCACCTCTGCCAAAAACGGTCTGTTTACCGCAGCCGAGTTCTATCAGACGGCAGTCCAGAGTCAGGACAGCGGCATGGAATACGTAACCTATAACGGAGAGGACTATCTGTTCGTCTATTCTCCGATCACCAATCAGTCTGCCATGATCTGTGCGCTGATCCCCCAGTCCACGATTCTTGCGCAGGCAGCAAATATCAAAACGGTTGCCATGATTCTTGTCATCGTCGCAGTTATCATTGCAACACTGCTTGGCTGCATATTATCAGGACATATTAACCATAATATATATCATATATTAAAACAGCTCAAAAAGGTGTCTGACGGTGACCTGACCATTCAGTTAAAAACAAAAAGCAGGGATGAGTTTAAACTGCTTGCTGACGGCGTTAATTCCATGGCAGACAGCATGAAAACATTGATTACCAATGTTACGGATGCAGGCAATTCCTTAACCCGGGCTGCCGGACAGGTGTCAGCTTCCTCTGAGACTTTCATGACTACGGCGGCTGATATTCAGGGAGCCATCTTAGAGATTGAAAACGGGGTAACCCAGCTTGACGAAAACTCCGCAGACTGCCTGACACAGATGGATACCTTATCGGGCAAAATAAACGATGTCACAAAGGATACCGATATCATCACTACCCTGACGGAATCCACCGGTTCCTCCATCAGCACAGGTATATCTTGCATGGATATTCTGACGGACAGCGCCAGGAAGACTTCGGAGATTACCGACCATGTCATCCGCTCCATTGAAGCGTTGTCGGATAAATCCCGCTCCATCGTCGGAATCGTGGAAAGCATCAACAGTATTGCCCAACAGACCAATCTGTTATCCCTGAACGCTTCCATAGAAGCAGCCAGAGCAGGAGAAGCAGGCCGCGGCTTTGCGGTAGTCGCAGAACAGATCAGACAGCTTGCTGACCAGTCTGCCGCTTCCGCCGGAGAAATCCAAAAAATCATAGATGATATCATCAAAAATACCAAAGAGGTGGGCACCATAGCTGGAGAAGCCGAGACTACCGTAGAATATCAGGAGCAGGCGGTTGCCCGGACTACCGAATCCTTCCTGAGCATGGATCAGCAGATTCACACCCTGTTAGATTCTGTAGCTAAGATTTCTGACAATATACGCAACATGGAACATGCAAGAAGCACCACCTTAAACGCTATTGAAGGCATCTCCGCAATTTCCGCCCAAACCGCTGCAGGCTCTTCTAACGTAAATACCACTGTGGCTGCCCAGCGTCAGGCAATTACGACTCTGGATACTGCCGCCGGAATTCTGCAGGACCGTGCAGAAGAGTTGACCAAACTGCTAAAACAGTTTACGATATAGAAGCGTTTACGCGGATTTTACACCGCAGCAAGAGCTGTGGACCACTTTAATATGGAGGACTATTATGAAGAAAAAATCACTGACATTTTTACTTGCAATCAGCATGCTTAGCCTGTGTGCCTGCGGTACATCTGCCCAAAAGCCTGCTGATAACGGCACCACAGACGCTGTCCCTGCTGATGAGACCGCTTCGGAAGAAACAGGAGCTGCACCGGATTCTGACACAAATGCCGCGGCAGAAGATTCCGATACATCTAATGAATCACAGGAGGATGAATCTTCTGTGACTGTCAGCACATCTCCCACAATATTTTCTGTAACTTACGAAACAAAAACAGACGAGCTGACTGCCGATGACGGCACTGTCATTTTAATATCAACCGTAGAAATGCCTACGCTTGCCAGTGAAGAGGCAGCAGATATTGCTTTGAAAATAAATGACGATATGGCGGCCTATCTGAATTCCTCCGGTGAAAACTCCGAGATTGTCCGTTATGCGCAAGAGGATTATCAGAACAGCAACGGCGAAGACGGCTGGACTTTTTCCGCCTATACCAATGATATTCTTGTCCAGACAACCCGCATGGATGACAACGTGATCTCCTTCAAAATTACCTACTATAGCTATGCCGGAGGTGCTCACGGCAATTATGTCTCCATCGGGCGAAGCTATAACGCACAGACCGGCGAACAGATTATTTTCGATGATCTGACAGAGGATGCCGATACCTTCCGCAGTACAGCGCTGGACTATCTGGTTAATCTCGCAGAGTCATCCGCTTACAAAAACCGCCTGTTCCCTAACATGGGCAGCAGCGAAATCGAATCAACACTGTTTGCCGCGGACAAATGGTTCTTCTCAAATACCGGCATTACTTTTATCAGTGATCCCTATGCCCTGGGCCCCTATGCGGCAGGAACCATCTACTTCACGATTCCTTACGGCGAAGCCGTCAATATGGGATTGCAGGAAGCTTACGACTATTTCGGCAATTACACGCAGGAGCGCTACTACACGTATGCCTACGATGAAGACGGCAATCCGTCAGAAGTGTCCGGCGACACGGAATATACTTTTGATTTGAACGGGGATGGTGCAGACGAAACGATTGCATTCTATGGATTCCTTTACTCGGAAGACGGTTCGACAATGTCCCTTTATATCAATGGGGAACAGTTGGGAGAAACCATAACAGAGCAGATTGATCCGTCCGCCGGATATCTGGACAGCACCTATGTACTTTATGACTTAGATCCGGCAGATGACTTCATTGAAATCGGTGTGTTATTCTCTGTCATTGATTCCGTAGATAAGCCCGTGCCATACACGTATTTCTTCCGCTATACTACGGATAATGAATTGATCTATCTGGGCAGCATCGAAGGCTACGCTTCCGGCCCGGAGGCTGATTTTGAAAGCTTCGTGAAGTAGGTCTTTTGCGCAATAAATTTTTGAAACACAACACGATACAAATAAAAACGTTTCTACCAGATAAAATCTTTAGAAACAAATTGCCACTCGCCGTCATCTGTATCTTCACGGCGAGTGTTGCTGTTTTTATGACAATTTAGGCCATTCCGTATTTTATATGCCACAGCTTTGGCCTCCTCACAAGAACAGAATAATCTTGCACTTGCCTCCAGCGCCACATCGCTGACAGACACATCCGGCAAAAACGCTTCTGCTTCTTGGGCAGATGCATCCGACATTCCTTCTGTCCGAAACGCATTGACTGCTTCATTGATCTTCTGGAAATACCGCATCAGTTGCCGGAAATCCTGAATCCTGTCAATCACGCTGCTGCCATACTCCTGCTGCTCTAATTCACAGACTGCAATTACCTGCATGGACAGCTTCAACTCTCCCGTAATGTCAGAGGCTTCCATCAGCACATCCGGCCGTTTCTTAAGACATGCCAGAATATATGTTTTGGCTCCGGCAATATCTTTTTTCGCAAAATATCCGGCTAACCGTTCCTTGATCTCAGCCGTCTCTCTTTTCTCATCCGTCATCCCCACCTTGCACTCATAGACCTTAAGACCGTTGACCTCGGCCCAGACCATCAGCAGGAATTCGGAGATGAAGCCATAAACGCGCTTGTGGTAATCGTCATAGTCTGCGGCATCAATTCTGCTCTCTGCCTTCTCAAAGATACCGAAAAGCCACTGGCAATAAGCATCATACAAGGCTTTGGAACAAACCATCATATTGCCGAAATAGGTTCCCTTGCCGTGGACTAACCGTTCAAAAGCATCATAGTACTCCGGATAATGCTGCCGGATGACTTCACCTACCGCAATCAAATCCATAATATTATAATCACTGGCATAGCCGTCGAAATACGAATAATTCAGCTTCAATTTCTTAGAAGTAATCAGGTCATACTCCGACAGGATCTTCTCATACTCTGCTCCGTTCAGTATCCGTCCTTCCTCCGTACAGAAATATCTGCGGTAATGGCACACGCCTACATACCCGGAAGTTCTGATGTTTTTCCACACCCAGTAAACACCTGTCAGTTCCCCGTAAAAACAGTTTTTATCAGAAATACTGACACCTGTGTCATCTCCCATATAACCCAAATCCTCACCGCAGGCGCGCCCTACATGCAGCGGCACATAGACCCCATCCTTCGGCATCGGAAATTTCTTATGTGTCATGGTAAAAACAGTCACGCTCATTTTCAGACCCTGTCTTTCTCAAATTCTGTCTTCCTGTCCCAAACTGACCCGCATCTTTCTCAGGCGGCTTCCTTCTGCCGGTTCAAGATTCCTGCCATAACCTTTCTCACATAGAAGAATGCCGGAATCAGGAAAATATCCGCAAAAATCCATGCCAGCGGGTTCGCATAGCATACTGCCGGGAATCCGAAGAACGGCACCAGCACAAATCCTGCCAGTCCCCTTGCCAGCATTTCAAAAGCGCCTGCAAAAACAGCCAGCTTGCTAAAGCCCATGCCCTGAATCAAAAACCGTACAATGTTGACAAGCGCCAGCGGGAAATAAAATAAAACATTCGTAGAAATAAAGGTGTGCGCATTCCCAAGGATTGCCGTCTCCCCCGCATCCAGAAACAGCAGAAGCAGCTTACCGCCTACGGTATAGACAATACCGACTGCCAGCACAGAATAAATCAATCCCAGCAAAGTACAGGATTTTAATCCCTGATCTACCCGCTCTAACTTTCCTGCGCCGATGTTCTGTCCGCCATAAGTTGCCATGGTAGACCCCATGGCATCGAAGGGGCACATGAGAAGCATACTCAGCTTACTGCCCGCTGTCACCGCCGCAACCGCATCCGAGCCGATTCCATTGACCGCACTTTGAAGAATCACACTGCCGATAGCGGTAATGGAATACTGCAGTCCCATAGGAATACCCATTCCGCACAGCTTCGACACACAAAGCCCGTTCCATCTCCACTCTTCTTTCGTCAATTTCAGAATAGAAAACTTCTTACGCATATAGACAAGGCAGCACAGCCCCGCGATCGCCTGCGCGGCTACCGTTGCAATCGCCGCCCCCGCTACGCCCAGCGGAATGACAATAATAAGCAGCAAATCCAGAAAAATATTCAGAATGGCCGCCATCACAAGAAACACAACCGGCGTCCTGCTGTCTCCCAAAGAACGGATAATTGCCGCAGTCATGTTATACAAATAGACAACAGGAATTCCCGCAAAAATAATCACAATATAGGCATAAGAGCCGTCTATAATATTGTCCGGTGTCCGCATCAGTTGCAGAATCGGGCGGCACAAAAGGACTACCGCAATCGTCATGACAACCGAAAAAACCACTGACAGCCATACGCTATTCGCCACATATTTATGTAAGTTGCTCTCATGTCTGGCACCGAACTCCTGCGCAATCGGAATCGCAAATCCATTGCAGACTCCCATACAGAATCCGATAATCAGGAAATTCACCGAACCGGTAGCTCCCACCGCAGCAAGGGCATCTACGCCCAGATAGTGTCCCACGATGATAGTATCCACCATACTGTAGAACTGCTGAAACAACAGTCCGAATAATAGCGGTACAGCGAATCCCAGAATCAGCTTCATGGGACTCCCCTTTGTCATATCTTTTTCCATAATCAATTCCTCCCAACGCTAATTGCAGTTATACTTATCACAAAAACAGGTGTATAATAAAAGAGCAAAAAGATTTTCTAAGGCATCAAAATACACCGCCTGAGAAAATCCGGGTTTCACAGGCTAAGAATCTATAAGGGACAACTATGAATAAACTGCTACAACTTCACGACAAAGTAAAATATCACAGATACCGGGATGACATCGTCCTCAATGCCTCTCGCTGCAGACAGTATACAGATGCTTTCAGCAAGCTTCTGGATGCTTTCCAAAAAGAGATTAACGCCGCCAAACAGACGGCACTCCCCAATCGAAATCAGAGTCAGAACATGCTGGTGGAAGCAGAAAACCGCTGCTTTATGATTGATGCCAGACACAAACTGACTCTGCTTGGTGAACTCGGAGACGCCTACCGTTATACGGGCGATTGCGAGACCGAACAGCGAATCCGCATTCTGATGGCACAGTTGGAAAGTACCTTGAGCAGCATCCACGAATACATCGCCTATGGGATCATCGGATTCATCCTGCGTTATCCCTCCAACGAGACTCTGGATGCTGTCAGAATGGTATGGAAGGGAACCGACTACGTTGCCTCTACTGCAAAAGAGCCTCGGAAAGTCCCTCCAATGCAGTTCTAGTGTCCGCATTCATGGCAGACTTAATCGTTACAACAGGCTCTAAGACCGTAATCTCCTTCATGCCGGCCAGTGTCTCTTTCATGATCTTACCCGCCATAGGCGCCCAACTGCCGTTCTCAATGATGCCCACGGTACGTTTCTGATAGTTCTTGGACTTCAAGTGCGCCAGAAAACTTTCCATACAAGGGAACAGCCCTGCATCATAAGTTGCCGCTGCCAGCACCATCCTGTCATAACGGAAAGCGTCCTCAATCACTTCTGCCATATCCTCTCTGGCAAGGTCAGCCACTACCACCTTCGGCGCTCCTTTGGCACGAAGCATTTCTGCCAGTTTCTCTGCTGCCGCTTTGGTGTTACCGTGAATGGAAGCGCAGGCAATCAGAATTCCCTGATCTTCCGGTGTATAACTGCTCCAGGTATTATATTTGTCTATGTAATAGCTTAAATTATCCTTTAAAACAGGCCCGTGCAGCGGACAAATCATCTCAATATCCAACGCAGCAGCCTTCTTGAGAAGCGCCTGTACCTGCATCCCGTATTTCCCTACGATATTGAAATAATATCTTCTGGCCTCGCAGGCCCAGTCTTCCTCCGTATCCAGTGCACCGAATTTACCGAATCCATCGGCGGAAAACAGTATCTTTTCGCTCTTCTCATAAGTTACCATGACTTCCGGCCAATGTACCATAGGCGCCATCACAAAGGTTAATGTATGGCTTCCCAGATTCAGTTCATCGCCTTCCTTTACGGCAACACATCTATCACTCATATCTAAAGAAAAGAATTGGGGCAGCATACTCTGCGCCTTTGCACTTAACACAACCTGTGCCGCAGGGTATTTCTCCATAAAGTTCTGGATATTGCCGGAATGATCCGGCTCCAAATGATTGACTACCAGATAATCAGGAGTTTTTCCGTCTAATACCTGATCTAAATTTGCAAACCATTCTTCTGTAGCCCTTACGTCCACGCTGTCCATAACGGCAATCTTGTCATCCAGAATAACATAGGAATTGTAGGATACCCCATTGGGAACTACATACTGACTCTCAAATAAGTCAATCGTCTTATCATCTGCACCTACATATTTAACAGAATCCGTAATCACTATCTTTTGCATTTCTCATACCTTCCTTTGCTTTTTTTCTATGTCATTCTACCATGAAATCTACTATATCAAAAGCCCCAAACACGGAAATGTTTGGGACTTTCGAAAGGTTTAAGATTATGAAAAGAATGATATCAGCTTATTTTGCAAGACGGATTACGTTCCAGCTCTTCTTCTCAAATACTGCCGTAAGCACACCGGAATCTACTTTGGAATTTCCGCCCGTTTTGGGTACTACAGCATCAGGATTCTCTTCTGTATTAACCGCTTTTAAATCATCATTCTGCATTACGATATGCTCTTTTACTGTATACCCTGCATACTGTCTCAAATCCAGCGTTACTTCCATATCTTCTTCCAGATCTTTGTTTACTGCAAAAACTACTAATTCTTCTTTCTCGCCGTTCTCTATTACAACACAGTCAAGATAAGGCGCTTCGCCGTACTGCTTAGCTTCATAGACAGGAGACTTCACGATCGTATGAAGCACGGTACCCTGTCCCAAGGTAGCGGCATGCATATAAGGATAGAAAATAGTCTGTCTCCATGCTCCGGTATCGGAAGTCATGATCGGCGCGATTACATTGACAAGCTGTGCCAGACAGCCGATCTTCACGCGGTCCGCATGGCGAAGCATAGTAATCAGCATACTGCCTACCAATAAAGCATCTTCAAAATTATAGATATCCTCTAACTGATGAGGCTTCTGAACCCATTTCTCCAGCTTCTCATCTGCCTCGTTGGAATGATACCATACATTCCACTCATCGAAGGAAATATTGATATTCTTCTTGCCGTGATGCTTGCCTTTTACATAATCACAGATAGAAACAACCGTAGAAATAAACTGATCCATATCCACGCTGCTTGCCAGGAAATTAGCAGAATCATTATCTCTGTTGCCGTAATACTGGTGCATAGATACATAGTCTACTGTATCGTAACACTCATCCAATACCGTAGCCTCCCACTCACCGAAAGTAGGCATATGGGAGTTAGAGCTTCCGCAGGCTACCAGTTCAATCGTCGGGTCTAATATCTTCATAACCTTACCTGTCTCATGGGCAAGTCTTCCGTATTCTGACGCTGTCTTATGACCGATCTGCCAGGGACCGTCCATCTCATTGCCAAGACACCATGTCTTAATATTGTGAGGCTCTGCATAACCATGCTTCTTACGCAGATCACTCATCTGTGTGCCGCCCTTAAAGTTACAGTAGTCCAGTAAATCTTTAGCCTCTTGAATGCCTCTTGTACCAAGGTTCACTGCCATCATAATGTCAGTTCCCGCCTTCTTGGACCAATCGGCAAATTCATTTAAACCAAACTCATTGGACTCGATTACCTGCCATGCGATATCTACCTGGGCAGGTCTCTGATCCTTCGGCCCTACACCGTTCTCCCATTTATAACCGGATACGAAATTACCGCCCGGATAACGTACGATAGGCACGTTGCATTCCTTCACCAACTCTAAAGTGTCCTTACGGAATCCCTGCTCATCTGCGAACCTACTCTCCGGCTGATAGATTCCCTCATAGACTGCTCTCCCCAAATGCTCAATAAAAGAACCGTAAATTCTCTTATCAATACCGCTCACAATGTAATCTTTGTCGATAATAACCTGTGACTTCTTCATCTTGCCTTTCCCTCCATACATTTTAATTTTTATCACTATGCCTTCTTCTCAGTCGGCAGATCTTGCTGATATCTATCATTCTATCAAAGACAAATTTTTTATCTATATCTTTTCTTCCGCTTTATTTGACTTTTTTTCCGATATGCGGTATAACACCTTTAAAAAGGAGTGAAGACATGTTTCACATCACTTACTGCGATTACAACCGTTCTAACCCGGACTACGACAAAATCAACCGCCCAAACGGAAGCGGTGATTATCTGTTCTTATATTTTATGACTCCCATGAAAATACAGCTCGGCGCAGAAAACATCATCGCCAAAGAAGGGGCTTTTCTTCTCTATACACCGGGGCACCCTCAGATATATCAGGCTGTGAAGAAATTTAAGAACAGCTTTATCCACTTTACCAGCGAGAGCAATGCCTTTATAAAGCAGTATGACATTCCGGTCAACCAGGCAGTCTATTTATCGAATCCCGGTGCAATGAATGAACTGCTTCGGAATATCTATGTGGAAACTGTGACAAAAATGGACTACTATGCCGAACAGAGCGACAAGCTGATGCATCAGTTGTTTATCCTTTTTTCCAGACAGTATCATGCCTACGGTGCAGATACTACGCTGCCCAGCGGTCTCTATCCCCAGTTTCAAAAGGCACGCATTGAGATACTGACCCATATTGACAGGGACTGGAATTCCGAGAACATGGCAGCGCTTACGAATCTGGGGACAAGCCAGTTCTACAGCTACTATAAGCTGTTCTTCAACCGTTCCCCCAAGGCGGAGCTTCTGGATGCCCGCATTGAAAGAGCTAAGTATCTGCTGAAAGTGGAAGCCCTTCCGGTCTCTCAGGCTGCCGCCCTGTCCGGTTTCGACAATCTGTCCCATTTCACAAGATACTTTAAAAAAGAATGCGGAATGACTCCCTCCGCTTATGCTGGACGCTGAGCCAAAAAACCGCGGTTTTGACACCGCGGTTCTCCTTGTAATCATTATCTGTATTCTAAAATATCCAAAACGCCGAAACAGCTTGTCCGTCCTGCCCCCGACTGTCTTACAGGAAAATATACTTGCAGACAAACAGCACTGCCAATACATACATTAACGGTGTGATCTTCTTTGCTTTGCCGCATACTAAATTGATCACCACATAAGAGATAACGCCCACTGCGATACCCTCGGAAATGCTGTACATAAGAGGCATAGCCAACAGGCACAGATATGCAGGAATGGCTTCTGTTAACTCATCGAAGTCAATCTGCGTTACTGCCGTAATCATTAAGAAGCCTACAAACAGCAGTGCGGGTGCTGTAGCGAAGCCCGGAATGGTCGTAAAGATCGGTGCAAAGAAGATAGCCAGTAAGAACAGGAAACCTGTCACTACGGAAGCAAGACCTGTTCTGCCGCCCTCAGATACACCGGCGGAACTTTCTACGAAAGTGGTTGTGGTAGAGGTACCGAGTACCGCACCTGCACTGGTTGCAATCGCATCTGCAAGGAGCGCCTGCTTAATGCGGGGGAGCTTACCTTCTTTATCAAGCATATTCGCTTTGTTGGCACAACCGATCAGTGTTCCTAATGTATCGAAGATATCTACGAATAAGAATGCAAAAACAATAACGATAAAGTCCACAATCTTAATCGCACCGAAATCCGCCTTAAAGCACTGTCCGAAAGTTAATCCGATGGCGCCTAAGCTGAAATTACTCCAGGACGGAATCAGAGAATAATAACCTGCATCCGGTGTTACTGTGTAAAGACCGGTCAACTGACACAGAATACCGAGAATCCATGTGGCAAAAATACCGATCAGGATAGAACCTTTCACTCCCTTGATATACAGAATCGCAATCAGGAAAGTACCGATAATGGCTAATAAAGCACTGATACCGGCCGTATGGAAATCAGCCGTAAAGTCAATAACGGTTACTAACGTGGAATCGGAATTTACAACGATTCCCGCATTCTGGAAACCAATGAAGGCGATAAACAGACCGATGCCTACGGATACGCCTCTCTTAAGCTGCATGGGAATCGCATTGAAGATAGCTTCACGCACATTCGTTACAGACAGGATGATGAAAATCAAACCTTCTACAAATACCGCAAGAAGCGCTATCTGCCAGGAATATCCCATGGAACCGCATACCGTATATGCAAAGTATGCATTCAGTCCCAGCCCCGGTGCCAAAGCAAACGGGTAATTTGCAAGCAGCGCCATGGCTAACGTTCCGATGAATGCTGCCAGTGCTGTTGCCATCAGAATCGCCTGGCTGTCCATACCGGAGGCAGACAGGATAGACGGATTGACTGCCAAAATGTATGCCATTGTCATAAAAGTAGTAACGCCGGCAACCACTTCGGTTCTGATGTCTGTGTTGTTTTCTTTGAGTTTAAATAGTTTCTCTAACATCACATTTCTCTCCTTTTCATAAGTTTGGTAACTTAATTTATTTGCCTTCATAGATGATCACGCTGTCCACGTCATAGTTTTTCAGACGTTCACGGCCTTTCAGTCCGGCTAACTCCATTAAGAAGATCACCTTCACTACTTCGCCTCCCAGCTCTTCAATCATCTGAATGCTCGCTTCAATGGTTCCGCCTGTGGCAATCAGATCATCCACAATAACGACCTTCTGTCCCGGCTTGATAGAATCCTTATGCATCTCTACCACCGCACTGCCATATTCCAGATCATATTCCTTGGATATGGTTTCCATCGGCAGCTTGCCTTTCTTACGAACCGGTACAAATGCTTTGTGCAAAGAATAAGCAATCGGTACGCCGAAAATAAAACCTCTCGACTCGGTTCCGACTACCACATCGAAATCAATCCCCTTAAGAAAATCCTTCATCGAATCAATGGCAAGCGCCAGCCCGTCCGCATCCTGCAGGACACTGGTTACATCCCGGAATATAATGCCTTTCTCCGGGAAATCAGGAATACTGCGCACGTATTCTTCTATTTTTTTCATATGTACACCCTCCATACACCTCATTCTTTATGTCAGAGTGGTTGGCTCTGACGCATCCCTAACGCGGTCATTATACCACATATCGTGATAAAAGAAAAACAGGAAACATAAAAAATATCAGAAACCATGTATTTACAAACCTTTATGTGTGATAGTATTCTATACATATCGCGGTTATTCTGCCGGATACCGTTTTCTCTATATGAGATACGGCATGGGAGTGCCTGCCTGGACAACTCCCTATTTCGGTAGAATAAAATATGCAAATCTAAAGATATGAAACCGGAGGTAATCATGAGCAAAACAATTCCATCTGCAAAAGACAGATTTTATCCCCAAATTATAAAACTGGTCGTTCCCATCGTCATTCAGAACCTGTTAAGTGCCGCAGTGAACTCTGCCGACGTAGTGATGTTAAACTATGTAGGCCAGTCTTCTATCTCGGCGGTGTCTCTGGCGGCTAACTATGCCAGCATCCTTTTCATGGTCTACTATGGTCTGGGGACGGGTGCCTCCATGCTGAGCGCACAATACTGGGGCAAGAAGGATCTGCAGGCGATCCGTGTGGTGGAAGGTATCGCACTGCGATTTTCCATTCTGATATCCCTGTGTTTTTCTGCCTTTGCCCTTTTTGCACCGGAACTGATGATGAGGATTTTTACAAACGATGCGGAACTGATTACCATCGGTGCCGGTTATCTCCGTGTTATGTCATTGACATATTTCTGCTGGGGTATCATCGAGGTTTATCTGTCTGTTTTAAGAAGCATCGGCAGGGTTACTGCGTCCATGGCATTGAACATACTGGCTTTTACATTAAACATCTTCTTAAACGCGGTGTTCATCTTCGGATTGTTCGGTACTCCCAAGCTGGGCGCCACCGGTGTCGCAATTGCCACAGCCACATCCCGTGTGGCAGAGCTGGCAGGCTGTATCCTCATATCATTGTTCAGTAAGGATGTGAAGCTGAAGCTTTCCTATATGTTTATCCGCAACAAACTGCTGTTCAAGGATTTCCTGCGGCTGTCATTACCTGCACTCGGCAATGATATTTCATGGGGCGTTGCCTTCTCTATGTATTCGGTTATCTTAGGGCATTTGGGAACCGACGCGGTGGCCGCCAACTCTCTTGTCACCGTAGTGCGTAATTTCGGTACCGTACTCTGCTTCGGAACCGCCAGCGCAGGCGGCATTCTCTTAGGAAATGTCATGGGTGAAAATGATATGGAACGGGCTAAGGTCTATGCATCCAAGATCGTGAAGCTCACCATTATAACCGGGGCCATCGGCGGCGCTCTGATTCTGATCGCCACCCCTTTTGTAATGCACTTCGCTGACTTGACTGATACAGCCATGCATTATTTGAAATATATGCTGCTTATTAACACCTATTATGTTATGGGTGCAGCCGTCAACACAACCCTTATCGCAGGGGTGTTCCGGGCAGGCGGCGACAGCCGGTTCGGTCTGATCTGTGATACTGTGGATATGTGGTGTTATGCGGTTCCCCTTGGCTTTATTGCCGCATTTGCATTGAAGCTTCCGGTGCTGGCAGTCTATTTCCTGCTGTGTACCGATGAATTCGTGAAATGGCCATGGGTGATCAGGCATTACCGCAGTCAGAAATGGCTTAAGAATATTACAAGAGAAGATCTGTTTGCGGAGGAACAGAAATAATGCAATATTATCTGGCTCCCATGGAGGGTATTACAACTTACATATACCGCAATGCCTATGCCCGCTATTTCGGTCATATGGACAAATATTTTACGCCTTTTATTGCAAGCAAGAAGATGAATACGAGAGAAGTACGGGATATTTTACCGGAAAATAATGAAGGAATTGAAGTAGTTCCGCAGATATTGACCAATAAAGCCGAGGATTTTCTTGCCATCGCAGAAAAAATCGCTTCCTATGGGTATCAAACCGTGAATCTGAATCTGGGCTGCCCTTCCGGTACTGTCACTGCCAAGAAGCGGGGTGCCGGATTCTTAAGCGTCCCGGATCAACTGGATGCTTTTCTTTATGAGATATACGAGAAATGTCCCCTGCACATCTCCGTTAAGACAAGAATCGGTATTTCCGACTTGGCTGAGTGGGACACCTTATTGGATATCTATGCCAAATATCCGCTGGAAGAGCTCATTATTCACACCCGCTTACAACAGGAATTCTACACAGGCAAACCCCATCCCGAAGCTTATGCCAGGGCATGGGACAGGCTGCAGCACCCAGCCAAAATGTCCGGTACAGCACAGATTCCATCGCAGAATACCGTCAAGACTCCTGATACGGTACATACAATGCGGCATACCGGGTATTCGGAAGAACACTCCTGTTCCGGCGGCGGCATATCTTTATGCTATAACGGAGATATCGTCTCTTCCGACAGTCTGAATATTCTGAAAGCCGAATGGGTGACCCTGAATGCTGCCCTTCCCGATGCCGTCATGCTGGGAAGAGGCATTCTGCGAAATCCCGGTCTGGCCGGCCAGTTACGAGCGCAGGATCTCACGGCCAGTCCTCTCACGGCACCGCCGGACTACGGCCAAAACACCGCCCCCGGGAACCTGCTTATGGATCACGCAGCACATAACATTGCGGCACAGCCAAACCACGGTATAAACCTTGAACCATGTAAAACTTATAAAAATGCAAAACAAATCTGGCTGGATTTTCATAATGAAATATTCGAGAATTACAGAAAAATAATGTCCGGAGATCTTCCTGTCCTGTTCAAGATGAAAGATCTCTGGACCTATATGAGCCAAAGCTTTACAGATTCCGACAAATATCTGAAAAGAATCCGCAAGGCAGACCGTATCTCAGAGTACGAGATCTCCGTAAACGCACTGTTTCGGGAGCAGGAGATCATCGTTTCATAGTGATGCATCTCCTGTTCTGCATACCATTTCCTTAAATTCTTTCCTGCCTGTCACGCCCAATTTCTCATAGATATGTGAAACATGCTTCTTAACCGTAGTCTCTGCAATGAAGAGTTCCTCGCCGATCTGTCTGTTGGTATAGCCGCGGTAGCAAAGCCACGCCACTTCCAGCTCCCGCTCCGACAATTCTCCGTCGATGCGCTGTACTGCTGTCAGAAAACGGGCATACTGTTCCTCATAGCCGAGAGGCTTCTGCATAATGCATCCTGCCGAAATACTTTCTGTGATATTCCCACCACCGCTCTCCGCCAGGCTTCCCGCATTATTTCCTATATAACCTTCCGCAACCTTCTCCACAACGGCATCCGAAGGTTCCCTATTATGCTGTTCTATCTGATTCGTCAGACGGATATATAATATCAAAACAATGGCGAGCGGGATCCCCAGAAGCAGTATTTCTCCCAAAACAATCCATCTGTCCCCCGTTCCCACACCGGCTCCTGCCTGTATCAGTAAAAGCAAGGTTACCAATATCACATATCCAAGTCCAAGCGCTGACCTGAATACTTGCTTTTTCATAGAAATCCCCATTCTTGTTCAGCCTGTGAATTTGGGCATAAACACAAATTATTGCGCAACACAAATCTCCTGCCTTTTTACTTGTTACCGAATAATGTATAAGATAGTTTCTACTCTTCCTCAATATAATCAATCATGCGTCTCTTCACTTCTATCTGCAGCGGCAATAACAGCATTTCCAGAATCACCGCATAGAAAATCGTCAATGTGGCTACCGCCATATTAGGCCCCAGCAATTCCGGCGTATCCACCGAAGCCAGCACATAGACGAAAGAAAAGAGCATACTGAACACCCCCGCGCAAAGTACCTGCTTCTGCATCAGCTCTACCGCATCCAGTGTACGTCTAAGCTCACTTAAGTGGCACTTATAGTCCTTCTTAAGAAGCTTCAATGCGCGCAGGAAATCTTTGCCAAGACCGCTGCGCAGTAAGACAGGCACAGTCAACACAAGAATACAGATCAACGTTGGTAAGTCTATAAACCATACGATAGTTCTCAATCCATCTCCCCCCTGACAAAGCAGACACATCATAAGAAGACCTACTACAATGCTTACAATTTCCATAATCATATTACGTTCCTCCGTTCCGATTGCATTTTACATTTCTTCGGATATCCTACTGAAACCATAACAGGGTTATGTCTAAAAAGCTATACTACTTTCAAAGAAAAAAGGTAGTATTTTCATACTACCCCTGGTACTACCCTTCTGTATATCTGGTCAGGAACTGCTTCGTTCTCTCTTCTCTCGGATTGTCGATGACCTGTCTCGGATCACCCTGCTCCACAATCACGCCATCATCCATGAAAATAATCTGATCTGCTACATCTCTGGCAAATGCCATCTCATGGGTTACGATAATCATTGTCGTCTTCTGCTCTGCCAAGCCTCTGATCACTTTTAAAACCTCGCCCGTCAATTCCGGGTCAAGTGCAGACGTAGGTTCATCGAAACACAAAATATCCGGACTCAAAGCAAGGGCCCTCGCGATCGCCACACGCTGCTGCTGCCCGCCGGACAACTGATGGGGATAATGATCCATCCGGTCTTTTAAACCCATCTGGTCTAACAGTGTTTTGCCCTGCTCCTCTATCTGCGCAAGGATTTCTTTCTTATTCTGCTTGTAATCCGGTCTCTCCTTCGCAAGAAGCTGTGCCGATAACATCACATTTTCCAGCGCTGTGTACTGAGGAAACAAATTGAAAGACTGAAACACCATACCGAAGTGCAGTCTCTTCGTCCTCAAATCCTTCTCATGCTGCTTTAACGGCATGGATGCATCAAAGAGCGTCTCATCTTTCACGCTGATAGAACCCTGATTCGGTGTCTCCAGGAAATTTAAGCAGCGAAGCAGTGTCGTCTTGCCGGAACCGGAAGAACCGATGATAGCTAACGCATTGCCCTCCTCCAAAGAAAAACTGACATCCTTAAGTACCTGTGTGGAACCGAAATGTTTCTCAATATTCTTCACTTCCAAAATCGCCATTTCCGTCCCCTCCTTACCTAAAGTAATCCAGCTTGCGCTCAATATAATTAAACAACAATGTCAAAATGCCGACAAACAACAGATAGAAGACACCCGTATAGAACAGCGGCCATGTCAAACCGTCACTCTTCATAAAGGAATATCCCGCAAAGGTAAGCTCATAAGCTGCTATGATACGAGCCAGAGAAGTATCTTTGACCAGCGTAATAATCTCGTTGGACATAGGCGGTACCACCCGTTTGACCATCTGCAGCAGTGTAACTTTAAAGAAAATCTGGCTCTTGGTCATGCCAAGCACCTCTCCCGCTTCCCGCTGACCTACCGGCACACCTTCAATACCGCCTCTGAAGATGACTGAGAAATAGCAGGCATAATTAATACTGAAAGCCACCACCGTAGCCGTGATACGCCCTGTTTCATTGCCGCTCCAGATATTGTGTCCAAGCCAAAGTCCGGGACCGTAGAAAATAATGATTAGCTGCAGCATCAACGGCGTACCGCGGATAATCCAGACCAATACGTCCACTAAATAACGCAACGGTTTGAATTTACTCATGGCGCCGAAGGCAATGATTAAGCCCAGCGGCAGCGCAATCAACAGCGTAAAGATAAAAATCTGAAAGGTGGTAAGCAGACCACCCAATAATGATTGTGTAACTGACCAAAACATACTTTTCTCCCAATCTGATAACGATACCCTTATCCGGGGCTTTTCCTTTTCACATAAGAAAAGTCCGACCCGGCAGCCAGGCTTTCTTCCCACTACTGCCGAACTCTTTCCTCTCACATAAGAAAAGTTCTAAGGCAGAAAAGTTCCGCCTTAGAACTTTATGCTATCCAAATACTATATTAGTTAGCAGGCACAACCACAACCTGTGCATTGTTGCAGTATGCGTTCGTGCACTCCATAGCTTCCATCGTTTCATCTGTCAATGTCATACCATTCCATACAACATCGATATTCTTGGAATCCAGCTCCATGATCTTATTATCCCAGTCGATCTCTACGAACTGTGCTTCAACACCTAACTTCTCTGCTACCATACGGGCCATATCCGCATCGAAGCCGATCCACTCGCCGTTGTCATCCTTGTAATCCATAGGAGCAAAGTCTGTGATACCAACGATCAATGTGCCCTTCTCCTGAATATAAGCCACATCACTGTCAGCCTCAGAAGCTGCAAATTCAGAAGCAGTCTGCTCTACTAATGCTTCCTGTACGCCGTATGTAGTGGCTGTCTCTGCCATGGAACCGTCTGCATAGCTCTCTGCAAAAACAGAGTTAATATAAGAAGCAAGATCAGAACCTTTACGACATCCTACACCATATTCCTCTGTCGTAAGCTCATCTGTATGTGTCAGGTTCGGGTAGCTTGTACCTTCGCCGATCATGGCACCGGCCATCAGTAAATCGATGATTGCCGCATCAGAAGTACCGGAAGCTACTTCCATCAGCGCATCTGCCTGAGAAGCTACTACGTTAGTCTGAAAACCGTTATCATTTGCTGCTGCCTCACCTGCGGAACCGGCTTCTACAGCATATACAAGATCTGCATTTGCTGTCTCTTCCGTTGTCTCAGCTGCTGCATCCTCAGCACCTTCCTCTGCTGCCGCCTCTGTTGTTTCAGCAGCAGTCTGAGCTGTCTTATCAGCTTCTTTGCCGCATCCTGTCAGCAAGGTACCCACTGTAAGGGACAATGCCACCATAAGTGCAAGTTTCTTTTTCATAATATTTTCCTCCCTGTTCAAAGATTTTATCATTCAAAAATTTGTCCTTCCAAACTTTTGAACTGTTTAGATATTTTGAACTTCGCATCACATTTTAACATAGTAGTAGGCTAAAGTAAATGGCAAAAAACAGAAAAGAAAACAAAATAGAAGAAAAAACAAAGAGAAAGAGCATCCGTTACAGATACTCTCTCATGTCTTTGATCAGGGTTTCTTCCGCCTCGATCGTCTCTTTCACAAGTTTCTTGGCTTTCTCGTCAGCCGCCTGATATTGGTGCAGATAACGATAGAGTGTCTTCACACCCATATTGCATCCATCCGTAATCAGATCTGCCACCACTCTGTCGGATTCCTCACCGCCAAGCTTTACGTTGGTTTTCATCCATGACATCATCTTTGCCATCGCTGCCGGCTCTTTCCCTTCATCGTGACATTCCCGCAGATATTCATGGGTTTTATTTCCCAGTTTACAGTGCGTATCCTTACTTTGCCTGAGCAGATCTTCCAGCATACTGTTCTGCACATGCTCCATCACCTCATCCAGAGAAGAAATTCCCATCTTAATACCCGCATTACATTCCCGCAGTAACTTGATTGTATCATCTTCCATAGCCTGCCTCCTTCTTTCTGACCGGCACCCTGCCGCAAGGGCAAGCAGCCATCTTAAAACGCCGGAGAAACGCCCGGACGTCTCCTGTCAAATATTAGTATGGCAGAACAGGCACAGAATTATTCCTGACACATAAAAGCGGATTTATCTAGAGGCTTCCGCAGTTGTCTGTAAGCTTCTGCTATCTAAAATGTAATCTCTTTGCCTTCCAACCGCCACTGTCTGAATTCTGCCGATGCAGACAGAAGAAGGTCGGAAGAGGAATTCAGTGCCGTTTCTACAGAATCCTGAATGACGCCGATGATAAATCCCACTGCAACCACCTGCATGGATACAGTATCCGGAATACCAAACAGGGAACATGCCATCGGGATCAGCAGCAGAGAACCGCCTGCCACACCGGATGCACCACAGGCCCCGATTGCCGCTAACAGACTTAAAATAATCGCCGTCGGAATGTCTACTGCAATCCCCAGCGTATGAGCAGTCGCCATCGTCATAACCGTAATGGTGATTGCGGCACCGTCCATGTTGATCGTCGCGCCCAACGGAATCGTAACAGAATAATTGTCTTTGTTTAATCCCATTTCCTCACAGACTTCCATATTAACCGGAATATTTGCCGCAGAGCTTCTGGTAAAGAATGCCGTGATCGCACTTCTCTTTAAACACTTGAAAATAAGCGGATAGGGGTTCTTACGAATGCACCAGTATACCAACATAGGATTCGTAATAAAATAAATGCCCAGCATACATCCCACCAAAAGGATCAGCAGCTTGCCATAATTGGCAAAGGTCTCTAAACCGCTGGAGGAAACACTGCTGTATACCAGCCCTAAAATACCAAACGGTGCAAAGTTAATGATAATAACAACCACCTTGGAAATACCGTCCGCAATATCCGCCATTGCCTTCTTCGTGGTATCGCCTGCCGCTCTTAAGGAAATGCCCAGTAAGACTGCCCATGCGAGAATTCCTAAATAATTGGCATTGACAAGGGATGCTATCGGGTTTGCCACTAAGTTAAGCAGCAGGGTAGATAACACCTCTGCGATTCCCGTAGGCGCAGACATCACATCCTGTGCCACATCCGTCAAAACCATCTCCACCGGGAAAATCATGCTGGCAAATACCGCAATAACCGCTGCCAGAACCGTACTGAACATATACAGAATGATAACCGTTCCGATGACACCGCTGCGTTTGCCGTCAGAGGTCTTTGCATTGCACAGGGAACTGATAATTAAGAAAAATACCAGAAGCGGTGCAATCGCTTTCAGGGCACCGACGAACACGTCTCCCAAAATCGTTATACCGGATGCCTGCGGTACGAAAAGCGCCAGCAGTGCACCGATAATCAATCCTACAACAATTCTTCCGACAAGGCTTACCCCTGTCCATTTCTCCCACACTTTTTTCATGTTAATTCAAAACCTTTCTTTTGTTATCTAAACAGCCTCCCGGTATTACCCGCTTGTTTTCTGCCGTTTGTCAGCTATTACCCCGCATATTACTCTATACTCGCGGGTACATTTTCTATCTTATGTTTATCCGCATATCCTGACAGGATCAACGTCAATGCACCGTCACCGGTGACATTACATGCTGTACCGAAGCTGTCCTGCAATGCGAAGATCGTAAGCATCAGGGCAAGCCCTTCCTCGCCGAAACCAAGCACACCGCTGATTAAGCCTAATGATGCCACCACGGTTCCGCCCGGCACACCCGGCGCACCGATGGCAAAAATACCTAACAGGGCACAGAACAGAATCATCGTTCCAAGAGACGGAATGCTGCCATAGAGAATCTTGGATACCGTCATTACGAAGAATACCTCTGTCAGCACAGAGCCGCACAGATGAATATTGGCAAACAGCGGAATTCCGAAGTCCACCATATCTTCTCTAAGAGGCGGTACGGATTTCCTGGCACAGCGCAGCGCAACCGCAAGCGTTGCTGCGGAAGACATGGTTCCTACCGCTGTCAGATAGGCAGGCCCATAATTCTTCACAATGTCCAGCGGATTCTTCTTTGCATACAGTCCGGCGATACCATATAAAACCGCCATCCAGATATAATGCCCTATCAGCACAATCACGATGATCTGTACAAATACCGGGAACTGTTTCGTAATCGTTCCCTCATAGGACAAAGCACAGAAGGTAAATCCAATGAAAATAGGCAGAAGCGGAATCACAAGCTTCGTTACGATTAACAGTATCATCTTCTGAAATTCATCCAAAATGGCTGTAATGGTTACAGCCTTAGTCCCCACTGCTGCCAGACCGATCATCATAGAAAATACCAGTGCACTCATAACCGGCATAATCTGTGGAATGTCTAATTGGAATACAATCTCAGGCAATTCTTTCAGACCTTCCACATCCGATACGATAGACAGATGGGGAATGATCAGATATCCCGCTGCCATAGATCCGAGTGCCGCGCAGATGGAGGAAAGATATGCAATTCCTACTGCAACCATCAGAATTTTAGACGCATGACTTCCCAGCTTCGTAATAGACGGAGCGATAAAGCCGATGATGATAAGCGGTACACAGAATACAATGACCTGATTCAGTATGTACTTTACCGTTACGACTACATTCATAACACTCTCATTTGCAATCTGCCCGATCAGAATACCCAATACTACACCCAGTAAAAGCCGAAACGGCAAACTATTGAATAATTTTTTCATGGTAAACCTCCAGTTTATATTGCAGCATTTTTATATAGTATGCAGAATAACCATATAAAGATACTGCAGCAGAATCTTTATAAGTATATCATAAAACAGTCTATTCACAAACTACTAATTCTATTTTTCGACTTATTTCCGCAGGCAGCACCTTGATCTGCAAATTCTACCGTGATAAATTTATTTCTTTTAACTTCCTGACCAAATCGATATCAGCCGGCAGCCAGTCAATGCTGTCTAACTTCTCCTGCGTCAGCCACTTAGCCGCCTTATGTTCTTTCAATACCAAATCTCCCGATTGAACCTTACATAAGAAGCAATCCATAGAAAGATGAAAAGACGGATAATCATATTCGATGGTATCTACAAGCTCTCCCACTGCAATCTCCGTGTCTAACTCTTCCCTGATCTCGCGCCGCAGTGCTTCCTGCGGTGTCTCGCCGTCCTCTATCTTGCCGCCGGGAAATTCCCAGCCGTCTTTGAACTCTCCATACCCTCTTTGGGTGGCAAATATCTTACCCTCATGGGTGATAATCGCCGCTGCTACTCTGACTGTTTTCATGGTTTCACTCCTGCTCACACAATCCTTTTATTTATCATACATGGTCGATTATACCACACAAAAGCCCCGACAACCATATGGCTATCAGGGCTTATGAAATCATGATATATAACTTTTCTTAAGGTACACTTAAATCTTATTCCTCGGAAGCTGCCTCTGTGTACTGTACTGCCAGTTCAGAGATTGTACCGTCTGCAAGCTTTGCTTCGATTGCTTTATTGATCATATCAAGTAACTCTGTGTTACCCTTCTGTACTGCGATCGCATACTCTTCAGATTCGAATGCATCAGGATCTTCTACAATCTTTAATCCTTCGTTGTCGCTTACATACTTAGCAGCGGTTGCAGAGTCAATTACGACTACATCACACTTGCCGTTTACAAGCTCCATAACTGCCTCTGTACCTTTCTTGAAGGACTCGTAAGGATAACCCATATCATTGACACATACCTCGCCCGTGTAGCCCTGGATAACGCAGATCTTCTTATCTGCCATGTCGGCTGCGGAAGCGATATCGGAATCTTCCTTAACAATCATAACCTGAGTTGCTGTATAGTAAGGCATAGAGAAATCTACTGCTTCTGCTCTCTCTTCCGTGATAGTCATACCTGCGATAACCGCATCAATCTGACCGTTCTGAAGGGCTACTAACAGAGAGTCAAACTCCATGTTCTCGATTGCTGCTGTCATGCCGTTTTCCTCAGCAATCTGTTTCGCAATAGCCATATCAATACCGTCAAACTCGCCGATTACACCATTCGCTGTTACAAACTCGAAAGGCGGGAACTCTGCGTTTGTACCGAAAGTGATCGTACCGCCCTCTGCCGGAGCAGCTTCTTCTGCATCCTCTGTTTCAGCTGCTTCTGTATCTGCCGCTTCTGTTTCCGTGTCTGCTGCTGTCTCTGTGTTAGCATCTGCTGCTGTTGTGTCTGCACTGCTGCCGCATGCTACGAGGGTACATGCCATCATAGCCATGGCAAGGATAAGTGCCAATACTTTTGTTGCTTTTTTCATAATAATCTCCTCCTTAAACATTAGCCAGCCGTACATATCGGCTGACATACTTGTGTATCATAAGCCGGTCTTTCCAAAAAGATACCGGCATAATACCGTACTTACAGTACCTTACTTAAGAAGTTCCTGGTTCTCTCATTCTTCGGATTGCCGAAGACTTCCTCCGGGGTGCCGCTCTCCATCACGATACCCTGATCGATAAAAAGAACTCTGGATGCCACTTCTCTGGCAAATCCCATCTCATGGGTTACAATGACCATGGTCATTCCCGATTTCGCAAGATCCTTCATAACATCCAGAACCTCGCCTACCATCTCCGGGTCAAGCGCGGAAGTCGGCTCATCGAAAAGCATGATCTCCGGGTCCATGGCAAGTGCTCTTGCAATCGCCACACGCTGTTTCTGTCCGCCGGATAACTGAGCCGGGTAAGCATTCGCTTTCTCCGACAGATTCACACGGGCTAACAGCTCCTGTCCCTTCTGAATCGCCTCTGCCTTAGTCATTTTCTTCAAAAGCACGGGAGCTAAGGTTATATTCTCCATAATTGTCAGATGGGGAAACAGATTAAACTGCTGGAACACCATTCCCATTTTCTGTCTGATACGGTTTACATTAACCTTCGGAGTGTTAATCAGCTCATCATCCACATAGATTTCACCGTCAGTAGCAGTCTCCAGCAGATTCAAGCATCTTAGGAAGGTACTCTTACCGGAACCGGAAGGCCCGATCACAACTACTACTTCACCCGGCGTAATATGTTCATCGATTCCGTTAAGGACGGTGAGGTCACCAAACTTCTTGTGCAGATTCTTCACTTTAATCATATGGCTTCCTCCCTCCTATCTGGCATCAGATTTTCTCAGTCTTGCTTCGATTCTGCCCAACAGTAATGTCAGAATCTTAATCAGTACATAATAAATAACGGCAGTTCCGATCAACGGCATAAATGCGATGAATGTCGCGCTCTTAATGAAATCACCGGCTTTCTGGATATCCATAAGCCCTACGTAACCGACGATGGCAGTCTCTTTAATCAACACGATAAACTCGTTGCACAATGCCGGGAAAATATTCTTCACGGCCTGCGGAATCACGATTCTTGTCATAGTCTGGTAAGCACTCAGTCCCAGTGATCTGCCCGCCTCTGTCTGGCCTTTATCTATCGACATAATACCGGCTCGGATAATCTCAGATACATATGCACCGGAGTTGATACCGAATGCAATCGCCGCAATAATCCATTTATCCAGATTCACAGATGCGAAAATAACGAAGTAAATAATCATTAACTGAGTTACAGACGGTGTACCTCGTATGATATCGGTATAAATACCGCCAATGATTTTCAAAATTCTTTTCTTGGAAAGGTTGCACAGGGCAATCAGCATACCGATCAAAATACCGATAACAATCGCCAGCAAAGACACCTTAATGGTTACGCCGATACCGCTTAACAGTAATTTATAACGATCTTCTTTGATAAAACATTTATAAAACAAGTCACAGAAATTTGATGCCCATTCCGCCATCTGTTTTCATCCTTTCGTGTGTTGATGCAGTTCATTTCCTTTTCATACTTCCAGTCAAACAGCCCTGTAGAAGAATGACGCTTCAGGGTTGCTTCGTTCCCTATTCTCGAATCGCATTATATCACAATGATGCGTGGATGGAAAGCATAAATATTCATTTTTTGTATATCTTTTGCATGAATAATTTCTTCATATTGAATAATTTTCTGCAAAAAAGAATCACCCTTGAACATCTTCTGTCCAAGGGCACGGATGCTTTATTTTCTTTTTACCGGAATCCATATGGCGCTTTCATAGTCTAACGACTGCGGGTTGCCTTCGCTGTACCATTCAATATCGATACCAGCCGCAATTTCATATTCCGAATTACCGGGAAGCCATTCATTATATATCTTGGTATTCACTGACTGCAACGCCCCCGGCAGCGGTCCTTTGCACAAAAATTTCACCCACTCCAGTTCCGGGATTTCATAAAGTGACAATCCTTCCGGGATCTCTCCTCCCGCATAGGGTCCGGCAATCATATAGCGGAATCTCCCACCTTTACCTATATCGTCAATACAGATGCCAAACAAACCCACATGATGTTTACAGATCGCTTCCTCGATATCTCCCTCCGGCTTGCCTGTCCGCATAAGCTTTGCCATATATCTGGCGCAGAACTCATCCCAGAATTTAGGAATCTCCGTATAGGCAGCGTCCATGAAAAATTCTTTTTCAAACCCTACTACTTTAAAAGCCTTTTCTTTTTCCACAATGTAATCCATATCGTTTCCTCCTTGCACCTCAATCTTGATTTTCAGAGGAAGAAAGACACGCAGCTTCGAGGTGTCTTTGCGCAGCTGCATGGGAGAAACGCCGTGGAATCTCGAAAATGCTTTGGAAAAGCTCTCCGGTGTGTCGTAGCCGTACTTCAGTGCGATATCGATCACTTTATCCTTATCCGTAAGGATCTCAAGAGCTGCCAGATAGAGCCGCCTGTTGCGCACATATTCAGCCATTGTGTATCCGGTCATGATGCGGAAGCCTTTTTGCAGATAAAAGGAGGACATACCGACATCCGCGGCGACATCATATGCCTCGTCCACATCCAGCAGGTGCGCTTCCAGACATGCGATTGTCTTTTTAATACATTCTGTCCATTCCATACATTTTCTCTCCTTACCTCTGTAACCTTATTATAAGATCACAGAGCGGTATGTTCCTGTTATTTCTTGCTAAAATGTGTCCGCAGCAACAAGTTGACGGAGGCTTTTCATTCTACCGTCTGGCGTCCTGTCTGACAAAGGGCGGTGCCACTTCTTCCGAGACAAGCAGTCCGTACTTCTTCGGATGTCTGTAGGCGTTGCCGTGCACTTCCCGTCCGCGGTACTCCCGCATCTCGTCAATCGGAAAATCAGCCAGGAAAATTCCTTCCGACTCGTCAGCCTCCACGATCAATGTATCCCTTGAACCCGCATCCTGTGGTCGGTAAGCGATTCCGTCAAAGGCTGTGGAATGTCCGTTGCAGTCCGGTTTCCCTGCTGGATAATTTACGGTCGCAATTCCTATCATATTTTCATAGGCTCTGCCCCGCAGTTGTGAAATGCGGTTAATCTCCATCGGACAGGCATTGGGAACCAGCAGGATCTCCGCGCCCTTTAACATCAGGATTCTTGCGCTCTCCGGAAATTCCCGGTCATAGCATATCATACTGCCGACCTTCACAATGCCTTTATCCGTGTCCAGATCAGCCACATAGAAATCGTCTCCGGGCGTCAGCCTGCATTCATCGCCAAAATCACAGGTGTGTACTTTGGCATAGGTGTATACCTCATTGCCATGGCGGTCAAAGAGGCTGATCGTGTTTCTCGGAAGCGGGTCGCAGGCTTCCAGATAGGTAATTCCGATTGCCATATTCAGTTCTTGGGCTAATTCTTTATATGCAGAGACAAAGGCGCTCCGCTTTGAAACGGATAATGCTTTCAGTTCGTCCGGATTCTCAGGAATCAGATAGCCGCAGTTCCACATTTCCGGGAACAGTGCTATATCGGCTCCCATTTCTTTCGCTTTTCTGCAGGCGTTCTTACCCTTTTCCTTATTTTCCTCTAATGTCCCGGCAGGCAGGATTTGTAATAGTGCTACTCTGATATTGTTCATGTTTTCTCTCTTTCTGCTGTTTCAACGACTTGTAAGCATCGGTTCTTTCGTTATAAGTTTCTTAACGATCCCTTCTCTAACTATAAGTTCCTTAAATAATCGCCTCTTGAGCGATCGCTCTCTGACGTTCAACTCAAAATTATTACATATACAATACACTGAACTCTCTTCTTTTGGCAACGAATTTCTCTTTTCCACATATATTATAAAAAAGACTAAACTAAAAGGTATGAAAAAATATGAGAGATTATGCCACACTTTCCATAGAAACTCATCTGTTCTTTGCAAGAATCATGAAAGAACACGCTCTTTTTCTGGAGGCAGGCTTTCCCTGCTGTGAGAAAGAATGGATCGAAGAAGCGGAGCATTTCCGAAAGGATTTTGAAGAGCTTCTGCGGGACACCCTTAAAATAGCAGAGGGCAACGTCCACGAACCTATCCTCAATTCAAATGAGCTGGTGACAGAGTTTACTATCCCTGCAGAAGAAAGAACGGAATCCTTAAGCGGTATTCCCATTGACAGCGAAATATCCAGAAAAACACATGCCCTATGCGATAAATGCGGCGAGAAAAGAGACGTTTCCCTACGATGCGGTTGTAGCAACGAAGAGGACTTTTCAACGCACTGTGGCTGTAATGATGAAAAGGATTGTGTCCTGCATCGTCAGGCTGAAGAACTTAATGAACGGGCACACAAACTGTTGGACGGTTTGATTCGGTTTAAAGAACGGATTTTGTGCAAAATGAAAGACGGTCAGTTATACACCTCTAACTATCCGCTTCTCATCGAACACATTATGCGCGAAGCGATGCTGTACCGCGACATTTTGGATCAGCTTATGTCAAACAGGCGCGTTTCTTATCAGAGATTTTATGAGACAGAAACTTTCTGGAATCAGATTATGATGGAGCACGCATGGTTTATCCGCGGTCTTCTTGATCCTTCAGAAGCACAGTTGATTGAAACAGCCGATGATTTTTCCAAAGACTACGCTATATTATTGGAAAAGGCATGCAGACAGGACTACCGTGCAAATGCTCTGACAGCTAAGACATTAGAAGAAACATTGAAATACCGTGACTTTAAGGCAGCAGGAACGAAAGGTATCCTTGACTGCGAAATTGCTTCTATTATTCTGCCATTGCTGGCAGACCATGTGCTCCGGGAAGCCAACCACTATATCCGTGTGCTGGAAACCGGACAGACACGTTAGGAGGTGATTGAATGGAACTTTGCAATTACCCCTGCCCTAATCAAACCAGGTATTATGAAATTGAAGCGATTGAGATCCCTATTGTCTATAACAAATACGGAGACCACGATCCCAACGGTCTTCTGTATGTACTGAAAAAAGATGCGGCGCGTATCCGCGAAGGCGCTCTGCGCAATTTTGCCCTGAACGTTCCCCAACCTTATGAAGAGGTAAAACCTCTGGTGATCCGGGCAAATGTAGGAGAACGAATTGTCATTACTTTTTCCCACTCACTGAACCGCTCTCTGTCCATCCATGTTCTGGGAATGGACTACGATGTGCAGACATCCGACGGTGCAAATGTCGGATTCAACCGTGACACTACGACCAAAAACAGGATTACCTACACATGGTATGCCGTCCGTGAAGGCGTCTATATGTTCCATGATATGGGCGACACCAGAAGCAGTGAGGAAGGCACTAATATTCACGGGCTGTTCGGCGCCATTATCGTAGAAGCGCCGCAGTCTAAATGGTTGGATCCACAGACGGGCGATGAACTGGAAAGCGGGCTTTTTGCCGACATTTACAGCCCCGGGAAACCTGCCTTCCGGGAATATGCCGTATTCTTCCATGACGAACTGGAGATTAAGGATAAAAACGGCAATCCGCCCACAGACCCTCACACTGGTCTGCCCTCTTCCACCACGGGCATCAGCTACCGTTCGGAACCTATGCGCAACCGTATGCCGCTGACTGACGATCATGCGGACAGCGGAGAAGATATTTCCATGAGTTCATGGGTTTACGGCGATCCGGCTCCGCCTATCCTGCGTGCCTATGTCGGCGATCCGTCCAAAATCCGTTTGATTCACGGCGGTGTCAAGGAAACCCACGTTTTCCACC
Organism: Lachnospiraceae bacterium; assembly: GCA_017936885.1. Classification (GTDB taxonomy): domain Bacteria; phylum Bacillota; class Clostridia; order Lachnospirales; family Lachnospiraceae; genus UBA3282. The sequence goes on along the minus strand of JAGBEO010000018.1, from coordinate 28,949 downwards.
TCCACAACCATCAGTGGCGGCTGGAAGGAGACAATCCGGTTTCCACCATTTTGGACTCTATCACTTTGAGTCCTCAGGAGTGCTATACACTGGATATTCTTCACGGTGCGGGGAGTCTGACGGAGACGATAGGCGATGTGATTTTCCACTGTCATCTCTATCCTCACTTCCATGAAGGAATGTGGACTCTGTGGAGAATCCATGACAGATTGGAGGATGGAAGCGGAGAACTTCCGGACGGAACGGTCATTCCGCCTCTTATGCCCCTGCGAGACAGGGTTGCTCCCCCTGCAAAAGATGAGATGCATCCCGGCTATCCCGGTTTTATCAACGGAACCTTTGGGGAGCGTCCGCTGCAGCCGCCTTTCGGTGTCCTGAATCCTGATGGCAGTAACAAGATTACGCCTACGGATTTGGAACGGGCGAATTTCGTGGATAATTTTGTACCCGGTGCGCTTTATGCTGAGACTTGCCCTTGCCTTAAGGAAGAAAAAGACTGCATTCCTGAATGTTGTCCTACAGATCAGAAAAACCGTCCGCATTCTTCATGCTGTGACCCTTGTATGCAAGATGACACGCCTGTCATAATATTTGAAATTGCCCTTGTTCAGGCTAAAATCACCTACAACAGCTACGGCTGGCACGATCCTCAGGGACGCTTTTTCGTTCTGAAAGAGGATCTGGAATACCACGGAGGCCTTGATGCTTATATCCGCAAAGTGGAAGAACAGAAAATCCGCGTGGAACCTCTTGTCATCCGCGCCCATGCCGGAGATTGCATCGAAATCCGGTTGACGAATCTGCTCCCTGAATTTATTGAGGAAAGCCCTTTCCAGATGGAAACCCTGACAGATATCGCGGGCTTCCACATACATCTGGTCAAATTCGACACGATCGTCTCCGACGGTGCCGCAAACGGCTGGAACAATATTGCCGGAGCCAGAAAATACGAGACTTTGATTGAACGCTTCTTCGCAAATACGAAACTTCACACAGTCTTTTTCCATGACCATTTGTTTGCCAATTCCCATCAGATGCACGGTGTGTTCGGCGCATTGATCGTAGAGGAAGCCGGAGCCACTTTCCACAGTCCGCGCAGCGGCAGAGAGCTTCGCCGAGGCACCCAGGCGGTAATCCGCCGCAGGGACGGCACTGCCTTCCGGGAATTTGTTCTGTTTCTCCACGATTTTGCTTTTCTTTTTGATAAAGACGGCAATGCCTTGAATCCGCCAGCGGTTCCCGGCTCCCACGATGACCCCGGCGTGATGGGCATTAACTACCGCTGCGAGCCAATGCGGGAACGTCTGAAAAACCATGAAGACCCTGCTTATATTTTCAGTTCTCTGGTGCACAACGATCCTGCCACCCCGATTCTGGAAACTTATCCGGGCGATGAGATTGTGATCCGGCTGCTGGATGGCGCTCACGAGGAACAGCACGTATTTAACCTGACCGGACTGTCCTGGCAAAAGGAGATCGCAGATCCCCACTCACCCATTGCCGCTTCACAGACGATCGGTATTTCCGAAGTCTTCAACCTGCGGATCACCAAGAAATACGCGCCAGGAGATTACCTCTATTACTCCGGCGGAATCGATGACGCCTGGCTGGGTCTTTGGGGTATCCTGCGGGCACATGACCATCCCGTAAAACACTTGAAGCCTCTATGCAAAGGCAAAGACCGGCTTCTGCCCCTTCCGCCCTGTCCCGGAAAGGATGCGGTTGTCCGCAAATATCAGGTAGCCGCCATACAACGGAATATTCCCTACAACTGTTACGGTGACCATGACCCGGACGGACTGCTGTTCGTTCCGCTGGAGGATGTCGACCGGGCGCTGTGCGGAAACTATCAGCCGAAGCCTCTGATTCTCAGGGCAAACGCGGGAGAATGGATCGAAGTGACCCTGCACAATCTTTTCAATCCGGCGCAGCCTGTGGAATACTTTGATTATCCGAGCGTTCCGCTTGATCTCAAACACCAGCCGTCTATGCGGGTATCTCTAAACCCGCAGTTTCTAAACTACGATCCCGTCAATGATTCCGGGATCAATGTGGGCTACAACAACAGGGAGCAGACTGTCGGTGTGGGCGAAAGCAAGAAATATCTGTGGTACGCAGATAAAGAATATGGTCCCTGCATCATCCAGTCTTTTGGAGATATGCGCAATCACAGATATCACGGTCTGTTCGGCGCGATCATCATTGAACCTGCCGGAGCCGCATGGTATCGCAATTTCTCTTTCTCCAAAGCGTTGTATGAGGAAGAAGCCGTGATCACCGCTCCCGGCATAGAAAGCTTCCGCGAATGTGTGCTGATGATTCAGAACGGAATCCGTATGCTGGACCGCAACGGAGAACTTGTGAAGACGATACGGGAAGACGACGGCGAAGCCATCGATGCGGAGGATACCGGAGAAAAAGGCTACAACTATCGCTCGGAACGTTTTGCCAACAGACTGATGCGTGACAGCCGGATTTCCAAAATTTTCAACAGCCGCATCCACGGTGATCCCGCTACACCGCTGTTTAAGGCTTACACCGGAGAACGTGTGATTTTCCGCACAATGATGCCGGCAGATAAGCCGCGTAATGTGGGATTTACGATTCACGGACATGAATGGAGAGAACAGCCGGACGATCCTTTTTCCAGAATCATTCCCCTGCAGGGTGGCATCAGTATCGGAAACACCTATAATATGGAGCTGAAGGACGGAGCTTCCTGTCCCGGTGATTATCTCTACCGTTCCGGCAGCCTGAAATGGGATGTGGAATCGGGCATGTGGGGAATTTTCCGGGTACTGAAACAGGGTATCGGCTGCAAGTGCAAGAATACTTGTCATAGAATGTGGAAGCGCGTTTGTAAAACCAGATAGGAAGCTACAAAATTTAATTTCTTCTTTTAATAGAGTTTACCTCGGAGAAGCTACAAGTCAAATAACAGATTGGTTACAAAGACAGACGGCAGAGAAATCCCCTGCCGTCTTCTTTACTTTCTGCTTTACTGCTTTTTCTATCTTTTTAATCATCCATTCCTGCTTTGTTTTCACATTTCATGTATGCTCTTGCACCAGCGCCTTCCATCGCTCATCATCCTTCAGAAAATCGAGCGCCGCATCTTCCCTAAAATTCTTCTTTAGGTTTTCTTTTAGGTTCTCAAGGAATCCTTCTTTGGGTTCTTTGAATACCATGTGCCGATACAGATCACTTTCCGTAAAACAGTATAAATCCTCTACATTCTCCAAAAGTTCTCCCGCGATCCGTATCGTTTCCTCCGCATCCTTCCGGCAGACGGCAAGCTCCAGTCCGGCAGAAGCTTCCCGGTATTTCCCCATTTCGAATACTTTCGTCAGACTCCTTTGCTTCTCTACCATGGCAGTGGCTCTTGCCGTGTCGTTTTCTTCTAACGCCATGCTGTACAGTTCATGGAACAGTGAACTGTTCTCTGTGTAGTTTCGAAATAAAATGCCTTCTAAAATTTTATACGCCTCATCGCGCCGTCCTGTTTTGCGGCAGACGACTGCCTTTTTGCGTTCCTGATCCGGATAGCTTGCCGAAAAATAGGATAAACATTCTTCTGCCTTCTCATAATCATCCTTCCTGAGATACCAGCCGAACAAGCTGTCCGCCGTCTGGTCACGGATTGCGGCATCTTCACTCTCAAGAGCCTTTCGATAATTTCTCAGAATAAAAGCATCATACTCTGCCTGTACTTGATCCCGATCCTTTGTTTTGCCGCCGCTTTGCAGGGATCGGTTTGCATCCTCATCCTTCTCCGTGCCATACAGCAGCCTGCGTCCGTCCAGCATGATCGTGCCGTGCAAAAGCAGTCTGTCACAGTTGGGATAAGTCTCAATTTTATTCGTTATCCATGTGACCACTTCCCCATACGGCTCCGTATCCAGCTTCTGATCCAGTTCCAGCAATATTCCGTTGATCTGTTCCTCCGTCAGTTCCGCCTGAAAAGACAGAAGCGTATCCAGTGAAATATCAAGCAGCCTTGCTATGGGCGCAAGCAGCATGATGTCCGGATAGGAATTGCCCCTTTCCCACTTATTGACTGCCGGAGCGGTTACGCCGAGCCGCTCCGCCATGTCTTCCTGTGTCATATTTTTTTCTTTTCTGTATTTTCTGATAACTTCTCCAATCGGCATAGCAATATTCCTCCTGCTAATATATTTATGATTCCAGGTTCATTTTTCACACTGATCAGTCTTACTTACGAACACCTTTATCTTAGCAGGAATACGGCTTCCACACCATTGAATTGTAATTAAATAAGATTCAATTTTTTTAACCAGTAAGAAAATGCCATCACAAAAATATTTTTATGACAGCATTTGGATCGTTTTAAGAAAACATATTAACAATATAAAGAGAAATTATAATTCAGCCCTTGTTGTTCAGGTCTTTCAAAAAAGAAACATGGCTTTTTAACTCGGCAAAACCATTCTTTTGATAAAAATGATAGGCAGGCATATCGGTATCCGTCTGTAAGAAAATATGATTGATCCCTTTCGATTTAATATGTTCTTCCACATAGCGCAAAAAGCAGGTGCCCAGTCCTTTTCCCTGCTCTTCGGTTTTGATACAGAACTCGTCAATGTAATATTGGGTGCCGGAATACCAGTGTCTGATGTTTCCTAGGGAAAGTCCAGTCAATATGTCGTCCACATATAATCCTAATGCAAGAGAGTTCAAATTCCCTATCAAATCCATAATATATTGATAGAGCTGCTTCTGATCGCTCCAATCGTCATTCCAAGGGGCTTTCGTGAAAATGTTTCTGTATAGTTCTTCTATTTCTTCGATATCATCTATACTTAATTGCTGTAATTCGATCATTTTATCTTTTACTCCAAAACTTAAAGCTGTCTTTCACAAATTTACCGTGTCAGGCATGTGACATGACCGGAAAAAAAATCTTATTTCGCATGATTTGTTCCAGTTCTTTTCCCATAATAAATAGTGTGCAGTCTTCTTCCTGATGCTCTGTTACGACAAATGACTCTTTTTCGACAGGGGTAAAGCCAAGCCTTATATCTTTGATTTCCTGACAAGATATCTCCGTCTCAAACGAAGCTGCCAGCTTATGAATATCTAATTTTTTCTCTCCGAAAATCTGATGCACCACCAACGTGTTTTCTTCAACACTTGCAATAACATAGTTTCCCGTCTGCGGTATATAATAAACATTCCCGCCAAACTCTGCTGCCAGCCAGAATTGATATAAGCCTAAGTTATCACTCATGAAAAAGGCATCATTGGCACTTCCTTCCCCGATTGCCGCATATAGTTTGCTGCAATTCTCTTCCACGGACAAGTCGATATGCTCAATAATGTAATTCTCCTGTTCGCCTGCTGTCAAATTTACTCTTTTACAACTGTATTCATATTCTTTGACCGGTTGGAATCCGAGCTTCTTATAATATTCCTTTGCATCGTCATTGGCAAACAGATAAATGCCATCTGTTTTCCCCAGATATTCTTCAAGAATCTGCTCTATGAGTCTGCGGTTTAATCCGCGCCTGCGATACTTCTGATCCGTCATGACCGTCCCGATCTGGATCAGGCGCTTCTCCTGTCCGTTCATCTGAAACTTCATGAGATTGACTGACGCATTGGAGATCACTTTCCCATCATCGATCAACACATGGGGGATGTACTTGTCCTGCCAGTGTCCTTTGGCGTACCAATCTTTAAAGTCAAATCTGAAGGTGGCTCTGGTCAGGTCGTTAAAACTTTCTCTGAGCGTTTCGTTGTCTCTTATGGTTTTGCTGAATTCGTATTTCCCCGACATATGATATTTCCTTTCTACAAACAATAAATAAAAATCTACAATTCTTCCGTTTTATAAACAGAATATCCTTCATAATAATAGCTGTGATCGATGCCCTTCATATATATTTCCCGATCATTTACCCTATCAGTTAACGCCTGTTTTAAAAGATATTTGATTTCGACATCCTTGATCGGACTCCGTTCCATCGCCAGAAGATAATCATCTTTGTCCACTTTGCTCCAATCAATTACCAAACCTAATTCTTTTCTCAGCATCAGATCAAGCCAGATTCTTGTACTGCGTCCGTTTCCTTCACGAAAAGGATGGGCTATATTCATTTCAACATACTTTTCCACGATTTCATCAAAGGTTGACTGCGGCATCTTTTCAACACTTTCTAATGCCGCCTCTAAGTACATGACCGGGGCAAATCGGAAACTGCTCTTTGCAAGATTGACATTTCTAACTTTTCCGGCAAAATCATAGATTTCTTCAAACAGATATTTATGAATGATAGAAAGTGTCCTATATGTGCCGGCTTCCAGACTATCCAAATAACCACTTTCAAACAGCTGCAACGCTTTTTTCTTACTTAATTTTTCTTCAACTCTTGCAAGTTCCGTAGAGTCGGTAATGCCTAATTTATTTTCAAGCGTCATGATTCTTTCCTCACTTCCACGGACGGACTTTACCTGTCCAACCCTTCTCTCTCCAATAAGCTGCGTCCACTTCATTCCATCCCTTTTCCATCGCCAGCCGCATCATATTAAAAAATACCTTTGTTTTGACGGATGGTTTTACTTGTCCACCGCGTTTCTTAATCTTCCGTGCAAGTGCCGTAGTTTTCTTGTCGATGCGAGTCTTTTTCCTGGCGCTGACCCTATCCCACGATACCTCCGCAACGGCTGTTCCGTATCGATATGTCTTGGCAATTCCCCAGAAAAACATGCTGTCTGCCATATCTTTATTGGTACTCTTCATGCCTGCGCCCACGGCAGTGGAAATACACACTGCCTGTTTACGGAACATCTTTTCTTCGGGACGATGCACCATCCATCGATAACCATAATGGTCTAAAAATGCCTTCATCGCGCCAGTGACATGAAAAACGTAGACAGGACTTGCCAGAATGATCACATCCGCCCTGTCCAAGGCTTCCGTAAGCGGTTTCAGTTTCTCATAATGCGGACATAATGTTTCAGACATGGCAAAACAGAACGTACATCCTACACAAAAAGAACTGAAATCTTTGGGAAGGAAGAATTCTGTAATATCACCTTCCAACTTCTCCGCAAGCATTCTTGCGATATGATAGGTGGAACCTTTATGACTCTGTCCGTGTATGATGGTTATGTTCAAACTCCCCTGTGGATAGCTTGCATTGATGGTTTTTAGTTTATTTTTGTTGTATTTATTGTCCATATTCTTCATAAAATGCATGGAAATCTATTTTCTTACCTTCAACCTCTCTAATATTGTCATAACATCTGGCTGTGTTGGAGTAAACTTTACACCACGTTTTAGCATACCCAAAACTTTCTTTGCTTTCTGCTCGATCTCTTTGGCAGTATGTTCACTCGTCAACATCAAATGATTTCCGGCGATTGTATATTCCCGCATTATGTACTCCTCTGTTATAGGAAACATATCCTGTATCAGAAATACGCTCTCCCGACTATCATCCAATTTGACAATATGAATAATGTCGCAAGGTTTCCCCTCTTTTTCCTTTTTTTCCATGATTCGTTTATACTTATCAATGCGGCTAGACAATGGTATCATCCAATATATCCCTGTATCAGTATCCTCGAAACAGTAATAATGTGGTCTGTTTCCTGCTTTGTTCCCTTTGAGATATGGATCGGGCATATCTTCAAAAAACTTGTCCCTGATAATATAAAAGCCTGTCTTCTTCATTCGTTTGTCCTCATTATGGAAAAAGTCCTCCACCTTACGGCGAAGGACTAAACTTACAACCCAACCACTTATATACCGCATATTGGTCAGCGGTAAACTTTCAACCCGACCATTTATATACCACATATCGGTCAGTGGTAAACTTACTTTGTACCTACATTCTAGCAAGTGCCTAGAGGAAAGTCAATAAAACTCCCCATTTAAATTTTATACAAAAACATACAAATATATGCACGTTCAAAAATTGCACAATTATGATTTTCATCGACTATGTATGAATTCCGCTTTAAGACATATGCTAATTTCATTTATTAAATTCTGTTCGCGTCTTCCTATTGACCGTGTTGTTTATTGTGTATTATACTTTTGGATACAATTTGTACACTGGAAAGAAATAGTGAAAGTATGAAAGAATATGTAGAATACTTATCAGAACTGATCCCCGAAAAGGACAGCCTCAAAATAGTAAAAACAGAAGCAAAGAAATATTATAAAGAACACTCTGCCGAGGATTGTTATAAGATGTATCCTATTCTATGGCAATCCGATAATTTTCAGATTCAGGAAGTGGGTGTGTTTCTGGCAGGATACATTGCAGACGAATATCCTGACTGCCTGGATTTTCTGCATGACGTAGTAAGCGGGCACGAAAGCTGGAAAGTGCAGGAGATATTAGCTATGGCATTTGATAATTACTGTGCCAAGATCGGTTACGAGAAAGCCTTGCCTGTCATAAAAGCATGGTTTGCAGATGATACTGCAAATATCCGCAGAGCAGTCTCGGAAGGCTTGCGGGTCTGGACAAGCCGCCCTTATTTTAAGGAACATCCACAGGAGGCGATTGATCTGTTGGCAACCCATAAAAATGATGAAAGCGAATATGTCAGAAAATCCGCTGGAAACTGCCTGCGGGATATCAGCAAGAAGTTCCCCGAATTAGTTGCTGTGGAATTGAATCGTTGGGATTTATCCACCAAAGAGGTTCGGCAGGTTTACAAGCTGGCAGGGAAATTTGTAGAAGATTGTCTGTAAAAAGAAATCTTATGCGTCTGCTTTGGCTTGCCATGTCCGAAATATATTATTTTTTCGCCTAATTGGTCTATATGTTTTGCACTGGACAGCATTTGCTGTTCATCCGTATAGAGCATGGATACTGTCGGATAAAACATATTCATCAGCGCATCTCCCACAATCAGCTTATCGGGTGCTATCTCTAACCCAATAGAACCATTCGTATGCCCTGGCAGTCCGACTACCTTGGCATCTATCCCATATTGAATCAGGCTATCCCCGTCCTTCAAACAGACTGTCGGCTCAAATGACTCCAGACAATCTTTTTCAAAACTCCTTAGAGATACAGCTAACACAACTTTTCCCAGAAGAGATTTTGCTGATAGTGGCTGCTTTTTATTATCAGGTATCAAATTTCTATCTTTGCCATTCATTGCTATGGGTATTTGTAAGGCATCTGCAAGATAAGCCGCATTCTGACAATGATCCATGTGACCATGGGTAAGCATAATCAGACATACGTGAAATTCCCTGCACTTTTCCAGAACCTTCTTCCGGTACTTCTTTCTCCCTGTATCAACCAGTATCGCTTTGTCATGATCAGACACTATATAACAATTTACATTTCCGCCTGCAATTCTATGTACTTCGACCATAATAAATGTACCTCACCTTCGTGCTAAACCAAAAAACATTTCTCCAAATAATCCGCAACACCATCCTCGTCATTCGATGTTGTCACATCATCCGCAATTTCCTTTACCTCCGAAATGGCATTCCCCATCGCAATGCCAAGCCCGCACAGCTTAAGCATTCCGATATCAGCGAAATCATCACCAAATGCCATGATATTTTCCGTTGTCATATGGCATACATCGCACAGTTCCAGAATAGCTTTCTCCTTGGTGACACCTTTTCTCGTAAATTTATACCAGAAGCCGTCGGAAAATCTGATACAATCACACTGAGGCAGCGAACCTTTCAGCAAATTCGCTTTTTCCTCATCAAATATTTCCACACACATTTTTAAAGATTCCTGTGAAAATCCCTCAAAATCTGTATAAATACTATCGCCCCAGCTCTGGTCTTGCTTCTTGGGATCAATCTTATAATTCCAATAATGATGCTCAAGCGTATCGATCGTTATCTCGCAATCGGCTCCGCATACTGCTCTCGCTGTCCTGATCATATCTTTGGTTTCTTCTGCCGAAAATATTGCCTTATAAAGGAGAACGCCGTTTTGTTTTACCAACGCGCCTCCGCTGGAAATCAAAATATCCGGTAAAAGTTCAGACAGAAAAGTCATGGAATTTTGCTCGCTTCTGGACGTGGAAACACCCAGCATCATACCTTTATTTCGACATCCATTCAGAACGGAAAGGGTATGCTCCGAAATGGTTTTATCACTTCTAAGCAATGTGCCGTCTAAATCAAAAAGCAGTAATTTATAGTCCATTTGTGGCTCCTTCCGACTTTATATTTTCTAATCCGCCTGCAATTTGGCTGTAATATTCTTCTGTGATCTTATAAAAATTGTGAAACGCTTCATCGGAACCGTCCGTCCATTTATATTTAATTTCCATAGTTACAACCTCTTCCCAATCATGAAAATCTCCTATAGACATCCACTGCCTTAATGTCCAAATCTTCCGGAAAACTCCAACGCCAAGCCAGTCAGACAGGTATCCTCATACTTGCTGCCCGGATAAACATCTGCTATCTCAAATCGGAAACAAATCTTCCCGCCGTCGCTCACAAGGATATCTCCTTCCGGCAATGTAAAATACTGCGGTTTTAGGGTATCCTCCAACTCCAAATATGCGTAGGGCTGATCCTCCACATACATCAGAAGCGTTTTGACCCTGCCATTCTCCTCCCAGGTCTTCTCATTCTTCGCATAGCCGTTTACCACGCACACCTCCAAATACCTTATGTAGCCATCGTAAGGATATCCATAGGAATCTGTCGGATATCCATTGGTGTAAAGATTGCGCCAGCCAAGTATATCCCAAAGTTCCATACCGCTGTCATGAAGCCAATTAGCACTGGTCTCATAGACAATATACTCTCCAATTCCCTCTCCTTCTACTCCTTCCGCCCAGACATCCTCTCTGGCTAACGAGATCAGATGGTTTGCAGAATATCTGTCGTCATCGGATGCAAGTGTTGAGGAAGCCGTAAGTTGTGTCTCCGTCCATCCCGTACAAAATTCTCCGCAGGGAGAATGCCATGCTGACCATCCGTAATCCGTGGCATCCTCCGCATATTCCCCACTTAGGAAATGCTCTTCATCCGCATTTTCCCCATAGAAAAAATCCTCCACTCTGGGTGTCAGGTGATATAATTCTTCCGGGTAACGAATAATCGCCTCCTGAGCCATCTCGCCGAACTTAATATTGGCAATTGCCAGTAAACCATTGCTTTGCGCATATTCTTTTATTTCATCCGCGTTTTCTTCCGCAGTTTCCTCATAACACAGGTAAAGAGGTTCTGCGCATCCCGCAAAAGCGTCCTTTTCGATTACACAGGAAGGATTGTTCAAAAATACCTCATACAGCCCGGAACATCCCTGAAAAGCATTCTCCTCTATCCGCTCTACTGTTTTGGGAATGACCACTCCCATAAATTCTTTCCCTGCAAAAGCAGACGTTCCAATCGCCTCAACAGAAAAGCCTTCTAATACTTCGGGAATTATCACTTTACCTCCCTCTTCCTTATATCTGGCAGATATCATACCGGTAACTACTGCATAAGATTTCCCATCTTCTTGTCTTATCTCGTATTTAAAATTCTCTGTCCTTTGCTCTGTCAATGACACATCTTTCTGTGTAGTGCCACTACTCTGATCTACTGAAATATTCTCCTCGTCAGTAAGGTACGCATTATTAGCGCATCCGGTCAACAAACCAATCAAAGCAATGGTTATTCCCATTTTAATTCTGCTCATTTGTCCCTCCTGAGAATTCCACATTATATAATAACGGAAATAGCGGCAGTTTTACTTCAGCACTCATTCAACATAGGTGTTAATTCTGGCAGGTTTCTTCAGACTTCTTTACACCACAATTTCATTCTCAAGACACCCATAACACCTTATCATTACAAAGAAATACTCTGTTTTCCTTCTGTTCTAATTCAAATTTCATACCTCTGGCATATCTTGGTCCATAATATATATTTAAATATACCCCTTGATCTCCTGTATCTAATGCAAACTCGAAAGATGCCTCTAAATAATACATACCTCTTCTCTGCTCTCGGTCAATATCTCTTCTGATATCTGTTTCTTCCAAACATCCATTCTGATAAACCCACTTTTTTCGAATATCAGTAATTTGATATACTGCTTTCTTCATCTTTCCTAACCCATAAGCAATGAGAACAGCTTTAGGTGGTGTTCCATAGTTTATACCATCTTTCGGAAAATCTGCTGTTTGCTCTTGTTCCAATAATTCTATGCATTTGTGTATCACTAAATCTATGATATCCGAGTTACTCCCCACAACAATCCTCCTAAGCAATTCCAATAAACACCTCACTCTACAATGACCATACGGTCATCCTTAAAGATAATTGCCTGAGTATCTCCTAATTTTATACGCTCCTGTCTGTCTATTTTATACTCTCCTGCTTTTTCACAGGTTTCATCACTGCAATGAACATCCAAAACACATTTGAGTAAACCCAGATTATTCGGCATATTATTAGCAAATATCATACTTCCTGCGCTTACCCCGACTACAATTCCACCACATTTTATATAGTTTTGAAGTTTTTTATTGAAACCCTGTTCGTTGATTCTCCTTAACAGATACTCAGGACTTCCACCGCATAAATAAATCACATCATAATGATCATAGAGATTATCATCTATCGTATCGTATAAATCATAAACAAATATATTTTTACGACTCATACCGCACTTGAGTAAATCGTTTAAACATTTGGGCAATACGTCAATAGCATCCGGTGAATTAGCTGCAGTCGGAATAAACAATGCCCTGCTCTCCGATGGTGCTTTGACTAACATATCTTTAAATACTTTTTCAATTACTTCTGTTTCCAATCCGCAAGACGTTAGTAATACATTCATATAAAATCCTCCCAGTTTTACGTACACAACATAGTTACCAGCGAAGAATATCTCTTCGATTTGTTTTCCACATCTTCCTGCATAACTCCATAATAAAGATAAATATCTTTTGCCATTTCCTTCAACAGTTTCATAACCTTTTTATTTCCGCTATAGGAACACTCTAAAATATCCCACAAATGATCAATGGCGATTTCCATCCACCCTTCGTCTACATGAACCTCATAAATATGAAAATCCATAGGAATCACATCATCCGGCATATCAGCGATCATCTCACTGCGAAGCTGAATCTGACGCTGCATTTCTTTTATCGTATCTTCAGTATACTCTTCCGGTTTGGGAATCTCATTCATATCACCCAATAATTCCGGCTTGTTTGTGATAATTAAGCTTTCTTTCAAGCATTTCCTTTGCTCGATGTAACTCATTTGCTGTTCTGACATTTCCACTGCATGATATTTTTCAACCACATAGGCAGTCACTTCCTGCAGCGTGTGCGCACCCGGTTTGATTTTTCTTTCCACTCGTTGTCGTCTGCGTTGATAAAAATATCTCCTAACCCGTTCTTTTAACGGTCGCTTTCCTGTTTTGCCCGCAATAAAAATACTGGTGGGTCCGTCAGCCCCGCCAATAACAGAAACCTCCCTTGCTGCCTTTGCTTTTCCCATTCTATTCTCCTCTCATCCTCTACTATGCAAGCACACATTCAGACCATGAACTATGATACAAGGCATTATTAAAATCCTCATTCTCAAGTATTTCTCCTAAGGTGCCGCCGATGACAGACGACATGCAGGAACTGTTTTCCGGCTTTTTATAAAAGAATACGGTCTTTCATAACTCATATTCAATCACCCTCTAAAATGATTCTACTACGAAAAACCCCTATAAGCCAGTACACCAACCAGAACTTATAGGGGTATTTTTTCTCTCTATCACTTGTTATTTTACTGTTACAGATGTAATGTGCGGATTCACTCCCTCATACCAGTACAAGAACCCTTCCATATCAACAGTATCGCCGACCTTCAGATTCTTTACTGTGTTGTAAACTTCTGTTGTATTATCGCAAAGATAAGACTCAACCGTAAAGGTATAGGTCTGTCCGTTGCTGGAAACGTTGAAGTACAGGTCATCTCCATCTGAACCGGAACCGTCCCAGCTATATAAGAAGGCTGCGCCATCCCCGGAGTCCTCTACTGTCATATCCTTGAAAGATACAAACTCATTCTGATGATTGATCAGATCATCACTGCCAAGCAGATCGGTCACATCCAATGCCTCGGCAACATAGCTGCCATCCTCGATTTCAAAAGTAGCATCGATAATCTCAACTTCGCCAGACCACTCTGCCTTATAACCCGTTACCTTAATCTTCGTTCCGGGTGTCAGCTTCTCATAATCTTCCTCGGAACAAGCCATGTCATACAGGAAGTAAGCGCCATCCTTATCCTGTGTGTAAACAGTAGCCTTGTCATCCCACCATGACTGTTTCGCCTGAACATAAGTCTCAACAACAACTTCCATGTCAAGATCCGCTGCTACATACTCTGCATATGTCATGACACCTTCAGATTTCTCATCTTCTGCGGACTCTCCCGATGCTCCGCAGCCTGCCAGTGCAAATGTCATTGCCACTGTCAGCATTACTGCTAAATACTTTTTCATATTTTTCCTCCATTCCGAAACGGCACAAATTCCGGCTCTGTCCGAGCCCTTTGCCCAACATTCCTAGTCATTGTACTCACAAAAGCAGAATAAATCAACATATTTTACCGATTTCTCTCAATCTTTACTTCCTTTCGAAACGTTGCACTCTGAAACCGCCACAGGATCTATCCCACTCTTTTCCGCTTTCTGACAGCTTCCCGTATCACATACGCAAGAATCAGAATCCATACAACGGCAAGGACTGTCAGTAAAATTTTTGCCGTCTCCGGAAGCGGTCCCAGATCAGCTTTTCCGGCAGTTGCTGCGCTTCCCTGATCCAGCCGGTACAGGGATGTCACATCGCCGTAGAGTTTTTCCATGTAAGCTTCATCGACCGATTCTCCTCTTCTGACGGACTTCACCGTCGTCTCGATCAACTGTCCCGCCGCATCCCTGAGGGACGCTGAACCGTTGAACACCGGTGTCACAAAGGTATGATCAATATTGTCAAGCATCAGCCTGGATGCCTGTATCTTAACCTCATAATGCTCCGTATTATCTTCACCGCTTCTCGACAGATAGTCGACATATTCCTCCGCATTCTGCGCCTTTGAGGTAACCGGTATATAGCCCTCCGTTCCGGAATAGGCGATCTGCACGTCATTGGTCAAAAGATACTGGGCAAAAAGCCAGGACGCCAGCACTTCCTGGGAATCTGCCTTGTTAAAAACACAGATAGAAGGTCCCTGCGATATCATCCGGGGATTTTCGGTATCAAACTGGGGCACCATCATGACCTCTGTCTCAAACTGCACCACTTTATCCTCACTGATATCAATAAGCGGCGCATCCGATCCCATCCATGTTGCACCTGCCGTGGAATCTACTGCGAAGATACATTGTCCCGCATTCAGAAAATTAGCCGGATAACTGGATATTTTAAAGGTGGAAAAGGCTTTGCTTTTACCATGCTCTGCGATGGTGTAGAGCAGTTCCTTCGTTGTATCGTTAAAAAGCAGGATATCCCCCGCATCCGTCGAGTATCCGGCGTCTTTTTGTTTCAGCATCTGAATCATCATGTTATCTGTAGATTTATAGATAAACGGAATCAGAATATTCTGCCCGTTGACCACATAATTGCCGTCCCCGTCCATTGCCATGGCAGCTTCCGATACTTCCCAAACAAAGTCCCATGTAAGTGTTTCCGGCAGGGTATATCCCAGCGCCTCCACATAAGTCTTATTCACATAGCAGGCTTCCGTAGAACGCATGAAAGGAATGGCATAGTGCTGCCCGTCTATGGCGCACTCCTCCAGAAACTGACCGATCACCTCATCCTGTGTCACACCGTCAAATAATATTTCACTTCCTCCAAGCCCGTACTTTTCGTTCGCGAACAGATTATCCAGCGGGACAACCACATTGGCTCCCGTCAGATAGGTGGCGATGTGGTCGGGATAGGTAATGCACACATTCGGCGTTGTGCCGGTGGAAATATTGGTAATCACATCATTGTATATGTCCCCGTAGTTGGTATACAGTCTCATATTGACTTGAATATTAGGATATACCTTCTCAAAGTCTGCTATTGCCTGCTCGTAAATCGCCGTCTGCGTCTTGTTGGTATCATTTTTCGCCCAAAAAGTGATCTCATAATCTCTCGATGTATCAAACTCTTCGGGAATCTGAAATTCGGCAAGCCCCTTGGAGCCATGACATCCGATCAGCAAAACTGCGCTTATGCACATAGCCAGTAACGACAGCAGCCTTTTCTGCTTTCTGTTTTTCATTCTTATACATATCCTTTCTCAGCCTGTGGAGTTAAAGTCAGCCCTTAGTTCCACCTCTTGACACACCTGTCATAATTTTATCCCGAAACAGCAGAAACAAAACGATCAACGGAACGGAAATGACCACCACAGCCGCCATCATGGCAGGAATGTTTTCGCGTCCGAAGCCGTTTTCACGGATTTCCTGTATGCCGTTTGAGACAAGATAATAGTCTTCATCATCGGTAATCAGGCGCGGCCACACATAAGAGTTCCAGCACTCGATGATTTTCAGAATCCCGATAGTAACCAGCGTGGGCTTACAGATCGGTACCAGCACCCTGAGCAGATATTTGATATCCGAAGTGCCGTCAACCTTTGCCGCATAATATAAGGAATCCGGCACCTGCGCGAAATTTTCTTTTAACAGATAGATATAGAAGACCGAAGTGACGGAAGGTAAAATCAGTCCCGCAAAGGTGTTGCGCATGTTCAGGTTTGTGACCGTAGCAAAGTTCGTGATAACCACCAGCTCATTGGGGATCATCATTAGCGAAAGAAACAGCGTAAACACAGCGTTTTTCCCTCTAAAATGCAGTCGCGCAAAGGCAAATGCCGCAAGAGTAATGACTACCATCATAATCGCCGTGGTCACTACCGTAAAGATTAGCGTATTAAACAGATATTTTCCCAAAGGCACCGTGTTGAACGCGTCCACATAGTTCTGGAATGTGGGCGACAAAGTGAAAAACTTCGGCACGTATTCGGAATTATAGGCACTGTAACTTTTTACCGAGGTCAGAAGCATCCAGTAAAAGGGAAAAAGCACGATAATCGCCCAGATAGTAAGGAGCGCATAAACAATGAAATTTATGCCCCTTTTCCGGTTAACTGCTGATTTTTTTATTTTCTCGTAATTGATTTGTTTTGACATAGGATTTCCTCACTGTGTGGCTTTTAATCTCTTAAGCGTCATGACACGTACAGTCCCAATCCGTCTCGCAGCCCGTGATAGCCAGACAGATTCGGCACAGATGATTCGCATCAGTAATACGTATGTTTCCTACCGATCAGCAGATTGATACAGGTAATGGTCAAAACAATGACAAACAGAATGATTGCTGCCGCCGAAGCATAGGACGGGTAGCCGCCACTGTCACCGTAGAGCATATCGTACACATAACCCACCATGGTATTCATCTGAGCCGCATTCAGATCCGTTCCAAACAGCGCCACCGCATCACTGTATTCTTTAAAAGCACCGATAAATCCGGTTATGATCAGATAAAAGATCGTTGGAGAGATCATAGGCAGTGTAATCCTTCTGAAAATCCGAAAAGCCGATGTGCCGTCCACTCTCGCCGCGTTATAATAATTCTGGTTTACAGAGGACAAGGCGCTGGTCAGCAGCAGAATCTTAAAGGGCATTACTACCCAGATAATATAAAAGCACATGACAAACATTTTCGCCCAATACGGTCCGTCAATGAAGTCAATCGACTCCCCGCCAAACCAGTTGATGATCAGATTTACCAGCCCGTTCGTGTACGCCGTCTTTTTAAACAAGATCATAAAGACGAGTCCCACTGCCAGCGTGTTGGTCACATAGGGCAGAAAGTAGATCGTCTGAAAAAGGTTCCTAAGCGGTTTGATGGAGCTTAACCCCACTGAAATAAGCAGGGCGATCCCGGTAGAAATGGGTACTGTGATAACAACCATCAGAAATGTATTTTTCAATGCCTGCAGAAAGTATGTATCGTGCAGTACATAGGAAAAATTATAGGTGCCGATATCGAAATAGGTCTGGGATGCAAAATTGTACCCTTCCTCAAAGGAGTACACAAAAACATCAATTAACGGATATACCATGAAAAATCCCAGAAACAAAATTGCCGGCAAAAGATACAGCCAGCCTTTTAAATTGTTTTTCTGCATACCAATAACCATGCCTTTCTTATAGTCTGCAAGCCTTCGTATGTGCCACGCACGCTGAGGACACGCTCCCGTTTACGGTGATTAAAGTTTGCGTTACTTAAAATTTGATCCTAGCGCATGGGGAGATAATATAAACTTCACTTTACGCATCCTTATTTCATGTCGGTTGTCTGTCCCCATACTTGACAGTATTGACCAATGCCTTAATTTTACCTACATTCATATACAGCGTATCCTCGCTGATATGCTTCTTAGCAAGTTCCTCCAGAATACGGGGCTTTGCAGAAGCGTCTATAATAATAGTATCCATAAAGTAAGACAAAGAAACCCCTTCATCCTCCATGATTTTCTCGAAAGAATGCTCATCCCTGCCCCATAACAGGAACAGCCCTTTTTGCATATACAGACGGTCAAACTGCTGTGTCGCATCGATAAAGATGGGCATATCAAGACCTTTATCTCCCATCAGTGTCGATTCCTTATCGATATATCTTTGCAACCACTCATACAAAAACTGATTGTTCCTGATTACCTGACTGGAAAGCATCTTCCTGTCTTTGAGCATCTTTTCATATCTGCTTTTATTAAAGATAAACACCTTGCCGTCATTTTCCTGATAGCGCCCCTTGGCATCATGGCAGGCGAAGAACAGCGCCACATCAAAGGAGTAGGAAAAATCCAGCATCCTTGTGGGAAGCGCGAAATGCTGGGCGATCTCAATACAGGTCAGTTCATCATAATTAAACATTCTCTTCATCTCGTCCACAAAATGGAACATCTGGCTGTCAGCGATGGCGATATGATCGCCGCGAAGCCCTGACGGAATCAACACGAATTCGCTGTGTGCCTGCCCGCGGAACACAATCACGTCCCCGCGCCCGTCTAATTCTTCTATATAATCTTCATAGGAGAGAATTTTTTCCATAAAATATCAATGTCCTTCCACTTTCCCGTATCTGTATATCTAACATTTTTTTAAAGACCGATCGTTACATTTGATAACCGTCATACTCCCAAACAACGCACATTTAATTTCGGATTTCTCTCTACAATCAAGTCTATTTACCAAGACCGTTCTCCGCAAAGTACAACAACTGGAATACGCTGAGTTCGGATATCCGTTACAGTTCACGACATCCTGCTCATTTCCTATGATACATAAATCCGTTGCTCAGTGTCTTTGGTAAACAACAGTACCTTGTTCGGTTTCAAGGAAAATCTCACCGTATCACAGGCGGTATTCACCTGATTCTCCGCATCAATGATAGAACGCACTGTGGGATTGACCGAAAACTCATTCATGGAAACCACGCTGATATCCCGTCCCATGACCTCCACGCCGGAAAGCCTGCACGCAAGGGGTCCGTTTTCATCTAATATAAAACCTTCGGGACGAATCCCCACCGTCACTTCCTGATCAGAAATGCCCTGCACGGCGAGCACATCTGCGTCCCCGATATACAACCTGCCGTTTCTTACTGTTCCCTCAAATACATTGATGGGCGGCGTACCAAGAAATTTAGCCACAAATAAATTGGCAGGATTGTCATATACATCCTGCGGTCTGCCGGTCTGCTGCACAACACCATCCTTCATCACCACGATAATGTCGGAAATGCTCATGGCTTCCTCCTGATCGTGGGTTACAAAAACCGTAGTAATCCCCGTCTCTCTCTGAATCCTTCTGATCTCTTCTCTCGTCTGCAGTCTCAGCCGGGCATCCAGATTAGAAAGGGGCTCGTCTAAAAGAAGCACCTTAGGCATTTTCACCATTGCTCTGGCGATTGCCACACGCTGCTGCTGACCGCCCGAAAGCTCACCGGGCTTACGCTCCATCAGTTCCTCAATCTGCACGAGTTTCGCCGCCTCATATGCCTTCTCTTCCATCTGAGCTTTCGAGAGTTTATCCGCGCCTTTCAGGTTTTGCAGCGGAAAGATAATATTCTGTTTCACCGTCAGATGCGGATAAAGCGCGTAGTTCTGGAACACCACGCCGACGCCCCTTTTCTCCGGCGGAAGCGCCGTGACATCGTCATCGCCGAAAAATATTTTGCCCGCGGTCGGTTCCTGCAGACCGCATATCATAAAAAGGGTGGTACTCTTACCACACCCAGAGGGTCCCAGCAGTCCTACCAGCTTACCATCAGGAATTTCAAAGGTAAAATCGTTCACCGCAATGACATCCCCGGCAGCTTTTCGATTACGGTTTGGAAATTTTTTCGTCAGATTCTGTAAAACAACTTTCATGTTTACCCTCATTTCTTTTTATCGGAGCACATTCTCTTCATATATTAAAGCATTTTAGCAATTACTGCCTGCTTTTTCCTTATTATGCCAAACTACAATTCATTATAGTCCTCTTTCAAAAGTGAAACAATAGACGTTTGCGAAACTCACCACAAAAAGACAATTATTAGTCGATTCCTAATACCCTTAACATAAAGCCTCTTAAAAGTGTATGATCACATTCAAGGCTTCCTCTGCATGACTCGCCTTTTCCAATGCCTCCGGAAGCTGTTCCCACGCAAACTCATTGGTAATAATCTTCTCTATATCCCATTTCCCGGACTTCATGATATTCATTACATCTGCAACATCCTGCGGTGTATAGCCGCCGCTTCCTGTTAATGATTTTTGTCCAAAAGTAAGCCCCAAAATATCAACTTCCCGCCGATTAGTTCCTACGGCAACCATCACCATACGGCTATTGTATTTTCCATATTGTTCATAAGCCGTTAAAATGCTGTCCGCTCCGGCTGCGTCAATCCAAATATCACTATCCATTGCTTCTCCGTTTATTCCGCTTGTTTTCCCAAAATATTTCATTAAATATTCAAAATCTGCATCCTGCTTATTGTTGAAGGTTTCAAATCCCAATTCCCGGCATATGCCTAATCTGAAATCCGAATGATCGCAGATGATCACTTTATCACTGCCAAAATATTGCAGGGAAATGGCTGCTGCTATTCCAATGGTTCCTGCGCCGAAAACAACCGCTTTGTCTCCCTTCTGCGGCAAACTCCTGCGTGCTGCCCTGCAGCCTACTGTAAATGGTTCAATCAGTACCGCGGCTTTGTCTGATATCCTCTCGTCTACCCTGTATATAGATTCATTCCACTTTGGATTAGGACAATAGATGTATTCGGAAAAACCGCCGATAGTTCCCGCTCTCTTCCTGTCACCGGTCACTAATAACGGGTACGGATACACCCGCTCACCTACGAATATATCCTTTACATTTTTACCCACCGAGACGACTTTGCAAACCGTCTCATGACCGAACTCGCCGCCTATGGTTACCCGGTGTCCCATACCCAGTCCATGCTGATAAACCGCGACATCTGTTCCGCAGATACTGGAATAAATATTCTTTAAAATAATACCATCATCCCCACACTGATAATCCGGTTTCTCTGACAATTCAATGTTTTTCGTGCCCTGATATAATGCTGCTCTCATATGTTGCGCCCATTCCTTTCTTTTTCTTAATGCTTTTATTATCTTTACGCTTGTTAAGTTAATCCAATTGTAGTACAGTAAAACAAAATAAAACACTACAAAAAGAAAAAAAATGTAAAGATAATAAATGGAATCTCAAGATACACCAAAAAAGGGGTAATATGAATACTTCAAACAATAAACGCTATCAGGAAACAGAACAGAAAATCATAGACACTTTCCTTCATTTACTGCAAGAAGGCAAAAAACTTGATGAAATCTATGTACAGGATATCTGCCGCCTATCCGGCATCTCCAGACCATCCTTTTATACTCATTATGAAGATATCAATGACCTTATCCTGAAAATAGAACAAGAAAAAATGGAACACATTCATACAATTTTAATGCAGGAATCTGTTCCATCTTTTGAAACCTTTTTAAAATATTTTCAATTTTTAAAAGAAAACCGTTCTTTCTATATAGCTTTTTTCAGCACTAATGATACCTTCCACATCACAACGGCCTTAATGGATTCTTTTGTCCATAATCACAAACAGTTTTTCCCGGACTCCTGTCTGGATTTAAAAACGGCAACCTATCTGATGATTTCTTTCTCTGCCAGCCTGAAATCCCTTGCATATAAATGGCTTCTGGACGGATGCGAAGAGACACCTGACGAAATGGTTGAAATACTGGAAAAAGCTTATTGCACCATTCCCGCACTTGTCCATGCCGACTAATACTGTTTTAAGCCGTATACTTCGCAATCAAATCATCCAATTTGTCCTGATTTCCCTGAATCCACTGATCATAAGTACTGTTCTCGGCAGAAATCATTTTGCCAAGCTCCACAAGGAACAACGGTATCTCTTCTACCGTGATCGCTTTGCCTACATCTGCAAGGATTTCTTTACCCTGCCATGCACAGCCTCCAATGAAAATTGCAAAAGCAGGCTTAGGGCCGTCCGGTGTCTGTTTCATGGCACCCCTAAAGCCGATGTCTGCAATCTGGTGTGTACCGCAGGAAGACGGACAGCCGGAAATATGAATCTTCGGCAGAACCCCGTCTGCAAAATTTTCTTTACGGACTGCTTCTACGCAGGACTGCAATAGAGCTTGCGACTTACCGATTCCGACCTGACAGATCGCGCTGCCGATACAGGCTACGGAAGTCTCAAATAAAGTATTCGCACCGTCTTTGGTCAGTTCCAGTACCTGCTTGGCTTCCTCTGTATTACAATTAATGATGTAAAGGCCCTCTTCTGCGGTAAGACGGATTTCTACATCTTCCATATCTTTGATCAGGTCATATAGTTCTTTCGCTTTCTTCGGCGCGAAATCACCGCCCACCGGCTGATAATAAACCGCATAGAGTCCATCCTGTTTCTGCGGAATGATACGTTTGTCAGCAACGATACTTTCATCAGGCATGGCCGTTCCTGATCCTGATTTTGAAATGACAGGAGCCACGATCTCAAGGTCTAACTGTTCTGTCCGGAGTACCTCATTAAGTTTCTCCTGATAAGCTTTAATGAATCCCTCTGTACCAAGGGTGTCCTGCATATAACGTGTTCTTGCGCGCCCGCGGTTCTCATAATTGCCATAGGTGACAAAGGTGTTCACCATCGCTTTGATGTAATAAAGAATTTTATTCGGTTCGATTCCTTGTGCTACGCAGGCACCCAGCTTCGGATTATTGCCAAGTCCGCCTGCCGCATAGACATCAAAAGTCCCCTCAGGAGTCGCCACAAATCCAAGATCACGGAAAGTTGCATGGGTTTCGTTTTCCGGTGAATTGGAAAAAGCAACTTTTAATTTACGCGGGAACTTTACTGCCTTAATAAATCCCATCAAATATTCCCCTGCTGCCTGTGCATAGGGCAGTACATCAAAATATTCATCCTTCTGTACACCGGAAAGCGGAGATGCCATGACGTTACGCGGGAAGTCACCACCGCCGCCGCGGGATATCATGCCTGCCTTCCATGCATCCTCGATCATATCACACAACTGGACAGCCTCTAAGTTGTGCAACTGGATGGACTGACAGGTTGTGAGTTTCATTCTTTTAATATCATACTGATCGCATGCCTCTGTAATGAATTGCAGACGTTCCTTCGTCACCCTTCCGCCTGCCATGCGAAGTCTCAGCATATGGGAAGCACCGCCTCTCTCCGCATAGCTTCCGAAACCGCCGGAAAAGCCTTTGTACTCCGGTACGGTTATTTCCTTATTATGAAATTTCATCGTTTTGTCTCTGAACTCTTCCAGATCCGGAAGAAATTCTGTTAAATAGTCTTTCGCCATGATGTAGCCCCCTTTTGTATTAGAATTTTTATCATTTTTTAAAAATATATTGATTATATTATAGCTTAAACATACACGTTAAGCAAACAAATCTATCGCTCTATGCTTTTGGGCTATGCATGATGCGCCGTGATAATTGTGTAGCTATACGCGTTTATCGTTATAATACAACCGTCTATTACAACATACCAGTTCTTCCCGCTTCGTGAAATCAAAGCATCCGGTGACTTTATTTTGTCTCTGCACCATGAAACTATATCTTCTTTATCTTCCATATCCAGTGACAGATTTTTTTTAATTCTTCCTGCCCCAAGTTCGGTTGTATGTAATTGCTCCAGATTTGCAAGTAAATCGCCACCTTGCTCTTCCTGCCTGTTTTTACGAAGAAAAATGAGCCCATGTAAGCCGCTTCCCAATAGAAATTTATCTTCGCAGGAATGTAAATGTAATTCCATAAAGCGATTAAAATCGTCCTCAGACGCCCGGTTAAAATCTGAACCATGCATATAAGCATTACCATCTGATGTCAAGTGACAGAGCACTTCTAATCCGTAATCCTGCGCCATACTTTCTATTTCCTTTGGCGACATATAGGTAAATGCATCACCAAAGCTTCTTGCATGATAGCAGTTTAAGATTTGTTCCATGTTCTTAAGTCCTGGATCAAGCTGTAAATAGATGGCAGCCATCAGGTTAATATAGCTTATCGCCAGGATGCCGCCTTTTTTCAAGATTCGCAGACATTCTTTCAGTGCCTTATGCCGTCCTGCTTCGTCTAAGTGGTAAAAAGCTCCCATGCAAAGTACTACATCAAAAAAGTTATTTTCATATTGTTCAACGTTACAGATATCTCCGATACTTATTTCTTGCAGTTGTTCAGATCCTTCCTGTTTCTTGCGCATCATATCAACGTTATGCGGCACGATGTCACTGGCAAACACGGCATGTCCCTTCCCGGCTAACGCAAATGCATAATTGCCCGTTCCGGCACACCCATCGAAGATTTTACTGTTTGGAGGTAGTAATTTATCAAAATAGTACATTGTCGTTCTATATTCTATTTGATGCAGATAATCACGGAACAACCTGCTCTCCTCGTCGTAATGATTGTAATATTCAATGATAGTTTCCTCTGCTCTTTTCATTTCCACATTTCTCACATTCTATGATCTGTCGTATCACAAAGTTTATAAAGTACAGCCGGTCTGAACGCTACCTGTACTTTCACCACCATCATACCTTTTTCCTATAAAAAAAGAAAGCCCCCCAAACGTTGAGAGCTTTAAATGGCATAGATTTATCTTGATACAATCAATTCATACTGATATTCACAAGTATCCTGCAATGCTGATTTGTTTCTTCTTCCACCCCACTCGCCGGTTCTAACCATACCGAGTTTTTCCATTATTTTATAAGAAGCAACATTTTCTGTATCACAATAAGCAATAAAATGGGTCGTTCCCATGTTATGGATAAAGAAGTGAACGAGAGCATCCGCGGCTTCATATGCAAATCCATTTCGCCAGTATTTTTTATTCACAATCCAGCCCAG
Organism: Lachnospiraceae bacterium; assembly: GCA_017936885.1. Taxonomy (GTDB): domain Bacteria; phylum Bacillota; class Clostridia; order Lachnospirales; family Lachnospiraceae; genus UBA3282. The sequence continues at coordinate 3,492 of JAGBEO010000018.1, read as the reverse complement.
CTCCCCGATCCCTTCTTCAAAATAAATGCTGACTGCACCTATATGTTTATTTCCATAAAGAATTGCAAATTCATAATACTCAGGTTTTTCTTTTTCCCACTCTGCATCAGCATTTCTTAAAAAATTTACGGTTTCTTCTATATTGTCGTTAGGCAGACGGCACATATATTTTGTGTTTTCATAATCCATAGCGTAGTCATTTACTGTTTGAAGATATTCGCTTCCCAATGGTTTTAGTCGTAAACGTTTTGTTAGAATTTCTATTTTCTTCATAGTTATTTTCCTCAAAAGAATTTTGATTGTAAAGTCACATGACAAATTATAACGCAATATGAGCCTAAAAATCTATACAGCTTCCATACTGCTGACTGTTTCCATCATGTTTGTGGGTACTCTGTTATGTCTTATTTTCCCGGACAGACTGATACACCTTTTTACAGATAATAAAGAGACGATTCGAGTCGGTGCAACTGCTCTGCGGATGATAAGTGCAGGATTTATGGTGTCCTCTGTGTCTATTGTTTCCTCCGGTGCTTTGGAAGGACTGGGAATGGGAATGCCGTCTCTGCTGATCTCACTGTGCCGGTATATCGTTGTCATTATTCCTGCAGCATTTATACTCAGCCATATCGTAGGTGTCACCGGGGTATGGCACGCATTTTGGATTACGGAGTTGATTTCTGCCACGGCGGCTGGGATTATTTACCGGAGAGCGACGCGGTTTGGACGTTAGTTTTTGGGAATCCTAATGATTATGCCATTCTCTGAGGGCTAAATTTTCATCAAATGTTTCACATGCCCCACAGAACAATTCCTCTCCCAGGCTGTCATGAAACTCCGTTTCTATATTTGCTCCCCATATTCCCTATTTTCATAGGTTCCTACTATACCAAAATCGAATGTACCTTTCGCCAGAAATGCACTATCTTTACAAATAATACTAATCATATGCTTTCTCCTCTACAATCTTTACGGTGCTGTAAGTGAATGCCGATATGTCCTACTCCCAGTATGACACAAGCTGGCAGCATCCAGATTACTTTTCCATAAATTCCAAGGAAAAAGAAAGCAAATACAGGTAAGGTTGCACCCGCAACCGGAACGCCGAGAAAACTACTGTAGAAATCCGCCAATGTACGCGCACTGGTAAAATACCGTATCCACCAGATTTCATACAGCACCATGAAAACAACTGCCAGGATCAGCCACCACGACCGGATTGACCACTTTTTCAAATTAAAATCGGAAAAGAAAAGTGCACAGCATGTGGTCAGCACTTCTCCGGTTCGTTCCAGAAATTGTAGGATTTTGTTTTCATTTTGCGCAGTGTAGCCTTGCGGCTGATTTTTCGTCCATATCATATTGGGTATGATCAGCAGCAGCATAAAAAGTAAGCCGATGTAGGAAAAACCGATGTGTCCTAACATGTTTCGTTCCTCCCTTTTCTGCTCTCTTGCAAGTCCTCTGCCAGCATATTTTTTGCCTCTTTACACCATTCCAGATAAGCACGGTATGTTTTTAAGCCGAATTCCACAGTCAGTAAATAGTATTTATGGGTATCATCCTCCGCTATGCAGTTTCTGAGGGTTTCCGCAGCACCGAGAAGATAAGGCATTTCTTTTTCTATTTTCTCCTGAAAGGCATCAATATGTGCAATCGCCTGCCGGGCGCCTTCTTCTTTTCCAAAAAACAGTTTCAGAAGGGTTTCATAACGAAGCTCGTCTTTTTCCGCAGGCGCTTTCAGCCATTGTTGCAAGTAGTCCCGCCCTTCATTCGTAATAGTATAAATCAGCTTATTCCGTTTATTATCTGCATCACCCCGTTTGGTCGCAAGTCCGCGTTCTACTAAGCCGCTGAGTGTGGGATAAATACTGCCGTAGCTTGCTCCCCAAAAATATTTCAGAGTGGTGTCCATTCGCTTTTTGATTTCATAACCTGTCAGTTCTTCGTGGCTTAGCAAGCCTAAGATGACACAGTCAAGTTTCTTTTCTGTTGCCATTGTCTTGCTCTTTCCTTTCTCTCTTTCTCTGTTTTAGGTAATTGCGAAACTCGCTCCTGTTTATAACAATTGCACAATTAATATAGTTCTATGATGAGTTTTGGAAAAGCTTATACAGATATTTGTATTCAAATTTTATATTTTGTGCGATTTGTTTTCTCATTTCCAAATTCATAATATATCAGTATGATATATTTCATTATATATCGGATTGATATATTGTCAAGAAAATTTAAAAAAAGAATATTTTGTATTTGTGATATATTTGTTCATCGCTTATAATCCTCTTGGTGTCATGGTTACGCATTTTCATAGCCCAATATAACGCTCAGTATTTGCAGATTGCTGCGGATCTTTGCACATTTTTTCCAAATAGGAAATAGACAATTAGCAGCTTGATATGCATAATAAAGAAAAAACTAAGGAGATTGTGTAATGATGAATACTTTTGAGGATTATATTTTAGAATATATTGAATATTGTAAATATAGAAAGCGCTTAGATGCCAAGACATTAAAAGCGTATCGCATTGATTTGAAACAATATTGTAATTTTTCTCCTACATTGCCGGATTGTCTATTAAGAGAAACGGTAGATAAGTTTATCACCGAATTACATAAACAATATAAATCCAAAACAATCAAACGAAAAATTGCAAGTCTAAAAGCATTCTTCCACTATCTGGAGTACAAAGATCTGTTAGATGAAAATCCCTTTACAAAACTTGATATCCGTTTCCGAGAGGCTAAGCTTCTGCCAAAGACCATTCCTTTTCATTCGATACAAAAATTCCTGACTACTCTTTATGAACAAAAAGAACTGGCACAATCTGAATATCAGCTTCGCTGTTGTATCCGTGATATTGCCGTGATTGAATTGTTGTTTGCTACCGGTATGCGTATTTCGGAGCTGTGCTCGTTAAAACCTGCTGATATTGATTTGGAGAGCGGAAATGTGTTGATTTATGGAAAAGGGGCTAAGGAGAGGATTCTGCAAATCGGTAATGGAGAGGTTATTTCGGCATTGATTTTGTATCGGGAGACTTTTGAGCAGAATATTGCTGCTTGCGGGTATTTCTTCGTGAACCGGTTGGGGAATAAGTTGTCTGATCAGTCTGTCCGGTTTATGATCGATCGGTATGCGCTCCTTGCGGGGATTGAACAGCATATTACCCCGCATATGTTCCGGCATTCTTTTGCAACGCTTCTACTGGAGCAGGATGTGGATATCCGGTATATACAGAGGATGCTTGGGCATAGCTCGATTAGTACTACGGAGATTTATACGCATGTGTCTAATACGAAGCAGAAGGATATTTTGGTGAATAGGCATCCGCGGAATTTGATTGAGATGAATAAAGGATAATTCTAAATTATTGAATGTTGCGGAACAATATTGGAAATTGCTTATAAATGAACAATATTTTTACATTATTTGAAAAATATAGGAGATATATGGAAGAAAAAAAATTCATTTTTGGATATATTAAGAAT
>JAGBEO010000017.1 GCA_017936885.1 Lachnospiraceae bacterium | reverse complement strand
TATAGGTACAACTCCTTTCTGGTGGATGGTTGATTGTTACTCGACATCTCAATTTTACCACAAACCAGTGAGGAGTTGTTTTATTTTGTGAAAAAAATAATCCCGTATTTATGCGGGTTTTGGCGTTTCGCAAACGCCTAACAAAGATTTAATCGAAAGGAGACTGTATCTGGCAATGATGGACATCACAAAGAAATGGACCGGAAAAAGCCGGGACTGGGGACAGACCCTTGACCAACTGTGCATTTACTTTGGAGACCGGATGGGCTTCTGTTCAAGTCCCATCTTCCGCAGAATTAACATTCATCTTCATGCTTAAGGACATATTATTTCTAAATCATCACGATTCTTCTTCCATATAGGTATCTGTCTTTTTACATCGTTCTGCAATGACCGGTTTACAAGTATAATCACTTTTCTGAGTTTAGGGAACTTATCAAAATTAATAATATCTAACTTCAATCTCTTGTCATCACAATGAAGCTCGAAAGTTTCCAGATTTTCAAAAACATACAAATCTTTTATGCAAAAATAATATAAATTCTCTGTCACTACAGACAAACTTTTGACACTTATTAAATTCCCAAAATATGAAAATTGAGGAATAATCTCTGTCAAATCACATGAAGCCAGTATTTCTAAGGAAATAATGTTGATAAAATTCTGCAACATATCTATGCTGTATATATTACCTCTGAGTCTGACCTTTTCACATAGCCTTAAATACCATAAAGCCTCTGTTCTGCCCGCATATAAACTTTCATCTGACACCCCGCAAAAGATTTCTAAACTTTTTATCTTTTCGAAATTTTCTTTATGCTGAACCAATATTTTTTCATCACTTATTAAATTTAATATATCTTCACTTATGGATAAATAATTTCCACTTAATGATCCTAATTTAATCTCTGACAATCGTTCTATTACATTATATTCGTCTAATATTGATTTTTTATATCTACATAAAAAAGTTACCATGTTAATTTCTATAAGCCGATCTACATCATCTGTAAAATAAGATAACATAACCGGAATTGCCTCTTCCGTTTCCAATAATCCTAACAGGAACATACAATCTTGTTTTTCACTCAAACTATATTCCTCAGAATTCTTTAAAAATGGCAGTATATATGCTCCCGCATTTAACAATGCAAATGTCTCACGTGTATTATGAGGCGGAATCATTTCTTTGATTTTTAAATCTATTTCCTCCTTGATCGCATTATCAGAAAGAAAAACCGCATTAGACGCCCCCAAAGATGCAATCAGAAAATATCTGTCGTCTTTTTGAGACTTTCCTTTTTCCAATAATTGCTTTAACACATACTCTGCATTTTCTTTTCCCATTTCCCGAAAACACATAATAATTGTCTCTTTCCAATTAACATTACAGGCTTCTCTCACCAACACATTCCAATTACAATTCCTACATATCGTTTTAACCGCCAGAAACTCCATAAATGTTTTATGAATAAAATCAATGACTCCCTTTTCCGGTTCTCTGATGATACCGCTTCTTTCAACAAAAAAATCCAGTATTTCTTTAGCGCTATACTCACAATTTTTATCTATTAAAATATTTGTATCTTTTATCAAATGTTCCAAATAGTTTTCTACATTACTTCTTCTGTCAGATGACACGCCTCCATCCATCATCCAATAAGCGATTTCTTCCAGAATTTTTCTTTTTCTTGTATAATCAAGCCTTGGAATATTTTTATATATACTGTCATCTATACTTCTTTGCGCATCTCTTGCATCCATAAGCATTTCACAGCACTTTTCATACAATTCCATTTTATTCTCAGGCAACCGTTCATTATTAATGAAGTTTAATGCACAAATCATCGCACACAATAAAGGATTTCTTGCCAACGCCTTCAAGGGCGGATTTTCTACAATCTTTTGTTTCAAATTATTTTGCAATCTCTCTATTTCCTCGTCCTGAACGACGGCGTCCCTTCGCAAAACAGAAATATGCCAATACGAAATAAATTTCTTAATATTTTCCATGGTCATAGGTATGATTTCACATTCTATGTTTTTGCAATTAATGCTGTCATTTACAGAATTTCTTGATGTTAATAATATTTTTAATTGGGGATACTGCGTTACCATATCTTCTATAAAATTATAAGTTTCCTCTCTCTTTGTCTGGCTAATCTCATCCAGACCATCAAACAACAGAATCACCCTGTTTTTTCTTAACAGCTCCAAAATCCATCCGTCAGGACAATTACTTCCATATATCGCCGTTATCTTATTAACAACATTTTGCAGGCTCATAGGCCACTCAGTATTTCGTAAACTGATTACAATAGGAATTGTATTTCTGATATTTTCTATTTTCTCATACTCATTTTTAGCTGCACAAACTGCAACCCACTGCAGAAAAGTTGTCTTACCGGAGCCAGCCTCCCCTTTTATCCATACTACGTTATGATCAGCAAAAACTTTTGACAATTCTATTTCATATCCATAGTTCTCTTCGCTTATACAACTCAGTTCCACATATGCAGAAGAAATATCATATCTTGTAATATTCCTGTTTGTAATTCCAGAACCTATTAGTTCTACCTTATTATATTTTTCAACAAGTTTTTCCCGGTATATACTTTCATATTCCTGATAGGTGACATCTACCCCTTTCATAAGACTTGTCATTGCATGAATATCTTTCAAAATTTCCAAAAGATCATTCTGATATTCCTCCTGTCTCTGAATTACCACTTTCAATGCTTCGGGTGTAAAACTTGGCAGCTTAGAGACAAAATCAATTCCAGCTTTGGAAATGTATCTGACACAGTTTGCATACACTCCTGCTTCCGTATCGCTCCATGTGCTTCTTTCATCTTCTGACTGAGCCATAATAAGCTTCCGTAAATCTTCAGGATTAGATAATTCTGATATTAATTTACTTTCATTGATATTGATTTTCTCGATATCTTTTTGAATCTGGCTGATAACTGCATTTTTTCTGCTTTCATCCTTTATTCCATTTCCAAATTCTTTTATAAAATCTTCCGCTATGACATCTACAAAGTCTTCAACTGACCGATTAAATTTCTTCGCCTCCCATATTGACAAACCGCATTGCTGAGCAAACTGCTCCACATCTACAATGTTTGCATTTAACACCTTGCTGTCCTTTGTCCAATATCTCAAAAGCATTCTGAAAGCCACACCCAATAATTCAATCGCCTTTTTCTCCATCGTACTCCTCCCGGTCTTAAAGTATTCTGTCGCTTCATCTTCTAAATTAAAGTCAACTATCTTTTTAATTTTATATCTCTATTCTATATTTTTTATTTATAACAGTCAATTCATTACACCTCTTCACTGTAAATACCTTCCACTTACCCTTTTTATATAATCAGTCACACATATTTCCTCTGACAGTACATATATTTCCATATAATAAAATCAGCAGAAAGAGATATCTAAGACGATACAAACCGCTTCTTTAGAACCTTCTTTAATAAAAAATCAGCGATTGTTAAACAAATATGTCTAAAAATCGCTAAATCAACCATACTTTAAGCACTATCTTATCTCTTTGTACTTATATCACCCCACCAACTGCACAACCAAATCATACATAATCGGCACAAGCAATGCCGGCAATAGATTTCCTACCCGCAGCTTCTTCTCCCACAGCAGATTAATCCCTACGCCGAAAATCAGAACAGACCCCACCATGGACATAGAAGAAATCATAGTCTCTGTCATATAAGGCGCAATAAAAACCGCCAGCAGTGTAATAGCTCCCTGATAAATCCCCAGCGCCACCGCTGAAAAAAGCACTCCTATTCCCATAGTAGATGCGAAAACAAAAGTAATAATACAATCTAAGACAGCCTTAGACAACAGCATACTGTAATCTCCGGTCAGTCCATCCTGAATGGAACCTACCACTGCCATAGCTCCCACGCAGATCACAAGAGATGATGTCACGAATCCATCCACAAACCGGCTGTCGTTTTTGGCTTTAACCAATCCTTTGATTTTCTCTCCAAGCAGATCCAGTCTGCTCTCGATATCCAGGCACTGACCCAAAAAACCGCCGATCACAAGGGAACAGATCAGCAATAACGTGCCCTGTGTATGAATTCCTTCAGAATCCACCGCAAGCATCTGCTCCAGCGCACCGCCAATACCGATAAACAGCGTGGCAAGTCCGCATGCCTGAACCAGAATCTGCTGCGTTTTCTCCTTTATGCCTCCTTTGATAAAAATTCCGAAACCGCTTCCTATCAAAACAGCCGCCACATTTACAATCGTACCCAAACCTCTCATTTGTCTGTATCCACTCTTTCTATCTGATTCTTCATATCAAAGCAATTTATGCCCGACTCGTCAAGAAGCATATTCCTGAATATCCATCAACAATCCCTGACTTCCGGCTACGGTCAACAATATTGTAACTTCTGACTCCAATTATATTAAAAATCGCTCTGCCATCACTCTACCATTCGTTATACCACAGAAACAATCGTATATTCAAGCAAATATGGCTTATATATCCAAATTTCTCCTGTAAAACCGCTTCTTTGCACACGCACAAACACAGCAAAAGCCATATCTTCCGATACGGCTTTGTATATCCCCAGGCTTCATAGCATTCGAAACCTTTTCTAATTGCTTATATGCTTTCTACTTACGCCCTTCCGTCCCAAGAAAAGTCGGATCACTCTGATATTCCTTAAATTTCCTCTCAATCTCCTCCCCTGAGAGCACACAGTGATAAATCTCCAACCCTGCAATTCTGCCCTGATAGGATTCCTGATATTCATCTCCACCAAGGAAAATCTGATTTGCCACCTTCAGATTCGGCGCATAATCTCTGCTGCTGTTAAGCAGCCCGTTAAAATACAATCTCGCCACCCCTGTAATGACATCATAAGAAATACATATATACGCCCATTGTCCGGGTACCGCCCCGCGGCACCAGACATCAAACCACGCATTCGGCTCTCTGTCATCCTTCATACGAAATACACAGCTTCCCCTGCCATCCGTAGGCACCAGACTCATAAATCCATCCATATATGTTACATATATGATGCTGGTCCACGGCTGTACGGCATCGGTGTTAACCCAGAGACATATCGTATAACTTTCGCTGTACATGACTTCTTTCGGCAATCGAACCAGATTCTCTTTTACCCTGCCGCCCGGCATATGCAAGGCAGACTGGCTTTCTGTCACGCCGCCATCATAATAAAGCCCCTCCCCCGAATAGCTCCCCCGATTCTTTCCTTCTTCGTCTAACAGATTCTCTCGAAAGGCATAGATCGTAGGTTTCACATTCTTTGCAAAGAAATAGCGGTTCTTATAATTATGATAAAACGCCTCAGCCGACTGCGGTTTGCCGTAGAAATCCCCCAAACCAAGCTGTGTCCCATAATTAGCAAGCATCTCTGCCTGAGAAGAATTCTCAATCCCCTGCGCCACGATCATAAACCTTAGATCCCTGCCCATACTGATAACATTGCGCAGAATGTTTACTTTCTTCCACTCCGACTCTATCTCATGGGGAAGCAATGTCTGATCCAGCTTTAAAATATTGGCCGGAATATTCTGTAACACCATAAAAGATGATGCGGAACCGAAATTCTGAATGGCAATATCGAAGCCGATCTCCGTTAACAGATCAATCGCGTACCCCATCTTCTCATTTCGTCCAAGAAACGCATTTTCTTCAATACAAATTTTGATTTCTTTCGGCGATACCTGATAGGTTTCCAGACAATTTCTCAAATAATTGACGCCATTTACCTGCAAAATATATAAACCGGAAATACGGACGTAAATCTCAATATGTTCCAATACCGTCCCTTTCCACTGATTCTTCCATTTACATACCTGTTCAAAGGCAATCTCATCTAACTTGGTGATCACACCATACTGTTCAAACACCGGAAGAAACTTCTCCTCAGGCAGAATTCCCAAGCCCGGAAAATTCCAGCGCATCACCACATCTGCCGCATATACATCGGAATTTTGCATATAGACAATCGGCCTAAGAAACATTTCTATCTCTTTTTCATACAAAGCGGTAAGCGCCCTGTCCTTCATAGCCTTCTGTTCGATCAGTTGTTCTTTGATATCATCATAGTTAACATAACTGCTTTTACCGTTTTTCTTAACATAGTACATTGCCTCATCGCACTGATCCAAAATAACTGAGATTCCAATGGATACCGACTGATTGGTGATCAGTCCTATGCTAAAGGACAGCAACGCGCTAAGACTCTCATCGAACTCTTCCTTAAGAATGCCCTGAAGTTCCTGAAGCTGCCACTCTAACTCTTCCACGTCCATCGTACCGCTGCAGACTACGACGAACTCATCACCGCCCATACGCACCACGATCTGGTTGGAAAACTCATTACTCAAAATCCGGCTGACAAATTCAAGCAGTTCATCTCCTCTGGAATGTCCATAGATGTCGTTTACCAGCTTAAAATTATCCACATCCAGATAAATGCAGTGTACCTTCATATCCGCAGGTATCATTTCCCATATCTCATACAGCCCTCGTCTGTTAATAAGTCCTGTCAGATAATCTATATTCTTTTCACTTTTATCAGCTTGCAATAAACCAAGAACGATCTCACTCATACCTACATTTCCATTTCATGGCTTCTTTCGTGACTTCATATAGCATGAATCACAGATTCATGATCAACATTCGCCGCTCGTCAATTCCGCAAGCAGCTTGACTCGCTTGTGCTCATTATATCATAGTTCTACCAGATTATATAGCAAAAAAAAAGGCTGCTGTTCTTATCTGCCGAAGCAGTAATTGCAGCAGCCTATGGCAATGGAGTGTATGCCCTAATTCATTAACCTTTTACCGCTCCAGCCGTCATACCTTCGATAAAGTATCTCTGGAAGCAAAGGAACACGATGAATACCGGGATAATACCAAACATGGAACCGGCAATCAAAACATCGTAGTTATTACCGTACGGTGTTAACAGGGTGTTCAAACCAATCGGAAGTGTAAATTTCTCTGCACTTCTGTAAACTAACATCGGCCACAATACGTTATTCCATGCACCCATCGCACAGAGAATAGACATAGCAGCAAATGCGGGCTTCGTAATCGGCATCATGATCTTAAAGCAGATACCGTACTCGGTAGCACCATCGATACGTCCTGCATCCAACAGTTCCTTCGGCAGACCGGTCATATACTGTCTGAAGAAGAAGATGGTAGAGGCACCGCAGATACCCGGCAGTACAACACCGGCCATGGTATCAATCAGATTGAGGGAAATCATCTCCTTATAAAGAGGGAGAATCAAAATCTCAAAAGGTACCATCATAGTTGCAATAACAAGGAAGAACAGGAAATTCTTCAATTTGTAATTATACATTGTTAAACCATAAGCAACTATGTAACAAACAAGTAAAGTAAGTACAACTGACACAAAGGTCAGGATTAAGCTGTTCTTAAACCACATAAAGTACTTCTGCGAATCTACATTTCCGCCAAACAAGTACTTATAGTTCGCCAGCGTCATCGTACTAAAGTCAAGATCAATACTTAAACCTCGACGAATCAACTCAGTACCGGGTCTAAAGGATGCAATCAAACCTGCAATCAAAGGAAATACGATAACAAACGAAAGAATTGCAAACCAACCGGTTGCCAAAACAGTCAGGACGGTTCTCTTTGCCTTCATGCCGCCTTCTACTTTATCATTTAGAGAGGATGTGTTCGCCATATTAATCTTCCTCCTTCTTAAATGTTCCGTTCAGAACTAACTGAACTATATTGATAGCTAATGCAATTACAAGCAGTACGATACCTACTGCACTACCATAACCCAACTGGTTCTTGGTAATACCACGTTTGTACAGATATCCTACGATGGTCAGACCGATATTGTTCGGTGAATCCGGGCCGGCCCATAACATATAGGACTCCATGAACATTGACAAACCTGCGTATACACTGATTGTAAGTACATAGATAGTAGTCGGTTTTAATAATGGGATTGTTACATATCTGAATTTCTGCCATGCGGTTGCACCGTCAATATCGGCAGATTCATATAATGCTGTATCAATCGCTTTCAAGCCGGAGATAAAGTAAAGCATGTTAACACCGGTCCATCTCCAACAGCAGACAATTAACAATGCTGTAAGACCGGTTGCTTTCATCTTAAGCCACTTAAAGGTACCAAGACCTAAAAATGTTGTGATGACATTCATCTGTCCTGTTGCATACTCGGAAAACATCAGACGGAACAACGTACCGGAAATAACTACGGATGTTAAAGCCGGAACATACAGGCAGGCTTTCCAAAATCCTTTCGCCTTAACCAGTCTGGAATCCATCAGTACTGCAAATAACATCGGGAACGGAATTAATAATACCAGTGTTAAAATCATATACTCAAAACTGTTTAAAATAGCTGTATGGAACACGGTATCTTTTAACAGTTTAGAGAAATTCTTAAGACCTACCCACTCTGTTCCAGTCGGTGTAATATCCTGGAAACTCATTGTAATGGTACTGCACAGCGGATAAATCCAAAAGAATGCAAAACTCAATATAAACGGAAGCACGAATACATAGGGTGCAACCTTTTGTGAATAGAAAAATTTCTTGAATTTATTCATACACACACTCCTTACCCAAAACATATATAGTCTTTGAAAAAACAAAGAGGGGATTGTAAGCAATCCCCTCTATTTATTTGTTAGCCTTCTCAAGTAATTTACTTTTATTACTGTTCAAGGTCTACTACATCCTGAGCTGCCTGTAATGCTTCGTCAACATCCATGCCATTCTCAAGAATATCATTTAATGTTACGTTGCAGAACTGCTCATTGATTGTCGGGCTGATTGCTACGGAGTAGATCTTGCCGATATCATCTTTGATGCTGTACAGTACATCGTAAGGATAGTTGATAAAGAATGCGTTGTACTGGTTGCTGTCATCATGAGCGAATGCATCGTCATTCCAAAGTGCTGTATTACATACGTCAAATCCAAGGTTATCCCAGATTAACTGCTCACCTTCCTCAGACATCTTAGCCCAAGCAAGGAATTCTGCTGCAAGTTCGATATTTGCAGACTGCTGTGTTACAACTGTACCTGTACCGCCGACACCAACGGAGCAAGGCTGACCTGCTTCGAATACAGGACATTTTGCAATGTACCAGTTGCCGGATTCCTCAGGCATGTAGTTTGTGAAACGGCTCATATACCACATAGCCTTAGGGAAGGATACGATATTGTGATCAAGGATGTTCTGGAAACCAGCCTCTAAGTCAACGTGTCCGTCAGGAGAAACCTGTGCAAGACCGCTGTTAACCCAGTTCTGCTCCATTGTCAGCATCTGCTTAACGGAGTCAAGCTGTACGTTAGCGGGCTCATCGAAACCGCCTGTCCAGTCATCACCGTATTCAGCCATTGCGATCCACTGCCAGTCAACACCTGCTGTATCAACGGATGTCCAGTATTTACCTTCTGTTGCAATAGCGTCTACATATTCCTGACCAAGTGCTGCGTAATCATCCCATGTTACAACAGAATCAATCTTAGCGATTACTTCATCCTGAGAAAGACCCATAGCCTCGGACATTGCTGCAACGTTATAGTACATAACAAAAGCACCTACATGATAAGGAATACCATAGTAATTTCCATCGGCACCAGCGTATACATCCATTCTGGCCTTAACCATTGTCTCTAAGTAAGGTGCTGCATAGTCATTCATAGGAACTAACCATGTGGACTCACCTGCTACTACGTTAGGGAACTGACCGATCTCTACGTCACAGATATCAGGAGCACCTGTACCTGCTGTTAAGGATGTTAACAGTTTTGTGTGCATATCTGCATAAGGATATGTAGTACATGTGATCTCGATTGTTCTGTCAGGGTTCTCCTCGTTCCACTTCTCAACCATGTTGCCGTAGTGCTGTCCGTGTAACTCTACGAATGTCCACATCTCTAAGTGTGTACCGTTGGGATCACCGAATGTGGATGTAGGAATTTCTTCCTCTGCTGCAGCTTCCTCTGTGCCCTCTTCTGCTGCTGCATCATCTGCAGTCTCCTCTGCTGCATCTGTTGTCTCTGCTGCTTCTGAACCGCTCTCTGTAGAAGCAGAATCACCGGAACCGCCGCATCCTGCAAGTACAGAAGAAACCATTGCAACACTTAACAAAGTAGCTAATACTTTCTTTTTCATTACTTTTCCTCCTTTTAATCAATGAAAAAATGATTTTCAGATTTCCAACACACCGTCCAAATATTAAACTAATTTAGCTAAATATATAAAACGATTGCTTTTTGCACAAAAAATGCGATTATTTTGCTTTCGTCACCACCAATCATTTAAGCAACTTGCACATTTTTTTTTTTTTGTTGGTTATCTTATGTTCATATTGTACAATAGGTATCGTAATACGTCAATACCTTTTTGAATTATTTTAGATTTTTTTGAAATATTTAGAAATTAATAAAACTATTCCTACATAAAACATGCTTTCATCTGTATGCACTCCACTTATCATAGGGGCAACTGTTCTTCTTCATCACTGCCCGCAGTTCCACATAACAGCCGCAGGCTCTGCACATACCATCTGCCAGAAGATCACACTCTTTGCAAAGCAAGAGCCGCTTCTCATAAAGCGGCTCATCAACTTTTAACTCTTCGTCCAGATTGGCAATATAAGTATGGAGGTTTTCAAAATAAGCTGCCTGATCCATGTCTCTCGTAAGACACTTGCGGCATACACGTCTTGCTTCCATATTCTATAACACCTTTCCTGCTTTTGGCATTCCCTATTTAATACGGAAACTGATCACACTGCAGGCAGGCGCCGTAAAGCAGATCTTTCCGTCTTTTACTTCATAAGCAGTAAATTCCTCTTCCTTTACCTTCTCCGGATCATCAAAGGTATTATGTGCATGCATTTCTTCTTTCAGAATCGCTGCCGTAATATCAGCAGGATTTAATTCGGCAAAGCATATCTCCACAGGGGCATCCTCTGTAACAGACAGGTTATTTAATGTCACATTCACATATCCTTGTGCATCTACAGATACAGATTCATCCAAAAACGGCACCTGATACTCTTCTTCTATACCGATGGTCTTATTGCCCTCGATGTAGCTCTCTACCAGTTCAGCATCCTGATGATGCTTATACATATGGAACACGTGATAGGTAGGGGTCAGAATCATCTTCGGACCTTCCGTCAGAATCACAGACTGCAGTACATTGACCATCTGTGCAATACAAGCCATTTTCACACGGTCGCAGTGTTTATTGAAGATATTTAGAGATACACCTGCCACTAGAGCATCTCTCATGGTGTTCTGCTGATATAAGAATCCCGGATTCGTACCCGGCTCTACCGTAAACCAGCAGCCCCACTCATCTACAATCATACCGATCTTTTTCTCAGGATCGTACTGATCCATAATGGCACCGTGGCGCTCAATCAGTTCTTCGATGTACTCTGCTTTGGCTAATGTTTTATACCAGACTTTATCATCAAAATCTGTAGCGGAACCTTTGATATCCCAGCCTTCCGGATGGACATAATAATGAAGGGATAATCCGTCCATATAGCCGTGGGCAAAATCAGGATGAGGCGGCTGGAAACAGGTCTTTAACACACCCTCTGTCCAGAAATAGTCAGCCACATTAGGGCCGCCGCATACTTTCTTGATCGGTTTCTTATCATCATACTGTCTTACGTAGGTCTGGTATCTTCTATATAAATTAGCATAGTACTCCGGTGTCATATTGCCGCCGCAGCCCCAGTTCTCATTTCCTACGCCGAAATAATCAATCTTCCAGGGCTTCTCATGTCCGTTCTTCTTACGCAGATCAGCCATAGGGGATACACCATCGAAGGTCATATACTCAACCCACTCGCTCATCTCCTGCACCGTACCGCTTCCCACGTTACCATTTACGTAAGTCTTACAGCCCAACTGCTCACACAGTTCGAAGAACTCATGGGTACCGAAGCTGTTGTCTTCCACAACACCGCCCCAATGGGTGTTGATCATTTTCTTACGGTTTTCTTTCGGACCGATGCCGTCTTTCCAGTGATACTCGTCTGCAAAGCAGCCCCCCGGCCAGCGCAGTACCGGAATCTTCATTTCCTTCAGGGCATCCACAACGTCCTTACGCATACCGTTGACATTGGGGATCTCGGAATTCTCTCCCACATAAAGCCCTTCATAGATGCATCTTCCGAGATGCTCGGAGAAGTGACCGTAAATCTCAGCGTTGATGTGTCCCTTTTTGTTCTTCTCATTAATAAATAATTTTGCCATACCTAACCTCATTTCTGCGCTGCTTGCTGCGCATAACAAGTTTGCTCCAAGCAGCGCACAGATACAAACTCGTGATTAAAAAATATTTCCCACTCTTTCCCTGTTAAAACTTAAATACCGGTCTGCCGTCCTCCCAGCCAAACTTCATCAGCATTGCATGGCGGTTCGGATTATAAAGCGGATCTCCCACGATTTCCGTCTCTGTTCTGGCATGATATACGAGAATATCATTCCCCTCCTCATCTACGGTAAAGCTGTTATGTCCCGGTCCGTATATTCCTAAGGAATCATCGGATTGCAGTACAGGATAACGCTCTTTCTTCCAGGATAAAGGATCTAAAAGGTCAGAATCCTCATCTGCTGTCAGCATACCCATACAGTATGCAACACCGGTCTCTGACGCGGAGTACGTCATGAAAATCTTACCGTTGCGCTTTAGGATCGCCGGGCCTTCATTCACCCAGAAGCCTACGCGCTCCCAGTCATAGTCAGGGGTAGTCAGAAGCACCTGTACAGTCTTTAACTTATAAGGGGTCTCCAGTTCGCCTATGTAAAGGTTGGAAATCTGTTTGCCCACACCGACCTTCTCAGCCCAGATATAATACCATTTGCCTTTGTTCTCAAACACGGTGGCATCCAAAGAAAAAGCCTCAAAAGAGAACGTATCATCATCCGCTCTGCCCATTTTGCCCTTCTCTACCCATGTTCCGGTCATCGGATCAGCATCTTTACACTCCAGTACATACGGTCTGATCGCCCAGATGTCATCCTTATCACCGCCTGCATAATAGATATACCATGCACCATTGATATAGTGAAGCTCCGGTGCCCAGATGTGACAGCTCATAATACCGGATTCATGTTTATGCCATACTTCTACCTCTTCCGCCTCTGCAAGGCCTGACAGTGTATCTGCCTTACGAAGCACGATGCCGTCATAAGCCGGCACGGATGCGGTAAAGTAATAAGTACCGTCCGTATGCTTATACACATAGGGATCAGCACGCTGCAGAATCCATGGCTTGTTATAAAGTAACTCTTTGTCATCCTTCATTTTTTATACTCCTATTTCAGTATTTATAAATATATTAAATTATTTTAATTCTATCTAAATTATATTAGAAGTTTTCCTATAAATCAACTGTTATTTTCACATTCTTCATAAAAATGCACAATTATTATTTCATTTTCATAAAATAACCGCAATATTTCACCATGACTATTATAAATATTTTCAGAAAAGTTTATCCGATTGCCGCTCACAACATATAATACAATTATCTTAGTGACTCCACAGAAAGGAGCTTTCCATGGAACAAATCTCATCTGTTGCCATTGTCGGGCGTACCGAAGATACCATAAACTATGAAACCGCAGCCAGGCAGCTCAGCATTCCTTATTTCACCACTTTAAATACGGAAGAAGCGTCCGGTGCAACCCATTTACTGCTTCCCGGCGGTGGTGATATCACACCCGCTTTTTTCGGTCAGTCCAATCACGGTTCCCATAACATAGACACAGAACTGGATCTTCTGCAATTTCAGGCATTGGATGCTTTTATCACTTCCGGCAAACCCGTGCTTGGCATATGCAAAGGGCTGCAGCTTATCAATGTCTGTTTCGGCGGCACCATCACACAGGATATTGACACCGCCGACCGGCATAAATGGATTGGAAAAGATCAGTCACACTATGTCTATCACAGTGACTTAAGCCGCGCAGATTTTTTCTATCAGCTCTACGGAGGCTGTACTTTAGTCAACTCCGCCCACCATCAGGCAGTGGAACGCACAGGCAAAGACTTAATCCCCGTATGCCGCGCCGGAGACAATGTCATTGAAGGGCTTATGCACCGTACACTTCCCATTATTGCAGTACAATGGCATCCCGAACGCATACTAAAAAGCGGCGGCGACAGGCTGCTTCAATACTTTCTGTCACTCACCGCTTCCTAAGCTCTGCCGGTATTATTTATCCTGTTTTTTGAATAAAAGCTCTAACTGTCTGATCCCTTCATCAAACCGCTCTTTCTGCATCTCGCCCTTGCTTCGGAATCTCTCTTTTGCATTGGCGGACACGGTTTCAAACAGCATTTTCATAATCTGAATAATCATTTTAGCGGTCTCTGAATCTACCTCTTTCAGCGCTGCACCGATTTTGTGCACACTCTGAAACCAGTTCGCCGTGAAATCAATCAGATTGTCTGTCTCGGATGCCAGCACGATCTGGTAGAAGGTATCCACAAAGGTATGCATCTGCTCCTGGTTCAGCGAAAGAATCCATTCGTTCAATGCTTCGTCCATAAATTTACGCCCGGCACGTATTTCCTCTACGATATGAAAAGAATCACCGTCAATCAGCCATGTATAGGGATTGTGCTGTGCTACGCCGATGGTCTTACTCTCCACCACCTGATAGGCCCCGTCCGTATACAGAAGCATTCCGACTAAAGACGAACGCGGTATGGTCTTGTGGATTCTGGATTCTATTTCCGCGTAAGCACTCTTTCTCTTTACCTCCGGCCGGAAGCCCGGTCCGTCATGATCATAAATCCGGCTGATGCGCTGTCTGACTTTTGAATCGCAGTTCATGGAAGAATAAACTGCCAAATTGCCGCCCTTGGAATGACCGCCCACATAGAAGTCTCCCGGTATGCTTTCCGCCGCTTTCTCCAAATATTCCACACTCATGAGCTGTCCGGGCACCGGTTCTGAGAAAGCAAGATTCAAATCCTCTTTCCATCCCACAATATTTTCATCTGTTCCCCGAAATGCCACATAGTAAATGCCATTGGATAATCGATAGGTTACCGCCGAAAACTGGGTTTCACGATCCAGTTCTATTCGGTTTACATAACTCCCTATTTTTAATCCGCCAAACCGCTTACTCCGATAGATGCCCAGAAACAATGCCGTATTATCCTCCCGATATCTCTCATCCGCATACAGATGGTCATAGGACTCATGGTTTACCAGATCATACATAGTCACCATCGGCTTGTTCTCTCCGAGGGCAGGCACCATCCCATCAAATTTCAGATACGCAAACTGGCTTAAAACCAGACTGTCCACATCGCTAAAGGGCTTTTCCGCTAATGTATAGTCGCCATATTCTTTCAGGTAATCCAAGATTGTTCCCATAGTAATCACCATGCCTTTCTTTCTGAGTGTACTGCCTTTTATGATGCATACCTATGTTTTCTTTTCCTAAAGCAAAGACATATCTATGACAAGACTTTATAATTTTGCTTCCAGGTGCTCAATATTCTTAATCAAAACAGATACGGTTCCGTCCGGATTGGTAATAAATTCCACACTGCGGGGATTTTTATACTGATCCATCGGTATCTTAATCTCGATTCCGGTATCCGTATAAAGATGCTGACTCTGATACTTGCGCACCGTATTTTCACTCTGCGGCTGTATCTCTTCCTTTACCATATCGTACTTCTCCATCTTATCCTGAAAAGCCACCTTAAGCTCCGGCTGTTCTTCGAAGATTTTCTCCGCCAGTTCTTCCACCACGAAGCCGCCTTTTTCCTCGATTTCCTCCTGAATGATACTCTTAGCCCGCATCTGTTTCTCGAAGCGTTCCGACTCGTCATAGCCCTCTTTCTGTACGCTCTCCACGGCACGGCTGACAATAGAAAGCTTAGACTTATGGGACAAATGCGAACTGCATTTTAGAAACAGAAAAGAAAAATAATTGGTCTTCTCCCCATTGACTTCATACTTCTTCTCAATCACCTGCAAAGACAAATCATCCAGTTTAATAATCGCAGCCTCCGTCAGTCTCTGGCTCTCGGAAGGCAGGATCGATTTGTGCCGGATTATTTCATTACTGTTGCCCTCTCCATCCTCCAACGTCATCGTCCGGTGGGTATACAGTGCCTTGTAATTCATCTTAAGCAGCGCCAGATATTCCTCATCACTCTCCCTAAACCGTACTACCATCAGATCTGCCGCCGGAATATCAATATTGCTGTTCATGATTTCATATAATAAAGACGCGATATCCTTGCTGATCTCTACGAAATTGTCATCCGCATATTCCTCCAGCATATGGAATACTTCTGACTCTTCTTTATAAAAACGGCATTCTTTCGCATCATCTCCCGAACTTATTTTCGCAATATGCTCCTTTAAAAATTCCGCAATCTCCGAACCGTACTCCAACTCCGTATCCGATAACACCGGCATCCCTATGGTGGAATCCAAAATATGAACAATCACATTTTTAATTCTGATATCTTCCTTATTCATCTTACGTAACTCCTGTTCCTATTCTTATGTGTCTATCATACCGCAAGCCGGATGACATTTCCAGTGGCAGCCCTTAATCCGCAATTCGTTCCAATATAGCCAGTGTTTCCTCTCCCCAGGCATAATCAAACAGATAATTTCCGTCATACAGACTGTCTCCGCTGTCCCGCGTCTTAAGAAACTGATAGTAGTCACATTCAATCCCCGCAATATTGGCATAACAGGAACCTCTCTTTGCAGCAAAAATACCTTCCGCTCCCACTTCCTTCAGCGTAGCCTGTAAAGTCATAACTGCCTTTCGGTACAGCCGCTTAACCTTTTCGTCATAAATCCGATCCGGCCACAGCTTATCAATCGCTTCCTGCATAGTCACCTCACCGCCTCTGTGATCCAGACACAATGCCAATAATTCCTTCGATTTCGCATTACTGAAATACACCAGTTCATCCCGCACAAACAGTTGAAATCTGCCAAACATAACCGCCCTTATATTCTTATGTCTATGGGATAAATCCCTGGCTCTCTGGGTTGCATCCACGATATCTTCTCTGTTAAAAGGCTTTATAATACAGTAATCCGCCTTCACTTTCATTGCTTCCACCACATGCTGCGGGTTGGAAGTAACATATACAAGCATAATATCCGGATACAGCTTCTTTAATTCTTTCCCCAGATCTAATCCGTTAGTCCCGTGCATTTCTATATCCAACACAGCAAATTCTATCATATGTTCTCTTGCATAGGCAAGTGCCTGAAACGGATCTGAGAATTGCCCTACCAATTCTATATCCCGAATCAACTCAACATGTGTCGCAAACAGTTCCCTGGATACCCCATCTTCATCTACCAATATTGTTCTCATCACATTCTCTCCTATGGTTACACACTTCTTTAGTACAATTATATTTGTAGTTATATTGGCAATGTATTTCCTACGGACGAAAACCGCAGGAATATATCGCCATTCTGTCTGCACAAGCTTATTTATGCGGAAGAATGCTGCTTCGTATCACTTCATTTCCTATTCATACTTTCCCGGATAGTCTGTGCCGGTCTCATTTAACATCAATTCCACATAGTGATCCGGGTTCCGTTCCATCTTAAGCATGGTGTCAAATGCCATCAAAAGCATTTTATCCCCATTGTTCTTCATATCATCCTTGCCGCGGTCTAACTGTGCCTTGAAGTGATCCATCTGCCATATCATGATATCCACCAGACTGTATCCGGCTACTTTATATGCACAGCAGAAGTTTTGATGCTCCATATAATATAAGAATTCCTGATAAATCCCCTCGGATTGCATAAGCGCTTCCCAAAACTGCTTTAGGAAATTTTCATCTTCTCCCGCATAATAGCATAATGCCCTCGCCCATTCGTAAGCCTTTTCTTCCATGTATACTTATCCTCGTCTTTCCTCTAAAATCAATTTACGGATATTGTACCACATTTCAGTTCTTTTTACCTTGTTTCTTCTATATAATATGGTAACGAACGCAAAAGGGACGAAACCCCTATGGATATCCTTAACCGAATGAATGACTTTATCTGGAGTCTGCCGTTGCTCGCCCTGCTGATGGGCACTCATATTTATTTCACCTGCAAGCTTCACTTTCCGCAGCGCAATCTCTGGTATGCGATCAAGCTGTCCATGGGGAAAGCAGACAACACAGATCAGAATTTGTCCCCTTTCTCCGCGCTGGCAACGACGCTAGCCGCGACTTTGGGAACCGGCAATATCATCGGCGTATCTACCGCGGTGGCGCTGGGCGGTCCCGGAGCCATTTTCTGGTGTTGGATTACCGGAATCTTAGGTATGGCTACCGCCTACAGCGAATGTTATTTAAGTGTTCTCTTCCGGCAGCGCCGACCTGACGGCACCTATGTCGGCGGCCCTATGTATGTTCTGAAAAACGGTTTACATAATGGATTTCTGGGTACAATTTACGCTGCATGTACACTGATTGCCGCATTCGGCGTCGGGTGTACCACACAAGCCAATTCCGTTACCCAGGCTGCTACGGCTACTTTCCACCTGTCCCCCCATTTCGTGGGGATTATACTCGCTTTCCTCACAGGCACCGTCATTCTCGGCGGTGTTAAGAGCATCGCAAATATCTGCGAGCGTATGGTACCTGCGATCAGCTTTGTCTACCTGTTCGGCTGTCTGCTGCTACTGCTGCTTTACTATAAGCAGCTTCCAGACGCCATCAGCCTGATCTTAAGGGATGCCTTCTCTTTTGCCAGTGTGGCAGGCGGTGTTGCAGGCGGCACGCTGCAGCATGCTGTACGCTACGGCATCGCCCGCGGACTCTTTACCAATGAAGCAGGCATCGGAACCTCCGCCATAGCCGCTGCGGCATCCCACACCACGCATCCGCGTATTCAGGCATATGTATCCATGACCGCCGTCTTCTGGGATACTGTAGTTATGTGCCTGATTACCGGCATCGTTATCGTTGCGAACATGCTTTACGACCCGGACTCCGTAATCGGCGTGGCACAGACGGATCTCACTGCAGCTGCTTTCTCCCATCTGCCCTATGTAGGAAACGCATTCCTGACAGTTTCCCTTGCCGCTTTCGCGATCACAACGCTGATCGGCTGGTCCTATTTCGGAGAAAAAGCAACGGAATACCTTATGGGAAATAAAGGTATTCCGTACTATAAACTCGGCTATATTCTAATGATATACTTCGGCGCCATCATCCCTATGAATCTGGTGTGGGAATGCACCGACTTAATAAACGCACTTATGATACTGCCCAATGTCCTGGCACTCTATCTGCTGCGCAACCATATAAAACCGTAAAACACCTGTTAAACCTTAAAATTACTTACGATTTCCTGCAGGGAACGGCTGCTTCTCTCTAAGATAGACATCTGACGCAGAATCTCCTCCGAACCGACATTGGTATTCTGCATCGCTGTCGCTACACCCCGAACCTCATCCACAATCACACTGTTTAATTCCGTAACAGTCTGCAGGGATGCCAGCATCTCTTCCACGGAAGCACCCATTTCCTTAGCAGATGTACCCAAATCTGTAGCCATACCATCGAAGAATGCAGCATCCTTCTGATACTGTTCTGCGGTACTTACCATGGCATGATAGTCGCCTATTACATGATCCTTCATAAAGTCAAGCAGCTTGCCCGCACTGTCCTTTAACGCCATAACAGAATCTACTACTTCGTCGATCACCTTCTGTATCTTCTCTACTGTCGTCCGGGAGTTCTCCGCAAGGCTTCTGACTTCATCCGCTACCACTGCGAACCCTCTTCCTGCCTCGCCTGCTCTTGCTGCCTCTATCGCTGCATTTAACGCAATCAGATTCGTCTGGTTGGCAATGCCGCCGATCTCATCTGACAGACTCTTAATAATTCCGATCTTCTCTACTTCCTTAAGCGCCTCTTCCAGTTCATCCTCCGTACTATGATAAATCACGCTCGCCTGCTTCTTGGACTCTACGGTAGTAGCATATAATTGATCCGCACGAACCGTAATTTCTCTGGAAGCATCGGCAGACTCCGAAGCTTTCGTGGATACATCGTTTACCACTGTACCGATCTCATGACTTGCCTCACTGATCGACTGTGTTACCTCTTCCGCCTCTTTTACCTTATCAATCAGGCTCTCCATGACCTGATCCATCTCATCGATATTGTTATTCAGATCAGCCATCTCGCTGTATGCAGCGGATGCAGTCTCTTCTATATTAGCAGCTTCCTGATTCGTTCCAAGAATGGTCTCTCTCACCTGTGTCTTTATGGTCTTAGACGCATGACATACCTGATCCATCTCATTCTTAAATCCCTCTGCCACACCGGTGTTGACAGGCTGTCCGCCATTCTCACTAAAATCCCCTAAAGCAAACTGCTTCAAATCCATAAGCGGCGAAAACACAGCCTTCATTGCCTTAGCTGCAATCAAATCC
Source organism: Lachnospiraceae bacterium (assembly GCA_017936885.1). Classification (GTDB taxonomy): domain Bacteria; phylum Bacillota; class Clostridia; order Lachnospirales; family Lachnospiraceae; genus UBA3282. The sequence continues at coordinate 42,777 of JAGBEO010000017.1, read as the reverse complement.
ATCACGACTGTTCCCACAATCCCAGTCACAAGTCCTGTTCCGACAGCCGCACCGACAGCTGCTTTCCCCACTATCACGGCACTTGCCGCTGAACCGGCAAAAAGAATGATAAAAGCCGCTGCTGACAATGTAGTAAGCAGTTTTCCTTTAATTGTTTTCATTATGTACCCCCTGAATATGCCCCAAACTATGCTCTGAAATTATTTTCCGAAGAAAAAAGGCAAAATTCAAAATTATTATACAACATTCCGCTTATTTCGTCTATATTTTACCTGAAAAGTTATATATCGGCAGGCAGGTGATCAGTTCAAAACAGTTCTCCGTGATGTTTGTTTCCAAATAACCTCCGTATTGCTCTGCAATTTCTCTCATCCTGAACAATCCCATACCGTGATGTTCTTTATCCGCTTTGGTAGTCCTTAAGTCTTTGTCAAGTTCTCCGACGAAAGCATTGACCACTTTGAGCATCAAAAGCCCCTTATCACACCGGCACCGCACGATGATTCTGTGATCCTCCGCAGACACTGCCGCCCGTATGGCATTATCCAGCGCATTGCCAATCAGAGAACACAGATCGATATCCGAGACGGATATCTTTTCCGGTATTTCGACCCGAAAATCATATTCCATCCCCTGCCGTATAATCAAATCCGCCTTTGACTGCAATACGGCATTGGCAGTTTCATTCGGGCAAAACCTTCTGCACCCCTGCAAAGCGGTGCTGTCTAACAGTTCGTTCAAATGGTAAAGCGCCTGTTTGGTATTTCCTCCGGAGAGCAATGTCTGAATGGTTGCAAGGTGATTTCTCATATCGTGCCGCAATCCCCGGATGCTTGTCTCCTGTTGTTTTAAGTTTTGATAATAGGATTCCCGCATTTCATATAACTGCTGTGATCTCGCCAGTTTCTCATAATTCGCAAACGCCACAACCGCTGCCAGGATCACAAAGGATGTCAGGAAGGTAAAAGGCAGCACGGCAATCCCCAGATTCTTCACCACAGAAGACTCTATGGTGCCGAAAAAGGTATCATCTGTCAAAGAAACGACAGAAAGCATACTGCAAAGCGGCATAACCGTCAGGCCGAATACAATTTTCCAAAACCGCTCCGATAGAATCACTTCTTTTTCCGGTAATTTATTTTTCAACAGCATATAAATGACTGCATATACAACCGTACGGCAGATTCTTGTCAAAGAGTTATAAAATTCCCAGTGGACAAAAGAAATATAAGTATCTATCAGGGCACATACGGACATTTCCATACAAAAAAAGGTAAAAATAACTGCCAGTCTGCCATACCGGCTGCCCTTCGTACACCACAGGCACGCAGGCAGATAGCACAAAAAAGTCAGTATCAGATTATGATCTCCTACCCATATCACCATACCACTGCTTAACACAAACACAGAACAAAGAAGCAGTTTCCATATCCACTTGCTTTTCACAGTCACGAAGCGGGTAAAAAGCCTGTAGAACAATATGCCGTTTATAAAATATAAACTCCATGCCAGCAGCAGGTACAATATACTACCTGCCTTATGAATGATTTCCATTGCCGTTACCTTCTCTTTCGTTTACATACCGGATTTCAACAGATTCCCTTGCAAAAAAGCAAGCTGCAATCAGCATTTTACTGATCCAGCGCCGCATGGGTAAGCGCTATCATCGCCGCCTCTTTCAGGGAGCGGCTGATCGGCAGCACTGCCTCTCCGATATGAACCTCATTTGCCGAAATACTGTCCACCATCAATGCGTTTACCAAATAACGCTGGTGGATGCGGACGAACTGCTCTCCTACCTGCATGGCGACATGGTCTAATTTATCGTAAAAAGTAAACTCCCGCTCCTTCGTCACGCAGGTGATGATTCTTCTGTCTGATTCAAAATAGAGGATTTTACCGTAAGGAACCCGGTATGTCACATCACCGTAGCGACAGAAAAAGGTCTGGTTCTCCTTCTGATATAAGCCTGCAAGAACCCGGTTTACGATTTCTTCTAGTTGTGACTGTCTGGCAGGCTTCATTAAGTATGCCAGTGCGCCTACCGTATAGCCGTCAAACACCCTGTCCGCATAGCTTGTCACAAATACAAGCCCCAAATCCGTATCGGACTGACGGATTCTTCGTGCCGTTTCCATACCATCTATTCCCATCATTTTCATATCCAGAAAAAGAATGTCCAGCTCTCCCGTATGGGTTTCCAGAAATCGCAACAACTTTTCACCGGAGGGAAATTCCACAAAGGTACTCTGTATCCCTTTACGCTCCAAGATTCTCTCTAACAGAGAACGGATCTGCATTCTGGCATCATATATATCATCACATATTCCGATTCTGATCATCGCAGTCATCAACCCTTTCTCTCATGGTTTACTGCAAAGCGGTTCAACGCTTCACTATATAGAATATCATACTTCCATAATCACACAAAACCAAACTTTACATCAAACGTGCCGTTTGTGATCAAATTCAGGTCAAGTCTGCCAAACTTTACATTCCGTCTGCCATACATGACGGGGGCGTTTGCACGGGGAAATTGTTTCTGCTACCCTTACACCAACACATACGAACGGAGGCAAAATCATGTTAGAAGTTTCTGCATTACAGAAAAATTATCAAGTAGGTAAAAACACCTATGAGGTTTTAAAAGGAATCTCTTTTACGGTAAATGACGGGGAGTTTGTCGCCGTGATGGGGCCTTCCGGTTCCGGCAAAACGACCCTTTTAAACTGTATCTCACGCTATATTCCCGTAGATGCAGGTCAAATCAGGCTGGGAAGCACCGATTTAGCGTCACTGAACGAAAAACAACTGGCTAAAGTCCGCAATCAGAAATTAGGCTTTGTATTTCAGGATTTCCTTCTGCTGGATGGGCTGACTGTCAGACAGAACATCCTGCTCCCCGCCATCATCGGTGAAACCGTATCGGAACGTGTGGAGGAACAGGCTGATCATTTATGCTCTATTTTCGGCATTCAGCATATCATGCACAAATATCCTGCCGAAATCTCCGGCGGAGAGAAGCAGCGTACCGCGGTAGCCCGTGCCCTGATCAATCATCCTCTGCTGATTCTGGCAGATGAACCTACCGGCAATCTGGATTCCAAATCCAGCCGTGCTGTCATCGACACCTTCGAACAGGCACGTACTTCTCTTTCGGCAACCATCTTTATGGTGACACACGATTCCTTCGCCGCCAGCTTTTGCGATAGGGTAATTATCCTGCGCGACGGCGTCATATGGAAGACCGTGGTGAAAGGCGGTCGAAAACGGCTTGCCTTTCAAGATGAACTGCTTGATACGATCCGGGAAATGGGACAGTAATCACGGGCAGTTACAAATCACTAAAAAGAGAAAGGGAGTATCGATTAGACATGAAAACTTTTACCGATATTTATAAAACACTGCGAAAGAAAAACAGAGGACAATATGCCCTGCTGACCGGATGCCTGTTTTTCTCAGTGTTGCTGATTTCCGCATATCTTTCCATTATGCGCTCCCCCACGGTTCTCTCCGTGCTTCCCGAGGGCGGTGACAGCAGAAAACAGGTGATGATGATATTTGTACTTACCGCAATAGGCTGTGCCGTATTTTCTCTCTATGCCGCAAGCCTTTTCTTCCGACAGAAATCTAAAGACCTGGGTATCTTTCTTGCGCTGGGCATGGAACGGCAGACGCTGGCCGGGCACCTTATCAGGGAACTGAGTGTGATCGCCCTTCTCTCCTGTTCTGCCGGAATCCTTCTAAGCATACCGCTGACCAAAGGAATCTGGGGGCTTTTCCGGCTCTTCCTTGTGGATACCGAGGAGATGGTGCTTTTCTTAGATCCCGGCGCTTTTACAATCGCCCTGCTGTTCTCTATCTGTGTAACTGTCATACTGCTTCACATGGGGATACGCTCTATCCGGCGTATCAACATTATGGAGATTATACAGGAACGGCATAAATCCGAGCCGATTCATGATGTGCCGCGCAGCTATGGAATCATAGGCATTCTGCTGGTTATCTTCGGTGCAGTACTGGGCTATCAGGCACCTGTCTTTTTCATCCTCGGCCTGCATTGGTATCCGCCGGAAATACTGACAGCCATATTCTATATTCCCGTTTTCATCGGCCTGTATATGATTTTGCTCCACACGGTTATAAACGGCTGGCATAAGAAGAAAGCTGTCTATAAGGATATCGTAGCCACAAGCCAGATGAAGTTTCAGGGTCGTCAGACCGTACGAAATCTGTTGGTCATGAGCGTTCTGATCGCCGGCGCTTATTTTGCATCCTTCTATACACCCATGATCAGTGTCGGTGCCTTGATGAGTTATGATGCAAGACCCGTTGACTACGCATATCACTTCCGTATGGATCAGCAGATTCCTATGGAGAAGGAAGTGCGCGAATTGGCGGATGAATATGATGTGACAATTACGGACTGGAATAGTGCCCCTATGATACGCCTGGGCGTAGACGGCACACAGCACGTAGAAACAGAGACCTCCCTCGGCACGACATGGGAACCGGTTTACCGGGAGTTGCTCAATTCGGAATTATTTCTGTCCGAATCCTCCTATACCGCCCTCACAGGAGAAACGCTGAATCTGTCATCCGGAACCCTTGCCGCCATCTTGGATTCCGAGGGGAATGCCGGCATGGAATTTGCAGGCAATGCCAAATTGCTTACCAATCCGCTGTCCGGGCATACTCTTCCTGTTACTGCCGTTCAAACCGTGGTACAGAATGCCCTGTACGGACGCTATGTCATGAATGATAAGGATTATCTGATGATGGGTGAGAATCTGACTCCGGAATGGGAAGAAATGATCTGCCTGTTCAATGTAGAAGACTGTGATCAAACCTATGAGTTTGCCAAGACACTGTTTTATGATATAGTGGATCACTCCGACAGCAAGGTAGAAGTCTATGACGCATGGGACCCTGTGCGGAAGCAGCTTAGTGAAGAAAGCGGGGCGGCTTATTGGGCTGATCCTGAATATCTGGAAGAATACGGCTTTGAACAGATCAGTTACGATGTCAGGGACAGCAGCAATTTCCGGTTGTTCTGGAAATATATGCCCAGATTCAGAGTACTGGATAAAGCGGATTTCGTGAAAACGATGGCAGTTTATTTGATGGTGTTTATCTTTGTGGCAATTGTCTGCTTTGCGGCCGTCTTCGTGATCGCATATACACGATCTATGACCATAGCCATAAACGGGCAGCAGCTTTATGACGATTTGCGGCATTTAGGCGCTTCCAATGACTACTTATATCAAACCATCCGAAGCCAGATGAAGCGGGTCTTCTGTACGCCTGCTGTCATAGGCACCTGCATTATTTATGCTTTTTATGCCATGATTATGTTCTTCAATGACAACAAACTATCCGTAAGCGAGCTGGCCGGCATGGCAGCATGTCTGCTGTTGATTGCCTGCATTTCCGCACTCTTCTACGGCGTTTACCGGATGACACTCAGGAAAGTATGCGCGGTTTTGCATATCCGATAGTATAACATGATTATTACCTTGCACGGCATACGCTGCTTTGATTCGTTCCCAACAGCAGCTAATATAACAGAAAAGAAAGACCGGGAAAGGCACTGACCATACAAGTCAATTTCCCGGTCTCTTATCTATAAATCTCTTCTATGCTTCCGCGATCTGCTTAGCCCTTGCCAGCGCGTCATCAATATGTACGCAGAAATTCTCAGCGCCTACTTTCTCATAGAATCCGGCCTTGTGCATGATCATCATAGGCTGTTCATTGACATGGGAGAAAATAAGCTGCACATTCTTTTTACAGCAATGATCATATAAATCTTCCAGCGCATGCATCGCCGTCGCATCAATGGCATTCACGCTTCTCATACGAACCACGATACATCTGTCCGTATCTTTATACGCAATATGCATGATCTTATCAGCCACACCGAAGAACAACGGTCCGCTTACCTCATAAACCAGCGTATGCTTCGGCACTTCCCGCAGGGAAAGACTGTCCGCATCTTCTTCATCATCTACGTAACGCCATCCTTCCACATCCGTTACCTCGCTCATTCTCTTCATAAAGAGCACGATCGCCACGATCAGACCTACCTCGATGGCAACTACCAGATCAAAGACAACAGTCAGGATAAAGGTGCTCATCAGCACGATAATGTCACTCTTGGATGAGGTTTTGCACAGATAAACCACTTTATTGATACCAGCCATATTATAGGCTACCTGAAAGAGGATCGCCGCAATGGTAGGCATGGGAATCAATGCCGCATAGGGCATCAAAACCACCAGGATCAACAATAAAGTCACGGAATGAACCATACCTGCGATCGGAGTACGTCCGCCATTCTTGATATTCGCCGCAGTTCTGGCGATGGCTCCGGTAGCCGGAATACCACCGAACAGTGCGGATGCCACATTGCCGCATCCCTGTGCGATCAGTTCCATATTGGAACGGTGCTTGCTGTTAATCATACTGTCTGCCACAACTGCCGAAAGCAGGGATTCTATCGCTGCCAGAATGGCAATCGTCAGGGCATCATGCCACTCACTCTGGATCAGTTTCAATGAAAATTGCGGCATTTGGGGCATCGGAATCTTGTTGGAAATGGTATACAGATCACCGATCGTATTGACGTTCAAATCCAGTCCGGATACCATCAAAATTCCCACAATGACGGCGATCAGGGACGCCGGAATCTTCGGCAGGAATTTGGAACATAAAATTAAAATCACCAGACTGATAACGCCTACTAACACTGCCTGCCAGTTAATCGTAGCAATGTTCTGAATATCTGCCACAAGCTTATCAATCGTTTCGATCAATGGCTCTTCTGTCACAATCGTCAGTCCGCAGAAATCCTTGATCTGTCCGATGACCAGCGTCACCGCGATACCTGCCGTAAAGCCTGTGGTAATCGTATAGGGAATAAACTTGATCAGGCTTCCCACTCTGCACAGACCCATGATGATCAGAAGCACACCCGCCATAATCGTTGCCACGGCAAGCCCTGTCATGCCTTTCTCTGCCACGATACCGGCTACAATGGTTGCAAAAGCTGCTGTCGGTCCTGCGATCTGGACGCGGCTGCCGCCTAAGAACGAGATCACAAATCCCGCCACGATAGCAGTATAGATACCCCGCTCCGGAGACACGCCTGAGGCAAGTGCCAGGGCGATTGATAGCGGCAGTGCGATGATTGCTACGATAATTCCTGATATCACATCTTTTACAAATTGTTCTTTCGAGTATGTTTTCATGACGGAAAACAACTTCGGCTTTAGTTTCTCCATATCTCTCCTCCCGCATAACAACATTTGTCATCACAAACGTTTTAATCATAATACCGCAGAAGGGAAATGTCTACTAAAACTTTGCTATTTCCAATTCGGCATATATAATCCTTCTATGTACTCCATTATCGTTAACACCGGCGAGAACTCCATTCTTGTTATCCATTGTAAAGAATGCAATTCCTCTGTTATCTTTGATGACCTGAATAATATCGTCTATCTTTATAAAATCGCATATCAATTTAACTTGTCAAACACATTATTATCCAATCAAAGCCGCCGAAAATAATAGACACATAAAAGTATGTCTACTGCACAACGGCTTTTTTTCTTTTGTCATGAATGGCAATTCCGTCGCACGGCAGAGAAGCATTTTATAAAAACTGCCTCTTGATAATACCGATAATCCGCTCCATATCTTCATCTGTATTCTTTATATCACTGGGTAGGCAAAGCCCACGGTTAAAAATATCCTCCCCAACACTGATCCCATTTTCGATTTGTATAAAATCACAATCTGAAAATACAGGTTGCAAATTCATTGGTTTCCAAATAGGACGTGTTTCAATCTGATTATCCGCTAATGCGTCCATAATTTGATTTGGAGTTACAGGGCAGCCCTCTTTAATCGTCATACAGGATAACCAGTTATTCGCGTCCCCGTCAAAATTCAGCGGATTCATGGTTATTTCGGAAATATCAGAGAAAGCGTCCTGATATTGACGGTAAATCTCTTTCTTTTTCCTGATATGTTCATCAATATATGGCATTTGTCCTCTGCCAATCGCCGCCAAAACATTTGACATTCGATAATTGTAGCCGATCGTTGAGTGTTGGTAATATCTCGCCTGATCACGCGCTTGCGTAGCTAAAAAGACAGCTCTCTCAATTATTTTTTCGTCATGGGAGAGCAGGACACCACCGCCAGAAGTAGTGATGATCTTATTCCCATTAAAGGAATAAATTCCAAAATCACCAAAAGTTCCCGTCATACGCCCTTTAAAGCGGCTTCCCATGGATTCCGCCGCGTCCTCAATTAACGGAACATGGTGCTGGTCGCAAATAGAGCGTATTTCATCTATTTTGGCCGGTGTACCATAAAGATGTACCGCTATCACTGCCGCAGGGTGTGGATATTTTTGAAATGCCTTTTCTAATGCGCATGGGTCGATATTCCAAGTATCTCGTTCAGAATCGACAAAAACAGGAACCGCTTTTTCATAACAGACAGGATTCACGCTTGCGGAAAATGTGAGCGCCGGTGCAAAGACAATATCTCCCTCCCTGACGCCAGCAAGAATTACAGCCAAATGAATTGCTGCTGTTCCAGATGCTAAGACCGCAGCATGGGAATTGTCCCCTGCATAGCTGGCAATTTCTTTTTGAAAAGCATTGACATGTGGGCCAAGAGGGGCAATCCAATTACTGTCAAACGCTTCCTGAATCATTTGCTGTTCCGTTCCGTGCATTGTTGGTGTGGACAAACAAATACGTTTCATTTTTACCTCCGATTTTAAATAATATTTGTTATACTTACCGCAGTGCCGATTCCACCGCAATACTTTGTTGTTAGATTTATTACCCGTTCCATGACTTCCGCAAGGTAACTGTCGTCTGTCGCTTCGTTCCTCTCAATGATATACAGAACATTTTGAATGGATTCATCTATTTTTGTCTTATTGACCTGACGAATTTCCAGTCGGCAAAGCACCTCATTAGAATCGTCACATATTGTAAATATCCACTACTTGATTGATAAATGTTAGGGAATGATTTTTAGAAAGCTGCCGGATAAGATTTTCACTTGAAGGAATATTTTTCCGACGCTTCTGTCATATTATTTAGCCCGCAAATGGAAGCAAATACTACTTTCACATCAATATCCAAAACGGCTCTTTCAATTTGAAAATTCATTTATTCTCCCTCTTTCCTTTAAGGTTTCAACATACTATATACACATTCCAACAAGGTCAATGCAAGAATCATGTTGATGATCCTATAATGCTTTTGATAAACTTTTTGGATCACCATACCCATACCTACCCATGTCATAGTTGCAACTGTTCCGATTGTGGCAATCACAAGCTCAAATATCAACAATACCCATAAAGAAGTGCTGTAATCGGTCACATAACCCGTCAAAGCAGTAATACCAAACAGATATATCTTTATATTGACAAATTGCAATAGAAATCCCTTTGCGAATGACGCTGCCTTTTCCACGCTATCCGTAGGCGGTTTGCTGATCGCAATGTGGACAGCCAGCCAAAGGATATAGACTGCGCCTATATATTTCATGATATCCAGCGCAAATGGCAGAAATGTACTGACACCGAACACAAAAAATGCACAAAGTATCTGAACAACATAATATCCGGCAAATATACCAAAGAACAGCGGTTTTCCTTTCTTCCAGCCATAGTTGGTTACCGTATTTAAAGCTAAAATATTTCCCGGTCCGGGAGTGAAAGCATTGATAACAGCATAAACAAAAAAATTACCTAAAACATAACCCGGCATAATGGAACCTCCTTTCGTTTCGATCATACCATGAGTAGTCATGTAATAGGTAATATTGATTATTTATATTAAAGTATAGGTTGAACCTATGGAAACCATAAAATTTTTTCAGGCCTGTATCATGCGCAGATAACATATCCGAAAAGCAATCCTTTTTTCTTCTTGCAAAAAAATCCAGAAACACCCAAAGAGTCAAACGCAAGCGGATAACCAAAAAAGAACCATAGATTATCTATGTAAAAGCATATGCAATTTTTATATTTTAGGTTTCATACTGTTTCAAAGCGTTAATATAAATAGTTCCCAATTCTGTCAATTCCTTGTCGTTGTTTAGAACATATCCGATACGCATAACTTCATTTTCAGCAAGGGGAATAGAAACAATCTTATCCCCTTGCAGATAGCTTGGAAAAATGCCACTTGATATGGTGTATCCGTCTAAGCCTATCATTAGATTTACAATCGCCGCCCGATCACTGACCTTGATGATTTTATCGGCTTCCTCGTTGCTGTAAAGTTCTTCTGAAAAATTCGATGATTCATAAACTCCCTGAACAAAATTCAGCCGTGGATAAGGCGTCAAGTCCTTTAGCGTCACCGACTGGCGCATAGCTAACGGATGACCTTTGCGAATGAAAATGTGAGGTAAAACAGTAAACAGCTCATAAAATTTCAGATTGTATTCTTGAAATGCTTTTTCCAAAACGCTTTTATTGCTGTTGCTTAAATATAAAATTCCAAGGTCACTGAAACGATTCCTCACATCTTCTAAAATTTGATGTGTCTGCGTTTCGTTCAGTATAAACTCATAGCTTTCCTGCCCGAATTGCTGTACCAATTCTACAAAGGCATTTGTCGTAAAAGTGTAGTGCTGTGTAGAAACACAGAAACGCTGCTTGGGAGTCTGATTGCTGATATATTTTGATTCCAGTAAATCCATCTGTTGTATAACCTGACGAGCATATCCCAGAAATTCCATGCCCTCCTTTGTTGGCGCAATACCGGTGCGGCAACGTGTAAAAATAGTAATTCCCGATTCCTTTTCTACTTCCTTAATTGCGCCCGAAAGACTTGGTTGAGAAATGTATAAGGCATTTGCCGCTTCGGTAATAGAGCCTTTTTCTGCCGCCGTAATCATGTATTTTAACTGCTGTAATGTCACAAAGAATCCTCTCCTTGAAAATGCGTAATTCTACCTACTACTTTAAGGTGCAAATTTTTTTTCATCAATGAACGATCTGCCAGCAGTTCCACGTTCTCCAGGGACGGCAGGCCCAGCGTTTCCTGTTCACTTCCCGTTACCGTCCAGACCATTTCCACGAATGGCGGGACGCAGGCTCCGGCAAGCAGGTTGATCTTATCCTTTCTAATCTCACCGGTGGGAAGTATAATATTTTTATTTTATCGGCTTTTTCTCGTACTTTTATAAGACGGCACGGGCAGGTATAAAGCCGATTTTTCAATTATCACAATAAAAAAGTATTCCAGTGTATCCACAAATATTTTTCCACTAAACATCTTTTCTCCGGTAATGCACATAGAACCCAATACAAATCAATGCCGACAACAGCGATCCAAGCGGTGCCGCCCATCCCATAGGATACAGGCTGTCCGGGAAGCAGATACTGGCAAAATATGCCCCCGGAATACGAATCAGCAGGATAGACGTTATATTATGTATGAAGGATATCACCGATTTCTGATCCCCGCAGAAATATCCGCTGAAACAGAAATGAACTGCGGCAAAAACCGTATCCACAGAATAAGATCTCATGTAGGCGCATCCTGCTGCAAGCACCGCCGCATCTTTCGTAAAGAGTCCCACCAAAGTATAGGGCAGGAACTGATTATACAGCGCACACAAAATACCCCAGCATACGGTAATAATGATGCCATAGCGCAAAGATGCTCTGGCGCGCTCCGGCTTGTCCGCTCCCATGTTCTGTGCCGTAATGGTGGAAATAGCGGACAGGAAAGCCGAGGGCACCAGGAACATAAAACCGATCAGCTTCTCTACGATACCTACCGCCGCAGATGCAATCAGACCGCGGCTGTTGGCAATCACGGTAATAACGATAAACGCTACCTGAATCAATCCATCCTGACAGGCAATAGGCGTTCCCACCTTTAATATCTGGGAAATTACCTCTTTATCTACCCTGATATCCTGTTTTGTTACCCGGAACCCGAAGTCACGCTTTCGCATCATCAGAAAAGCAAACACGACACTGACAGCCTGTCCGCAGACCGTGCCGAGTGCAGCTCCCGCAGCACCCATGCCGCATCCACCGATAAATACGAAATCCAGAACAATATTAACCACACAGGCAACACCCACAAAATACATAGGGCGTCTGGAATCTCCCGCCCCGCGGAAGATACTGCTGATTACATTATAAGCTGTAATAAAAGGAATGCCCGCAAAACAGATCGTCAGATAAAGCCTTGTTTCCTTCACTGCCTCTTCCGGGGTTAACATAACTTTAGTGATTGGTGCTGTCAATATTAGTAATACAGCCGTAACTACTACTGCAAACAGGGCGAAAAATACGATGGAGCATCCCACGCTCTTAGCCGCTTCTCTCTCATCCTTAGCGCCCACACTGCGCCCGATTCTCACCGTTGTTCCCATGGCAAATCCCACAATAATAACGGTGAGCATATGCATTACCTGACTGCCGATGGATACCGCTGTTGTGGTCTCCGAGCCGTTATATAATCCCACCACAAAAAGGTCTGCCATTCCGTAAAAGGTCTGCATAAAGCAGGATAACAGGTATGGCAGTGCAAATAATAACAAGTTTTTCCCGATACTTCCCCGGGTTAAATCATTCTTTTCGTTCATACTATATTTCCTTCTGTTCCTCCAATGTAGCTGTCCTCTTGAATACAAGTATGCTTCCAGAATATAACTGCCTTTCTGTCTGTCAAGCTCTGGAAGTATACCGTAAACACAACATACCTATTTTATCATATATTGTCAAAGATGCAAATCACGCCAGACACATCTGTCTGGCGCAATCATCTTACATTTTCTTATTCCCATTCGCCGGATTGTCCAGAAGCTTCCCTTCCCTCGTAAAGCGGGAACCATGACAAGGACAGTCCCAGGAGTGTTCCGCTGCATTCCATTTCAAAGCACAGCCCAGGTGCGGGCAGCGCGGGACCGTAGGTGTCAGCAGATTAAGTACCGCTTCTGCGCCGTTACAGAAAAGCTGTTTGGTAAAAATATTTCTGGAAGGCTTAAATACTGCCGCATAAGGATTTTCAATTCCCTGCACCATATCCGCTAACAGCATTGCCGATACCATAGCCGATGTCATGCCCCACTTCTGAAATCCCGTCGCCACATAACAGCCGGGCATGGCGGGCGAATAGGCACCGATATAAGGCGCTCCGTCTAAGGGCATACAATCCTGTGCTGCCCATGCATACTTTTCTGCTGCATCCGGGTAATACTGCTTCGCAAACTCCCGCAGTTCCTGCCAGTTGCCGCCCTTTTTACCGGTACGGTGGCTGCCGCCGCCCACAAGCAGCAGGTTATCATAGCTTCGAAAAGACATTCCCTTCCTGGCTTCATCCACATACATACCTTCCATCTGCGCGGCATGTTCCAATGCTATTACATAAGAACGATGCTGATATAATTTAAGGAAATAAAACCCATGTTTATTATCCATAGGATAATGAGTCGCAAAAATCACCTGCTGATACGTGATACTGCCCTGTTCCGTAACCGCCTTGTTCGGCAGCAGCTCTTTTACAAAAGAATGCTCATAAATCTTCAAATCCTTCACGATGGCAGACAAAAATTTCAGGAGATGGAACTGCGCCTGATTCGTCATCTGCAAGGCTCCGGCCGTTGCAAAAGGCAGCTCCGGGGTGTCCACAATCTTATCATCTAATCCCAGAATCCCGTAGATCATTGCTTCCTGTTCCAGCTTTCTAGGATCATCAAGAGAATAGACATAGGCTGTCTTTTCCGCAAAATCACAGTCGATTGATCCGGCAAGTTCCTCATATTTCCTGATTGCCCACCAGTTTGCTTCCAGATACAGTTTTGTCTTCTCCAGTCCTGCATGGCGAAACAGCTTGTTATAGATTAATCCGTGCTGCGCCGTAATTTTCGCCGTGGTATTGCCTGTCACACCGTGACAGAGTCTGTCCCTTTCCACAAGCAGACAGTCAATCCCTCTTTCTTTCAGGAAATAGGCGCACAAAATTCCCGTAATACCGCCGCCGATAACCAGCACATCTGTCTTCACATCTCCCTGCAGGCTTTCAAACTGCGGAAGTGATATCGTTTTTCTCCAAACTGAATCCATAGTAATCTCCATTCTTACTCAGCCTGCGAATTTACATATATGCTCCGCATACATTGCGCAAGGCACAAATTATTGCGTAACACAAACAAGTTTGTGTGAAAAATCTTCCGCATATAGATTTTTCACACTATCCTCCCGGAACTCATTTGCTATTCTTTGTCATAGTTATTATTCTTAATAGCTTGAGCTAATCTAAGAAAAATATGCATTTAAACCCTGTCAGAAACCGGGCCGGATACACTTTTTCATTTTTCCCACATATGATACAGAAAGAAAAGAAGGATTTTGCCATGCTGGAACCATGCAGTTTTAGGACTTCTACCAAAGAGTATCTGAGCAGATTCTATGAAATTCTGGATAAAATGATTCACGGAATGGAAAATGCCCCTCTAACGAACAGCATCTCCCAGAATTTTATTGTACAAATGATTCCCCATCACAGGGCAGCAATCAGCATGTCCGAAAATGTCTTACAATACACAACCTGTATTCCGCTTCAAAAGATCGCTTCCAATATTATTGCCATGCAGACGCAGAGCATTCACGACATGTGGAACGTGCTGGAATGCTGCCGCTTACAGACAGATACCTGTCAGGATATACGGCTTTACCGCCGTACGTATAAAACAATCACGCAGACCATGTTTACACAGATGGACACAGCACGCGCTACGAACAATATCAGCGAAACCTTTATGCGGGAAATGATCCCCCACCATGAAGGCGCTGTCCGCATGTCGGAAAATGCGCTGCGCTACTGTATCTGCCCGGAGCTTGTACCGATCTTAAATGCCATTATTACTTCTCAGGAAGCAGGCATTAAACAAATGAAGCAGCTCCTGTCTGAACAGTCATGCCGTCCGTGTTGATTCTCTTGCCAAAGCATGACTTTCACAAAAACGGCAGGATCTCCTGCCCGGAATATCCTGCCGTTTTTAATACGTATAATAATCTACTGTGCAGACATCATCTGTCCCCTATATTCTTCCCGGCGCAGCTCCCGAATAATCATTGCAAGCGTCACGACTGCCGCCAGCAGATCGGCTATCGGTCCCGCATACATAATACCGTCAATCCCCATAAATAACGGGAAGATAATCAGTAACGGCAGCAGGAACAGAATCTGCCTTGTCAGGGATAAAAAGATACCTCTCCTGGGTTTACCGATTGCGGTAAAGAAATTAGACGTAATCGGCTGAATACCGTTTGCAAAAGTAAAAAACAGATAAATTCTGAAATAGTTAATGGCAAACCGGAAATATTCCTCAGAGCCGTCCCCGAAAATCGAAGTGATCTGTCTCGGGAGAAACTGGAACATACAAAATGCTGCCAACGCCATGACAAAAGCAATTCCAATCGCCTGAAAATACCCTCTCTTCACACGCTCATACTGCTTCGCTCCGTAATTAAAACTGACAATGGGCTGCAATCCCTGAGAAATTCCGATGATAAAGGACATAAACACCTGATTAACCTTGGTAATAATGCCCGCACAGGCAATGGGAATCGCTTCCCCATAAGCCGAGAGGAAACCATAATATTTCAAAGACTTATTCATAACGATTTGTACCACCATCATGGCAAGCTGGTTGCTGCACGGCGCTGCTCCTAAAGCGGCAATCATGGAAACCTTATCCTTCTGCAAAACCAGGTGTTTGCGTTCCAGTGTCACAGACTTGCAATGTGCCAAATACCAGATGGCAAGTGTTGCAGAAATCACCTGACCAATCACCGTAGCTGCTGCCGCTCCTGCCATGCCCCACTGACACACGAACACGAAGATTGCATCCAAAACCGTATTGATCAAAGCGCCTGTCAGGTTGCACAGCATGGTGATCTTCGGTCTGCCGTCAGCACGGATCAAATGCCCGCCTCCGGTCGTCAGAATCAGAAACGGGAAACCGATAGATACGATTCTCGTATAGATCTTGGCATAGCCCAGCACATTCTCCGGGGAACCGAAGAAACGCAGCATAGGCTCTAAAAACACCTGCGTTACCGCACACAGAAACAGTCCGCATCCAAACAGCATGACTACAGCATTACCCATATAATATACCGCCTCGTCTCTCTCTCCTTTCCCCATATGCAGGTTAAAAGTCGAGGCTCCGCCGATTCCAAACAGCAATGCTATCGCCACGCAGGAAATGGACAGCGGGAAAGAAATATTCGTCGCCGCATTACCCAGTTCTCCCACGCTTCGTCCGATAAAGAACTGGTCTACGATATTATACAAGGAACTGACAAGCATCGCTATGATGCTCGGGATCGCAAATTGCCGCAAAAGCACTCCTGTCTTTTCTATTCCTAAAGGATTCGTTATTTTCTTCTCTTCCATACTTTTCTACCACCTTCAAAGCCCGCCTAAACAGGCATATATAACAGCCATTTTCCAAAAGTTGCCCCATATTCCCCATTACCAATTTACCATATGTAAAGTATCTTACCACATTTATGGGACTTTCACAAATCGCTTTTCGCGGCTGAAAAATAAGCTTATTGCAATTAGGAATAGGATTTTCCCCGGATATAACAGAATCGTCTGATCTACTTTATCTTAAAGTATATGTTAAAAAACACAGGATCAGCAGTTTACAGCACAAAAAAGTACAATCCTTACACCAGATTGTACTTTTCTAATATCTTTTTTATATCTTTTTATGAAAGACGATTTTTCTTTTTTTATTAAAACTATTATGATACTCTATTCAGCTTTTACACCAGTGCGGCACCAAGCTCTTTACATGCATTAACACCGTCTTCATCCGGTGCTCCGTTACAGATCACATAATCGCATGCAAAATCAGCACCGGCAGCCTTACAGGTGTCTGCCCAGCTCTCCATCCATTCGCCGCTGCCCCATCCATAAGAACCAAACAATGCAATCTTCTTACCGCTAAGCTTACCTTCACATGCCGAGAACATAGGATCAAACTCGCTCTCTTCCAACACTTCCGCGCCCATTGCCGGACATCCAAAGGCGATAGCGTCAAAGTCATCTACCATGGAAGCATCAAAATTAGCGCTTGTAAACACTTCCACTTCAGCCCCCTTCTCCTTTGCTCCGTCTATTACTGCGGTTGCCATAGCTGCGGTGTTACCCGTGCCGCTCCAATATACAACTGCCACTTTACTCATATGATAATCCTCTCTTCCTTTAATATATTGTTTTAAAAAATTACTTCCATCTCCATAAATTGCTTTTGTTTTATGCATTGCCCTCGTTTTATGACTTCCTTTCGGCTGTTTATGCTGCCACCGTCAGTTTCATGATGCTTCTTCCCTGATTCCAAAGGTTTACATAAATCTTTCTGCACTTATCAAACATGGCAAAGATGCGTGATGCTTCCAACTCATCACCATATACCTTCCAACATCCGGTACATTTACAATTACTTCCCTTATATTTCATAAAACCGATCACATCCTGTAACGGATATCCTAAAAACAATCCTATTTCATGCGGGAACTCATCTTGCTCCTGCAGTCTGATGCGCAGTTGTTCCAGTACCTCTTCCGTCTCCATACTGTCATATCCGAAGTGTCGTAAAAGCTGCGCCACGCCCGGTTTCTGCAGATCACGGTGCAGATATGCTTCCCGATATACATAAACAAGAGCAGTGGCGCTATTTACTCTCAGTACGGTAAAGGTCACCCCTTTATCTGTCATGCGTTTATTCCAATAGGCAATCGTTTCTTGCAGTTTTGCGATGGAGGGATATGTATAGGAGAATAAGTTTGCGGTTTTTAACGATGCCAGAGTCGGAGCACAATTTTCAATCAGATATTTTTCAAACATAAGCAACCTCTTTAATGTACTTTTATAGTTAGTTATGTCTAACCCGTGTTGTAAAGAATATCCGGTGACTCCTTTGCCATCGGATTTCGTTTTTTTGGTTAGTTTTGACTAACTGTTGTTATATTACACTATAGGACATACCCTTGTCAACCTTACTATTGATAAAATTTCGCCAAAAGCCATCCGTGACCAAAGCACTATTTCCGTATCATGTTATTGTCACAGATGGCTTCCATTCTATTTGTCCGACAGTAAATTCTGCATACTCTTAAGACTAATCAAAATAGTCGATGTATTATGCAGCAGCGCCGAAGTAGTAGGCTGAAGAATTCCTGCCACACCAAGCAGAATCAGTCCTGTGTTAAATCCTACTATCTTACCGTAATTGCCGTGAATCCGCTTCATCAGCTCATTGCTGATCTGTTTCAAGGTTACGATACTGTACAGATTATCCGCACCGGCCACGATATCCGCCACTTCTCTTGCTATTTCCGCTCCGTCGCTGATGGCAATGCCCACATCCGCCGCCGACAACGCCGGAGAATCATTGATGCCGTCTCCTACCATAATCACTTTTCTGCCCTTTGCCTTCTCCTGCTCTACAAACCTGGCTTTATCTTCCGGCAAAACCTCAGAAAAATATTCATCCACACCTACTCTGGCCGCAACGGCACGGGCTGTTCTCTCACTGTCTCCGGTCATCATCACCACTTTAGACACTCCTGCCGCTTTTAATACCTTAATGGCATCTGAAGCTTCTTCGCGCAGTGGATCTTCAATACAGATGACAGCTGCAAGCTCTCCCTCAATCGCCATATAAAGATGGGAATATTCCTCCGGAAGCTGCTCAAACAAAAGCTGTCCTCCTTCCGGTATCCGGCACTGCTCATCCTCAAACACAAAATGATAACTGCCGATCACAACCTTCTTATCCTCTACCATGGAGGAAATACCATGTGCCACAATATACTCTACTTTAGAATGCATCTCCTCATGCTCAATGCCTTCGTCCTGTGCCGCTTCCACAACCGCTTTCGCCATGGAATGCGGAAAATGCTCCTCCAGACAGGCTGCCACACGCAGCAGTTCCTGCTCGCTTTCTCCATGAAAAGAAACAATCTTTTTCACAGTCGGTCTGGCTTTCGTAAGCGTTCCTGTCTTATCAAAAACAATCGTATCCGCTTCCGCTACTGCCTCTAAAAACTTACCGCCCTTAACCGTCAGGTCATAGGTACTCGCCTCACGAATCGCCGATAATACCGCCAAAGGCATAGCCAGCTTCAAAGCACAGGAAAAGTCTACCATAAGGACAGAGATTGTCTTGGTGACGTTTCTGGTAAGCAGATAAGTAAGGATTGTCCCTGCAAATGTATACGGTACCAGTTTATCTGCCAGATGCTCTGCCTTGCTTTCCAAAGAAGATTTCAACTTTTCTGATTCTTCTATCATGGCACCGATCTTTTCATACTTACTGGAACCGTTAGCCTCCTTGACACAAATAGTCAGTTCGCCCTCCTCCAATACCGTGCCAGCATAGACATATCCGTCTGTCAACTTACGTACCGGCATAGACTCTCCTGTCAGGGAAGACTGATTGACCATCGCCTCACCTTCTGCCACGATACCGTCAAAAGGAATTACATTCCCCATATGGACCCGCACCAAATCGTTGGGCTGAATCGTCTCCGCAGATACCAGTATCTCCTGCCCGTCACGAACAAGCCACACCTTATTGATATTCAGAGACATACTCCTTGCCAAATCACCTACTGATTTCTTATGAGTCCACTCCTCTAAAATTTCTCCTACCTCTAACAGGAACATAACCGAACTTGCCGTACTGCAGTCTCCACGAACCACGGAAGCACCTATTGCAGTGGCATCCAGAACCGGCACCTCCAGCTTCCAGTGTGCCAACGTACATATTCCCTGCCAAATATACTTTACAGATTTCAATGCCGCAATCGCGTTGCGCACCGAACAGGGAAACAATAGCTTCGTACCATAATGAACCACCACCTTGCCGACAAGCTTATCCCAATATTCCCGGTTTAGTTCCCGGCCGGAATTCTGCAGATACGTCTGGGGCACCTGTGCAGTCTCATAGTGAAAACGCTGCAATACCCTAATGACCTCGTCCCGATTTCCTTTATAACAGACTACCACATCCCCGGAACGTTCATAGACCTTTACCTTTGTTATAAAAGGATACTGCATTAACATATATTCCACCGTGTCCGCCTGTCTGGCAGTCATGGCACTCTGCATAAAATGTACGCGGACTCTGCCGCGTATCTCATCCTTGATTCTAAATCGCATAACAATTCAAACCTTTCATTCCCAAATAAGGCGTGCTCAGACATTTTCTGTCACATAACAAGTCATGTCCGGCAGCCAAAGGGGGCTTTGAGAAAAACACCTGTAGCCATCTACAGGTGTTTCTTGTTTCATAGAAAATACTGTATTACTGTAAAGTTCTTTACTCCGTAACTTCTACGTCATCTTCGTCCGAATACTCTTCTTCGGCGGCTCTTTCTTCATTGATCTGCTTGGCACCTGCGTAGATGTCCTCAGCATTCTCCTGAATAGTACCAGCCACATCCATCACACATTTCTTAGCACGAAGTGCTGCGGCAGTACAACTTGTATATACCTTTTTGGCATCCTTACTGGATAAGATCTTAATGCCTGCCGTACCGAATAATACACCGGCAGCAAAAATACCTGTCTTTTTTCCGTCGAAATTCTTAAAACATTCCAAACACTTTAGCATATCTGTTTCCTCCTTTGTTACAATATATGTTCAATGCTTTTCAAAACTGCTTATTTGTAAAACCAGTACCAATTTATCTGCTTACGCTTATCTGAAGAAGCACTATCATTTATCTAGAAACAGTCTACTGTACAACACTTGGATTTGTCACGTCTAACAGTATCTATTGATAAATCGTATCATTTGCACCTCTAAAAGCGGCTTTACCCAAGCGCCACATCTAATATCATCATAACCACGAAACCGACTGCCACACCGATCGTACCGATGTTGCTGTGTTCTCCAACCTGTGACTCCGGAATAAGCTCTTCCACCACCACATAGATCATGGCACCCGCCGCAAAAGCAAGGAAATAAGGCAGCGCCGGAACAATCTGCTTCGCCAGCAATATGGTGACCAGGGCACCCACAGGCTCCACAACTCCCGATAATGCCCCATATGCAAAAGAACGCAGACGGGATGTTCCTTCGCTGCGAAGAGGCATGGAAATAATAGCGCCCTCCGGAAAATTCTGGATCGCAATCCCCACTGCAAGGGCAAAAGCCCCGGCCATCGTAATGCCTGTATCTCCGATCAATGCTCCCGCAAAAGTAACACCCACAGACATGCCCTCCGGAATATTATGAAGCGTCACGGCAAGGACAAGCATTGTTGTTTTTTTTAAATTGGATTCTATCCCCTCCGGTTCGGTACTCTCCAGATGAAGGTGGGGAATCAGACTATCCAAAACCAACAAAAAAGCCATACCGCCCAGAAATCCTGCGGTTGCAGGTATCCATGCCACTTTCCCCTGTTCTCCGGCCATATCAATCGCCGGAATCAAAAGGGACCACACCGATGCGGCAATCATTACACCTGCCGCGAACCCTAAAAGCAGCTTTTCTATCTTTATATTCATTTCCTTTCGCATGAAAAAAACCATAGCAGAACCGAGAGTGGTTCCCAGAAACGGAATCATTAATCCAAGTGTAAGCTGCATATCCTTATCCTGCCTTTCCTCATCTGATTCTCTGCACAAGCATTTGTTTGCTGTTTTTCCCGTTATTGTATCCTATGTATTTCTTTATTTTTTGTGCAGCGGAATCTATCTGTCTTATTGTAAGTTAATTTTGATTATTCTATACGTTAGCTTTTTCGTTATTTCTATGTGTACAAATCATTGTTTTCTTAGTTAGCCATCACTAACCTCATCTGTATTATAGCCACATTATATCAAATGTCAATATACCGGACATTATAAATCAGACTCACAGCATTAACACTAATTTGCATGAATATTTCATTTTTTTTGCACAAATCAGCACGAATGTATTCTATAGACACTCAGATTATTTATTATCATGCACACCATCTTTTCTCTGACATATCATATGATAAACAGCAGAAGCTAACTACAGGAAACAACTCTGCGACTTTCCGTTTCCAAGTAAAATGCTTCTTATACGGAGATTCCTTATGAAAGAATATTCTTATCCCGCTGCCTATGCCAAGCTGTCCGGTAACGCCGATAACCCCGGTCTTCAGGGCATTGCATACTTCTATCCCGCGCCTTTCGGCGGGGTGCTGATAGAAGTTGAGATTTATGGACTTCCCTATCAAAACGTACCCATCAACAGCCAGTTCTATGCCTTACACATCCATGAATTCGGTGACTGTACACCGCCATTTAACAAAACCGGCGCTCACTATAATCCCAACAACCTGCCCCATCCGCAGCACGCCGGCGACCTGCCGCCCCTTCTGGGCAATCAGGGCTATGCCTATTGTGTATTCTACACAGACCGGTTTGAGCTGCCTGATATCCTCGGACGCTCCCTGATCATCCATAGCGCCGCAGATGACTTCACCACGCAGCCGTCCGGCAATGCCGGTGTGAAGATTGGCTGCGGAGTGATAGTGCAGAATATATTATTTCCCGCCTCCTGACGAAAAGATCGCGTCCTGCTCTCCATTGATCTTTCTGATCACCCGGCAGGGATTGCCGACTGCCACACAATTATCGGGAATATCCTTCGTCACCACACTTCCCGCACCGATGACCGTACCGTTTCCAATCGTGACACCCGGCAGGATGATCACTCCGCCGCCGATCCAGCAGCCGTCTCCTATGGTAATCGGAAGCGCATAGGTACGACAGAAATATTCGCCGCTGTCGGGATTCCAGCCGGGCGTTAATCTGTCTGCCAACTCCACCGGATGAGTCGCCGTATACATTTGTACATTAGAAGCAATTAGGACATTGTTCCCGATGGTTATTTTATTGCAATCCACCAGTGTACAGTTCATATTAATGGACACATTATTTCCCAAAGTAATATTGCACCCGTAATCGCATATAAAGGGCAGACCCACAGATACGTTGTCTCCGATACGAGCAAACAATGCTTTTAAGATTTCTGTTTTTCTTACTTTCTGGTCATATTCCAGAGCGTTGTATTCCCGAAGCAACGCTCTGGCATTTTGCTTGTATTCTAAAAAAATCGGATCGTGGCAGTCGTACCATTCCCCTGCAAGACATTTATCCAGTTCTGTTTTCATATTATTTCTCCATTCGATAACACTCATATATCATGAACCCTGTTCATGATCGCCATTCGCCGCTCGCGATGAGCAGGTTTCGCCTGTTCCCGCTCGCTAACGCTCATTATATCATAGTTTCATCCCGCAGCGCTTCCGCCAGAGAATACCCCAGTACTTTCTTTGCTCCCAGATAGTATGCCAATGCCACAAAACCCAGAATAGCCATATAAAATACCAAAATCGTCATCACGGGCACTTCTTCAATAAATTCCATAGGATCTAAATAACTTGCCGTTATCATAAAACCCACTGCTGCCACCGTTAACGGTAATGTTATCAGTAACGGCCGCCCCGCAATGACCATCGCTTCTATGCAGAACATTTTGCGCAAACCTGCCGGAGTCATGCCCACAGACAGATAGCGCGCAAACTCTCTTCCCCGCTGCCGGAGAAATCCCATCGTATTGGAAAAAATATTGGCAATTCCTATCAAAGCAAGTATAACACACAATCCGCCCAGAATAGACATATATCCTAAGATCATCTCATCGTTGGACATTCTCTCTTGAATACGGTTTTCCACTTCTGTTTCGTACTCATGCCCCAGCACAGCTTTAATATCCTGCTCCAAATCACTTAATACGGCAAGATCATCTCTTTGTTCCGCAAGAATACGTACATAAGTATCTTCTTCTGCTCCCCCAATTCGGTCTGGGTCTGCTATGGATTCCCACAGAGATAACGGCACAAACAGTACTAATGCATAATCTTCATATTCCTCCCTCAATAATGGAACTTCCTCTGTATAGCCAAGCACTGGGATTTCTGCCACGTCTTCTTGCAAACTTTGCAGTCTGATTTTTTCCTGCCCTTCCTCCAAAAACGGAATATATTTTTTGTATCGGAAATTGCTGTTCACACTGTCCCATATCCTGTTAAGGATAATAGTACCATCTAACCCTTGGCTGACCCCATTTTTTTTACAATATGCCAAAAAACTTTCATCATCCAGAATCACAAGAGAAGCCTGCACCTTCTGGTAATCTATGCTTTCTGATACAGTTGTCTTTTCCACCATGCCCGCATCAGCAGTTATCTTCCTCTTTTCTTCTACAGGCTCTCCTGCGATGGCTTCGAATCCGCCCAGCGCAGTCAGTTCCCGGCTGACAGCTTTCTTTGGAATGCTGGCGACTGCCTCCGCTTTCTGATATATCACCACGTCCTGCGCCATGGAAATATTTTTACACTCTGCCGCCTTATCAAAATCTGCCAGACACGTATCTTTTATTGTTGCCATCACATCCCATGCATCCTGATATTTCTCAAAATAAGTATGTCTCGTGCTGATCCCGGAGAGGGTAAAAAAGCATAAAATAAGGGTAAATCCCAAAAAGGAGAGCGTCAGTGATAAGGCAGATGTCCGCAAGGCTTTTCTCTGCGCTTTCAAAGCATTACCCGCAAGCTCCCCTTCGATTCCGAACAAAAATGACAGAACCGGAGAATGTTTTCTCTTATGCAAGGATATTTCATCGATATTGCGGATTGCGCAAAGAGGCGTTAGCCTGCTCAGCTTTCTTGCAGGCAGCCACGCAGAAAACAGCACCGTCAAACCAATCAGGCTGACAGTCACCGCCAACACCACCGGATGATAAGTATAATCCGATGCATAAGCACCTGTGATCCTTTCCGCCATCCTATTCATCGCCGAAATAACACCTATACTGAGCAAAATTCCGATCAGGTATCCCAGCACAACGGGCATGCCGCATAGTATGGCTGTCTCCTGCATCAGACACATCCTGATCTGCCCCGGTGTCGCACCGATACTGGAAAAAATTCCGAACTGATGAATTCTGGCCTGCATCGATACCCCAAAAGCATTATGGATCATTAGAATCAGGGAAAAGGAAACCATGAGCAGAACCGTCAGATAAAACGATATCAAAAGCGGCGGCTCCTGATCTGCCGGATCATGGATAAGATAGCGCGACAGCAAAATCGTATGATAAGCTGCTGCATTTTCCGAAAGTCCAAGCTTCTGCACAAGCAAAGGCATGTCACGGTAAATCTTCCGCGGGTTCCGAAATGTAATATCCACAACAATACCTTCTTCTCCACTTAGTTCTTCGTTCACCGCTGCATATTCCGTATTTCCAAAATTCCGTATTACAACCAATTCTTCCTCTGTCAGTTCTGCGGTGATACGTCCCTGCCAGTCCCCTTCTTCAGCAATAATATTATGCACTTCACCTATCCAGAAATTATAAAACAAGCTGGATAAGAAAGATAACAGCAACGCAGCAACAAACGCCGCTACGATAATCGTTATACACGAACTCCGGTTATTTTTAATATAACTGCAAGAAAATTCTTTCCACAAATCAATCCTGTTTTTCATCCCAATCCTCAACTTTGACTTAAATATTGCTTAGACTATACTGATCTGGTTACAAAAAATAAGTGTAGGAACATAATTTTTCCCTCTGTCATCTCCGCAATTCATCACTGACGATGCGTCCGTCTTCTATAGTGATAATACGGTCTGCTTCCAGTGCAATCTTTTCATCGTGGGTAATTAGCAGAATTGTCTGGTGAAGATTTCGGTTGGATAGTTTCAGCATATCCACGATCTCTCTTCCGTTCTTTTGATCCAGGTTGCCTGTCGGTTCATCCGCCAGCAGCAAAGCCGGACGATAGATCAAAGAACGGGCAATAGCCGTCCTCTGCTGCTGTCCGCCGGATAACTGACTAGGGAGCGCTTCCAGCTTGTCTTGAATGCCAAGGGAATTGACAATTTTCTCGAAATATTCCTGATTTGGCTTCTTTTTATCCAAAAGAAGCGGCATTAAAATATTCTTTCGAGCCGTAAGTGTCGGAATCAGATTATAAAACTGATAGACAAGCCCTACCTTTCTGCGGCGAAAAATGGCTGCCTGTGTAGGATTCAGGGAAGTCAGATCCGTTCCCTCTATTACAACTTTTCCTTCGGACGGCTGATCCACGCTTCCCAGAATATGCAGCAATGTGGATTTACCCGAACCGGATGCGCCCACGATCGCCACAAATTCACCTTTATTGACTGAAAAGTCGATTCCGTCCAAAGCTGCTACCTGATTACTTCCCGAACCATATACTTTCCTGACACCTTCACATCTTAAAATCTCCATTCCATGTTCTCCTTTTCTGTCATAGCACGTGTTTCAAACCGGGAAAAACTTCTACTGGCATTCTCACAAATCCTAATTTGCGTTTCCTGCCAGCCCACCTCATTCCGGCTGATTACAGTATAACAGGGTAAAGTGACAATTAAATGACAAAAAGCCAATCAATGAAACAGCTTCGTAAATGCAGAATACGTTCAGTGGCAATAAAAATGTACGGTAAAACAGGCACCTCCGCCCGGCAGATTTTCTGCCCTGATTGTTCCGTTCTGCCGCTCTATGATTTCCTTTGCCAGCGCAAGCCCGATTCCTACTCCGCCTTCAGCGGCATTCTGCCCGCGGTAGAAACGTTCAAAGAGATGCGGGATATCTTCTTTTACAAAACCCTTGCCTTCATCCCAAATACAGATTTCCGTATACATCGGATTTTGGGAATAAGCACAGTGAACCGTATGTCCCGTCGGTGTATGCTCCATACAATTCTTCATCAGATTCATAACCGCTTCTACTGTCCAGTCAAGATCTACAAGAACACTCATTTCTCCAAGTTCAGGAATGTCTATCGAAACCGCCGCCTGCGCAAACAATTCCTGCAAGTTATCAGCTACGAGCATAAGAAGTGTAAACACATCCGTCTCTTTAGGCTCCATTGTCAAAGTTCCGGCATCCATGCGGGCTAATACGAGCAAAGATTCTTCCAAATATGTCAGTCTGTCAAGCTGCTTTACTATCTTCTCCGGATACCCTCCGTCAGAACTTTTCCGCATCATCTGCGCAGAAAGGGAAATTGCTGTAATTGGCGTTTTTAACTGATGCGCTATATTAAAAAGATTTCTGGCAAACTGTTTTTTGGCTTCCAAAGCAGACTCTTTCGCCTGATATAACGCAGTGATCGTCTTATAGATTTCATCCTCCAACTTGGAAAAATCATCTTCTCCGACAGTGGCAAGAATCTCTGCCTGCCCGGTATACGCCTTTTCCAGATATTCCGTTAACATCTGAATCCGCAGTTTTTCTTTTCGATGTCTGTAGAAAAAAGATATCGTAAGCAAGCTGACACCCAACAGGAATCCCGCTCCTACCAATGCCATATTTGTCCTATATGCAGGACCTCGAAAATCCGATACATCATAGCCCCATGCAGGCAGAATATTTCCGACATTTTTTTTCTGTGTGGAATTTTGGTATTCTTTCAAAACGGCTGCTATCGTCTGTTCCGCCTCCGGTTGCGCTTCTACGACTTTACCCAATACATTTCCCATAAGGTCAAATTGTGCCTGTCTTTCATGCCCCAATATCAGTCCGGCAGTCAAAACCATCGTAAGCAAACTGACCGACAACACTAGCCCAAGGAGAAACGCTATACTGTTACGTCTGCTCATATCGTATCCTCCATTCGATATCCGACACTCCTAACGGTTTTTAAACAGGATGGCTGGTTTAATTTCTCCCGCAGCCTTTTCATGGTAACAGTCAGCGTATTGTCATTCACATAGTTTCCCTTGGCATCCCATATCTGCTCTAATATTCTGTCTCTCGTGACTGTTTTACCTTTGTTTTCCATCAAAAATAAAAGCAACTGATATTCGATCGCGCTGACAGACACTTCTTCTGCTTCGCAGGTAACAAGCATCCGGTCTGTGTCGATCATAATCCCATCACAAGTAAGGTACTGCTTTGAAACATCACCGGTTCTTCGAAGCAACGCCATGATCCGTGAATATAAGACCTCCAACTCAAAAGGCTTTACCACATAATCGTCGGCACCGTCTGCAAATCCACAGACAATATCATGGGAATCTCCGCGGACTGTCAGAAAAATAACCGGCAGTTCCTTCCAACGGGAACGAATCCAACGGCATAAAGAGTCTCCCCGACCATCCGGCATATTCCAGTCCACTAAAATAAGGGACGGCAAATGATTGCAAAGCGCTTCTTCCGCCTCCGCAATTGTTCCTAACAAAGTTACCTTATAATGCTTCTGTTCTAAATATTCTTTGACGATCTGCGCTATATTCGCATCATCCTCTGTATAATAGATTTCCGCCATGTGACATTCTCCTTATAAACTAATTTATTGCAATAAAATATTTCTCGCAGATACTTTTATCTCTCGTATTTATTGATTTCATTATAGGAAGCAGAATTTATAAACGCAAGGCTATAGCTCCACAACCCTCGTCGCGATCTTATCCCGGAACCGTACATCATGATCCACTAAGATCATGGTGGGCTGGTAGGTCAGGATCAGCTCTTCAATCTGCATTCTCGAAAACACATCGATATAGTTGAGCGGTTCATCCCAGATATACACATGGGCAGGCGTCATCAGACTGGCAGCAATCAGCACCTTTTTCTTCTGCCCTTCCGATAAATCCTCCAGATTCTTCCGAAACTGAGCCCTCTCCAAATCCAACTTTCTAAGCAGTGTGAAAAATAAGCTTTCATCCAGCTTACGTTCCTTGCAAAAATCCTTGATGTTGCCTTTCAGAAAGCCGGTATCCTGATGAATATAGGAAATAACAAGGTTGGACGCTACCTTCATCTGTTGCTCTGAATAAATCAATGTACTATTCTTCTGCATCCTGTCAGCCTGTTCCAAAATCGCCCGTATCAAGGTAGATTTGCCACAGCCGTTTTCTCCCTGCAAAAAGACCCGCTCTCCCTGCATCAATTCAAAAGAAAAATCTTTCAAAACAGGCTCTGCCGCACCGCTGTATCCTACGGTAAAGTCACGACAGGCTATTAACCGCTCTTTATAATATCGAAGGGGATTTATCTTCAATGTTGCCGGATTCTCTATATCCTGCAGCAATCCCTCCTTTTCTTCAATCTCCTTCTCCATCCGCCTCTCAAACTGCGTGACACGGCTCTGCATCTTCTTGGTCTTCGCGCCTATATAAGATCTGGTTGACAGACATCTGTCATGCTCTTTGACCGGGTCAAATCCGATTTTAGTACTCTCGTTTTTATCCGCCCATCTGCGGCTTTGTTCTGCTGCTTTCCTCAGGCTTGCAATTTCTTTCCTGTGCTTCTCATTCTCCGCCATGGCAAATTGGTCGGCTCTGTGTTTATTCTCCCACCAACTCGAAAAATTACCGCTTTGTACTTCTATTGTTTTCCGGTTCAGCACCAACACATGATCTACGCAGGCATCCAACAGGTCTCTGTCATGGGATACCAGAATAAAGCCCTTTTTCCCCTGCAAATACTGCTTCACGATCTCTCTCGATCTGTGATCCAAATGATTCGTCGGCTCATCGATCAACAGGAATTCATTTTCTCCCGAAAAAAGTACCGCCAAAAGAACTTTCGTGCGTTCGCCATAACTTAAGCTTTCAAAGGGACGATACAATAACTCCGCATCTGCGTGCAGCTTCCCCAACTCACAGATGACACGCCACTGTTCGCATCCCGGTTTACACATTTCTAAAAATTCTATCGCACATTCCTTCTTATACTTTTCAGCAACGGAATACGGGAAATAGTCGAACCGGACGTTTGTCGCAATACTGCCGGAATAACCGTATTTTCCCTGCAAAAGATTTAGGAAAGTGGTCTTCCCTTTACCGTTTCTGCCGATAAATCCTAACTTCCAGTTCGTATCAATGGAAAAGGATACGTTTTCAAAAATAGTGTCAAAACTGCCTTCATAGCTATATGTGAGATTCGTTACATTGATCTGTGCCATATACATTCCTCCTTATGATTTTGGCGTAAACAAAAAGAATCTCATGTTGCCATAAGATTCTGATTTCTACGTATTCCTCACATATTATCCGGCACCCGGCTTTGACAGCCGCCGCGAAAAATTTTGCCTTATTTAAGCACCAAAAAAGAGAGGATATGAGAATCATAATCCACTTTTGGCAACATGAACAACAGTACCGTATTACGTTACTGCCACGAAAAGTTTCATGCTTTCAAAAGTAGATTATCTCCTCATCTTTTCACCTCTCTCTTACAAATCTGCAAATATCGTAGCACAAATAAAATAATTCTACAACCCTTTTGTTTCCATTTTATCTGATTTTGATGCTCACTGAAACATCTGTATATCACCGGGATTCTTAAGTTTCCGTGCTTTTAACTTACTGCCTGCCAACCTGTTCCATATAATAATCAACCAGCTCATAAATCCAGTCCTTTAAGTTCGAAAACCGATAGCCCAGCTTCTCCGCCCGCTCCGTATTAATGCTGTACTCAACTTCCCCGTTATACGGCGCTTCCTCACCCTCTGTACTGATGATTGCCTTTACGCCGGTCTTCTTTTCCACATAATCCAGTATTTCCCTAAGAGAAATTGTTCCGTAAGAACAGCCGTTTATCGCACCTGTGATATTCTGATCTGCCAGAAAAGCCAAAAACTTTCCCGCCTCATCGGAACGGATATATCCCATCTGGCAATCCGCATTATCAATATGCATCGGCACAGATTTCATCGTATGCTCCACGTAAAACAGCAGTCGCTTTGTATAATCATCCGGTCCGATGACAAAAGGATATCTGACCGCAATCCAATTTCTGTCAGCATATTTCTGCCATAGCGCGCACTCCGCCTGCCGCTTAACCTCCGCATAAGGGAACTCCGCTCTGGAACACCATATCAGTTCTTTGTCTATTCCATCAAATTCCGTCTCCCTTGTATCCCAATGCTTCGGATCATAAACTGCTGTGCTGGACATATGAATATACTTGTCACAATCCAAAGACTCCATGGCATATTTGATATCATTGGAGCAGTAGGCAATCTTATCGATCACCACATCGAAATGCCTGCCCGACAAAACCTTTTTCATACTGTCAGGATCATTTCTGTCTACCACAAGCCGTTTCACGCTGCTTCCCAGATCATCCTGCGTTTTGCCGCGCGTTGCCACCGTCACCTCATGCCCCTTCGCCAGCAGTTCTTTTATCATAGGAAGCCCGAAAAAGCGGGTTCCGCCTAACACCAGAATCTTTTTCATGCTTTTCTACTCTCCTCTTTAAGAGTATATCATCTATTCAGTTTTTCGGATAGATTTATGCAACAACTTTTCCGCTGTTTAACTGCTTATAAGTAGAGCCAATTACAATCACAGAGATAATAAATGTCAAAACGTCAGATACCGGCATCGAATAGAGCACGCCGTCCAGTCCGAAGAAAACCGGAAGTAAAAGCGCAAATCCTACACCGAAAACAATCTCTCTTACCATGGAAAGCATTGTAGAAGCGGTAGCTTTTCCCATTGCCTGAAGGAAAATAAAAGCTGCTTTGTTGACACAGGCAAGTATTACCATGCAAAGGTAAATGCGGAATGCCTTAAGAGCAAATTCTGTGTAATATACACTTTCATTTGCCGCACCGAAAATGCCGATCAACTGCATCGGTAAAAACTCAACGATCACAAACGCTATGACACCTACACATACTTCTGCAATCAGCAATTTTGTAAAAAGTTCTTTTACACGCTTGGCAAGACCTGCACCCATGTTATATCCGACAATCGGGATACAACCGGCTGCCATACCTACCACGATAGAGATAACAATCTGGAAAAATTTCATAACAATACCTACAACCGCCATCGGGATCTGTGCATATTGCTCCTGACCGAAGATTTCATCCAGTGCGCCATATTTTCTGATCATGTTATTGATCGCCGCCATTGCTGCCACAAGGGAAATCTGTGATAAGAAACTGCATATACCTAGCACAAGCGTACGTCTGA
Source organism: Lachnospiraceae bacterium (assembly GCA_017936885.1). GTDB lineage: Bacteria > Bacillota > Clostridia > Lachnospirales > Lachnospiraceae > UBA3282. The sequence continues at coordinate 10,684 of JAGBEO010000017.1, read as the reverse complement.
TGATTTCGCCATTCAATTTGAAATCATCCTTGGAAAGTTTAACGACTTTGCTATGCAGTAAATACCAAACCGCCAAAACAGCCGTAGCAATCTGTCCGATTACCGTTGCAACTGCGGCGCCCATCATGCCGCACTGAAATCCAAAAATGAAAATCGGGTCAAGAATGATATTGATAACGGCTCCTGCAAGTGTGGATACCATTGCAAACTTAGGGCTTCCGTCCGCACGAATTACAGGATTCATCGCCTGACCGAACATATAAAAAGGAATACCCAGTGAAATATAGAAGAAATATTCCTTGGAATGCTTAAATGTCTCAGCATTGACAGTACCTCCGAACATCGCAATAATCTGATCGCTAAATACCAGATAAACTACGCATAAAATAATACTGAGAAGGACTGTGAGAACAACCGAATTGCCCATACTCTTGCCGGCGTCCTTGGGCTTAGCTTTACCAAGGCTTAAGCTGACGAACGCACAGCAGCCGTCTCCGATCATAACCGCAATCGCCAGAGCAATTACCGTCAACGGAAATACTACTGTGTTTGCCGCATTTCCATATGAGCCTAAATAAGCAGCATTTGCAATGAATATCTGATCAACGATATTGTACAAAGCTCCCACAAGAAGGGATATAATACATGGAACAGCATATTTAGACATCAGTTTTCCAACTGGTTCCTTCGCTAAAAAAGAATTTGTTTTTGTTTCCATTTTACTTAAACTCCTTTACTACATAATCTTTCTGACAAACAAAAAGAACGTGTAGCGAATAACTGGATTTACGCAGTTCTGCTACACGTTCTAAAATATTATAGTAATATTTATTATTTTTTTCAAAGGTACTTTTGCACAAAGATCATTCTGTCATTTACCTTATTTTCATTATATTGTTTTCAGAGTATCCTGTTATGCAAACAATTCCTTTGCTTTGCGCATTCTCTCTACAATGCCAACCCCGAACGGACATCTGGTTTCACAGCCGCCGCAGGCAATACAGTCAGAGGCATTTTTCTCTAATGCCAAGTAATGTGACTTTATGGAAGCAGGAACGGTATCCTGCATCGTTGCCAAATCATAAAGCTTATTTATCATGGCAATATCAATGTCCACCGGACAGGGCTTACAATGATTGCAATACATACATTTCCTGCTGTATGCATGATGCGGTGCCGCTGCCAGAACACTGGCGTAATCCTTTGCTTCATCGGAAGCTGTCTCATAGCTTACTGCCTCCAGCACATGCTTTGGTTCCGAAAAACCTGCCATAATACTCGCCACACCGGGTCTGGTCAGCACGTAGTGAATGCACTGGACCGGCGTGAGCGCCACACCGAAAGGAGATGTTTTTTCTTGAAACAATCGTCCGCCCGCAAAACCTTTCATCACGGTAATACCCACATCGTACTGCTCACATAATTGATAGAGTTCAGCCCGTTCCGGGTCCATGCCCGCAAGTGATGCGTCATACCGCTCTGCGAAATAATCATCAATATTCTCTGTGGGCGGCATCAGATCAAATGCGGGGTTTACGGAAAACAGCATCATTTCAATCTCACCGGAAAGCACTGCCTTTTTCGCCACTTTCGGATTGTGGGAACTAAGCCCCACATGCTTAATGATCCCCTTTGCTTTCAGTTCATGGACATATTCCATGAAGGGACCGCTTACGATTTCATCCCATTCTTTCTCCGAATCCACATAGTGAATCATGCCCAAATCAATATAATCCGTCTGCAATCTGGAAAGCAAGTCTTCAAAAGCTTCCTGTACCTTCGGGATATCACGGGTACGCACATACTGTCCGTCCTGCCATGTTGAACCGATATGCCCCTGAATGTACCATTTTTCTCTCGTGTCTTTGATACATTCTCCGATCGCAGAACGCACATTCGGCTCGGACATCCAACAGTCCAATATGTTAATGCCCTGTTCCTCGCATGTCCTGATGATTGCCCGACAACCTTCCAAATCCATTCGCTCCAGCCATTCAGCACCCAGACCGATCTCGCTGACCTGTAAATTCGTTTTCCCTAATCTTCTGTACTGCATAAAACAAACCCTCCATATGTATCCTGTCTTTTCAAAGTATAACATACTTTTATATAAAGGTCATGATCTTGACTTTTCCTGACATCTGCTTTTTCATCATCTTACTTCCTATGCTGCCAAAGATTTCTATATTATCTGCATCTTAATAAATCCTTTTATCGCTTCATCCTGTCCGTATTGCATAATATAATCGCAAACATTCTTCCGTCCTAAACTTTTCTTCATCAAATCGGAATTCATGTCCGCAAAAATATCTTTCCACTCACTTTTCGTTACATGATTCATACCTTTTAATAATTCTGTGTCATGCTTCTTACGTTCTGCATCCTCTTTGGGATAACCTGTTCCGAATGGTCCGTCGAAAAGTTTGTCTAACGTGCATTGCAGATTTACTTCTCCAGACCATCCAAAATTTAATCCAAGCGGAAGAGAAACTGCATTACCGTCATTGATACGTCCAAACAAAAATGCATCCTGCGGTGTAGGTGTATAACCACATGTAACTCCCGGAAGACTATTGCACGCTAACATCATCCCCTGCCCGGAAGAACACCCTGTAATAATAAAATCCACAGCTTTGCTTGATAACAACAAACTAACACTGATTGCCGTCTCAATGTATGAATACTGCTCCTTCTCTTCCTTCCGTACTCCGAAATTAATTACTTCATATCCCTGTCTTCTAACAGCATTTTGGGTACACGAAAAAATCAGTTCGTTCTTGCTCTTTTGTGATGAAGCTTGAATAATACCTATTTTCATCTTACCTTCTCCTCGTACGTGTTATTTTCTCCTAACCGGGTGCCTGATGACCGTTTTCAGCTTCTCCGGTGCAACCCGTCTGGCATCACTCAGATAGATTTCATGATGGAATCTTTCTTCCGTAATGTCAAGTTCATAACCTGCTGCCGCCATGTAATCATGCATCAATGCCACCGTAGCCGGTTCATCGTCATAGGAACCGATATGCATACACTGCACACAAAGTCCCTCTTCATAGGTAAGAAATTCAACCTTGGAAAAATCCATTTTCTTCTTCCTTGCTGCCTCTGCCACAGCCCAGTCAAAATCTTCTCTGGTTACAAAATCCGGGAGTCTTATGATGGAAATGAAATGGAAATCCTCTTTGCGGGTATAATCTATGCCGCACACACCCTCCTGCCACCAGAATCCCTCCAGCGGCGGCACCACATAATCGAAATAGCCGTCTATTTTGTGGTCACCCATTTTACTCATTTTAATCGTAAAGGCTATGGCATACAGCAGACCGATAGATTCCTTGTACTCGCTGCCTTCCACATTAGGATCGCCCTTGCCCCGCACCGCAATGTAGTTCATCGGCGGCACTTCCACGATGCCCGGTTTCTTTTGCGGCATATAAAATTCTTTGTATTCTTTCTTATAATCAAAAGCCATACTCTATTTCTCCTATATCGTTATGCTATGTCGCATTCTCCTAGATACCGATCTCTATACCATGCCACATCTGTCTGCGTGTCAAACAATATGCTATACTCTCTTCACATAGTAAGAATCATACTTTGTACCGTCATTGCCTATCAGCATTTCTTCAGAAAGGCTAAATCCGTGTTGTTTTAATGCCTCAATACGCTGCCCTGCTGCGGCAATCGCTTTCGTTGCGATTTTATCACAATGAAATAACTCCTGCACCTTGGGCAGAATCGCATCAAGAATACTGCCGATCCGCTCTGTCGTTTCATAATCGCTTCTGACGTCCAGTCTCAGGAGCCCGTAATTGTTGAAATAATCTTCTGCCTGTCTGTTAAATAACTCGATAGTTCCGACCACCTGTCCGCTTACCTTATGCACAATCGCCCATCTGACAAAATACTTGTTCTCATATGAAAAGTCCCAGAACTCCACAGCCTTTTTCATTTTTTCCATCGTGTCATAATAGAATCTGTCTCCATGACAGTTATCGGCATTAAAGAAAGACACTGCCTTTTTATCCGAATACACTTTAAACAAATCTTCCATATCGGTATCTGCATGAATTGCCCGCAGGAGAAATTCTTCATTCTCCAGAACCGGAATCTGTTCGTATACATCCATTGTCTTCATATCCTGATCCTCCATTCCGAAACATCCCACAGCGTGTATGCATACACCCTCCAAGTCTTAGGTAGTACTGCAACTAACGAGCCTGCTATGTTTCACATTATCATTCAGAAAGTTCTTCTATGTTTCCTCTCCGAAATAATTATCTCACAAAATATGCGACATCTGTATGTCATAATTCTTTATATAAAAAAAGAAGATCTTTGGCAGACGCAACAATCCTCTGCCTGATATGCTCCGGCTCCAAAATCTTCACATCAGCCCCCTGTGATAAAACAACGCCGATCCACCACTGTTCGTCTTCCATAATACAGATCTCTATGACAGCCGAGCCGTCCTTATATTCCTCCAGCACTGTTCCATTCAGATATTCTTTGATTCTATGTACTGCGTTACGGAAACAGTGCAGTTTCACCCTTGTAGGCGGAACATTTTTCTGATATGCCCTGTCGCATTTGGCTATAATGCTTTGGGTGGATGGGTGCTCTCTGTAAGAAAGTTCTTCTGTTATCTGTAAGTCACTCATACGGACAAGCTTATAAGTCCGGTAATCTTCCTTCTCTATGCAGTAAGCCAACAGATACCACGCATACCATCTGTAAATGACAGCAATCGGCTCCACAAGATGTTTTTTCGTGTCTCCTTTATTATTCGTATAGGTAAATTGTACGATTCTCCTGTTTGCCACCGCTGACTGCAGCGCCTGCAACAGCTTCTCGTTTCCTTCCCGAAGCACAGAAAAATCCAGAATCATTCCCATGGAATCCTGCTTGGAAAGGGAGGAAACTTTTTCCAAAATCTCATTTGCCCGCCTGCTGTTTGTCACGGTGCGAAGTCCCTGAAGCGCTGTGACAATATAGGTAAAATCCTCCTGTGTAATAAGCTGATTATTCATGGTAAAAGAATCTGAAATCGCATAACCGCCATTACTGCCGGATAGGGCGTAAACCGGTATACCAGCCTGACACAAGGCATCGATATCCCTCTGCACTGTCCGCACCGATACTTCGAAATGCTTCGCCAGTTGTGCTGCCGATGTTTTTCCGTGATTCAATAAATATAAGGTCATTGCATAGAGTCTGTCTGTTCTCACGTTGTCCTCCGATCTGAAACGAATCCCTGATTTCTAATCACTTCACAGCATCTTCTGTTAACTCTGCTAATTTTCCTTGCAGCTCACTCCAACTTCTTACGATTAGAACACCTTCTTCTTTCCTGCCCGTTTCTGAGCCGGTTCCTAAATACCAGACCGGATACATTCCCGCATTTCGCGCCCCTTCCACGTCAAACTTATATTGGTCTCCCACATACCATACCTCTTTTGCAGGAAGTCCTGCCTTTTCCAGCGCCAGATCAAAGATTCTTCTATTGGGTTTGCGAAACAGATATTCACTGGTCGCAAGAATAAACTCAAATGCATTCTCCGGGATACATTGATTGATGCGCGCTTTCAAAGCACTTCCGCAAAATCTGATATTGCTGATGACTCCGGTGCGGATGTTCTGTTTCTTAAGGCAGGATAAGAAATCCTGTATTCCTTCTGTGGGAACACCCGGCGCCGCCGCTTCCCAAAAGATTCTGTCATATTCTTCGCCAGACAAAGAAAGCTTGATTCCTAAAGACTCGTACAGATAGGCATTGAATACCGCATTATGTACTTCTGTCTGAACAGAATATTTTCTATCGGGATCAAATCTGCCGATTTCGTTGTTAATGGCGTCTGCTTCTGCCTGAATCTGTTTGGCAGACAGATTATGTTTGTTTTCTATGGCATATGCCATCACTGCCTGTGTGCCTTTGACACCATCAAAGCACGCTTCTTTGACAAGCGTCTGACCGTAATCAAATAGTATCATTTTGGGAGTTTTCATGCTGTTGCTTCCTTCCTAACAATCCATTTCCAGCAATTTCTTCATAACCATGATCTCCCGACAAATCCAGGGAATCTTTTCATAATTTTCAACTGCTTCGTTATTTCTGATTGCTTCCTCCAGAGTCATCCAAACCACTCTGTAATCGTATTCCGCCTCGTACGCATCCAGGTTTCTGTCCCCGGTCTTCTCTTCGATATCGCAGAAGAAATAATAAGAATCCATCTCAAGTAAATCATCAGGGTATCCTTTTCTTCTCTCATGCACAAGCAGCCCTTCCCTAAGAGAATCTTTCCTGACAAGACAGCCTGTCTCTTCCTGCACCTCGCGAAACAGGGTTTCTTCTAATGATTCGCCTTCTTTACTTCCTCCGCCGGGAAACTTATGATCGCCGTATTTGCTATGGATCATGAGATATTTATCATCCTTTCTGATGATCCCTCTTACGGCGGTTCGCTTGAACACGCTGCCGTCAGTTATGTAGTTGTGTAAATCTATGGTAAGTGCAATCATTTCTTCCCCTTCAATCTCTCATTCGCCCATTGGAAATACCCAGGGACTGTATCAAAAAGTTTTCTGTTTTCCATCAGTTCAACTATTAATTCTTCGATGGTAAAGGGCCTGTAACCCAAATCCGACATCTCGTCCATATAGCGTTCCAGACTACCATTCATCACTGCCCGCAGAAACTTCTTTGTGTCCTTATTAGCTATAGATAACCGCTTTAAGTATTCCAGAGATTGATCCATGTCTCCAAGCTTAAAGTACAATACGGACAACGGAAACAGCATCTGTGTCTCCTCATACGCATCGTATTTTTGGTGGAGTGCAAGCGCTTTCTTTTCCTCCTCCAGCAATACATATAGATGCATCAATATATATCTGACACCCATATTATCATTCTCATTGAGCCGAATCATATCTTCACATTCTGCAATAGCTCTGCGAATCATGCCGTTATCATTGAGTGCACACATATATTCCATTTTAAGCCGCATATAAGGACGTGTCTCCATAATTCCCCAATAAGACCCTATGCTGTCTTCATCCCCAAAGCCCTCTTTTTCCATCACCTTTTTGCCATGCACAACAGCTTTCTCCAATTTACTTATAAGATCAATATGATCACTTGCAGAAATCATTGCAATCATACATTCTGCATCCAGATTATCCGAATCAAGCTTAAGCGCTTTCCTGGCATATTTCAATGCACTGCCCTCGTTATCTGCATTTTCCGCCAGTTCCAGAAAATCGTTCGATGTTCTTGCCGTTTCTTCCGTAACACTGCCCATTACACCATCATTATATTGCTGCATGAAATCATCAAGCATTGCATTCATCTCGGCCTCATCCATATCTTCAACACCATTTTGTTTCATATATGTCTGCATCTGTTTTAATATCTTCTCTGTCTCTTTGCTCATACTGTCTTCCTCCTTCGTTATTATATTGACTACACTCTATACTAAATACTGTCCTATTTCAACCTTGACATCAATACATGATTTTGAAGCATTGGGTCTTACTTCTTACCTCAACACTGCCAAACTAATTTCTCCATCACCGACCGGAAAAAATCCAGAAATCCATCCTCAACCGCCACCTGATCCCGTTCATATTCCGGCAAATCATAAAAATGTTTTCCCGTGCTGATATCTATAGATATGCTATCCAACGGAAATCCCTTTTTCAAAACATCCCGCTGCTCAGTTGTGATAAGAAAGGGCTCACTTTCCATAGATGACTCCATTGCTTCGTAGATATGCTCCTCATCCATAACGAAGCATATTGCATTCTTATATCTTGCCGTTAACTGCCCATAGCGTTTCGCAAGCCCACAATAATAGGCTGCCATCTCTTCGTCAGTAAGATATTTGCCCTGTACCGTTCTGACATGAACCCCCGGCTGGATTTCTTCCGGTACATGATCAAAATATAATCCCGAATCGCAGGAGAAAACAGGTATATGTAAAGCATGATAATATGCAACTGCCTTTTGTCTGGCATTCTCTAATGGTGTTGTTCCCTGTTCCAAAACATCGGGAATCTCCCTATCTAAATCCTTCAAGCCGATCAGCTCTATCTCCAAGGGTTCCAGCCTTTTTCTCATGGCGTCTAACTTTGCCGGATTACCTGTGCCGTATAGTATTCTCATAAAATATGCTTCTCCCTTTCCTTTCGGCTTCTAATCCTTACACATCACTACATTATATAAGGGAGCAAATCTGCTCCAAAATTTCTGATCCATATTTACCTCATTTCCAAGATATTTCTCCCACGCAATCACATGTCACTTTTACCGCGCCTCAATCACCTTTGCACCGCTGTCTGTGCCTACAATAATACGGGCACACATTTTCAGAAATTGCCCCGTTTCCAGAACACCGACAATACCATGCAAGTTTCTGCGGACTTCCTCCACATCCACCGGTGCGCCCAGATGCAGATCCACAATATAATTACCATTATCTGTCACAAACAGTTCTCCGTCCTTCTTTCGCATAACCGGGCGATAACCCAATCTTTCCAACTTTCTTACAATAACCCGATAGCCATAGGGTAAGATTTCAACCGGCAGCGGGTAGTCTCCCAAATGCTCCACCAGCTTGCTTTCATCCATAATCCATATGACTTCTTTCGCCAAATCTGCAACAACCTTCTCGCGGAAAAGGGCACCGCCGCCGCCCTTCGTGGCATAAAATTCTCTGTCTATTTCATCCACGCCGTCAATCGCCAGATCAATAGACTCCACTTCATTGATATCCAACAGAGGAATCCCCAACTGACGTGCCTGCTGCTCTGTCGCTCTGGAAGTAGGCACAGCCTGAATCCGCAGTCCGTTTCTGACCATCTCGCCTACTTTATCCACTAAATATCTGGCGGTAGAGCCTGTGCCAAGACCAACAATCATTCCGTCTTTAATATATTCCGCTGCCTTTTCCCCTGCAATTTTCTTTTGATTCATAGTTGCACCCTTCCTCGCCGATTGTTTCTTCATCCTCTGAATTATTTTGCACGAAGTTTTCTCTTATATGCACTTTCATTCATGCTTCTTTCTGATTCATTACTGCACAAAACCATTACTCCATGCTTTTCTCCTGTAATAAATCACTGCTCCCGCTGCATCGGCAAGTACCCATCCAATGGGAATCGCATACCAGATCATACTTTCTCCAAACTGCGGTGCCAGCAGATAGGAAAGTGCCACACGGGTTCCTAAGGAAATCACGGTCAATACCACCGACATCATCGGCAGTTCCACAGCCCGATAATATCCATAGAACAGGAACAAAAGCCCGATTCCCCAGTAAAACATGCCTTCTGTCCTAAGATAATGCGTACCCGCCGCAATAATCTCCCCTTCCCCGCTCTCCACGAAAATCTGAATCAGGGCAGGGGCCGACACATAGACCAACGCGGAAATCAACAGACAGAAAATTACTACAAGCTGCACAGATTTCCGCACACCCTGTCTCATCCTGTCTTCCTTTCCGGCACCATAATTCTGGGCGATAAAAACAGAAAATGCATTCCCAAACTCCTGCACCGGCATGTAGGCAAAGGCATCAATTTTTACACCGATGGTAAAAGCCGCCATCACCACCGTGCCGAAGCTGTTAACCAGACTCTGCACCATCAGAATGCCAAAATTCATGATGGACTGCTGCACACTGGCAGCCATAGAATTAACTACCACTTCCCTAAAAACACCATCGGCTCTCTCCGCATCCTGCCAAGACTTTTCTTCCCTGCCCATGCTTCTTGCTTCGGAAATTATGAATCTCAGCTCGCTCCAAAAACCATACTTTTCGCTCCTATAAAAAAGTGTTTCCTTACACAGACTGTACACTGAAATCCCGATCCCTGAAAAAGCCTGCGCCGCTACAGTAGCTATGGCAGCCCCTTCCACTCCCATATGCCATACCATAACCAACAGATAATCCAACACAATATTTCCCACGGTTCCGATCGCCAGAAAAACAAGCGGAACAACAGAATTTCCCACCGCCCGCAGCATACATGCAAAATAATTATACAGAAACACAAAAAGGATGCCATATAAAATGATCTTCACATAAGAAAACATCAGCCCGTATATTTCCTCCGGCACCCTCATGATCCGTAAAATTCCATGTAAAAAAATCAAAGACGCAATCCACAGCACAAGCGCCACACCACTGATAAACACAAAAGCAGCCACCATCCGCTTTCGTACGCCTTCCTCATCCTTCCTTCCAAAATAGATAGCACACAAAGACCCTGCGCCCATGCACAGACCGATCAAAATAGAGGTAAGAAATGTCATCAGCGTAAAAGCACTCCCCACAGCCGCCAAAGCCTGAGAGCCCAATGCTTTTCCCACAATCCAAGTATCCGCCATATTGTAGCACTGCTGCAGCAGATTTCCTAAAAGCATGGGCCCGGTAAACAGCAAAACCGCTTTCATCACAGGCCCTTTCGTTAAATCTTTTGTCATCTTCCGTTTCGTTCCTTTTCGTTTGCTTCCGTTGTCCCGATCAATACCGTCTTTCCCTCGAAAGCAAAGCCGTAGCTGCGAATATGTTCCTTCTCTATGCCCCGCGCAATAAGCTGTGCCGCATAATCCTTTTCCTCAATCTGGCGCAAGGCTGCCTGCACAGTCTCCTCAAGGCTGTTCTCTCTTCTCCGGTTCAGCACC
>JAGBEO010000016.1 GCA_017936885.1 Lachnospiraceae bacterium | reverse complement strand
CATACAGGAATTTTCCGCCCAAACAAGTCTTCCATTGACATCCTATTTCCTCAGTGATGGACAGATCAAAAAAATGCTAAGTCACAGGTTTTAACTGTGGCTTAGCACTATGTTTTTAAGTTCAACTCCCAAAGTCAGGTACTATATTTATGATGTTTTTACAATATAAACATAGACTTATTCATATAACTTATACGAAAAGGCACTGATTTCTGTATAAGACCAGACAAATCAAAACCCCAAAGTTCCGGCTCTGGGGTTTTGATCATAGATTATGATAAATAAACACATATTATCTCTTTGTGCTGTTGCAATCAACTATACATTTAATATCTGCTCTCTAACATAATCAATACTTCCGGCAGACATACTGAATTCATCCAGCTCCATTTCCAGAAGCTTCTTTACAGCCTTCGCATCTCCGGCCATTTCTCCGCACATTCCAACCTTGATGCCTTCTTTATGTCCGGCTTTGATCACGTGCGCTATCGCTTTCAGGACTGCAGGATGGAAGTAATCATATTTATCCGCCAGCTTCTTGTTTCCTCTGTCGATTGCCAGAAGATACTGGGTCAGATCGTTGGTTCCGATACTGAAGAAATCCGCTTCCTTTGCAAATTCCTCTGCCATAAGCACACTGGCAGGTGTTTCGATCATCATGCCAAGCTCAATATTTTCATCATAGGCTTTTCCTTCCGCCTTAAGCTCTGCTTTACATTCCTCTACAACTTCCTTCGCGGCTCTGAGTTCCTCCAGGGAAATCATCATAGGAAACATGATTCTCACATGCCCGAAAACTCCTGCACGCAGGATTGCCCTAAGCTGTTGTTTAAACATATCCTTCATATCCAGTGAAATACGGATAGCTCTCCATCCCAGGAAAGGATTTTCCTCTTTGTCAAATTCAAAATAGGAAAGCTCCTTGTCTCCGCCGATATCAAGCGTCCTTATGGTCAATTCCTGCGGGCAAAGCTGTGCTGCCTTGCTGTAAACATCGAACTGCTCCTCCTCTGTAGGGAAATGCGTATTCTCCATGTAAAGAAACTCACTGCGGAACAGACCGATACCGTCGATATTCATTTCCAGTGCCTTCTGAATGTCCTCCAAATTTCCTACATTAGCACACAAACTGATTCTCTTTCCATCAGCGGTCACCGCAGGCGTGTTCCGAAGATTCAATAGTCTGATCCGTTCTTTTTCATAGTCCTCTTTTCTTGCCTGATATTCTGCTAATGTCTTCTCGTCAGGATCAACCACAATAATACCTTTTTCCGCATCCATACAGATAACCGTATCATCGCCGAGGCTGTCAAGCAAAGCGCCAACACCTACCAGAGTAGGAATATTCATGCTTTTGGCAATGATGGAAACATGACTTGTAACACCGCCCTCTTCCGTAATAATACCTTTGACGAAATCAGGGTTGATCTTCACCGTATCTGACGGATACAGATCTTTTGCAACAATAATTGCCTCTCTTGTGAGACTGCCTATATCAGGAAGGGTAATTCCTTTCAATTCTGCCATGAGCCGCTTTCCCACATCCTGAATATCGGTTGCTCTTTCTTTCATGTACTCATCATCTATCATGCCAAAGAGCGCCGCAATTTCCTGTATTGTCTCATGTACTGCCACTTGGGCATTTTTCAGTTCACCTGTAATCTTGCCATCTACACCTTCCTGTAAGGTAAAATCATCTACCATATCCAAATGAGCCGCAAAGATTTCATTTTCTGCCGCCAGAGCGCTCAGTACATTCTTTACTGTTTCCTTAGCCTTAGCAAATTTTGCTTTTTCCTCAGCTGCCTGCGCTTCTGTGATGCAACTTCTGTCAGGTGTGTAATCCGGCTCCTGATATTTCAGAACACTGGCAACTGCAATCCCCCTGGAAGCAGTTTTTGCAACATATACTTCCTTCATACCAATCCCATACCTTTCTCTTACTCAAATTACTCTCCCAGCCCGCCTTCAATCAGCTCTATCAGAGTCTTTAAGTCCTTTTCTTCGCTCTCACCGCTGCACTGAACTTCGATTTCCGAACCGCTCTTAATAGCTGCTGCCATAATATTCAAGATACTTTTTGCCTGAATCTTCTTTTCTCCGTATACAAGAATCACTTCCGATTCACACTGTCCTGCCGCACGTGCCAGAATAGATGCCGGTCTTGCATGAAGACCTGATGGGTTTTTTACTGTAACTTTTCCTGATACCATATACTTATCCTCCTATACTTCTACACCGAAGTGCTCAAATAAAATATCTTCTGCTTCTTTGTTCCAAAGACCTCTGTTTTTCTTACATGCTTCATCTAATTTCTTAAATAAAGGATCTGTCTCTCCTAATTTCTCAAAATCCTCAATGGCTGTCAGCGGCATATCAAACTGTGTATAAGTCAGTTTCTTACCGCCGGGAATAGAAGGCAGATTTAAAGTAGCCTCTGCAATACTGTCGATTCCTCCTACATGTGTAACCATAACCGCAGGTTCGATTCTTCCCTGAGCCGCAAGAGTATTGGCTTCTATCAGATCATCATTATTGCCGCCTGTGGTTCCTACAATATGCGCGCTTGTATAATGTACATTATACAGGTTAATCTCTGCCTTGAACTGATTATCGGTAGGGCCTGCGAAGAAGTTCATACAACCGTCGAAGGCAAGAAGCTGATCGCCCAACTCCGCAACTTTTCTGTTCGGCACGTAAACAAATACGTCATCGTAACCTTTTCCGCCTGTAATATCTTTCAATTCCTGTACGGGATCAGCCATCTTAGCTGTATTAACATAGAGCAATTCTACTCCGTTTTCCTCTGCGTAGGACTCAGGAATTACCTCTCTTGCACGGGCGATCTTCGCGTCATCAATATCCGTTACCACGATTCTCTTCGGCTTATTCTCAAACTGGATACCGTAGCTGACCGCTCCCAGTCCCATAGGACCGCAGCCACCCAGAATAATAATGTCGCCGCCTTCTTTGGTTCCGCCTGCCAGGTCATGGTTTCTTTTATTGGTATGGTAGTTGCCGTGGTAACCGCCGATAATACAGCTCATAGGCTCTCCCAGAGAAGCTTCGAAGAAGCTGTCTCCTTCATAGGGCATCAGACAGCCAAGCTCCATTACCTCATGAGGGATGACACAATAGGTACATGCCCCGCCGAAATACTCATAAGAATATCCGGGAGAAGCAAGGCTTCCTTTGTAATTTAATGCAGGCTGCTGTGCGAAGCGCATACCCGGTTTAAACTGATCCTGCCATTTCTCTCCTACCTTGACAATCACTCCTGCAAATTCATGTCCGATGATAATCGGATTCGTATCAATGTTCTGAGGTGCTCTCTTATGCTTCTTGCCCTGCTCTACCAGTTTATAGGTAGACATGCAGATACTGTCACTGATCACCTTTACTAAAATTTCATCTTCTTTTATTTCCGGCAGTTCAAATTCTTCCAATCGTAAGTCTCTTGTTCCATACATTCTGACTGCTTTCGTTTTCATGATTATCCTCCATTCCTTTCTGTCAACAAATCTTACTTTTCAATGATTACTTGCTGCATCAATTCATCCACCAACGCTCTCTTCGGCGGCTTGGTCCCTATCGTGGTAACGGCACCCGCTGCCGTTGCCATACAAAGTCTGACCGTCTCATCATCCCCCAGCTTTTCATTCCATGCATAGGCAAGTGCCGCTACCATGGCATCTCCTGCACCTACTGTAGAGTGCGCCTTTACGGATAAAGCAGGAGAAGCCGCTTCATACTCTTCATGTACAAACAAAGCTCCGCTTCCTCCCATAGATACTGCTATGGTCTTAATGCCTTTTGCTTTGAACTCTCTTGCCAGTGCAAAAAGCTCTTCTTTGGAAGCCCTGTAGTCATAGCCTGCATATTCCTCCAGTTCCACACGGTTTGGCTTAATAATATCCGGTCCCGCCGCCAGACCGTTGCGGAAGAGTTCTCCATCTGCGTCTAACAGAACTTGACTTTTCTTTTCATGTACAAGACTGATGATCCTCGCATATATATTTTTATCCACTGTACCCGGTATGCTTCCCGATAAGATAAATAACGTATCTTCCGATGCATAGCCGATTAATTTAGCAATGAGCTGTTCTATCTGCTCTTCGCTGATCTTCGGTCCCGGCTCATTTAATTCGGTTACTTCACCGTTTTGTTCAAATACCTTGGTGTTGGTTCTGGTCTCTCCCTCCACCCAGATAAAATCATGTTCAATTCCTTTTTCATCCAAGACAGCTTCTATCGTCTTACCGGCATTACCTCCCAAAAAACCTGTCGCAATGCTCTTACCGCCTAATTCTCTGATGGTCTTTGATACATTGATGCCCTTGCCGCCGGCGTCATATTCTACCGTGCTGATTCTGTTCAGACCGCCGGGAAGCAGCTTCTCAATTTCAACGGTTTTGTCGATAGCAGGATTCATGGTTACGGTTACGATCATACTATTCCCTCCCTGCTAAGATCTGATATACTGTCTTTGCATCTCCGTGAATGATTCTCTCTGCTGTCTCTTCATCCAATATCTTCTCTGCCACGTCTGAGAGAATCTGAAGGTGCTCTTCACCGGCGCCTGCGATTCCGACTACTACCTTTGCAGTCTCACCGCCCCAATCGGTTCCCTCGGGGAAGATCATGACTGCGATACCGGAAGCCTTGATATCCTTCTTGGCTGCTTCCACACCATGAGGAAGTGCCAGTTCATTACCCATATAGGTGGAAAAGGATTTTTCTCTTTCCAGCATAGCTTCCACATAGGGCTGATTCACGTAGCCGCCATCCACAAGCATCTGTCCCACCGTGCGGATTACTTCCTCCTTAGGAGCCGCCTTACAATTTACACGTACATTTTCTTCATATAATAATTCCTTTTTTTTCGGCTTAAAAAACATCTCGTTTCCTCCTTTTTGCATCTATTTTTTGATCCCGGGTTCTTTCTTCTGATTACATTATATAGACTCTGTACTTTGCATTTCAATCAAAAGAAAAAAGGATTTGGCGCCATCAAATAGTGCCAAATCCTATCGTTATCACAACAAACCTGCTGCCGCATCCTGGCGGCGTTTGTTTACTCCTTAAGATAATTCCGCAAGATATCTGTTAAAGTATTTCTTTAAGTTTTTAGAAACCGCAAAACGGATTTCCTCCTGATCTCCCCTTGATACAATATCAAGGAAATCATATTCTTCTATCAGCATACTGCTGATATATCCCATAATGTCCCTGTTAATCCGCAGATTCTCATCCTCCGGCACCAGCATAATAAATACGACTTTAATCCCCTTAAAATAAGGATCTTTAAAAGGAGTTAAATCTTTCGTCATACACACTGCAAACTGTGGTCTGACGACGCCTTTGGTGGTGGCATGAAGCAGCGCAAAGCCAAGTTCCGCAAATACCTGCGTGGCTATCTGCTCTCTCCTGTAAATATCCTCGCGGATTCTCTCTCGCCTGTCAGAATAGGGAGACATTCTCTCTCCCACTGCAATCAGAAGTTCATCAAAACCTATCCTGTCATCTACCTTAAAAAAGTCCAGATACTTAATCACACTTCTGATCTGTGCCGCTACCAGATTAATCTCTTCCAGCTCTATGGAAAAGGTATCTTTCGCATTCTGTTTCATAGGTGCCCGCTCGTATTGGTAGACCATTTGCTGTATCTTCTGCATATCCTCAGCATTCAGCAGCGGATTTACAAAAATAACCGGAATTTCCATCTGCTCCAGCGGAATACTGGATACAAAAAAGTCAGCCTTACTGACAACAAACGGTGTAATGTCATTCTTTCCGTAAGTTGTAATTGATACTCTGTCCTTAAAAGTATTCAAAAGTTTGGAAGACATCAGTCTGGAAATGCCGATACCGCTGGAACAGACAACTCCGATCGATACCTTTCTGATCACTTCCTCCCGCTCCTTTAACCGGACTAAGGCTGCTCCGAAATGCACCGTAAGATAGCCGATTTCCTCCTCCGGCACCTTCTTTCCGGTGTGTTCCTCCAACACACCGGCAACTTTCCCGCACCTTTCATAGATATCCGGATAATGACTTTTAATATCCTCAAGAACCGGATTCTGAATCTGCATTCCATGTATGAGGCGAATCATGGTAGGCTGCAGATGGGCAAGCAGCCCCTGAATGAATTCATCATCCTGCTTCATCAGATATGCCTTATTTTCATCAAAGACATCTATCATTTCATTCACAAGCTGCTGCATTTCCTGATTTCCCACTTCCATAATGGTCTTATCATCCCACCGGATTTTCTCATGCTTGGCACCTTTGATATGTAAACAGATATAGGAAATCTCCACCTTAGGAATGTCGATCTCAAATTCTTCTTCCAGTTCCTTTACGATTTCCTCGGCAAGACGATAATCCTCATCCTTTGTTTCATCATCAAACCAATTACGCGGCGGCTCAATCACCTCATTTTTCAGAATACGGTTAATGGCTATGGAAATATGAATCAAAAGTCCCACATAAGAATTTTCCGTCAATGTCAAAATCTTAACCTTTTCCATCCCCATAATACAATCTCTGGTACGGGTCAGAATATCATCATTCAGAAGCTGTCCGATACTGCTTTTCTTTAAATGCTCATAGCCGGAGACATTTCCTGCATCCTCGTAAGCCTCCCGCAGCACCTTCGTATCCATATTTTCATTAATAAAAGCACGGATCGCCCTGCGATAGTCCTCTTCGCTTCCCTCAATGGAAATGCCGCTTCCGGGACGCCTTGTTACCATCAGTCCAAAGCGGCTAAGCCACTCACCGGCAGCTTCCAGATCGCTGCTGATGGTGGCCTCGCTGACCCCGAACTGACTGCTGTAATAGAACAGCTTTTTCAGTCCCTTTTCTTTTAAGATTTCAAGGATAAGGCGCTTGCGTCGTTCTTCCTTGTTGGTAACATCATAATCATCACCTTCGCCGATATCCTGTAAAAGCCTATCCTTTTCTTCGGCACATCCTTCAAGCCAGATACCGACTCCCGTCTTGGACATAAAGGTAACTTTATAATCCTTTAACGCATAGTCTATGCCCTCCAGCTCTCTTTGCACCGTCCGTTTGCTGATTCCCGTCTGTTCCGCTAAAGTCTTAACCGGTATTGCATTTTCTTCCTTCAGCAGAACCGACAGGATTTGTTTTAGACGTGATGTAAATTCCATAAAGGTCCTTTCAATCTGTTATGTCTGGTTCCTCTTTTGAATATCTGCTATTAGTATATCATATTCAGGCGCCGCCAGGAAATTCGTAATCAGGATTCGTTCCGCATTTGGATTGCTATGTGCCGCTCTTTCCCCCAGCTCCTTGTGGGTTACCACGATCTGTACATCCGCAGGGATTGAAGATACCGGAGTATGAATGACTTCAATTCCCTCAATTTTCGCTGCCGCCAGCTTTTTCCGTAATACGGAAGCACCCATAGCGCTTGATCCCATACCCGCATCGCATGCGAACGCAATCTTACGGATCCTGCTTTCTGCTTTCACGCTTTCTTCCGCTTTTTCTTCCTTTGCCTCTGCCGCAAGCCCTTTTGCCGCACGCTTCATCTCGTCCTTTTTCTTCTGTGCATCCTCTAATGAGGTATCTTTACCCATAAACTTCAGAATCGGTACGGAAATAACAAAGGCAATTACGGCAGATACCAACACGCCAAGCGCAATTCCCAGATAGGAATGTCTCTCCGCCATCATCATGATAGCAATAATACTTCCGGGAGATGCCGGTGCAGTAAGACCCACATCGAATAAGTTAAAAATAAGGATTCCGCTCGCTCCTGAAACAATCACTGCAATAATAAGCAGCGGATTCATCAGTATGTAAGGGAAGTAAATTTCATGGATACCGCCGAAGAAATGAATAATCACCGCACCGGGAGCTGAACTCTTGGCACTTCCTTTTCCCATAAAACAGTAGGCAAGCAAGATACCAAGTCCGGGACCCGGATTCGCTTCCAAGAGGAAGAAAATGGATTTTCCTGTTTCTTCCACCTGCTGAATTCCCATAGGAGATAAAATACCATGGTTGATTGCGTTATTTAAGAACAATACCTTCGCAGGTTCAATAATAATACTTGTGACAGGCAGAAGTCCATGCGCCACCAAAAATCCAACCCCTGCACTAAATACATTATTTAATCCGCTTACCAAAGGAGCAATTCCAAGCATTGCAATGATCGCAAATATCGCTCCGAAAATACCTAAAGAAAAGTTATTGATCAACATTTCAAAGCCGGGCTTAATATGTCCGCTGATCAGCTTATCAAATTTCTTGATCAGCCATGCTGCTAAAGGACCTACGATCATTGCACCGATAAACATAGGAATGTCTGATCCCACAATCACACCCATGGTCGCAATGACGCCGATCACACCGCCCCGTTTGCCTGCTACAACTTCTCCGCCTGTATAAGCAATCAGAAGCGGAAGCATAATCTGGGACATCGGTGTTACAAACTGCGCCAGCTTTTCATTGGGAAACCATCCTGTTTCAATAAAAAATGCGGTAAGTAATCCCCATGCAATAAATGCACCAATATTAGGCATCACCATTCCACTTAAAAATCGTCCGAATTTCTGTACCTTCTCTTTCATTGCACCACACCTCTTTCTATTCTATACATCAATAGTCTTGCTTCCATATATGGTACCGGCTACCTATATCTCTTGAGCTTATTATACTGAATCCATATCAATGCTTTCAACAAATAGAAAAAGAGATTTGGCGCCAAAACATAGTGCCAAATCTTAATATAATGTGCTGTTGCATCGCCAAATGCTATCTGCTAAGATAAATTCGGACATAAGAAACCTTTCTATACACGCCTATGCCGCTCAAATACTGCCTTTACCACTATTACCGCACCAGGAGACAGCAGATGATTTATGAAAAATATACCGGAACAGAATATTCCTACACTATGCCGCAGTCAGATAATGGACAGCCCTACACTGCCATTGCCGACAAGGCATTCTTAAGCAACAAAACCTTACATGAGCTTACTTTATCTCCTGCCGTTACACAGATCGGAAGCTGGGCGTTCGCACATATGCATAATCTGGAAAAACTGACGGTTCCCTGCACCACGTTTGCGTTCGGCAGACAGATCTTCTTAGACTGCCCCAATTTATCCTGTATCTATGTAACCGGAGATTCCTCTGACAATCCCGGTCTACCATATTTTCTTGCAAATGCGGTCGCTATTTTAAAAAAAGACGAGCTCTTTGATCCCAAGTATGCCGCCAGCGCCGATACCCATTCAGACTGGATGAAGAAATATGATGAAGCACTCTCCATCTATATCAACTCTCCTGATGAAAACGGTTTTGAGCCTGTATTTTACGGATGGTTTAACGATGAGGATGCGGACGCACAATTACCCGGTTATCTAAAAGACCGCCGCCGTAAAAAGGTCTGTCTGGTTTTCCTGCGTCTTCTCTATCCGCTTCATTTATCAGCAGCCTTCCGGACACAACTGCAGGCTTATCTGAAAGACCACATGCCGGATGGTTCCAAAGCCTCTGAGCACATTGCTGTATGGGAAAGTCTGCTACAAGACGGTTACGGGGAAGATATGCGCTGCATTCATATCCTTGAGGATGCAGGTATTTTAACAGAAACACAAATCGCCCGACTGTTGGAACATCTCCAGCCGGGCAACCCTGAGGTTATTGCTTATTTACTTCGTTTACGGGATACCATGCGGCACAATACAGATGCATTTCAACAATTCTTGCTGTAATCAGCCTCCCACAAAGCTCTGCGTCAGCGCAGCCTGCCATAACAAACAAATCCGAATACGCATCTGCTTCACGCCATTACGCTGTCTCGCCGGGATACTGTATGCCCCACTGCTTACGCAATCCATCCATCATCTCCATTACTTCAATGGAAGTCTGAAGCGGCATAGACAGACTTTCCGTGGCGCCTTTCTTAATCTGTTCTATACATTCCCTGATTTCATATTCATAACCGCTGATCTGCTCGGGAATCTCATACTCTTTCATCAGCTTATCATCCGTATCATAGATTCTGACCGACTGCGGATTATTGATATTCTCTACAACAAGATACCCCTTCTCCCCGTATACGATCCCTTTTCTGTCGGAACGTCCGTAAATGCCCGCCGTAAGAGAAGCCATTCTGCCGTCCTGATAGGATAAGGTAATGGTTTCCATGCCGTCTACCCCTGTCTGTGTTTTCATCACGGAGGATTCCACCTTTGCAATCTCATTCCCGAAATGCATCAGTGCGAAGTTCAGTGCATACACACCCACATCCAGCAAAGCACCGCCCGCTAATTCCGGACGAATAATCCGCTCTTTAGTGTCAATATCATAAGAAAGATTAGCTGTCAGCATGGATACCTGACCCAAAAGCCCACTGGCAATCGCGTCATTGATAATCTGTCTGGAAGGCATATATCTGGTCCAGATCGCCTCTGTCACATATACCCCTTTTTCCTGCGCCAGTCTGGCAATCTCTTTCGCCTGGGCGCTGTTCATGGTAAAAGCTTTTTCACATAAAACGGGCTTGCCATGCATAATACATAGTTTCATATGCTCATAGTGGTGGGAATGGGGCGTAGCCACATAGACTAACTCCACCTGCTCATCATTCAGCATTTCTTCATAAGATCCATATGCCTTTGTAAAACCATACTTTTTGCAGAAATTCTCCGCACGGCCAATTTCTCTGGCTGCCACCGCATAACACTCCACCTCAGGCATCTGCCCCATCGTTTCCGCCAATGTTCCGGCTATATGACCGGCTCCCAAAATTCCGATTTTCATACGCTTCTCTCCTTTATCAATTTCTAATTTCATATACAAAACAACCCTGTCATAAAGTTGTATCTGCCTTTGTTGCTTTGTACATAAATTGTATCATAGTCTATTTTCTGATAAAAGCACAAACACCTTTAATTTTCCATCCTCTTTTGACGTTGTTTTCGTATTTTTGAAGAATACGCAACTTTATTTTTTCTTTACAATTACTTAATTTTTCTATAATTGATTATTTGTTATATATGTTGTATAACAATAATATCAATAAACAAGAGCTACCAATACCGAATCAGATATTGAATTTCGGTCATACTGATAGCAGATTGAAACATAAATGTTTCAACCTCAGCCTTGTTTCTATGACACAAAGTTGCATACACTGAATTATAAAAAGGAGTGATTTATATGTTAAGACCAGCATTATTTAACAACCGTAACTATAAGCCTACATTTTTTGAGGACCCATTCGACAGAATGTTTGACGATGCATTCAAAAATTTCTGGGGCAGCAATGAACTTGCCAGCTTCGATGCATTCAGAACAGACGTAATCGATCAGGGTGACAATTATCTGTTGCAGGCGGAATTGCCCGGGTTCGATAAGTCCGATATCAACATTGACCTGAAAGATAACCTGCTTACTATTTCCGCATCCCATAAGGAAGAAAAGGATGAAGAGGATAAGAACAAGTATATCCGTAAGGAACGTTACTACAGTTCCTATTCCAGAAGCTTCCGTGTGGACGGTGTGGAACCCGGTGACATCGATGCTTCCTATAATAACGGTATTTTGGAGGTAAAATTCCCGAAGAAAGATGTAATTGCTAAAGAGGAAGCAAAGAGAATTGAAGTGAAGTAATGTTATCTTGCTAATCCAAACGAGAGCGGCAATATTGTGCCGCTCTCGTTTTAATTTTCGTTATACCGTATATTATTTCCTACTTCCCATGATCTGTCTTGCGCCAAGAAAATTTCCGGTATCATTACACATCTACCCACTTCGCCACAACCACAAGTCTGCCGTCTTCTTCATGATAAGCACAGGTAGAAAGCGTCAGAAATGTATCCCCGAATTCTGCCGTAATCCCCGTTTCATAAAGCGCCATTTCCATTACATTTTCGTAAAAATCATTAAATTCCTCTTCCGTATCTGCCTGATAAAACTGATAATACCGAAATCCCTCCTCATCGCTCTTATAGACATGAGAAAGAAATACTGCCATAATCTCATACGTACGTTCTTCATATAATGTGTCAAAAGTAATCTTTGAATGCTCTTCGTAAAACGATTTCTCCCGGTACTCGTCCAAATCCCCAAACATGCTGCCGTCTTTCATGTTATGCCCATATATAATGAAATTTGTGCCGGGCGTATTGATATCCGCAATATCCTTCACAAACAAACAGCCGTATTTATCCTCTTCACCATAATAATTATGATGAAGATAATATTCATTGTCTTCGCACTGCATAACCGGATAATCAATGACCATACCCGGAATGGAGAGCCATCCGGCTAAATCATTGTTTTCGGCATACAATTCTGTATATTTATCCATGATGACCGGTTGCGGCAAGCTACCTTCTTCCGGCAATATTTCGAAACTATTTTCTGATCGGTTTCCCGCCCCGGTTTCTGACACCGCTGCCGCATTACTCCCGGTTATTGCTTCCGGCATAATTACCACTGTATCTTTCAGTGCTTTTGCAGCTTTTTCCACCACTTCACCTACTTGCAGGATGCTTGCTAACTCTTCCTGCTCTTTTTTGTGTTTTACAGACAGGCTATATTCCCGTACCATCTGAACCAGGCACACCACCACGATCAAGAGCAAAACTGCCCTTGCCAGACTGCGTTTTTTTCTAGTCATCATATACTTCTTTCCATTCCACTGAAACACATTTTCCTATACTGTGATAATAAAGCAGTAAACAGAAAATAACTGCCAGTGCTGCATATCGTCTATATGATCTGCCGGTTTTCGCCCATCTGATCAGTGCCGCCACTTTTTCTTTCTTCTCTTCTTCTGTCATACCTCTTTCCTGGTCTGTAAAGTATAGCATCAGATAGAAAAGTCCCGCTATCATGGCAACGGTTGCGTAGATCTCTATGGCCAAATCATCTCCCGTCTTTGGCTCTTCATCGGTTGCAGATGCAGACACAGGAACCGCAGATGCGGAATCCGCCAAAGATGTAATTCCAGAGACCCCATTGTCGCTAACTGGCCAAAGATTATGATCGGTACCCATCGCCTGACTGTCCGTATAGCCATTTCCACCGTTATCCCCGCTGCTTCCGTCTCTGATTCCTCCGCCGTTACTCTCGCCGCTTCCGCTTCCGGTTCCTCCACCGTTACCTCCGCCGCCAGTTACTTCAAAGGTTACCGATATTGTATGATCCGCCTGCACATCGGAAAATGTATAATATCTTACAGCATCCTCCTGCCTGTCTCCGCCTGCTCTGCTTGTATCCGCAGCAGCTTCCTGCCCATCTACCATAATAGCTTTCACATGACAGCCGCTTCCCGGAGTAATCGTAAAAGTCTGATCTGCTCCCTTATTAACACGCACACTTCCATTAGGCGATATACTGCCGCCCTCGCCTGCGGATGCTGTAATCGTATACATAACCGCCGTTTCGGCAGTCCAACTTGCAAATATATAGGTTTTCCGGGTAACCGGCGCATCAAAGTTATATGGTGTACTTCCGCCGTCTGCTGCCATCCATCCGGCAAACTGATACCCGGTCTTGTTAGGATTATCAGACGGTACTGTCACTTTCTTCCCGCTTAAAATAATCTGCGGCTTCTGCGGCGTATCATCGCCATAGACAGTGCTTCCATCATAGAAAGCCGCCGTATAATACTTCACAGTGGCAGTATTGACAGTATCGGCATTACCGCTGTCAACTGCTCCCACCACTAACGTAACTCCGGTATCAATGCCCTTCTCTTCCAACTCACCTGTTGCTAATCCCGTAACATCGTAAACCGTATAAGTTCCTTCTTCCACTGCATCAAAAGTACAAGTGGCATTTCCGTTTTCATCTTTTAATCTATAAACCCTTCCATTATTCTCCCATACCTCATCATCTTTCTGTACCTGAATGGTCACCGGATATGTAGGCTTTGAATTTACTACCCATCTGCCGTAATATATTTTATCTCCCGTCTCCTTACTGTTGATAACCGTTACCTTCGACGATGTATATCCCGCATCCGTATACCAGCCGTCAAAAGTATAGCCCTGACGACTCAATACCGGAAGCGTAAACTCCGTTCCGGCTGAATACTTCTCATACCCATCTATAGATATTGTCTGACCGTCTACATAATAGCTTATCAAAAATTCCGTTGCACCCAAACCCCAGCTTGCGTATAAATCCGTCTTACTATTGATTATCGTATTGGTAAAATCAAATTCCTGATTCCCGTCTCTTGTTGTCATCCATCGACTGAACACATATCCTGTTTTCTCCGGATCATCTGGTTTGAAAACATTCTTTCCCCCCGGAACGATCTGCGGCTTCTGTAGGGTATCTTCCCCATAAGCAGTATCACCATCCCAGAAAGTTACCGTATAATAATTCACTGTAACCTCAGTATCACTGCCATCTACTGTCACTGTAATCCCTGTATCTGTCCCAGCCGAACCATCTGTAACCCCCGTCCTGTCATATATTCTATAGGTACCGTTTGAAACCGCAGTGAGGTCTTGGATAAATGTTGCACCGTTATCTGCACTCAATTCCAAAGTCCTGTTATGATTAATCCATGGCGTATCATCTTTCTTAACATTGATTGTAACCTTACCGGATGATGCCGACGTTGTTGTCAGATTCCAAGAATACCATTTATTATCAGGTTTGCCGTCCGCCATATCATATGCCTCCACTGCCTCGGCAAGTGTGGGCATAGTAGTCTCACTCAACAATGCGCCGTCTTTCGTCTGAAAAACAATATGATTATTATTGGAAAGAATGTAAAAATATTGACTCCCATATACAACAATTGGCGTTACACTTTGCGTTACAGTAATATACATAATAGCCAACTTCCCGCAGCCGGTAAAATGCCAGCCGCCTTGACTACTACTATCTCCAAATGCCTTGACACTGGATGGTATGCTCACACTTTCCAAACTGGTGCAATTAGAAAATGCCGCATCTGCAATCGTGGAAACACCTTCCGGTATCTCTACTTTTTTCAAGCTACTGCACCCCTGAAAAGTGTTCGATTGAATAATCGTAATTCCGTTGGATATCGTCACACTTTCCAAGCCACTGCATCCCTGAAAAGCACTGCTGCCAATGGATGTAACCGTATCAGGTATCATTACACTTGACAGACTGCTGCAATTTTGAAATGCACTTGACCCGATGCTCATAACACCCTCCGGTATTGTTATGGCAGTCAGACTGCCGCAACCATTAAATGCTTCCATACCGATACTCGTAATATTTGACGGTATCCCTATACTTTGCAGATTACTGCAGCCGCTGAATGTGCTTTTTCCAATACTCTCGACTCCATCCGGTATATTAATATTTGTTAAACTACTACACCCATTAAAT
Organism: Lachnospiraceae bacterium; assembly: GCA_017936885.1. Classification (GTDB taxonomy): domain Bacteria; phylum Bacillota; class Clostridia; order Lachnospirales; family Lachnospiraceae; genus UBA3282. The sequence goes on along the minus strand of JAGBEO010000016.1, from coordinate 9,612 downwards.
GCTTTCTCGCCGATGTTGGTAACAGTGTCCGGCAGCGTCACACCCTCTAACTTACTCCAGCCGCTGAAACACTCATCAGCAATTTCTGTAACTGTATAGGTAATTTCTCCTTTTTCTATCGTTGGCAGAATATCCAGCGTCCCTGATGTTTCTTGTTGATTGTAAGCTCCTGTCAGCTTAACTTCATTTCCATCGCTGCCTTCCTTGGTCACTATACATCGCAGCTTATTATCATACGCAAGGAAAGAACTGCCTACCGCAGTCACCATCACTCCGTCATCTGAAAGTTTCATACGATCTGACGCAGCAATCCTGTCTGTCATACCATCTGCAGCAGCTTCATCTTCCAAGCTATTCCCATCATTGCCATCCGTAGCCTCATCTGCTAATTCCTCATCCCCGGATACTTCACTCTCAACACCTTCTCCGGTATCCGAACCGATACACTTGCATTTACTGTAATCATCCGCACACACCGGACAGTCCATGTCTATACTATCCGCATAACACATAACTTCGCAGATGCAGGAATCTACTACACTGTTATCAGTGCTGCTCTCAGCATCACTTTCACTCCCATCAGCATTTTCGTGATCGGCTGACGTATCATCACTGCCGGTTTCCTGTACCAACTGATCCGGAACGGACATGCCTTCCTTTTCCTCTGCCAACACTTGGAAACCATTCTGCCCTATCAGCAAAGTCACTGACATTGCCAATGCGATCCATCTGTATAATATGTTGTTCTTTTTTCCCTTTTTTCTTCCGCACATTGCTTAATCCTGCCCCTCATTCTACTCTATCGAAACAATATTCTGTTATGCTGAAATATGTTATGTCTAATATTTTATTTCGCATATACATTCTACACATAATACGTAAAGAAAACAAGCAGAACATATCTTTCTCACAATTTTAGCTAAAAACGATGCAGAAACTCTATTCTCCTGCATCGCTCTTAGCCGTGTAATTCTCTTTTCGTTTATTTGTCAACCACCCGTAAATTTATGTTGACAATCATTTTGATATCCCCTATACTTCTTTTGACTACTAAAACAAAAGAAGGGTAAACAATTATGTCCACTGAATCTAATGAAACAATACAAACTACTAATAAAACTGCCTTCTCAACCTATAAACTGGTTATGTCGGCATTATTTGCGGCATTGCTGTGTATCTCCGCATATATCAGCATTTCCATCCCGCTTCCTGGCAGCCCACACATCACACTGCTTAACTTCGTAATCATACTGATTGCACTTTTATTTGCAGTCAAAGAAGCTTTCTTTATCATCCTTGTGTGGATGCTGCTAGGTGCTCTCGGTATTCCGGTTTTCATCGGCGGCGGTGCGGGAATCGGATATTTAACCGGTCCTTGGGGTGGCTACACAGTCTCCTTTTTAGTGATCGCGGTTGTACTTCCTTTGATCCGCGGCGCCAAATATAACCGTATCCGTTATACCATCACGGCTATCATCGGTGTGTTACTGATCGATGTCATCGGAATGATCTGGCTGAAACTTTACAATTCGCTGCCCTGGAGTGCCGCATTTTTAACAGGATTCGTATCCTTCCTGCCGCTGGATCTGGTCAAAGCGGTTGTCTGTGCACAGATTATTCCTGCATTTAAACGTGTCATGAAAGATCTGTAGAGATTACTGTACTTCCTCTACAAGTTCCAAAAATTCTTCCTTATACTCATCGTTCAGTCTGATAGAGTTCAGCGCCTTCTCCACATGTTTTACAGAAGCATTTTCGGGGTAGGCGCTGTGGGAAGCTAATAACCCGAACTCCGCCACTGCTGCCGCGAATACGAAATCATCAGACGGCTTATTTGTATAACATTCATACCCGATCGGATACTCTAACAGATTACTTTGATCCTCTGCCGGCTTCTTATAACGGATACTGATCGTAAGCCATTCTTTCTCCGCTGCCGGGGATGTTATTTCTTCCTCGCCGAACTCCTTTTTATACTCATCACTATACTTTAACTGGCTGATTTCATCTGCTGACATACTGCCGTTTAAAGGCTCTTTTAATACGATCTCATAGAGTGCTGTCACACTGTGACCGGCGCCGATCTCGCCCGCGTCCTTGGTATCATCATCGAAATCTTCCGCAGCTAATGCTCTGTTTTCGTATCCTAACAGGCGGTAACCCTCTACCACTGCCGGGTTAAACTCCACCTGGAATTTTACATCCTTGCATATCGTAAGAAGCGTCGCAGACATCTCTTCCACAAGCACCTTATTGGCTTCCCGCAGACAATCTATATAGGCATAGTTACCGTTTCCCTTGTCCGCTAAAGTCTCCATTTTATTGTCCTTGATATTGCCTGTGCCAAAACCTAATACGGATAAGAAGATTCCCGATTCTTTTTTCTCAGTGATCAAATCCTCCAGCTCTTCCTCCGTGGTAAGCCCCACATTCAAGTCACCGTCTGTGGCAATGATAACACGGTTGTTGCCGCCCTCTATAAAGTTACTCTCTGCCAGTGCATATGCCGTCTCTATACCAGCGCTGCCATTGGTCGAACCGCTTGCTTCCAGAGAGTTCAACGCATTTTTAATTTTCTTTGTTTGGCTGCCCTTTGCACCTTTTAAAACAATCTGATCCTCTCCCGCATACGTCACAATAGACACTCGGTCTTTTTCCGTCAGATTTTCCGCCAACAAGCCAAATGCTTCCTGCAAAAGCGGCAGTTTATCATCCGAATACATAGAACCAGACACGTCTAACAGAAACACGAGATTAGAAGGCGGTGCCTGATCATATTCGATATCCTCTGTCTTCAAGCCTATCATCAAAAGCTCCGCTTCCTCATTCCACGGACAGGTGCTGATCTGTGTTGTCACACCGAAAGGCTCTTTCCCCTCAGGCTCTTTATAGTCGTATGAGAAATAATTGATCATCTCTTCGATCCTGACTGATCCCTCCGGCAACATATCCAGATCATAACCTTCCCTGATCAAACGGCGCAGATTACTGTATGATGCAGTATCCACATCCGCCGAGAAAGTTGATAACGGCTCTTTCTTAACGGAGGTAAAACCCTTCTCCTCCCACTCACTGTACTCTTCGTTGGGATGCGACTCCGGATACGGCTCATCTTCATAGATGTAGCAGGATTCCAGATAACTTTTAGCCTCTTCCGTTCTAGCGGTGTCCTCCCAAACATCCGCCATGGAATTGGAAGCCTCCTCTGTCATGTCATAGCTTCCGCCGTCCCACTCCTCTGCCGGCGCTTCCTCTGCCCAATCTTCCGTTGCTGCTCCCTCAGTAACGCCTGCTTCCCATTCTTCTGCTGCCGTCTCCTCAGTTATTTCTGTGACATCGGACTTACTACCAGTATCCGAACTGCTGCCGCATCCGGTCAGCAGCATTGCAGCCGCTAAGCTTAATGCAACTGCTTTCTTAAAATACTTTTTCATACCCTTTTCCTCCTTTTCGAAGTGTACTACTAATCATGTACTGACTATAGAGAAATACCCTTCTATAAGGAATACCTTTCATAGAAAGAAAAGGTTGCAGAAAAATTAAAATCCTGTCGTATTTAAATAAATAACTCCCAGCCAATAGAACCCGTACAAATCCACATCATCACCCATAATCTCATAAACAGCATCGGTGATCTCATAAAATCTGTCATCATTCAGATCATAGTCTGTCCGCAGCGTTGCCTCCCCTGTTGCCTGCAAATCCGCCGCCAACTGCTCCGCCATTTCCTCAATCGGATAATACTGATTCATCATATGGTAATACTCGCTGCTCTCGCTCTGTCCCTGATACTGTTTGAGCAGTCGGTCGGACATGAACTCCTTGTCCTCCACCAAAACTCTTTCTCCGGCGAAAGACGGCAGGTTCAGCAGCGCATTGGCAATATAATCCGTATCGTTGTTGGTAACGTCTACGATCTGCCATTCATTATCCAGTTTAACCTTATTCCATGCATGGGACAGACCGCCGTCCAGGATACCTGTCACCACAATACTCTCTAAACCTGCCGTATCACACAGAAGTTTAAAGGCTGCCGCATAGCCGCTGCATACACATTTTCCGTCTATCAGCGCACCGTATGCCGTGAAAGAATCATTGAAGGCGGCATCTACATACATAAAGTCATTCTCTTCGGCATCCTCCAGCGCATCATCATCATACACGATCGTATCACACAAATATTGATTGATCGCCAGCTCTACTTCTTCATCCGTCATATCAGCGGTCGTGATCTGCGTGATAACCTCTTCTAACTTATCTTGTATCTCCTGCTGCTTCTCAGCCTGAACCGCCTCTTCATCATCATAAGCGATATAGATCATCCTGTTCTTACGGTCGATCTGATATCCCTGAATGCCCAAAATCAAAGGATTCTGATAATATGCCTCCATCAGGGCGTCCTCCACGGCGGAAGCATCCCTCGCCTCCGGAAAATCCGATACGTCAATGGCGGGCACACCGGCCAGCATATTCATTGCCAGATATTCACTCAAAGCGCTGTTTGCATAAATCTCAATATCATCCAACTGGCGAACCTGAACCTCTTCATCCTGCGCCACCTCGAACTCTCTTCCTCGTAAGGCACTCGGTCCCACATCACCGGCTTTCTTGCGGAGCTGTTCTTCCCGATCCTCCAGAAGCTTCATATCTGCTTTCAGATTTGCTTCGTCATAATCTACAATCTCCATTGTGCTGGAAAAAGGGGTTCCCTCCACCACATAAGGCACTTCTAAGCAGTCCAGGGTCTGTCCTTCTAAGAAATTACCCTCTTCATCCGTAAACCAGATACGCTTGGGTGTAACACTGGCTTCCTCTGTATGATAATCAATCAGCTTCTGATTGGTGACGCCGTCGCACATCGTCACATAATCATATGCCGGGAATTCCTCCGCTTTCTCATAATCACGCGCAAATCCGTTTTCCTTCTCTGTATAGGTTGCCAGAGAACTGGGAAGATTCGGTGTCAATTCGCTGTAAAAGTACACATTGCTGATCATGGAAGTACCTTTTTCACTGATCGCAATCACACAGATTCCCTGATCCTTTCCTTCATCAAAATCCCACTGCACAACCGTGCCCGGCTCATATTCTTTCGAATAATACTCGTAGTCACTCTCATTTTTCCAGTTATCTTCACTGAGACGAAAATTTTTAAAATCCTTATTGGCAGTCGCAAATGCTCCGAATTCTACCGCCTCTGTTACCCAAGTCGTCTCGGCAGTTACATCTAGAGGCGTCATCATATGATCATAGCCTCTCTCATAATCATAGACAACTTTACACACAATATACTCCTCAGCGCCTTCCACCGGCGTCCACGTAAACTCCGGTCTGCCGTCATCCAGAATGGAATAGTTCAGAGTCGGTGTATCGTCTAATTCCGCCTGCAGCGTAATAATGCTGACATCCGGCTTTTCCAGTTTCTCTTCTGTTTTTGCATCATAATACTGAGCCAGATACAAAGTTCCTACATTTCCCCAGTCTAGCCCGCTTCCCCGGTCAAACAGGTAATACTCTGTGTGATCATAACGGTTCACCATCTCCGCATCCAGATTGCTGGTAGAGATTCCGTTCGTCATGTAATTAGACGGTGAGATTGTCAAAGTTCCGGTCTCTTCATCCCAGTTATAGTCAGATCCAACGATCTCTCCTACTAATTCCGGTGTCTGATAAATGCCGCATATTTGTGTCCAGTTCTCAAGCCCTTCGATTGTATAAGGATCATACCCAAAGTGTAATTCGATAGGCTCATCCCTGCCTAAATCTTCGATGGGTTCCGCATAGGTATAGTCATATAAGCTCTTGTCCTTATATTTCTCCTGTGTACTGGTTGCCAGACGGGTAGATGTCACATAAGTGGCATTGGCTAAGAGATCACTGACTTCCTCTTCGGACTCTGCTGTCGTCCCTTCTCCTTCACCGGACTTCCCGGCTGTTGCTTCTGCATTGTTATTCTCATTAGTCTGCTCATTCTCTGTCACTGCCACAGTATTTTCACCCTGGGCACAGATACATGTCCATACAAGGTGACACTGATAATGGCTGCCACCAGAACCAATGCCGTAATGGCATACGGTAGCCGCTTTTTTCTCTTCTCCCGATGAAATGCTTTCTGCTCTTCAGTCAGTTCTTTTTTCTCGATCTCAATCCGTATATAATCATTCTCAAATTTCATTAAATTTTTTCGCCTTTCTCCAACCCCCTCACTCTTTGGTATCGTTATTACCTCGGCAGTTTATTTCACCGATCCCCTCGTCTCTGACACAAGTTCATATGCCTTTTCCAGAAATTCTTCCTGATCCTTAATGGTACTGACAATCACGTATTTGTCGCCGCGGACACCCACATAAGCAAACCATTCTCCGTTCTCGTCCTGATCTGCCCAAAATAAAAGATTCTCATAGAGATAACTTTCCGTGTCCGGGTCGTCATAGAAAGCGGGTTCCTCGTCCACCTTGGTAATCTCTATTTCCGCTTTTGCCTTTGCTTCCTCTTCCGCTGTATCTGCTCTGTCGGCTATTCCATTCGTACTTGTACTTTCTTCCATATCTTTCATAGATGCCTCAGATTCTACATCTGCTCTAGATTCTGCAGCCTCCGTCGGCTCCATATCTTCTGCTGCTGTATCCGCAGATTCTTCCATGGCATAGTCCGCATAATCCTCTTTAGCATCTTTTCTGTCCGGTTTAGCGGGACTTTCATCAATTAACATCTCATTTTCTTCTATGGCATCCTCTGCAATCGCCGCCTCACTAAACTGCATGTCCATCTCATTCTCATATCCGCTGTCCGCCGCCATGTCTGAAGCAGAATAATCCGCCTTACTGCTTCGCATAACCGTAGATACCGATACGAGAATTAAAATGGCTGCCGCCGCAGACAACGGCAGTGTCCATTTATATATCCTATGCGGGGATTTAAAGTTTCTCTTCGCACCGCCCGCAACAGTTTCCCTCTGCATTACCACAGCGTTATCCTGTCTGTCTGCCTTAGACGCAGACTCCCGCAGTCTCTGTTCTTCCTGCTGCATTGCCAGCTTAGTTCTTTGAACCAGATCAGCAGGTGCATGTATCTGTGAAGTTTCTTTCTTATACTGATCCATCATGTCAATACCCACGTCTTTCTCAGTGCTCTGACTTAATCTATCTCTATCCCTTTTATTCCACAAAATGCATCCTAACTATCCCCTGTCTCTTCGCTCAATAACCCTTTTAACATTTCTCTTGCCCGATGCATCTGGGACTTTACAGTACTTTCTTTCTGCCCGGTCAACTGTGCAATCTCCGTTACGGATAGTTCCTCGAAATAATACAAATGCACTACCGTCCTGTATTTTGCCGGCAGTCTGGATACCGCTGCCCGGACGGGATGTTCTTCCGGTACTTCAAATTCCGCCGCTTCGTCCTCCAGCCGTTCTGTGTCTTCTATATAGTCCACGTTTTTATTCCAATATTGATCGAAATGCTTTCTTGCGCAGTTGATCGTAACCCGGATCAGCCACGCTTTCACATGTTCCCAGGACTCCAAGTCCTGTATATGGCTGACTAACCGGACAAATACTTCCTGAAATATATCATCCGCATCTGCCTTGTTCTTCATCTGCGATAATGCCAGCCGATACACCATATCCGCGTATCGATCGATTGCATTTTCCGCTGTAATCTGCTCTTCTTTGGTCATAGAAATCCCCTATCGAAATCTTACACATTGTTATGTCTGCCGGACATACATGCTTGTATTATACACGATAGGGGATTCTCTGGCTACAATAGTTCCATATATATTTGTTACTCCGAATTCTCTATGGTAGTGGCATAATCCGCATAGTTCTCTACCATGGTGTGTAATGTCTGATTATTATATTAGAGTACAACTGACCGTCAATAATATTGCCAATGCTTTCTTCTTCATTTTATTTTCTTTCTCCTCATAAAAATTATTTATTCTCATACCTATATAACAGATTTTTGAATCGTTCTATAGTAAATACCTTTGAAAACAGAAAAAGGTTGCAAAACAGAAAAATTTTAACAAATTATTTCTGCTTTTTTGCAACCATCTTATCATACTGCACGTACATCTTCTGTACTTCATTTTCCAAAATATAATAATGACGGATATAGGGAACCAGCAATATCAGAAGGGCCAGCGCCAAAAGACCCAGCCCCGGCGAAAAAGCAGTGACGCATAATCCAAGCGCAATGACTTCCAACAGCGCAAAGGTAACCGTCACAATTAAATGAATCAACCGCTCATGCTGAAAAAAAGATACTTGTATCAAATGCTCTTTTATCACTGTATCCCAGTCAAGTCCATCCTGTTGCAGCAGCTCATCAATATATTTTCTGTAATTTAGGATTCTTTTTTCCATGCTGTCTGCCCCTTTCGTCTATCTTCATTGCCGCATTATCAAAATATTAACAATTTTCCTAACCGCTCTATATCTTCCTCCGTGGTCGCCCAACTGGTGGCAAACCGCACTACCGTATGGCTCTCATCATATTTCTCCCAAAAACTGAATGCGACCTCCTGCTGCAGCTTCTGCATCTGACTGTCTTCCAAAATAATAAACTGCTGGTTGGTGGGAGAGTCCAGATAGAACCGATATCCCTTTTCCCGAAAAAGTCTCTTCAAATCCTCTGCCATCTCAATTGCATGTTTACTGATCCTATAATAAAGATCATCGGTGAAAAGTGTATCGAACTGCACTCCCAACAGACGTCCCTTTGCAAGCAGGGCTCCATTCTGTTTCACCATGGTCAGGAAATGCTTCGGCATATTCCGCTTCGGAAAAACAACAGCTTCTCCGCACAACGCTCCCACCTTCGTGCCGCCGATATAAAATACATCGCAGCATCCGGCAATCATCGGCAGCGTTACATCCGTATCATTGCTCATCAAACCGTATCCCAATCTGGCACCGTCCAGAAAAAGCGGAATCTGATAGCTCCGGCATATATCTGCCAATTCCTCCAGCTCTGCCTTAGTATACAGCGTACCGTACTCCGTTGGATGAGAAATATATACCATACCCGGAAATACCATATGCTCATGGTTGCCATCTTCCCAAAAAGTCTTCAGATACTGCTGCACTTCTTTCGCATCAAGCTTACCGTCATGCTGCGGCAGTTCCAGTACCTTATGTCCTGTGTGCTCGATAGCACCCGCCTCATGTACACTGACATGTCCGGTTTTAGCTGCTATGACGCCTTCATAAGGTGCAAGCATCGTACCGATGATGATCTCATTGGTCTGTGTTCCTCCCGTTAAGAAGAAGATTTCTGCCTCCTCACAGTCACAGGCTTGTCTGATCTTCTCCTTGGCGCTCTCGCAGTATTTATCACTGCCGTAACCGGGCAGCGCCTCCATATTCGTCTCTACCAGGCGCTGTAATATTTTCTCATGTGCCCCCTGTATGTAATCACTTTCAAATGACAGCATTTGTTATGCTCCTTTCCATGGTTTATTTTAAATAGGCGTTTGCGAAACGCCAAAACCCGCATAAATACGGGATTATTTTTTTCACAAAATAAAACAACTCCTCACTGGTTTGTGGTAAAATTGAGATGTCGAGTAACAATCAACCATCCACCAGAAAGGAGTTGTACCTAT
>JAGBEO010000015.1 GCA_017936885.1 Lachnospiraceae bacterium | reverse complement strand
CCTGAGCCAGGATCAAACTCTCTTAAAAAGATTTTCGTCCGAGACGAAAATCGAAAGAACCGCTTCGCGCTTCTTCCCAGTCTTCGTCTTAAAGACCTTTGTCTGATCCGGACCAGAACAAGCTTGGCTTCTTCTGTATCCGTCTTCGTTTCCTTCCGGAAACTTACTGTTTCTTAGGTTGTATCTGTTCGATACTCTCTGAATATTCTTTATGAATTTTCAGGGTTGCATTACTGTTTATTTGTCAAGGTTCTGTGTTACTGTGTTTTGTGTTTTCCTCAGCAACGAATCTGAGTATATCATTACATTTTTTGATTGTCAACACATTTTTTGATATTTTTTTTGTTTTTTTTATCTTTATCGAAAAAAGCTTGAAAAAAAGGGGCCTGACACGTTTTTATTCAACTTGTCAAACCCTTAATTTTGCTATTCCAAAGCCATCGCAGCATTCTCTCCATTGCCGCGTAAAATAAATTCAATGGAATCAATATTGGTTTCTTGCGGTACTTCCACAATACTTACCAGTTCAACAGAAGAACCAGCAGGTATAACATCATCATAGGTTTGCAGATCATTCAGAAGCATCGTTGCAAGTGCTCCCTTGCCTGCCTCTCCATTCACGGAAACACGAAATCTTGCACCGTGTTCTATCATATTCAGTGTAACATCGCCACCACTTGTATTAATAGCCGTAAATTTTAAAACCAATAACTCTGTGCCTTCAGTTGCATCCATCGCAAAAAACAAGTCTTCCCCCTCCGCGGCAGATGGATATGAGTTTGCCAGTTCATATCCTGTATACTGAAATGTCACATCCTGAATACCATAATAAGATTCTATCGTAGCGGGCATAGTCTCTTCATCCTGACTCACATCAATCACTTCCGTATCTTCCACCGGATCAGTCTTGGCCTGCTCTTCTTTCGCTATTTCTTCCGTCTGCTCCGGAATTTCTTCTTCCTCTTTCACCTCATATGCAGATGTATCCACCAGCCGGTTATTATAGCTCTTGTCATATTTTAACAGCACACCTACTGCATACTCTGCAATCATTTGATTTTCTTCTGCTGTCAGTTCCGGCATCTTCTTGCCGCATCCTGTCAAAACGCAGCCAATACCAATACCGCACAATAAAATACTTATCTTTTTCACAGAACCCTCATTCGCTCCAATCTATACTATTTCGATATTCTTGTATCTTTCGATCATTACATTTGGCATAATTTCATGCTAATACTATTTCATATCATTATCTTTGTCCATTATACCTCATTATCCGAATCATGACAAATTATTTATTCCCGATTTTTCCATTGATGAAGAAAATCATAACTTATTCTTGACATTGTCGCCGTTTTTCCCATAATGCTTATGCATATTACTTAAGCAAGCTCCAGTTGAAACCAGAATTCTACGCCGTTATCATAATTGACCACACCATATTCCTGATTCATGGATTCCATAATTGCTTTCACAATAGAAAGTCCGATGCCGCTGCCGCCGTATTCTCTGGTTCGTGCTTTATCCACTTTATAAAATTTCTCCCATAAATGTTCGATACTTTCCTGTGGAATGGGACTGCCAGTATTAAAGACAGAGACCCTGGCTTTCTGCTCCGTCTTCTCTATCTTCACGTCTATAATCTTGTCACCCTGTGCATAATTGATTGCATTAGAGAAATAATTCATAAATACTTCTTCTACTTTAAATTCATCTCCCCACACGTAAACAGGTGCATAATCTTCCATCCGCACAGATATTTCTTTCTGCTTTAATAAAATATCAGAAGAAGCAATATAGTTCTTAATCAATAACACAATATCGAACCGTTCCATACTTACAACATCATTTCCAAATTCCAACTGATTCAACGTGAGCAGCTTTTTAACCATGACGTTCATTTTATTGGCCTCATCCATAATCACATTACAATAAAATTCACGGCTCTCCTCATCTGCATTAATGCCCTCTTTCAAGCCTTCCGCATACCCTTGTATTAAGGCAATGGGCGTCTTTAACTCATGAGATACATTGGATAAAAATTCCTGCCGCATCTCATCCACTCTGTCTTTCCTTTCAATATCCTTCAGCAATTCATTATTCGCAGTCTTAAGCTCTGAAATCGTAGTTTCCAATGTCTCCGACAACTCATTAATATTATTTCCAAGTACAGATATCTCTGTCTTATCATTACCGGTATACTTCGCCTCAAAATCCAGATGCTTCATCCGCTCCGAAATATCAGCAAGTTCCAAGATCGGCTTCGTGATTCGATTAGAAAGCCAAATAACTAAAAGCGCACTGACAAGAACAGCGACACATCCCACATATGCAAGGAAATGATTAGAAATCATCACGCTTTCCTGTATCCCTTCCAAAGCACTCCTAAGCAAAAAAAGATACCCATTATCCAATATCCCCCACATCTCCAGATAACCGGTCTGTGTTCTGTAATCCGTGACAATCTGCATTTTATAATCATCAGTATTTAAAACCAGTTTTTCTTCTTCTACGCCGCGAAAAATATTATCAAATAACTGCTGAATCGCTATTTCAGGATTATTCATAGATGCTTTAATCGTTTCCGACTCACCATCTGCCACAAGCACATCAATATTATACTTTTCACAAATCTTTCTAAGTTCAATATCGTATTCATCCGATGTAATATCACCCTCGCTGGATGCCTGATTAATACTGTAATAAGCCTTGACAAGCGCCTTTTCCTTCTTGTCAATATAATACTTCTCCAACAATGTAGAATTCAAAATAAGGCACAACAGAATTGTACCGGTTACCAACATGATAAGCATTATGGCAAATTGTCTTTTCATAGAGTACTTCATATATACTACCCACCTTTTTCGTAACGTTATCATTTCATCTTTTACTTGTCAATATAGACATAAAACGTGAAAAAAGTGTGAATTTTCATTGATATATCAAAAAAATAGCGTATAATCTAAATAGATAATGGATTTAAAACACACGAAGGGTAAGGTCTCTTATATGTACATAGGAAAAAACGAAGACACATTCGACATGTATCAACAAATTGCTGCTGATTTTTCTTCCTGCATGAACGATTATCTTTATGCCTATGATCTGCAGGATGACACCTATTATATTTCAGAGCAGGCAACCAAACGTTTTGCCATTCCGAAAAATATTTTCCATGATGTTTTAGAAGCTCACAAGCAGTTTGTATATTTTGAAGATCTGGAGATGCTGATCGAAGACTTACAGCTATTGATCGACGGTAAAAAAACCGAACACAATCTCCGTTATCGCTGGCTTGGACTTGACGGTTCTCCCATCTGGATCAACTGCCGCGGACGTATCATCAAAAATCCTGACGGCAAACCGTTTCTTATGATCGGTTGTATCAACGAAATAGGTAAAAAGCCTAATGCGGACAATATCAGCGGTCTATTAAAAGAATCTGCCCTTGAAGAACAAATCAGACAATTTTCCAATCTGTCTAACGGCTTCATGTTACGTATAGGCATTGATGACTTTAAATCAATCAATGAGCGGCTTGGGGTCGAGTACGGAGACTACGTATTGCGCGAAGTAGCTTCCTGTATACAGAATTGTCTGTTTTCCAACCAATATGTATATCGCCTGCCTTCTGATGAATTTATGGTATTGGATTTGTCCGGCTCCACGGTTTCTGATATAAAAGGCTTATATCACACCATCCGTTCTGCTGTGGATCAACTGGTAGCGAAGAATCAGTATGAGGCTCTTTATACCATATCGGGCGGTATTGTAGCCTGCAGCGATATCACTCCATTAACTTATGAAGAGTCTATGAAATTATCTGAATTTGCCTTAAATGCTGCTAAAGATCTCGGCAAAAATCAGGTATACATATTTCAGGAATTAGATTACACCGCCTTTCTTCGCAAACGTGCGATCCTCAGGTGTCTGCGCAAATCCGTATCCAACAATTTCGAGGGATTTGAGCTTTATTTCCAGCCGATCATGTCTACGGTGGATGAGACGCTCTATTCTGCTGAGACATTATTACGTTTTCGTACACAAGAAGGCGAATTCCTCTCTCCCGTAGAATTTATTCCGATACTGGAAGAAAGCGGACTGATCATTCCTGTAGGAAAATGGATCATGCACAATGCCATGAAAATGTGTAAAGACTGCCAGAAATACTTCCCCTCTTTTAAGATATCCATTAATTTATCTTATATTCAGTTACTTAAAAGTCCTGTGTTTACCGACATCATGGAAGCATTAAACAAACATGGGCTTAATCCCGGCAGCCTGATCATAGAGCTTACCGAAAGCGGACATTTGGAAAACAACCATGCAGTCCACAATGTATGGAGAAAGCTTAAAACAGCGGGGGTACAGATTGCCATTGATGACTTTGGCACGGGCTACTCCAACCTCCATAATATCGGTGAACTAAGACCTAATATCGTCAAGGTAGACCGCAGTTTTACAGTAAAATCGCTGCGCAATGATTATGAACGCCAGCTAATGATTCATATAGTCCATATGGTACACAGCATCGGACTGCGCCTTGTCATAGAAGGGATTGAGACGACAGAAGAACTTTCCCAAATCACTTCTCTTGATCCTGATTACATTCAGGGATATTATTACAGTAAGCCTTGTCCTCAAAAAGAATTCTATCAGAAATTCATCATTGGATAAACAATTGTGGCAGCCATCCGGCTGCCACTCTTTTTATTCTTTCGTCTCCTGTTCTGTTCCTGCTTTCGTTTCCTTCTTCGCTGTTCTTGCTGCTTTTCTTTCCATTCTTCGCTCTTTACGGCTTCTCTTATCTATAATCAGATAAAAGGTCGGCATTAACAATAGAATCAAGACAGTAGATGCCACCAGACCGCCAATGATAACTAACGCCATACCCTGCATCACGACAGATCCGTCACCAATACCCAAAGCCATCGGTACCATAGACAAAATGGTAGTTAAGGTCGTCATCAAAATAGGTCTTAAGCGCAGCTGTCCGCTTTGGATCAGTGCTTCCTCTAAAGGCATTTCCTCTCTAAGCTGATTCGCCGTATCTACATACAAAATACCATTGTTTACTACGATACCCACTAACATCAGTACACCCATCAAAGATACCATACTGAGTGTAGCATTCGTGACATACAATAACCCAAAGGAACCAATCAGTGCAAACGGAATACTCATCATAACCATGGCGGAAAATCTCGGCGACTCAAACTGCATCGCCATAACTAAAAAAATCAAAAATACGGATACAAAGATCGCCGTAATGATTGCAGTAAATTCATCAATCATCATCTGATTCATCATACTGGTAGCCTGAGATACGCCCTTAGGCAATATCATCTGCTCCATCGCTTCGTCTGCTGCTTCCTGCGCTGTGTACTTAGCATCTTCCGTCGTATTCGCCGTCACTGCCACCTGATAAACACCGTCCACTCTTACAAGGGTAACCGGGGAATCTGTATATTCTACCGCTGCAAGCTCCGACAACGGTATCTGCGTACCGTACGGTGTGCTTAACGTCATGTTCATCAGATCATTCATGGTTTCGAATTCGCTTGCCGGATATTCCACACGCACAGAATATTCCGTACCGCTTTTCGTCAATTTCGCTGCCTCTGTACCGCTCAGTGCATTGTACATTTCGCCCGCCACCTGAGCTGGAGCAAGGCCCACTGCCATACTCTTAAGCGGATCAACCACTACCTCAGCCTGCGTTGTGGCATCTGACAAATCCGATGATACCTGCAAGACACCCGGTATCTGCCGCAACATCTGCTGTACCTGCTTAGAAGCAGCTTTCAGATCCTCCAGATCACGTCCTTCCAAATCAATCTCAATGCCGCCGCCCATCATACTGGTCATGCTGGCTCCGCTGGCTTCTATGCTGATATCCATGTTCGTGACACCATCCAGCTTTTTGGCATATACCTCAACCGCCTCGCCGGTAGATAATTTGCACTCATCTGTCAGATATGCTGTTAAAGTAGCAGAATCCCCTGAAATACTGTAGGAATAATGATCCACATTACTATCGGCGGCTGCCATCTCCTCCAGAAACTTCGTCTGCTCTTCAATCGTTTCCATTTTAGTTCCGGACCGGAAGCTTGCAGTAATTGAGAATGCGCCTTCATCTGTCGCAGGCATCAGTTCCGTATGTACCTTACTCACCAATGCAAATGCCGCAACCAAAAGCACAATTGATGCACAAAGCACAAATCCTCTTCTGGGCAACAGTTTGCGCAGCAGTTTCTCATATCCGCTGTTAAACTTGCACAGTAATTTATTAATTGGCAGTTCTTTTTTCTCCTGTGGTTTGAATTTGGCAAACAAAAGCGGAATGATCGTCATGGCTACCACCAGCGATGTCAGCATCGCCATAATAATAGTCATACCAAGCTGCCCAAACAACTGACCGGATAATCCGTTCATCGTACTAAGGGGCAAATACACAACTACAGTGGTGATGGTCGATGCGATAATCGATGCCGTCACAAACTTCGTTCCCTGAAGCGCCGCCTCCTTATATTCGCCTGTCTGATCTTTTAATCTAAAACAACTCTCCAACACGACGATCGAGCTGTCTACCATCATACCGATTGCAATAACCAGCGCACCCATAGTAACTACATTGAATGTAAATCCCAGCATATTCATACCAATCATAGTCGCAAACAGCGAAATCGGCATGGAACTGCCGACAATTAAGCTGGCACGCATATCTCCGAAAAAGACAAACAGCACAAACATAGAAAGTACAACACCAAGAACTAATGTACTTCCTACGGATGACAAGGAGGATATGATCATATCACTGGCATTGTAAATCGTTTCAATTACCACGGTATCATTATCTTCCTGCAATCTCTCCAGTACTTTGTCTACCGAATTGGTTACATCTACAGTTCCGTAACTTTTTTTCTTCTTAATCGCAATGGTGACATTCTCTTCACCATTGTACCGGCTGATACTATCTGCTTCCTTCTGGCTCTCACTTACGGTTGCCAGCTCCGACAACGGAATAACCTGTCCTCTTGCCGTAGTAATCGGAATATTCTGTATCTGAACCACACCTGAAATATCGGTACTGCTGGATACCGCAATATCCTGAGTTCCCTGGCTGACATGACCTGCCGGCACCGTGAAATCCATCGCACCAATCGTCTGTGCGATACCGCTCATCGTTACACCATACTGCTTCATGGCCTGAGAATTCAATTCTACTTTAATATAGTTCTCTCTGCCACCATATACGGTAACATCCGCCACACCTGACAAAGTCTCAAGCTCCGGCACAACCGTATCATTGACATAGCTTAATACATCACTGTCTCCCACCGCCGTAACGGAAATATCCATAGTCTCCACCTGATCCATAGACATTTCTATTACAACCGGTTCCTGTACATCCTCCGGCATAGCCGTTTTGGCCGTATCTAACGCTGTCTTCAGATCCATATAGGCATCATCCAAATCTGTTCCGTAATCATACTGAAACATAACCATGGACATATTCTCTGCCGACTGCGACGTATAAGTAGAAACACCGCTCTGTTCCGAACCGGCCGCTTCTACTTCCTTCGTTACCAGTTCTTCCACACTCTCCGGATCTGCTCCCGGATAAATCGTATATACTAAAAGCATCGGCATCTCCATATCCGGCGTTAATTCCAAACGGAATCCGGGTATAGAAGAAAGGCCAAATACTACTAATGCTAAAACAATCAGCGCCATTGACACAGGACGTTTCAAGGCTAACTTCGTCAAATTCATTCTGTCGCCTCCATCCTACTCTTCGCCTGCCGTCACGGCATCATCTGCTGCGTCGGTTACCTCTGGGCTATCCTGTGCTGCCGCACTGTTTGCTTCTAAGCTGCCATCTTCTGTCACTGTATCTTCCGCGGTACTCTGGTCAGTCAGAATAGATATTTCCGCACCTTCACGTAAATTCGCCGACCAACTTGTGATCAACTGATCTTCTGTGGTAAGTCCCGCTAATACCGTGATCGTCTCCTCATCAAAAATGCCTGTCTCTATATCTCTGCGCTCAACAATACCATTCACTGCCACATACACATAAGGCTGGCTTGCATCGTAATACACTGCATCGTAAGGGATTAACAATGCATTATCCTGACTGTATGTATCTGCAATTACTTTTACACTGCTTCCTGTCAGCAAACTTGCATCCGGTGCACTGACACAGGCTTTGATTGCAAACAAACCTGTTGTCTGATCTATCATGCTTCCGATTTCCGTAATCGCCGCATCATACAGCTTACCATTACGGTCCACCTGCACCTTCTGTCCTACAGTCAACGTATTTCGGATACCTTCACTGACATAGAAAGTGACCATCATCGTATCTTTATTAGATATGATAAATGCCGGGCTGCCCGGAGAAGCGAAATCATGTGCTTCCACGTTAACTGCCTCTATCACACCGCTAATCGGTGCCGTCAAGGTATACATATCCAACTGGTATTCCGCACTGTCTACCGCAACCTGAGCACCTTCCATTCCTACCTGCGCCGCATTCACGCTTGCCGCAGCGGAATCAATGCTTAAGGCTGCTGTTTTCTTGTTTGCATCTACTACCTTTTGGGTATCACTGTATATTTGTTCTTCTGTTATATTTTTAATAGCCTCTGCCTGTTCTAAACTCTTATATGTATCTGCAAGGGTGTTGTTTAACTGTTCCTCACCGTCTTCTATGGATTCAATGCCGGATTTTACCTGCTGATAGGCTGATTCTGTGGCACTTGCCATTTCCTGCGCCTGCTCATAAGCTGCCTTGGCTGATGCCAATTGGTCTTTCGCATTATCCAAAGCTGCTTTATATGCCTCCTGACCACCATATTGATCAATCACCTCCTGCAACACATTCGGATCGGTCGGTTCTAATGCCGTAACAGCATCTCGCGCCATTTCATATACCTTTTGTGCCTGCTGTAAGTAGACGGTCGCCTGATTTCTGGCCGACTTCAATTCATCCTTTTTGTCCTTAGCGTCTTCCTTATCCTCTGCCAAATCATCTAACTGCTCATAAATATCATCAATTCCACCTTGAACAGTATCCACCTGGATCTGCAACTGATACATCTGCAGATTCTTCTGACCGCCCAACTGTGCATCTAACTGTGCCACAGTACCTTCATACTGTGCCTGTGCAATCTCATATCCTACCTGTGCCGCATTCACATTGGCAGCTACGCTGTCATACTGTGCCTGTGCACTGGCAAGCTGTAATTCAGCCGCCTCAGAATCAAGTTTACATAATACTTGTCCCGCTTCTACCGTATCTCCCACGGAAATTTCCGTACTCAACACCTCTGCCGATACCATAGGAACCACATAGACTGACTCCTCAGGGCTGACTATTCCGATAAATTCATTCTTAAGTGTAAGCTTACCTGCCTCCGGTACCTGTATCTGCACAGGAATCACTTCGCTCATTACTTCTTCTTCATCTTCTGCCTGACCACAACCGGTGATCGCAGTAGTTACACACATTACAGCCAACAGCACAGATATCATTCTGCTCCGTCGTCCTTTACCACTTATTTTCATGCCTTTCTCCTCCTAATGTTGCCTACCATCAAAAATACACCCTTTCTTTCATAAAAGAAAGTAGCAACCGAATTTTTTAAGATTTTTTTTAGAAAAAATATGGATCTGCTTCATCTAACGAAACCAAAAAGAGTATACCTTCACTTTTATAAAAAGTCGATATACTCTTATCATTTTTATGAATTATTAAGATATTTTATCACTTAGTGATTTGATATTTGGATGAGGAGTGCCTGATATTCCTTATGCTTAAGTCTGTATGTACTGTGCCATATCTTCCATAGAAACGGTCAAATCATGTAAAGACCTGCTCTGCATCGTGACATCTTCCTTTAACTATTCTGCCTCGGTAAACTTGTACCCCATCCCCCAAATTGTTTTTATCAGTTCTCCTTTGTCTCCCATTTTACTGCGAAGCTTCTTAACATGCGTATCTATCGTTCTGGCATCACCGAAATAATCATAATTCCAGACACTGTTAAGAATCTTCTCTCTGGATAAGGCAATCCCTTTATTCTCTACAAAATATGTCAAAAGTTCAAATTCTTTATAGCTTAAGTCAATCGGCTGACCGTCCACCGTCACACTGTGCGCTGCTTTGTCAATTCTGATACCACCTGCCTCCAGCAAATCGTCAGCACTTACCTGATTCGTCCTTCGCAAAATAGCTTCCACTCTGGCTACTAAAATTTTAGGGCTGAAAGGCTTGGATATGTATTCATCCACTCCAAGTTCAAAGCCCTGCAGTTCATCCTTTTCATCAGCTTTCGCCGTAAGCATAATAATAGGCACTTTGGAATATGCCCTAATCTCCCTGCATACCTGCCAGCCATCCATCTTAGGCATCATCACATCCAGAATAATAAGGGCAATATCATTCTGTTCGAAGAAAATATCTACCGCCTGCGCACCGTCCTCGGCTTCTAACACGTCATAATTGTTTTTCACAAGAAAATCCTTAACAAGTTTACGCATGCGGCTCTCATCATCTACAACCAATATTTTAAGTTTATCCATATCAATATCCGCCTTTCTGCCACATAACCCCTTTACTATTACCTGTACTTGTACACTATGGCTCTTTTAATACATGATCAGTATACGGTATAATTATGTTCAAATTGTGACAAAACAAGGTTTTCTATGAGACTACGGAGTAATATTAAGGTTTTTCTCCGCCTCCCTGACTGCTCTCTCTCTTTCCGTCAACTGCTGTTCCCATTCAGAGTATTCATTCAGAATAGCTGTCCTGTAATTAACAATGTTAGGAACATCGCTCTTCCATGATACTACAAACATAGAAGCAACCAACAGAACTAATATAATATTAATCAAAACCGACGTAATAAATCTTCCCTTATATTCTACTTTCGGTTTTCTCGCCGCTATGCTTCTCCTGATCGAGATGTTATTCTCTGTCTTGTTACTGAATGTTCCATATAAAGGAACCGGTTTGATTTTATCCGCCGGAACGCCCCATTTCATCATCTCAGCCTGCATCTTCTGCAAATAGGCAAACCCTACAGGTGTCAAAAACACCTTATTTTCAATTGCCTTATTATAGACAAGCAGAACATTCTGCGGATTACGATAATCTAAGTGTTTCTCCAGATTTTCTACCTTCTTCTCTTCCATTCTTGCAGTCTCCGCATCGGCAATGGTCGCAAATTGGTATCCGCCCACAATAAGATCTTCATTATTTTTATCCATCATTGTTTCCTCTATACACGTTTTATTTTATCTATTCTAACAAGAATGAAAGTACCTTTCAACCATAAACCTGACAAAACAATTCACAAAAAGAGACAGCCTGTACGACTGTCCCTCTATGTATTACATTTTGAATATGTTCATATTCTGCTCCAGGCCGTTAGCAACTTCCTTAAGCTGTGAAGCATTCTCGGAAATGTTGTATACGATGTTGCTTACTTCTGTAACAGAAGCGGAAGTTTCCTCGGTACTTGCCGCGTTCTCCTGTGCTATCGCTGTCAGATTCTGGACCACATCTACTACATTGACCCTTGCCTCGTCCAGTTTTCTGGTCTTATCGGCAATTCTGTTTACCCCGTCAATGGAAGTATTAATACCTTCTTTTACCTGAGTAAAGATTTCATCCGTCTTCTCTACACTGCTGATCTGATTATTCATGATCTCTTTCACTTCATCCATAGTAGCCACAGACTTCTGTGAATCTTCAATCAGAGAATCAATAATGCCTTCAATCTGTCTTGCAGACTCATTAGACTGCTCTGCCAGTTTCTGTATCTGCCCTGCAACTACAGCAAATCCCCTGCCCTGTTCTCCTGCTCTCGCTGCTTCAATACTTGCATTTAAGGATAACAGATTCGTCTCCTCTGCAATCGATGTAATAAGAGATGTTGCTTCTCTGATCTTCATCGCAGATTCATTGGTTGTATTGGTCTGTTCGTAAATAACATCAATTGCCTGCTTCGCCTGCTCATTGATTTTCTCTAACTCTACCAGGGTAGCAGACGCTTCATCGCTGGACCGCTTCATCTCATTTGCATTGGTAATCAAATCATCTACTTCCTGAGCAGTCTCTTCCACCATGTTGCCCATCAGAATAACATTCTCTGTCGCTTTCTGTGTTTCATCAGCTTGTGAGGATGCTCCATCGGAAATCTCTGCTACAGCCTTCTCTACCTGCTCTACTGTAGACGCTGTCTCTGATGCATTGGTATTCAGGGAATCGGAAGCGCTGAACAACTGCTGGCTCTAATCCCTCAGATCAGATACCACATTCAACAACTGACTTCGCAGTTCCGCCACAGCCCTGCTCATCATACCGGTCTCATCTTTTCTTGACACAAGCCTCTCTTTTCCTTCGTTTTCAGAGAAATCCATGTGTGCAAGCTTACCGACAATATTGGTCACTTCAATAATCGGTTTCACAATTCTGTTCACCACGAAATAACCAATCAGGGCAAAAACAACAACCAAAACCAAAGCACAAATAATGCCTACCCTTACAACTTCAACCACAGGCTCCATAACCTCATCTTCATCAGCCGAAATTACCAGAATACAATTGCCTCTCTCTGTGATAGCATATGATGCATACTTGATCGTTCCGTTGAAATCATACTGCACTACTGACGGCTCCGGAATGACTCCCGCCTGCAGTTTCTCAACCAAACCTTTTACTACAGCATTTTCAACAGGTTGTCCGACTTTATCTCTTGTGGGATGATAAAGCATCGTACCATCAGCAGATACCAGATATGCATAACTGGATTCTACTCCTTTGACACCAACACCACTCAGTGTAGCATTCAGATTGTTATAATCCGTAGCGGTATTGTAACCTTGTATTTCAATCTGCTCACAAAGTTCAGTTCCATAGGCGACTGCCAGATCATATAGATAATTTTGATTCAGTTCCATCAAGTGTGCTTTTACACTGTGAATAAAGATAAAAGACACACATACGGCTAAAGCCGCCATTGCGATAATTAAACAGGATACTATCTTGGTCCTGACAGATTGAAAGAAACCAACTTTACCCGAATTGGTTTTTCTTGCTTTTTTCCCTTTGCTCATATTAGCTCCCTCTCTAGTATAAAAATATAATAAATATTTATTATTATTTTAATCTAAATCTTACATACTGTCTAGAGAAAATTATATAAGACATACAAGGTGTTGTGAAAGATATACAAGGTGTAAAGTTTATCATTACTCTGGGATTATCAGGGATAGAAGAATCAATCACACTCTTCTATCCCCATTTTTATGCTGTTTCTTCATACTTATCCGATAAGTACTTTTGTAATGCCTCTGTGGCTTCATATACGCTTAAATCAGAGGTTTTAATGAAGTCATATAGAGTTTCAACTTCCTGTTTCTTTTGTTCGCTTAATAAGGCTTTCAACTCATCCTTTTCTTTTTCAAGTCTCGTGCTTAATGCACTGATTAATTCTTCTTTCTCCGTGATCTTGTCTTCAATTGGTTTCCTTTGTCCTCTTGCCATATTTTACCTCCAAAAATGCATATAGATATTATAGTATATGGACAAGTAGAAAGATTTATTCATCAAATCACCTCTGGATTAATATACAACAAAATATGATTAAAATACTCTTTTCATTAATAACTAACTAAAACGAAAAAGTCTGGCATATACCAGACTATGGCATATACCAGACTTTCTGAGTGGACCAGACGGGAGTCGAACCCGTGTCCAAAAGCCCATTCCCTGTCCTTCTACTATCATAGTCTGTCATTGCGGATGACTCCTCATTCCCTCACACATCAGGAAACAGACACCCCGATGTGCTTAGTAGCCCCTGATACGCCCGCCGGTTAGAGGCGTCCCCGGCGTCGTTTCCTACATAGTCGATGCCCGGATCTTAATGTGTAGGTGCACTAAGGCGGACAGCTGCCATTAGGCAGCGTATGCTAAATTATCTTCAGCGTTTATATTTAGATTCGCGATTTAACGCATCAGCCTGCGGATAGCTTCTCCAGCTGCAAGACCCCTGTCGAAACCTTGACTGGCCCTTATTATATTATGATCATGCAGCATCCAAATTGAATGCTTATACTGACTGAATATTTACCCAATCGGATGCCCTATTACTATAGCACATTTGTTATGTGCCGGCAATCTTTTCCGTCACAATTACTATCGACAAATTATCCCAGATTTTTAATCTTAAATTCTCTTTCATGTTCTCTTCTAAGATCTTTTTTGGCAATATCCTGTCTTTTATCGTAGAGTTTCTTACCCTTGGCAAGACCGATCTCCACCTTCGCCCTGCCGTCCTTAAAATAGACCTGCAGCGGCACAATCGTATAGCCTTGCTCAGACATTTTACCGGCAAGCTTTCTGATCTCCACTTTGTGCAGAAGGAGCTTTCTGACACGCAGCGGATCTTTATTAAAAATATTGCCTTTTTCATAAGGACTTACATTCATACCATATACAAAAGCCTCCCCGTTCTCGATCCGGACGAACGCTTCCTTGATGCTGCATTTTCCCATCCTGAGGGATTTTACTTCTGTTCCATGAAGTGCAAGTCCCGCCTCGTATTTCTCTTCTATAAAAAAGTCATGATGTGCTTTCTTATTATTGGCGACTAATTTCATTGCTTCTTTTGCCATCTTACGTTTCACCTCTTTTCCATTCTGTCTTATTAAGCCGTATCATGCATATAAACCTCAGATTCCCGACTGCCAACATATGAAAACCTAAAGCCATGACTCAGCCGCCCCGGCTGGCTCTTCGTCCTCATAGGGAATCTCAAAATCAACCGTTCTGGTCAGTTTATCTACACCTTTAACCATGATACGAAGTTTCTCACCCAGCTTGTAGGTTGTTCCGGTATCGCGTCCCACCATCTCATAGGTATTCTCATCATAGTAGAAATAATCTCCGGGCAAGGTGGACACGTGCACCAATCCTTCTATCGTATTGGACAGTTCCACATAAATCCCCCACTGGGTTATACCGGAAATAACGCCCTCGTAAATTTCTCCGATCCGGTCAGCCATATATTCTGCCTTCTTAAGCTTATCAGTCTCCCGCTCCGCTTCCTCCGCACGGCGTTCCATCTTAGATGAATGCTTTGCCACTTCCGGCAGCCTCTCTTCATAGTGCTCAATCCGCTTCTCTTTCAGTTTCCCGCGAAGCTGTTCTTTAATGATTCTGTGAATCTGCAAGTCCGGGTATCGTCTGATCGGAGAAGTAAAATGGCAATAATACTGGCATGCCAGTCCGAAATGCCCTGTACACTCTACAGTGTATTTTGCCTGCTTCATACTGCGCAGGGTCAGTCTGCTGATTAACGTCTCTTCATCCGTATCTGCAATCTTACCAAGCAGCTTCTGCAGCTCTTTCGGATGGATTTCTTCCCCCGTCAGCTTAATATGATAGCCAAAGTTCCGTATAAAAGTGGACAGCTTCATAATTTTCTCCGGATCCGGCTTCTCATGGGTACGGTATACAAAGGGCAGTTCCAGCCAGAAGAAATGCTGCGCCACCGTTTCATTGGCAATAAGCATAAAATCTTCTATGATCTTGGTTGCCACGTTGCGCTCGTAGGGTTTAATCTCCACCGGATGACCCATTTCATCTAATAGAATCTTGCTCTCCGCAAAATCAAAATCAATGGAACCTCGCTTATGCCGTTTCTTGCGAAGGATCGCCGCCAACTGTTCCATCAATTCAAACATCGGAACAAGCGTCTCATACTCTGCTCTCTCCGCCTCATCTTGATCTTCCAGAATCTTCTTCACAGAAGTGTAAGACATTCTGCGGTCTACACGGATCAGAGTCTCTGCAATCTGATAATCTGTCACTTCGCCTTTCTCATTAATGGTCATCAGGCAGCTAAGTGCCAGACGCTCCACTCCCTCATTCAGGGAACAGATTCCGTTAGACAGCTTATGAGGCAGCATGGGAATCACACGGTCCACCAGATACACACTGGTTCCTCTCTCCAACGCTTCCCAATCCAGTGCGGAGTTTTCCTGCACATAGTTAGTGACATCCGCGATATGCACTCCCAGATGATACAGTCCCTTCTCATCCTGATATAAACTGACTGCATCATCCAAATCCTTGGCATCCTCGCCGTCTATGGTCACCATCTGCAAATCACGCAAATCCATACGTCCGTTTTTATCAGCCTCCTGCACCTCTGAGGGCACACGTTCCACCTGATTCATAACCTTGTCGCCAAACTCAACCGGCAGGCCATATCCTCTGACAATAGACATAATGTCCACACCGGGATCATTGATATGCCCCAGAATCTCTACAACTCTGCCTTCCGGCTTATGTCTGTCATCACCGTAGGAAGTCAGTTCTACCACCACTTTATGCCCGTTCACCGCTCCTTTAGAACGCTCCTTAGGCACAAAAATGTCCACACCGATCTTCGTATTGTCAGGAATCACAAATCCGAAATTCTGAGACTGTTCATAGGTACCTACGACTTGCTTCATACCCCGTTCCAGAACTTTGATCACTGCCGCTTCCTGACGCCTTCCGCGCTGTCCGGGCAGAAGTTTTACCAGTACAGTATCCTGATGGAAAGCGCCGTTTACCTGATCCTCAGGAATATACAAATCTTCCGCGCGTCCCTCAACTTCCACAAACCCAAAGCCTTTGGCATTGCTGATAAAGGTACCTGTGAGTTGGTTTTCATCCGGCTTCATGTATTTGCCCTGTTTTGAAATCTGAAGCTTACCTTCCGACAAAAGTGCCTGCAATACTGCCCTAAATGTCTCTCTGTCTTCCTTTGATACCTGCATGAAAGCTGCCAGTTCCTTCTCTTTCATCGGCACATACATCTCATCGGCTACCAGTTCGCATATTAATTTTTTCCGCTTTTCAAACTTCTCATCTTGTTCTTTCTTCATATAAATAATCACCACATTTAACATTCCCAATTTACGGGTTTCTAATCTGCTGACACACTTATGCGCGAAAAAAGCACCCTTATGCAAGAGTGCTTTTACATTTAAAATATGGTCAGATTCAGAACAATCGCCAATACCATAAATCCAATTGCCAACCCTGTTGTAATCTTAACAAGCTTGCCTTCCATGGAACGGCCTTTGTTCTTGCCCCAATATGTCTCAGCCGCACCGCTTACCGCTCCCAAGCCGGCTGTCTTGCCTTCCTGCATCAATACCAATATAACAAGTGCTATACAAATAAGAATATAAATAACTGTCAATGCAATTCTAAGTGCTCCCATTCTGTAACCTTGCTCCTTTCTCAGCCTGTGAAAACATCAAGCAGATTTTATCTTACCATAGAAAACCATATTTCGCAACATCAAAAACTAAAATTCTATCAATACTTATAAAGAAAATGCTGCAAAAGCATCCTGACTTTCGCTTTGGTTGCTATGATATCGCATTAAAAAGGCCTTCATCTCCGTATGGCTGTCACCCATATCTGCTATCAAATCCTGAAAGTTCTCTAACGTAACGCATCCAAGATCAATCAGGAACTGAAAATATTCTTTTTCATCCCCGTGTTCTTCCAAAACCACCCGCCACGTTTCCTCTGTCGGCTGTCCTTTATTGTGAGCCAGCAAATATTCCTTCAAACGGTTACTTGCCGGTTCTGACAATCCGTAATCATGCATCAGCCTTAACATCGCCAGCCTGACTTTGCTTTTTCTCTGCTGCTGTATATAATAATCCAGATTATTCTCCTTACTGCCGTAATCCTCTTCACCGCACAAAAGCATCTTCGAAAAGCCTTCTGTATCGTCCAACGACATAAGATACTGCATCCTCGCATCCCACTGCACAAGCCAGCCGTCTGTTCCCGCATTTTCGAAATCAAATAAGTAAAAAGCATCCAGCCGGCTCATAGTCGCCGCCAATAAACAGGCAATATCCATTGTTCTTTTACCGGTCATGTCACCCTGTTCGTCTATAATCTGATCCAGTCTGCCGCACTCCTTAAAAATGCCCTGCCCTATTTCCATCTTATGATAAGGCAATATCATTCTGGTAAGCTTGGCGCAATAAGCAAAAGCCCAGTCATCAATACGCACGATACTCTCCGGCAGGGTAATCTGCTTAATCATCTTATTGCTCAAAAATGCCTTCTTACCGATACGAGTCACCGGGCAGGATTCGATCTGCTCCGGAATCGTCACTTCCACATCCTTACCCCGATAAGCAATAATTTCAGCCTGATTATCCATGATCCTGTACTGCAAGGCTCCCTGCGGCGTATCAAACTCATTTATTTTCATACCTTTATGTCTCCGGTTCTACCTTATATCTCCAGTTCCTTAATCTGCTCGATCAATTGATCACTGCGCTCCGTCAGCATCAATTCCTCATTATGCCGCTGATAATCTTCGCAGCCGTACATGCTGATAAACTTTGCACAGTCCGACTGTACCGTACACTCTGTCACAAGAATCAGCATCTCATTGCCTGAGCCGAAGGTATCTTCCACGAATGCGAAAAGATAATGCATCCGTTCTTTCACCCTGCCGGTATCCTGCTTATACTGCGCCACCCTCACATCAAATTTTTCTTTCATCTGTGCAAAAGCAGCCTGTGCATCTGTCACGTCTTCTGCGCGCAATTTCTTCTCACACTCACCTAAGAATTTCACGATAGAGCGGCTCTTAAGCTTATCTCTGGCTGACAATGCACCTGCCTTTTGCAAAGAATCCATTGCTCTTTGTCTGCTTTCTGACTGCTGTCCTAAAAGTGCAAGTAATTCATCCCCGCTGCAGCCGGATTCCATTTTAGCCTTCAACGCTTTCAGCGGATTCATCAGTTCACCCAGCATCTCGGAAGTCTGTATATTTTCTTTGATATCATGCTGGATCTGATCGATCAGCATTCCCATCAGGGACAGCCGTTCATCAAAATCTGCTTTGCGCGCCTTATCTTTAGCCTGTTCACTTACTTTGCCGGAAAGGATATCCTCTACTTTATAATCATTCTGATACTTCCTGTACAAATCATAATATGCCGTAAATTCCTTGACCACACGGTCATTGCGAAGATACTGCCCTACGAAAGATTCCTCTACTGCAAGTCCTTCTTCTTCATAGAGAAGCAGCATCTGGGAAAGATCCTCCCATCCTCTGGCGGTAATATAGTTCTTGCCCTTCACGGTAGTCTCCACCTGATAGAAGTCCTCTTTCTTCAAATCCAGATAATTGGTAATCGCAGTGTGAATTCCCCGCTCTCCTGCATACTCCTTCCAAACGGAATAATCCGCTTCCACTTCTAATATTTTCATACGGTCTAAGGTAACTACGTCAAACTCCCGCACAGACTTATTATATTCCGGCGGATTACCGGCTGTCACGATAACCCATCCTTCCGGCACCTGATGTCTGCCGAATACTTTATACTGTAAAAACTGCAGCATGGAAGGCGCCAGCGTCTCTGATACGCAGTTAATCTCATCCAAGAACAGGATGCCTTCTTTTAATCCGCTTGCTTCCATCACATCATAGACAGACGCAATGATTTCACTCATCGTATACTCAGACACATCATAAGACAGATTTCCATACTCCTTATGGGTGATAAAGGGAAGACCTAGGGCAGATTGTCTCGTATGGTGTGTCATGGAATAGGACACCAGTGCAATCTGCAGCTCCTGCGCGATCTGTTCCATGATTGCCGTCTTACCGATACCCGGCGCTCCCAGCAAAAAAATAGGTCGCTGACGTACAACAGGTATACGGTACTCCCCTTCCTCATCTTTCTTTAGATATATCTTAACGGAATCTTTGATATAATTTTTTGCTTCTTTAATATTCATATCAATCATCATGCCTTTCTCTTTATCCGTATATTTTTATACATACCATGTATAGTATACAATATATATCAGAAACATCTTCGCAGCTCTATCCTTCTGCATTTCCGCAAAACTCACTTCGCACAGGATTACAGTTCTATTGTGCTGCCTCCGCTTCCTGTGCGTACGCTTCAATATCCTCTTGCTCCAGAATCAGCTTGATCGCCCACGGCGGCACTTTCGGCGCGTTCTCATCCTCCTGCAGAAATACGAACGCCACATCATAATCCGGCATACTTTCCGGGTAAATTCCATATCCGTCCGTAAAATACAGTAATCCTTTCAGGTTATCAAATTCTTTTTCTTCCCTTAATTTCTCCACATAAGAGAAGACCGGGCGAAAATCCGTGGAACCAAATCCGGTCAGTTTGCCCTGCTTCATAAAAGTCTCAAGTTCTTTCCGCTCCGTAATCTTCGTATCCTGCTGCACTTCACTGTCACACTGAATAATGTGTACATTGATCTTATTGAAAAAGTTCTCACTCTGCTGCATGATATCATAGGTCTTCTGCAAAAAAGCCTGCACAAGATCCCCCCTGCAGGACGCTGACGTATCAATGGCGATCACAAAATCCTTAATCTTATTGCTGTCCTTATATTCCAGCGGTTCTACTAACGGCATATTTCCATAAGTATTTAATCCATAGGTATAATAAATATAGTCAAACTCATCATCATCTACCTGCACAGTCTCGCCCAGTACCATGAATTTCTTGAGAAATGCGGTATAATCATAGCGCTCTCTTGTTGCTTCCTTAAGATTCTGCTCCATACTCTGGGCATTGTTTCTGTCCTTACTAAAGCTCTTTAAATCCGCCTTGATCCGTTCACTGATCTTGCGCCACTCTGCCTGAGACAACTCCAATTCTTCCTTTCTGTCCCAATAGATATGCTCATCATAGTGACACAGCTTATGCCATTCTTCTCTGGCTTTCAGGGAAAGCTCTTCGATCCGGAAATGCCTGTACAGCTTTTCCGCGGTCAGGCCGCCTGCCTGCTTCTTTAAGATATCAAGCCTATTTCGCAAGGCGTCATCCGAAGATAATCCCGTAAAGTGCAGATCCAGTTCCAGTATGGTATTTTCCACCGCAATATCCGTCGCCATATCCCAATACTCGCGATTCAGCCTGTCCGTCTCCAAAGCGTGATAGAAAATACAGTGAAGCAGCGTATGCAAATAGAGTCGCGCCGCATAATGCGGTTCCGACTTATACTGTCTGAGAAGCCGCACCGGGTCATAATAAAGTTTCACCCCGTCAAACAAATGGGCTCCTGTCGCTTCCCGGCATTCTACCTTCAATTTGGAGAGCGCAACATCCAGGAAACGCATATTGATCAAAAGACCGTCATGTGCAAGACGAAATATTTCTTCTGCAATCTGTTTTATTTGTAATTGTTTCTCAACCGATTCTTTTTTCATATTTTTTATCTTATCATATCAATACAAACGTCTTCAACAAATAAAGTATCAACAGATGCGCCGGATAGAATATGTAGAAAAACCACTTTGATACATTTTTTCCATACTCTATGCGCCTGCCGTTATAAAGTACCAGAACGGTAAATCCTGCCGCCAGTATACCGATGCCGGTCGCTGCACTGCTAAGGATTATCTCAGGTGTTGGATTTCCCGGTTCCGTTATCTTACTCCCCATATTAAACAGTACGAATACGAAACAAACAAACCCATAGCTAAGTGCCATCTTTTTCCGGTTACCTGCACTTTGATACAGCAAAATAGTCAATATCGGCGCCACAAATGCCCAATCACTTA
Source organism: Lachnospiraceae bacterium (assembly GCA_017936885.1). GTDB lineage: Bacteria > Bacillota > Clostridia > Lachnospirales > Lachnospiraceae > UBA3282. Next base: position 4,035 of record JAGBEO010000015.1, on the reverse strand, counting down.
TTCCGCTTACCAAAACAAGTATTGTGCAGACCACGGTACAAACTGCTGTGCTAGCTATCTGTTCCATGGCAACCAGAATCAGGAAGCACAAAAGCAATGTAAAAATCATATTCATAGACCCGTAACGAAACGCCAGTTCATAAGGTATCTGGGATATGACGGCAAACAGCAGTAACCGCAGCCCATATCGCTTCCTTGATCTGGTGTACTGAAATCCCTCTACCAGGAAAAAGCACATAACCGGTGCCGTAAAGTAACCGATATCCTCAAACACCTCATACCATACCGGAGACAATGGGAAAAGCCTGATATGTGCAATATGATTTAACAGCATGGTAAACATGGCTATATATTTGATCACATCCCTGTTGATTACTTTTAAATTCATGCTGTCCGTTTTCATGCTGCATTCCCTCCATTCTGAGCCATCCGTTATTTCTATGCCTTTTATTCCTATCCTCTTATTTTCTGTATCTTTAACATATTTCTCCTTGCAGATTCTTCCTTCCCGAATATATGCAAGCTTTAATGACAAATATTCCCGGTCCTTTACACAAAAATAGGCCATTGAACCGTACTTTCTCAATCGCCTATCTTCTTCTGTATTTCCAATTGCCGATACTGCTGTCATTTACGCACATTGTACCATATCAGTACCGCTCCTGTCATACGGCAAGGTAAATCTACTGCACAAATGGATTGTACTGCTTCTCATGTGCAATGGTAGTGCTTTCACCATGTCCCGGATACACTTTCGTCTCATCCGGCAGCACGAACAATCTCTCCTGAATGGATCTGACAATCGCACTCATACTTCCCGTGGCAAGATCCGTTCTGCCTACTGACTCTGCAAACAGTGTATCTCCCGCAATTAAAATTCCCGCTTCTTCAAAATAATAGCAGCAGCTTCCCACGGTATGTCCCGGTGTGGCAATCAGCCTGCATGTCATATCCGCAATGGTAATCTCCTCTCCGTCTTTTAAATAACGGTCAGGCACCACTGTATAGGGTCTGCCAACCTGATCCGACACATTGGTAACGGCATCCTCGCACAGTGCCTTTTCCTCTTCATATGCATAAATAGGCGCACCGGACAATTCACGCAATTTATTCGTTCCCCAGATATGATCAAAATGACCGTGCGTTAACAGAATCCCTTTTACCTGAAATCCTTTTTCGCGCAAAGCCTCATAAATATAGTCGCCTTTATCCGCCGGATCAAAGAAAATGACCTCATTGCTTCCCTCCCGGTACACAAAGTAACAATTCGTCTGGGCAATTCCTAATATCAGTCTGCCGATTTTTATTTTAGACATAATAATGCCCTGCCTTTCTTTTATCTATTTGCGCACAACATTCCTGCAAATTATACATGATACAATTCAAACTATGTGTTGCGCATCCAAATGATTTGTTATGTCATTCGGATATATGCTATCATATTGAGATTCTATACTTTATGAGCCAGCATCTTTTCATCAGCCCGTTGTTCTCTCAATATCAATGACACTTTCAATCGTTCTGATCTTATCAATGATGCGCTGCAGTTCTTCTCTGCTTCGAATCTCAAAGCTGACAGACATAGTCGCCGTCCCCTGTTTACTGGTTCTGGTATTAAGCGCCATAATATCTATATCTTTCTCTGTCAAAGCTCTGGAAATATCTGCCAGCAAACCGTTTCTGTTATTGGCATAAATACTGATCTCTGCAAAGTATTTGCCGCTTACCTCATCTGTATGCTGCCATTCCGCATCAATCAGTCTGTGGCGGTCTATTTCCGGCAGATTAAGCACATTGACGCAATCCGTACGGTGAATGGAAATGCCTCTTCCTCTGGTCACAAATCCAACAATCTCATCACCCGGTACCGGATTACAGCATTTCGAGAATCGTACTGCCACATCATGAATACCTTTCACCACAATGCCGCTGCTGTTCTTCTTCTCTCTGTTCCGATTAAGCTGTGCGCTCTCTTCAATCTCTGCCATGATCTCGGCATCCGACATTTCCTTCTTATGATCCTGATCATACAGTTCCTGCATACGGTTAATGATCTGCCCCTCTTTGAGGCCTCCGTGACCGATGGCAGCAAGCACAGAATCCCAGTCATGAAAGCCATACTTTCTCATAATGGCATCTTCATACTTAGGAATTAATATGTCCAGCGAGTTAATCGACTTTGCTTTACAATATGCCAGAATAAGATCCTTGCCTTTGACGATATTATCTTCCTTTAATTCATTCTTAAACCACTGATTAATCTTATTTTTCGCCTGCGTACTCTTGACGACATTAAGCCAGTCCCGGCTAGGCCCTTTAGAGTTCTGGGATGTCATGATCTCCACTCTGTCGCCGTTTTTAATCTCATAATCAATGGTTACCAGCTTGCCGTTGACTCTGGCGCCGATCATCTTATTACCCACAGCACTGTGAATACTATATGCAAAATCTATGGGTGTAGAACCTGCCGGCAAATTCTTCACATCACCGGTAGGGGTAAAACAATATACGTTATCGGAAAACAGGTTCAAATCACTCTTTAACAGCTTCATGAACTCCTGATTGTCTTCCGCGGTCTGCTGCCATTCCAGAATCTGCCGCAGCCACACAAGCTTCTCTTCCTCCTGTGTCTCCACCTTCTTGCCGTCAGAAGCTTCTTTGTATTTCCAGTGTGCAGCGATACCGTATTCTGCCGCCTTGTGCATCTCATAAGTACGAATCTGTATCTCAAAAGGCTGTCCGCTGCTGCCGATCAATGTGGTGTGCAGGGACTGATACATATTAGCCTTGGGCATGGCAATATAATCCTTGAATCTTCCCGGTATCGGCTTGTACATCTCATGGATCACGCCCAACGCCGCATAACAATCCTTCACGGTATCTACAATAATACGCACCGCAAACAGATCATAGATCTGGTCTATAGTCTTATTCTGATTCTTCATTTTCTTATAAATGCTGAAAAAATGTTTGATTCGACCGTCTATCTGCGCCTTGATTCCCGCATGCTGAATATGCTCACTAACCTCGTCGACAATCGTCTGAATGTACTTCTCCCGCACACTTTTACGAACCGCAATCTTATCTACCAGATCATAATAGGCTTCCGGTTCCAGATATTTTAATGATAAATCGTCTAATTCCACCTTGATTTTGGAGATACCAAGCCTCTGTGCAATGGGCGAATAGATATCAAGCGTCTCTCTGGATATCTCCTGCTGCTTCTCAGGACGCATATGCTGTAACGTACGCATATTATGCAGTCTGTCCGCCAGCTTAATCATAATAACACGGATATCCTTCGCCATAGCAAGAAACATCTTGCGCAGGTTCTCTGCCTGCCGTTCCAGTTTCTCCGCATCCTTATCGTAATGTCCCTGTTCTCCGTGAAAATTAAGTTTCTCTAGCTTCGTAACACCATCCACCAGCAAGGCAACATCCGCTCCAAACTGCTCGCTGATCTCTTCATCCGTCATAATGGTATCTTCCACCACATCATGCAGCAGTCCCGCCACGATCGTCTCTTTATCAAGTTCCAGATCGGCAAGAATAATTGCTACGCATAGCGGATGAATAATATAAGGTTCTCCTGATTTCCGCACCTGATCTTTATGCGCCTCAGATGCCGTCTTATATGCCTTCTCTATAAGCGAAATGTCATCAGACGGATGATATTTGCGCACACGGGCAATAAGCTCCTCATATAATGTCTCGGGAGTTTGAAATTCCTCTATCGATTCTATTCTTCCATCATCAAATACAACTTCTTTTTTTTCTTCTGTCATGATCTTCTCACCAGCCGTTTTGCTTTGATTATGATACCGATATTGTTTATTATAATAGGAAATTATATGCAAGTCAAAATATTCTTGTAATATATTGTGTAACGGAATGAATCGAGTAGGAGGCGGTGATTAGCCGCCGTCCTCTCACAACACCGGACATACGGTTCTCGTATCCGGCGTTTTCAATAGTTGACGTGCACAGACTGATAGGCTGTGGCTAAATCATAGAAGCCCCAGTTTATCAGTCTTT
>JAGBEO010000014.1 GCA_017936885.1 Lachnospiraceae bacterium | reverse complement strand
CTTTACGTGTTTTTCTGGACAATTAACATCATAAAGAAAAACTGTATGATTGGGAAGCAGGGATTTTCATCTCTGCTTCCTCTTTTCGTTTACATAACTATTCCTTGTTGCCTTTCTTGCCAATAAAAATTATACACTAACATCAGTTACGACTATCAAATAAGTATATAAATAATAAAAACAACCAGTTCCAATGCCACGATAATACACCACTGTACATAACTCAGCAAACCGATCACAATAATTTGGGACGGATCTTGAAGCTGATATCCTATTCCGACTCTCCTCACCCGCTCATAATCAGTATAACTTCCTTTCACTCGGTTTCTGAGTTTATTGCCATCTACCTCATATTCAATATTTACAACGACGATTGATGCTTTTCTACCTCTTTTACCGACACTGTCATAAGTGTAATCTACATATTTTTCTACGATATGTCCGACAGTTCTCCCTTGATATTTCAATCTTCTAAAGAACCGGAATGCCAGTACCACGTTGGCACATCCGGCTGCAAATACAACAAAATGAGTGCCATGATAATACTGTTCTCCATACACCCATATGGACAGAAACAGCAGTAGTGCATTGATCATTGCTATGGTGCCGAAAAGCACATTTTTTTCTTTCATGATGATCCTCCACGGCATAAATTACAGCGGGATTTCCTCTCCCAGCTTAAAGGAATAGATGATCTGTTCTTTCACCGGCTTTCCTCCGCCGGTTCCTCGATATCCCGACAACTGCTCCAACGCCTGCGCATAATAACGAAGCTGTACCTGATACCGTTCGATCAAGTCTTCTGCCTTTTCCACCGCATCGGTCTTATAATCCAGCACCACATAACCGTCCTCTTCCTCGAAGAACACGTCGATGATTCCCTGAATCAATACCGTTTCCTTCTCCGGAAAGTTACTCCTAAGGCAGTTTGCGGGCAGTCCCAGCACAAAGGGCTGCTCCTTATAGAGTCTGCCTGCTCTGGCTGCCTCCGCCATGCGAAGCGCAGACCGGCTTTGCAGGAAAGCAGTAATCTTTGGTATAGACACTGCCGCATAATATTCCTCAGAAAGCCTTCCCTCTGTCCGCATGATCTCCAACTGCTCTTTTAATAAGGCTTCGGCAGCCTGTTTATCATCATTAACCTCTTGAGTCAATTTTGTAAAATCAAATAATTCCATAACTTTATGGAAAGCGCTGCCCCGCATAGTTCCGGTGACACTGCTGTCTGTCTGGAGAAAACGCGGCAGATAGGGCACCACAGTCTCCTCCTCGTATAATTTGAAAGAAAAGTCCAGTTCTTCCTGCATCCCCGCCTTTTTCAATTCTGACACGGTTGTCTTGGTATATAGATCCTTCAGATTATCATAGGCATACCGATACGCAAATCTTTCTGACATCTGTGTCATAAGTGTGGTGTCCACGTCTTTGGATGGGTCTGACAGAAGGAGTCTGCGCCGTGCTTCCTCTTTGCGGACGGTTTCCTCCAGAGACTCCTCTACTACCTCTTCCCAACCGGATAAAACAACCCGAATGCTCATATCTTTCTCATAAAATTTCCCCCCACGAAACGGCTCCAGCCCGCAGGTCAGATACAGTTCGTCCGTACACTTATTTCTGGAAAGCGCCGCCAGAATCAGTTCCAAAAAGCTGCTTCTGCTCATCAGCACATCATAGGGCAGTAGCAGTTCCTCTTTCTTTTGGAGCGGCAGAAGCGCCGCCGCGGTCTTCTCCGGCGCTTTCAGTGTACCGGTTAAGATCAGCTTCTCTTTGGCTCTGGTCATCGCCACATAGAGAATGCGCATTTCCTCCGCCAGATTATCTGTCCGCAGTTTATCCGCGATCACATTACGGCGCAGATTTCTGCCCCGGACACGCATCTGCGGATTCACATAGTCCACACCGATTCCTGCATCCATATCCGCCACCAGATGTGCCGTGGCATCCCTGGTCTGAAAGCTTTTGGACAGACCGGACACAAAACAGACCGGAAATTCCAATCCCTTGCTTTTATGGATACTCATGATGCGCACCACGTCCGCATTCTCATCCTGAATGCCTGCTTCTCCATAGTCTACTTCATATTTTTCCAACTGCTCCATATAGCGCAGGAAGTGATATAGCCCAAAATAGCTGGTCTTCTCATAGTCCGCCGCCTTGATTAACAGCATTTCCACATTGGCACGGCGCTTATTTCCCTCCGGCTTCACCGTCACATAATCCAGATACTCCGTCTCCCGCAGGATCACTTGCAGAAGTTCATGGACAGAAAGGTAGGCTGCTATGTCGCGGTAATGATCCAACTTTTCCAAAAACAGATATATCTTTTGCTGCAGCATTTCCGGCAGATTGCCTGTTACTTCCTCTTTGAATTGATTACACAGCTTCAATGCGTCATAGAGATACTTTTTCTTCGGAAAAGCTGCCCGAATCAGGGCGATTTCTTCCTCTGTAAAGCCGCCCAGATAAGAATGCAGCACGCCATAAAGCGGAATATCCTGCAGCGGATTGTCCAGCACCCGCAGGAAATGCAGAAGCTCCTGCACCTCACTTGCCGCAAAATACCCGGTACGGGAAGTCATATGTACGGGAATGCCCTCTTCTTCCAACACTTTCTTAAAGACCTCATCCCAACCTGACGTGGTACGAAGCAGAATCACGATATCCCGAAAAGCAAGGTTCCGCAGTGCTCCGCTCTCTCTGTCGGTCACCCGGAAATTCCGCATCAGTTCCTTGATCTTTAGAGCCACACCATACGCTTCCTGCTCTTTCACCGAGACATCATCCGGCTTCTCCCCTGTCTGAAATAAAAGAAGCTCGGTCTCCCTGTTCTCCTGTTCGGGATAAACCGCCCCGGGATGGAGCGCCGCCAGATCATCATAGACAATGCCGCCCACTTCTTTACCCATGATCTGTTCAAAAACGGAATTGGTGCTATTCAGCACTTCCGCACAGCTTCGAAAGTTTTGGTGCAAGTCGATCTTACAGGCGATAGGTCGTTTTACCTCTTGTTCTTTCTCTGCTGTGTCTGTTTCGGGTTGTACTCCCTGCTCTGTCCGTTCACTTTCAGATAGTGTGTCTTGCTCCATGTTAACAGTTCCAAATTGTGTACCTTGTTCCGCTGTGCCGTACGCCTCATATTTCTCCAGAAACAACTCCGGTCTTGCCAGACGGAATTTATAGATGCTCTGCTTCACATCTCCTACCATAAATCGGTTGTATCTGCCCTCGTCCTCACCGGAGATACAGGATAAGAGATACTCCTGTACCAGATTGCTGTCCTGGTATTCGTCGATCAGTATCTCATGAAAATAGCTGCGGTACTCTAATGCCGTCTCCGTCGGCACGCAGTTCCCTTCTTCATTCGTCCGCACCAGTATGGACAGGGCGAAATGCTCGATATCATCGAAATCTAACAGATTTTTCTCCCGCTTCTTCTCGTCAAAAGCTTCTTTAAATGCCAGCACCACATCCACCAAAGCCTCCACGGCTTCTCTGCATACCGTCATCTGGGCAAGGATCTGCTCTTTGGTCTGGTGGAAATACTGCTTCTGCAAATCGGTGAGCTGTCCCTTCACTTCATTTCGGATGTTCTTCGCCAGCTCCCTTTTGACGGGGTTGATGGTTTCATCCTTCTTAGACGGCAGTCTGTCAAAGCGAAGCGCCCCAAAAGCGGCGGCGATATCATCATAGCTTACATTTTCCCGGACTCCGGCTTGCGCCTGCATATCCTCTTGCATCTGCCGGGAATCATCCTGGTCTGAGCCGGGAAAGCCGCACCGGGCTAGCAGATTCTCCACCATTTCCTTTTCCCGTTCCAATAAAGCGCCGTAAAGATAGGGACCGTCCGGCTCCTCACAGATATGGATTGCCTCCTCCAGCTTCGATACACACCCTTGTAAAAGCAGCCTGGTTCTGCGGAAGCAGTCTGCCATCCACGGCAATTCTTCCAGCTTATTGCCCGGCACTTCATAGTCTTTCTTCCGTTCTACAAGCCATTGTTCCGGGAAAGGATAGCTCATGGCGAAATCATAGAGTTTTAAAATCACTTCCTCCACTGCTTCGTCCCTGCTTCCCACACTGAAATATTCCATGCACTGCACAAAAGACTGCTCTGCCCTGTCATAACAATCTTCCAATACCTGCGCAAGCACATCCTGGCGGATCAGCTTCAACTCCCCTTCTTCCCCGATTCGAAAGCCGGGATCAAGTCCGATGGTATGAAACTGATTGCGAAGCACAAACAGACAGAAGCTGTCGATGGTGGTAATCTGTGCATTATGAAGCAATGTCACCTGTCTCTGTAAATGCTCATTCTCCGGGTCAGCCGCCAGCCTGTCATTCAGGGCACGGCTGATCCGCTCCCGCATCTCTGCCGCGGCAGCATTGGTAAATGTCACGATCAGAAGCCTGTCAATATCAACCGGATGCTTCCCGTCACTGACCATTTTCACGATCCGCTCTACCAATACCGCCGTCTTACCGGAGCCTGCCGCCGCAGACACCAGCAAGTTACAGCCGTGGGTATCAATGACCTGCTGTTGTTTCTCTGTAAAGGAAATTGCCATATTACTCCTCCAACGCTCCTGCCATCTGCTCCAGCGCTTCCTCCGCAGACAGCTTCTCCAGCTTCCTCATCCGGTAGCCGTCCACCCGCTCATCATATCCGCACACGCTCTTATAAGCGCAGTAAGTACACGCCTGACTGCCGTTCTGTTCATAAGGGTTGACCGATATAGTTCCTTCCAGAATCCCGGTTCCGAGCTGCTTGATTTTTCGATTTACATAATTCGAAACCACCTGCATGTCTTCCTCTTTTATGACACTGGAGTAAGCAGCGAAGGAACCGTCCTTTTTCCGCTCCAACGGCAGGATATCAGACTTCTCCGTAAACTCCGAATCCAACAGCCTGACAGCCTCGTCATTTTCACTGACTATTCCGGTCATTTTCAATTCCTGCAATAATTTTTCATTAACCTGTTCCGGTGTCAGATTCTCTCCGTCCTCCACCATGGGATCTGCCACATGATAGTACAACATCGCTGCCGGAACGACTGTCTTATCGGGATGCTTCTTCTGCTCTGCCTCCACCGCTGCATTCATATAGACCACTAACTGTAGCTGCAACCCATAATAGAGCGCCGCCAGATCGAATTTCCGGCTGCCCGATTTATAATCTATGACCTTCACATAGACTTTATCCTCCACCTCACAAGTATCTACTCTGTCGATCCGCCCCCGAAGACGCATTTTCTCCTGATCACTTAAGGCGATATTCAAAGAATCCAGATCTTCCAGCACGGAGAAGGACATCTCGAACCGTTCCGGCACAAAAGAGCCTTTCTTAAGCTGAGTCTGCAGCGTCAATACCGTGCGATTCATAATACGGGTAATCCGTTTCAGCAGATGCCTGTTGCGGGCGGTGCTGTACAGAATCGTCTCCCCATAGCGCACCGTATAACTTTCTATGGCTTCTTCCACCATCTGTCCCGCTGCCTCTTTGGGGAAATTAAACCACGTATATCCTTGTTCCTCCAATTTTTCAGAGAACAGCTCCAACACGCCATGAAATACATTCCCCATATCCACAGCCTCGAAGCTGTATTCTCCCCGCTCTTTCAGTGCCAAACCATATTGCAGGAAATGTGAATAGGCACAAGCCGCATACTGCTCCAATCTGCTCACACTGTTTTGCAAGATGGTGCCATACAGCGCTCGTGTCACCATCTTGGATAAAGGCTTATCCTGATAACAATAAAATGCCGTGTCAATCAGCCGGTCGATACTGTCCTGATACAGCGGATTTCTATGATAGCTGTGATAAAAAGTATACAACTGTCTCTGCTGCGTCTCCGTCAGGCGGCTGCCCGCGTATTCCCGCAAAAGATCAGTGAAAAAGGTAATGCCATCCCTGCCGTTTACGATCTGCTGCACGATCGGCGCTGCTTCCGGCTGTTCCACTGTCAGCGCAGGGAACAGCTTGCGCACCAGGTCAATCAGATACGCGGGGCGAAGGGATCTGCCGTCACTGCCCACTTTGGCGTAAGACAGATACAACGCCCCGGAGGGCTTCGTCATGTTCAGATACAGATATAATCTCTGGATATACATCTGCTGTCTTGGTGTGGGCGCAAGCTCTAACTCTGACTCCCTTAAGAATTCTCTGTCAATATCCGATATGATACCGCCGCCCCCGGCGCCTTTGGGGATATTACCGTCATTGACTCCGAGGAAAAAGAGCACCTTGACCTGTTTTAAGCGGGTTCTCTCGATATCTCCCACCACAATACGGTCTACATTCTGGGGGATGGTTCCCACACTGATTTCCATAAGACCCGAATCCAGAATATCCGAGAATTCCTTTAAGGTCATCTCTTCCTCTTCCAGCAAGCCGTTGATCTGATCCAGAAGATCAATGATATAGGCATATATCTGCCCGTACTCCTTGGCAAGCGAAAGCTCTCCCGCTGCCTGAAACCGCATCTCATAATGCTTCAGCTTCTTCTGCACATCATTGCAAACAAGGAACTCATACAGCCCGCGCACCATCTCTCCGGCCGTCTTAGCCGGTGCAAGAAGAGGCGCCAGTTGTGCCAGAAGCTGCTCCCGCATGAGATTATAGCGCTCAAGCTGGGCAAGCGCCGCTTCCTCGCCCTCCGGGTTTTCTTCTTTATAGATAAAAATATTGCTCCACTTCTTCCGTCCCCTGATACCGAATCTGCGGATATAATTTTCCAGCCTGTCTACAGCTTCTCTGTCCAATCCTGTCAGTCCTGTACGCAGATAATGGAAAACCGATTCCGGGCTGAAATCCTGCAGCACGATCTGCAAGGCACTTCTGATATATGCCGCACAGGGATTTCCCAAAATGCCTTTCGTGTGATCCATATAAATCGGAATGCCGAATTTCCCGAATATTTCTTCCGCATCCCGTCCGTACACTTCCATATCTCCGGTTACCACTGCGATATCCCGGTATTGCAGAGTGCTTCCGTCTTTCGTGCCGGACTCCATCAGCAGCCTGCGGATGGCGATACAAGTCTGGCGAAGCTCCTCCCCCGGTGTGGAGGCTTCCAGAATATGAATTTTCTCCACGGCTTCTTCATAGGGCACAGCAGGATACCGGAACAGATTTTGTTCCAAGTGCGCCAGTTCCGCGTTATCCGCAAACCGCGGCAGCCTCCCGTCGATTCTTTCCTTACACCACACCGGCGCCTCCTCGGGCACCTGAATTTCCTGCGCCAGCTTCTTTACGTCTGCCACGGTCTTTTTACTCAGATGAAAAAGCTTCTGCTCCTGATCTAACAGATAAGGATTCTCCCGCTCGTCTATGATAATCGAGATAATAACCCGTTTAGTCAACCTTAATAATTCCTGAATTACCCGGTTCTGAATGGGGGTAAATCCGGTAAAACCATCGAAAGCGATCACACTGTTACGGATGATCTCTGAATCCGGCAGCGCCTGCCGCAGTCTGTCAAGGGTCTCCTCCGTGGTAATGAAATGATCTTTAATGTAATCCTGAAATGCCTGATACAGAATTCCCAGATCCTTTAATTTATAATAAAGCGCCCCCCGGCTTTTCGCATAAGCCGTAAGAAGTTCTAACTCTTGATTGCCGATGCCGTACTGCATAAATTCCGAGATCGCGGACTTGATCTCGTGGATGTAGCCGATCTTATGCAGATGACTTCCCATCACGTTCAGCTTATCCTGCTCTTGTCCGGCGATCTTACGGAGCACCAGACTCTTGCCCGTATCGTCCAGAATGGGCTTGTCTTCGTAACCCACTTCCTCTAAAATACGGTGGGTCAGCCTGCCGAAGCTCAGCACGTCTATATTCATGATGGCATGATTGGGGTGCTCCACCACCAGATCCATCTGGGTCTGCATGGTAAACTGATCCGGCACGATCAACAGATAGTTGGTCTTAGGGTTCTGCTCCGCCGCCTGAATGATATCGTAATGCAGCCTTTTGCTCTTGCCTGCGCCGGAAGCGCCGAAATAAAACTGAAGTGACATAGAAACGTCCTTTCTGATTCTTCTTCTCACAGTATTCATAGATTACGATACTGCATTTCGCAATGATTTATCTTCTTTGGATAAAAGTATAGCATATCCGCATCGAAATAGCGAGGGTACATGCCGGACTGTTTCTTCCATAAAACAAAAAACCCCTCGCAGATGAGCAAGGGGATAACTTTTTCATATAGATGGGAATCGTCTATGGAGATTCCCAATGCACATTTTATGACTCGATTTATTCAAACGGAATAACACCGCCGTCATAGGTACTGTTGATATACTCTTTGATTTCATCGGATTTCAGGGTATCTACCAAAGCAGTGATCGCTTCGCTGCTCTCATTGCCTTCCTTCACAGCAATAACATTTACGTATGTCTTAGCTGCCTCGGAATCAGCCTGCTCATATGCGATGGAATCATTCACTACATTGTAGCCTGCTTCTAATGCATAGTTACCGTTTAAAACTACGAATGCTACCTCTCCGATTACTCGCGGTACCTGTGCCGCCTCTAACTCCTGAATCTCGATTTCGTAAGGATTCTCTACAATATCTCTTACAGTTGCTTCTAAACCTACACCTTCTTTTAAGGTGATCACGCCGTTATCCTGTAATAACAGAAGCGCTCTTGCCTCGTTGGTGGTATCATTAGGAACTGCGATTACATCACCTTTTTCCAAGGTTGTCAAATCACTCTTTGTACCGGGATAGATGCCGAACGGCTCATAATGGATACCGCCTGCATTTACCAGGTGTGTTCCCTGTTCCTCATTGAAGGACTCCAGATAAGGAATATGCTGGAAATAGTTGGCATCAAAATCACCGCTCTCTACTACTAAGTTAGGCTGTACATAATCATTAAATACTGTTACTTCCAAGTCCCAGCCCTGCTCGGCAAGAATCGGTTTCGCCTGCTCTAAAATCTCTGCATGGGGTGTTGCGGACGCTGCTACCGTAATCGTACCTTTGGACTCTACTGTTTCAGCCTCTTCTGCTGTCTCCTCTGCTGCAGCTTCCGTTTCTTCTGTCTCTGCCGCTTCGGCTTCCGGCTCTGCTGTCTCTTCTGTAGCTGCTGCCTCTGTCTCAGCCGGTTCTGCTGTTGCTGCAGTGTCAGAACCACATGCTGTCAGCACCGAAAGTGCTAATGCTGCTGTTACAATACTTGCGATAAATTTCTTTTTCATAATAGTTTCCTCCTCTTTATGGTCTATCTCCTCTTTTCGACCACATGATAGTTTATCTAAAAGAGCTGTGCTCTTTCGATCTGTTATATAGACCTGCCGTCTAATCAATCACTACCGCTTTCTGCGGTCCAGCTTCACGGATAATCTCATACCCAGTGTCTGAAAAATCTGGACTAAGATCACAAGCAGTACCACTGCCACAATCATAATCAATGTCTCATACCGGTAATAGCCGTATCTCATAGCGATATCACCCAGACCGCCGCCGCCGACTACACCCGCCATAGCGGAGTATCCTAATATCGTCCCGATGGCAATGGTCACACCCACTAAGATGGATGTTCTGGCTTCCACCAACAGCACTTTCCATATGATGGTGAATGTTCCGGCACCCATACTCTGTGCTGCCTCGATCACACCATGATCTACTTCCTTTAAGGAAGATTCTATCATACGTCCGATAAAAGGCGCCGCCGCAATGGTAAGCGGTACGATCGTCGCTACCGATCCGTAGGATTTACCGACGATTGCTTTCGTAAGCGGCATCACTAAGATCAGCAAAATCAAAAACGGAATACTTCTGACAATATTTGCGATCACGTCTAAAATCTTATAAATCAATGCATTGGGCTTAATGCCTGTCTGATCCGTTACCGTTAGGGCAATTCCCATAGGAAGCCCTATGATATAGCCAAACAAAGTTGACACTAGTGTCATAAGTAAAGTATCACGGACACCCTCTGCCATCATTACCGTAAGTTCATTAGTCCACATAGCCGTCTACCTCCTCTACTGCCAAGCCTCTTTCCAGGAGATATGACTTCATGCTTTCCTGAATCTCCTTATCGTCCGGCAAGCTTAAAATCATCTCACCCCGGGCGATACCTTCTACATTCTTGGTATCTGCCTTGAGAATGTTGATCGGCTGTCCGAACTTCAATACCATATTCGCTATAACAGGCTCGAAGGATGAATTATCGGAAAAGACGATGCGGACACAGCATTTGCCTTTCATCAGTTCTTTCTGATGACTCTCTAACGTACGGTGCTCTTCCCCACCGCCCTTGACAATCAGTTCTTTCGCTTCTGCCGTCTTAGGATGGGAAAAGATATCCAGCACTCGCCCCTGCTCCACCAGATGTCCGTCTCCGATAATCGCTACATGAGAACAAATTTCTCTGACCACTGCCATCTCATGGGTAATGATCACGATCGTAATACCGTATTCTCTATTAATTTGTTTTAAAAGCTGTAAAATCGACTGTGTCGTCTGCGGATCTAATGCACTTGTGGCTTCATCGCACAAGAGAATCTTGGGATTCGCCGCCAAAGCTCTTGCAATCGCCACTCGCTGCTTCTGTCCGCCGGACAACTGGGAGGGATAGGATTTCGCCTTTTCAGTCAGTCCCACAATCTCTAATAATTCTTCCGCTCTCTTTCTGGCATCCTTCTTCGGTATGCCGGCGATATCCAACGGAAAACATATATTGTCAATCACGTTCTTCTGCATCAGCAGATTAAAATGCTGGAAAATCATTGCAATTTCCCTTCGCTTCATGCGAAGTTCTTTCTCTGACAGGCTGCCCAGATCTTCACCTTCGATCTCTACCGTACCGGCAGTCGGTCTTTCCAGGAAGTTCAGGCACCGTACAAGTGTGCTCTTACCAGCTCCTGACATACCGATGATACCGTATATGTCACCCGCCTGAATGGATAAACTGATATCCTGCAATGCTTCTACCTTGGCATCTTTTGTCACGAACGTCTTACTTAGGTTACGAACTTCTATCATTCCCGCCATCTCATTTCATCCTTTCGTAAGCATCTATTCCCCACTACTTTAGTATGAATATGGCGGGTTGTCAAGTGATGCACCGGATAATATGCAATTTTCGTTACAGTTCACACAAATGGCTGTTTCCATTGGCTTTCAGTCAATTCTGCGCAAACTGTAAAATGCAGTCAAAACAGCAATCATGCTTCTGCCGAAAACAGTGGTGTGGACAGATATCTGTCACCGGAATCCGGTAAGAGCGCTACGATGGTCTTGCCCTTGTTCTCCGGTCTCTTCGCTAACTGCGTAGCTGCATAAAGAGCCGCACCGGAGGAAATACCCACTAACACACCTTCCTGTACCGCGATTGCCCTGCCTGCTGCGAAAGCATCCTCGTTAGAAACCTGAATAATCTCATCATATACGCCCGTATTTAATACATCCGGTACGAAACCTGCGCCGATACCCTGAATCTTATGCGGTCCCGGTGCTCCGCCCGATAATACCGGGCTGCCCTGGGGCTCCACTGCCACTACTTTTACGTCAGGATTCTGCTCTTTTAAATATTCACCGACACCGGTCACGGTACCGCCTGTGCCTACGCCTGCTACAAAGATATCTACCTTGCCGTCTGTATCTTCCCAAATCTCAGGGCCTGTAGTTGCCTTATGCACTGCCGGATTGGCGGGATTTACGAACTGTCCCAAGATAATGGAACCCGGTGTGGATGCCTGTAATTCCTCCGCCTTGGCAATGGCACCTTTCATCCCCTTAGCGCCCTCTGTGAGAACAAGCTCTGCGCCGTATGCCTGCAGCAGCTTTCTTCTCTCCACACTCATCGTCTCCGGCAGGGTAAGAATCGCTTTGTAGCCCTTGGCTGCCGCCACTGCTGCCAGACCGATACCTGTATTGCCGCTGGTCGGCTCGATGATTGTTGCGCCCGGCTGTAACTTGCCTTCTTTCTCTGCGACCTCGATCATGTTCAGGGCGATACGGTCCTTCACGGAACCCGCCGGATTTAAGTACTCCAATTTCACTAAAATAGTAGCATCTGTAATGTCATTATTCTTCTCGTAATTCGTCACCTCTAATAAAGGGGTCTTACCAATTAACTCTGTTGCGCTTTTTTTAATGTTTGCCATGATTTGATTTCCTCCGAAATATTCTTTTTTATTTATTTTTATTGATTAATTATCTAGAAGCACATGAAGCAACACATGACTTCATTCCTCTCCTTCATGCAAATGCCGCACTTACTGTCTTTATATGTGTGCATTCGTTTCTCTCTGCATAGATCTCTGCTGCCGTTTCTAGCCCTCATTGTGCTGCTCCTTTCCGGTACGCTTATCCTTACTCAGTTCTTCCTGCCTCCGGCAATTCTGTTCCCTCGGAGACTTTTCCCGTTCGACTTTTCTTTGTCTGTTTCTTACTTTCAAGCGTTCCGTTGTTTATTTCCTACTTGTTTGGTAGGTTTTGTATGAAATGATAATACACCCTAATCCAGATTCTGTCAACACCTAATTTCATAATTTATTATCTTTTATTTTCTTCCTTTTAAGAATTGTGTTTCTGCCGGAGGGACGCTATAATTATCTTTATAAATTCAGGTTTGTGAGGTGATTCAAAATGACAGCATTCTTACGTTTAAGAAATATCTAGTGCATAAGGCTATGTTAAATAGTTTTATGCCAAACCAGAAACTTAAAACTATTTAATAAAGGAGAGAGCCAAAATGATATTTCAAGACAATGTGCTTAAAGAGTATTTAAAAAATGTATATTTTATAACAGGTACACCCTGCGGAGGGAAAACGACTGTTTCAAAAATGTTAGCCCAAAGGCATAGTTTTGTCGTTTATGACATTGATGAACAGTTTCCGCTGCATCAGAAAATATCTGATTCAAAATTTCAACCTTCAATGACCAAGAAATTTAAAAATGCGGATGAATTTTTCGGGCGTTCCGTTGAAGAATATACGAAATGGCTGGTTGATAACTCGAGAGAACAATTAGATTTTGTATTGCTGGATTTGATTCGGCTTTCGCAAAATCAAACAGTATTGTGTGATTGTCATTTGACTGTGGAAGAAGCCAACAGGTTAACAGACGCATCCAGAGTGGCATTTCTGATAAAAGAACCTGCAAATCTTGTTGAGGATTATTGTAATCGCCCAGATCATCAGGATTTTAGCGAGTTTATTAACAGCAGTACAAATGTTGAAAATGCAAAATTGACTTGTAACAGGGTACTAAAGAATATGAATACAGAAAGATATAACAAGATTAAGAGCAGTCATTATTTCTGGCTGGAAAGAAATGAAGACTGTACAATAGAAGAAACTGTATATAAAGTCGAACAGCATTTTCAATGGTACTAATAGTACATTAATCCCAAAAAGAAAGATCAATAATGAACAGGAAAAGGACGAAATCTACCATGAAAGATAAGCCAAATCTGATTTTTGACGTAGGAGAGGTACTGTTGGAATACCGCTGGAAAGATATGCTGCGGGACTACGGGCTGTGTGAGGCAGACGCCCTCAGAGTGGGCACGGAAGTATTTGAAGATTCCTCTAACCTCTGGAGTACTTTTGACCGGGGCATCGTTACTATGGAGGAAATCATTGCTTCCTATTGTCATAAGTATCCTGCCGATGGGGAGGCGATCACATGGTTTATCAGCCACGGCGAATACATGCACGTGCCAAGACCTGCCGTGTGGAAGCTGGTTCATCAATTAAAGGAATCAGGCTTCCGCATCTACCTTCTCTCCAACTACCCGGAAGTCCTGTTTCAAAAGCACACGGAATATGCCGACTTCATGCAGGATATCGACGGGCTGATGGTATCTTACATGATTCATCAATCGAAACCGGACCGCGCCATCTATGAGGCTCTCTGCGATAAATATGGTCTGACACCGGAAAGCTGCCTTTTCTTCGATGACAGATTGGAGAATGTTCAAGGCGCACGGGATTTCGGGATGACAGCTGTACATGTCACCTCACAGGAAAGCTTACTGGAATATTTGCGAAGTCTTCTATAATCATTTGAAAAAAGAAATAGCCGTCCCGCTCACTGACAATGAGCGGACGACTATTTCTAAAAGTCTGATTTAGTTTAAATGCAATTTATCTTAACTTCCAAATATCTCTGTTATACTCAGCGATCGTTCTGTCAGAAGAGAAGAATCCTGCCTTAGCAATATTCACAAGCATCATCTTTCTCCACTTCTCCTGATCTTCATAATCAGCCATCATCTTATCCTTCACTGCAATATAATCCTCTAAATCAAGCAGGGTCATAAACCAGTCTTTGTTAAGCAGCTCTTTGTAAAGACGCTCCAGATTCTCCTTATGTCCAACCTTCAAAGCCTGCTTGCCAACAATGAAATCTACAGCTTCTTTGATCACAGGGCTCTTCTTATAATAGTCTTTGGACACATAGTCTGCTTTTGCGTAGTGCTTGATAACAGCATCTGACTTCTCGCCGAAGATGTAAATATTGTCATCGCCTACCAGCTCGTGAATCTCCACGTTTGCACCGTCGGAAGTACCCAGTGTTACTGCACCGTTTAACATATATTTCATGTTACCTGTTCCGGAAGCTTCTTTGGAAGCTAAGGAAATCTGCTCGGAAATATCACATGCCGGAATCATTTTCTCTGCGTAAGCAACATTATAGTTTTCTACCATCAATACAGTCATGTAAGGGCTTACATCAGGATCATTGTTGACGATTTCCTGTAATACCAGAATCAGATGAATAATATCCTGTGCGATCACGTAAGCCGGAGCTGCCTTCGCACCGAAGATAAAGGTCATCGGTCTTGCCGGTTTCTTGCCTGCCTTGATTTCCAAATATTTATGAATGATGTAAAGCGCATTCATCTGCTGACGTTTATACTCATGCAGTCTCTTGGACTGGATATCAAAGATAGAATCCGGATTTAAAGTAACGCCTTCTACCTCTTTTACATAAGCAGCCAGATCTTTCTTGCGGTTCATCTTAATCTCCGCAATTCTGTCAAGAACAGCCTTGTCATCCTTAAACTCCAGTAATTTCTCTAACTTATCAGCATCTTTCTTATAACCGTCGCCGATGGTTTCGGATAAAAAGCCTGCCAGTTCACGGTTACAGGACAGAAGCCATCTTCTGAAAGTGATACCGTTTGTCTTATTGTTAAATTTCTCCGGATAAATCTTGTAGAATGCGTTCAACTCGGTATCCTTCAAAATTTCCGTATGAATAGCAGCCACACCGTTTACAGAGAAGCCATAGTGGATATCGATATGAGCCATGTGTACTCTGTCATCCTCGTCAATGATCTGCACCTTAGGATCTTTATATTTTGCTGCCACTCTCTTATCTAACTCTTTGATGATTGGCACTAACTGAGGAACTACCTTCTCCAAATATTTCAAAGGCCATTTCTCTAATGCCTCTGCAAGAATCGTGTGGTTCGTATAAGCACAGGTCTTGCTTACCACTTCAATCGCCTCATCCATCGTGAATGCTTTTTCATCAACTAAAATTCTGATCAACTCAGGAATTACCATGGTCGGATGGGTATCATTGATCTGGATCACCGCATGCTCATACATCTTGCGAAGGTCGTATTTCTTTTCCTTCATCTCTTTTAAAATAAGCTGTGCTGCATTGCTTACCATGAAATACTGCTGATAGATACGTAGCAAGTTACCGGCCTCATCGGAATCATCGGGATATAAGAATAAGGTCAGGTTCTTCTCGATGTCCTCTTTGTCAAAATCAATCCCTTTCTTAACAAGGCTCTCGTCTAATGTCTCAATATCGAAGAGTCTTAATTTATTGACACCATTGTCATATCCGACAACGTCAATGTCATACAGTCTGGAAGTAACCTTCTTGTCACCGAAGGCAACTTCGAAAGTTGTGTCTGTCTTAGTCAGCCATGACTGATCCTCGATCCAGTCATTCTTCTCTGCTGTCTGCAACTTATCCTTAAATACCTGTTTGAACAGACCATAGTGATAATTCAAACCGATACCTTCGCCCGGAAGTCCTAATGTAGCAATGGAATCCAGGAAGCATGCTGCCAAACGTCCCAATCCGCCATTACCTAGAGACGGTTCCGGCTCCACTTCCTCAATGGCACTTAAGTTCTTGCCGTTCTTCGCTAAAATCTCCTCAATCTTATCGTAGATTCCTAAATTAATCAGGTTGTTGGATAACAGCTTGCCGATCAGAAACTCTGCGGAAATATAATAAATCTTCTTCTCACCCTCAATCGGCTCGGATACTTCCATCAGCTTCTTCGCCAACTGCAGCAAGCTGTAATAAATTTCCTCATTACTGCAATCTGCAATCGCTTTGCCATAGCTGCTCTGTGCCTGATCCACCAGCTCTTTTTCCAGATTCATTACCAATACATCTCTTTTCAGGTTACTTGCCTGTGCCATGATTCATCCTCCTGCATTCATGTTAATTTATTATATGTTTATGGTTATTTGTTTCCAATTTCTTACGCGATTATGTCTGTATAACGGATTCTGACTAATTCATAATCCAGTACAATCTGCTTTCCTTCGCCGCCGTCCAGCAGTCGCTTTAATTCAATGACCGCTTCCGAGGCAATCCTTTTAAAATCCTGTCTGACCGTATTCATCTGTTTTCCGGCATATCCCATCAGGGTGATGCCGTCAAAACCGCACACCGGACGAAAAATATCCATCTCGATCAGCGCCTTCATGGCACCGATTGCCATTAAGTCAGACGCACATACCACCACATCTTTTTTCCTGGCATATTTAAAAGTCATGTTTCTCGCCTGTAATTCCGAAAACTCTCCGTTCCTGATCAACAGCGGAAGTTTTAATTCCTCTGCAAGACGCCTGATTCCTTTCAGCCGCTCTTCGGTCACAAAACCGTTCTTCTTGCCTGCCAGATATAAAATACTCTTGCACTGATTCTCCAGAATCGTTTTCTTCGCCACATCATACTGTGCCTGTTCCTGGTTGATCCAGATAGAAGAGGTACTCTCATTCACGATCGGCGCATCTGCCACCACGATTTTAAAAATCCGGGATGCAATCAGCTTCTGCAGCACCTTATCATCCTTAGAAATCCCGAAAATAATCAGTCCCGTAATACTTTGGGACTGCAGATACCATATTACCTCTTCCAAACTCTTATTCTGCAGCATGGAATAGAAAACCGTAATCACATCCAGATTTAACTCCACCGCCTGTCCGATGGTGCCTGCCATGTACTGCATATTGATTTCATCAATCGCCTGCGAAGCACTATTCAAATTCATCAAAAAAGCCACTCTGCCGGACTGCTTTGAGGAAAGGGCTGCTGCCACGGAATTCGGCACAAAATTAAGTTCTGCCACCGCTTCATTTACTTTTTTCTTCGTCTCTTCACTGACATTCGGATAGTTATTCAATACTTTAGATACGGTAGAAATTGCCACCCCTGCCCGCTTTGCGACATCTTTAATTGATACCATTGTTTTTCCATTCCAAAGCCGGTTTATAAATGATTTAACAATCGGCTTCTGTTTTCTTTTCTGCATTTCCCCGTTAGGAAAATGGTTTCTGGAAATCGTTTTCCATTACTATAATATAACAAAAGAGTGGCTTTGTAAACCACTCTTTTACAAAAAATTTATTTTTTTATTGCAATTTGATGTTGTCCATCTTTCCCATAAATTCTTCCAGATCGACCGATCTTGCTGCCAGCTTTACCCAGCTTTGCAGAACGGAAATATCCTGCGTATTTTCGATTTTCAGTTTCAGGTCTTCCGGTATCGCTCCTAAATCACCAAGTATATCAAGAATACTTTGTTGTTTACCTTCCCGTCTTCCTTCTTCTTTGAGATCAAATTCAAGCAGCAATTCCTTCATATACTCACGCCTCCATTTCTCATTGCTCTTTGTCAGCTCAACCTCCCGGTCAAGTATCTGCGTGAATGCACTTTCAGGCTGCTTTGTCTCGATATACTGCAGGAATGATCGCAGTTCTTCCGGTGCATTTTCCATATTTCCTTTGGTATTAAAAAAAAATATTGCCGTTCCGTCTTCCAGCACAAGATGCCTGTCTTCTTTGCATTGATGCTGAAACATATATTGGTATAGTCCTCCTTCAAACGGGTCAAAAGTACAGATAAAAATAACATAGCTTTTACTGAGTGCCGTATAGGACAGTCCCTTTTCTATCAGGTTCAGATCCAACATTCCCTGATAATAGCGGCTTCTCTTGGGTAATTGTTCCACGGAAGCCTTGTCGTCTTTTTGCTGCATTTCCGCATTATAAACATTTCTCCTGTCATCTGCTACATAAACATCCAATCTGACACTCTTCCCCTGATAGGTAATGTTGATTTCTTTCTGCGCTTCGGGATAGTCGATATCTTCTATCTCAATCCCCAGAAGAATTTCCAAAGTTCTTTTGCAAATCTCCTTATTCTTCATAACTTTCCCGAACATGAAATCATCCCGTAATTCCAGTTCTTCAAATTTCTTTTGATTCATGTAAGAATCTCCTTTCTTTGGTTTAGTAATCCGCAGGAGATTCCGACCTATGTGATAAAAAATCAGACTGTTGAACCTGACTTTTTCTCAGAAATCCCTGCTTTCGTTTGTTGTGGATAAAAGCATAGATTTCCTTGATATCAGTGCAGGCAGGCTCTGCCGTCCATACACATAAGAATTGTTGTAAGAATCATTCAAATGAAATATAGAAAGTATGCTTTGCTATTACTATAACAGCATCTTAATGATTTTGCAATCAAAAAATACAATTATTGCGTAAACAAATAGTACGTTTTTTCGTTTTTAGTTCTGAAGATATGTGACGTCACCGTAAAAGACCATTTACTGCAGGCAAAGTCCTCTACCAAATGCCAAACGCTGTCCGCATTAGCAGACAGCGCCACATTTTAACTCTCTCTTCCTACATCTCTATTCCTATATCAGTTTTACTACAACCTCTCCTACTGCATCCTCATGCCCAGGCACCATAGCTTCTAAAGTTTCCCTGCTGATAACACCTTCCGCACCGGAAACCTTCGTGCCGTTTAAGAGCACTTCCCCGATCTGATAATCTCCGTACTCTTTACCGGAACGATTTTCATAGGTAATCCGAAGCTTTTTCCCGTTAAAGACATGCTCCACACAGGCTTTACCCTGTGCGTCGAACTGCTCTTTCAACAGCTTCGGTTCGAAGGCAAGATCACCCCATTTGCCTTTTACGCCGAACATCTCTGTCAGTACGGTGAGCAACAGCCAGCTTGCCGCACCGGTCAGATAATGGTACACGCCTCTGCCTTTCGGGTCGATGTACTCCGGCACACCCGGATAAATCTTGGATTTCGTCACATCACATACATGACTGTAAAGACTGTGAATGACTTTAAAGCCTTCTTTCGCAAATCCTCTCTGGTACAAGGCATTGGCGTACATAACTGCCATGTGGCAGAATACGGCGCCGTTTTCCTTCTGTCCGTAGGCAAAGCCGAACATTCTTCCCATATCGGTTTTGACTTCATGGAAGTTGGTATTGAGCTTATAGCCGCCAATAGTTTCATCATACAGATAAGCGTCTGCCGCTTTTACGATCTCTGCGACCTGTGCATCCGTTGCCGTACCGGACATAATGGAGAAAACCTGTCCTGTCAGCATCATTCTGACACCTGTCTCACATGCGCCTTCAACTCTTCTTCCGCTGTTATCGTAGTAACCGTTAAACCAATGTTTTCCGGCATCATCACCAATCCACTCTGTCTGACGGACGTGTTGTTTGATCCATTCTGCCTTACCTTCCAGATTGCGGGCAAGTTCTTCAATATTAACAGATACCGTGCTGCCCGATACTACGTGTGCACAGCTTTCGCAATAGTCCTGCAACAGCTTCTGCTTAGCTTCCACACTGTCATAGAGTCCGTCCTGTTCGGAAAGAAGCGCCAGCATCTCTTCTGCCAGTTCCACTTCTTTGATACCCGTCACTTCCTGTAATTTGCGGATCAGTTTGGCAATACTGGAAAGGTTACCGCCATAAATGGTTGTAAAGGCAACACTTTCTCCTCTGTCCTTAGCCATATCAATAGCATCGTTCCAATCGGCGCCCCGCAGTCTGATATGATTATGCTCTCCCACATCGTAGAACGCTGATAAATGCTGTAACAGGATATGCTCTAAAATAGTCCCTTCATATGTTCTGCCATCCGACGTCTTCTGGATACTTCCCTGATTTTCCTCCCACTTAGTATCGCGTCCTTCGCCGCGGACGATCAGGTTATCCTTGAAGTACACATTTTTCTCTAATAAGAAATTCAGATCCCCGCTCTGTTTCACATAAAGCTCCATGGTCAGATAGGGCCACATACCGTGATCCATCCACACGCGGGGAATTCCGTTTCTGTCCGCGATAAACTCTCCCTGCTTACTGCCGATGATGGTAGCATTGGTTCCGTCCATACGAACACCGCCGAAATTACTAAGCAGCATACTGCGCACACCAGCCGGATTCATGAGAAGCAGCGCCAGACAATCCTGCCAGAGATCGCGCCATCCCCTGCCGCCTTTGCCATAGTCATGATGGGGCAGGAATGAACAGCCGTAGATCCGGCGCAGCATAGGCTGGAAATTTACCCAGTACATCCACTCGTCAAACCGCTTATCACCGGAAGTATAGGATATATTGTTTTTCTCATTCCAGTAGACCTTACATTCCTCTAACAGTCTGTCGAAAGCATTCTCTGTCAGGAAGCTTCCCATACGATCTGTCAATAAATCTGACAGTTGTGTCACTTCTGTTTCGTCAGACTTCTTATCGCCTTGTGCCCTGCGCTGCTCTGTGTCCAGTGCCGCCCACGCCGGGTCTTCCATACATCCCAAAGCGATCACATAGGAAGCCTTTTCACCGGGCTGCAAGCTGATCTCCTCAAATACCAGACCACCCATGGCTTCAAAACCGTCGATCCGGTCGCCCGGTTTCGCCATCGGCATATCCCCTGACACTACCGCGTAGGGATTCTCGAAGGAGCCGCCTTCACCGATGAAATCCTCTGCCACCGGATAAAAGCCCACAGGATTGCGGTAACCTGCCTGTGCATCCCCGCACATGCCTCCCATACCAAACACTCCATACACCATATGATTCTTCTGATGTCCTCTTTCATCAAAAGTAAGGGTCGGCACAATCGTCACGCCCTGCTTGGTCACACGGATACGGTGCAGCATACTGGTCACATTACGGTGATCTCTTATATTATCTGCACTTCTGGCATACAGAGGGATAGCGGCAACCGGTGTCGCAGTCAATGTTTCTTCTCCGCAGTTTGTGATCGTCACCTTCATCAGTTCCACCGGCATATCTGCCAGTGGTGCAAAGACAGTAACCTCCGACTTGATCCCATACCGCAGAGACTCTCTCTCCATCGTCTGATAGAGCAATCCCGCAGTCAGCTTTGTTTTTTCTTTATCTGTACTAAATTTCTGTGCCTGCTGGGAAGAGGAAGCTCCTGTGACAGACCAGATTCCTTTGCCCTTAATCTGCAGCCAGAAATTTCTGGTCGACTTATTATTGTGCAGGTTCTCGCTGCTGACCGGCTCCAGCAGAAATGTATTCTGACCGGTCTTGGCATCTCCGCCAAACTCCGGCGTTACGGAGCTCATCATACCTGCTTCATTCGCAATCGGAAAATACAAATAGCTTGTTAGTTCCGGATTCTCGAGGGTAAAAGTTCCCTGATTGTTGATAAAACGATACTGTTCCATTTTAAAAAACCACCTTTCTGTCCTCCTGTACTTTTCATGCGTGCCGTATCTATATTGGTACATGGCATAGATTATACAGGGGCTAAATCCTTCCGTTATGTATTTTCCCTCTATTTTAATTCCACCAATTTATAACTCTTTGCAATAGCCTTTTAAAACCTTTTTGCAACAAAAGGCTGAATCATTGTGACTCAGCCTTTCTATAATCATTGCATTATCTACAAGCTACAGCATTTTGAAAATCATGTTTCACTTCCAAATCCCACAACAGAAAAACATCATGTAATATCGAAATACTGTACCGTGTACTTTTACTTACGTACCAGATGTCTCGGCAGACCATTTACAAATAACGGCTGCAGTTCGCCCATGATAAGCGGTCTTGCATACTTCTCGTAACCTTCTGTTAAGCCCTTGCCGTCTGCTGTAATCCACTCATCGGGAACGTTTCTCTCAACATTAGCGATTGCGTGAATATCGTAAGCGCTTGTACCACACTGATAAGGTGCATCACCGTTTCTGTCAAGAGTAATCATCATACCGGTCTTGCCTTCCTCAGCAGCCATAACTGCATCATAGCCAACCTGGAATGCCTCGTTGATATCTGTTAAAGAAGCTAAATGAGTTGCTGCTCTCTGTAATGTGGAGAACTCGATCGCGCGGGTCTTAAGACCTGTCTCAGCCGCAATCTTGTCTGCTAACATAACAGCAGTACCGGACATCTGCTTATGACCAAATGCATCTACTGCCACTTCTCTGCCAATCTCGCATACATATCTGCCGTCTGCAACCTTAACGCCTTCAGATACAGCGATAACAACGGAAGATTTCTTAGCTGCCAGTTCTTTTACATCAGCTACAAACTTATCAATATCAAATACTTTCTCCGGTAAGTAGATCGCATCACATCCGCTGCAGTCGTCACCTTTAGCAAGTGCTGCTGCTGCTGTTAACCAGCCTGCATTACGTCCCATGATCTCTACGATACAAACTGTAGGTTTCTTCGCACCGAAGGACTCATTATCACGAATAATCTCTTTTAAGGATGTTGCGATATATTTTGCTGCGGAACCATATCCGGGGCAGTGATCTGTTACAGGCAGATCATTGTCGATTGTCTTAGGTACACCCATGAATCTCTGCGGTTTGTTGTGTGCTGCTGCATAATCAGACAGCATCTTAACAGTATCCATAGAGTCGTTACCGCCTGCATAGAACAGACACTCGATATCATGCTTCTCCATGATCTCGAAAATCTTCTCATATACATCTTCATGTCCTTCAATCTTAGGCATTTTAAAACGGCAGGAGCCTAAGAATGCAGAAGGAGTTCTCTTTAATAATTCGATTCCTGTCTCATCATCAAGGTAATCGCCAAGATCGATCATCTTATCCTCTAAGAATCCCTCGATACCGTGAACCATACCATAAATCTTCTTAACACCTAACTTCTTAGCTGCAGCATATACACCTGCTACAGAAGAGTTGATAACGGCTGTAGGGCCGCCAGACTGACCAACAACAATATTTCCTTTCATTGTTTCTCTCCTTTATCTATTTTCTTCTTGATCCAGCTTGTCCGGCATCTACCGGACATCAACAAGATTATACCAAATAAAACCAGTGGTGGCAAGGGTCAGATGGATTCAGACTTCGCAATTTCACCTAATTTCAATGTTTTCCAGTATGTCATAACCGCCACGTGTCATTTCTTTCAGTTGATTTACCTTTGCTGCCAATTTTGCAGAGCGAAGCGTATCAGTCTCCAATCCTTTAAACATCATAATATTTCCCCGTCTCTTTTATCTTCGTAGTAAGCTCCGGAATCCCTAATTACATTGCCGTTTTTTCGTTCATTATTTCTTTGTTTTTTATTGTATTTATATTGATTTCGTAAAGAAAATCGTCTATAATCTATGTCAAGGGAAATCACTCAGAAAACGGACAGCGGTTCGCCTTTCGCCGGAATTTTTCCGAGAACTTCCATGTCAGATAAGGAGGTTTGCCGATGGAAAATCTACGAAAGGGTACTTCGGTACATATGATGCTCGATTTGATTGTGGGGATTGCCGGCATAGCTGTGACTCTCATCAGTATTGTGATGACAGGTATCAGCATATGGCAGAACCATAAGATTAGCGAAACTCAAAACAGCAACCGCCACGACCAAGGATAGTTGCTGTTTTAACTAAGTAACTATTAACAAGGCGAACCGCTCTTCTGAGTGGTTTCCTCATGTAACTTGTTGTTACAATTACATCTTACCCCAACTGCCTCACACTGTCAATATATTCTTAATAAAATCTTACTTTATATGTTTCACCGTCTTTCCAGGTCCCGCACATTCCCAATAACGATCCCTCATCACATAATCATCATACTTTTTCCATGACGCGAGTTTCATGCTGTAATCGTCAGCTCTCTCCTCATAGCACCTGTCAAGACCTGTGTTTTCCATTACAGCTACACTCATCCTAAACTGTCCATTGTTTTTGCCGGATGAAAGTGTTACACTTTTACAATAACATCAACGTCAGGACGCAGCTTAAGGCGGCCTGACAGCCACGAACAGAAACGGAGTGATTTCATGAGTGATTATATTATTAGCTGCTGCTCAACCGCGGACTTAACAGAAGAACATTTTAAATCAAGAAATATTTCCTACATCTGCTTTCACTATGAACTGGACGGTAAGCAGTATATGGATGATCTGGGCAAGTCCATGCCCTTCGATCAATTTTACAGGGCTATGGCAGACGGCGCTGAAACCAAGACATCACAAATCAATGTTGCCGAATTTACCGACTATTTTGAGGGCTTTCTCAAAGAAGGCAAAGATATTCTCCACTTAACCTTATCCTCCGGTATCTCCGGCGTAGTCAATTCCGCCATGCTTGCAAGGGACAATCTTTTGGAAGAATATCCCGACCGCAAAATCTATATCTTAGATTCTCTGGCTGCATCGTCCGGCTACGGTCTTCTGATGGACAGACTGGCAGATCTGCGCGATGAAGGCCAAAGTATCGATGAAGTATATGAATGGGCGAATGCCAACCGCCTGAAGCTGAACCACTGGTTCTTTTCCACGGATTTAACCTTCTATATCAAAGGCGGACGCATCTCCAAAACCGCCGGCTTTATCGGCGGCATGTTAAATATCTGTCCGTTGCTGAATGTAGATTTCATGGGACGGCTGATTCCCAGATATAAAATACGTACCAAGCGCAAGGTCATTCAGACGATCGTCGATAAGATGGAAGAAAGTATCGAAGAAGGCACAGGGTACAGCGGCAAATGCTATATGTGCCACTCCGCCTGCTATGAGGATGCCAGAGCCGTTGCCGATCTGATTGAGGCAAGATTCCCTAACCTTGACGGCAAAGTATTAATCAACAACATCGGAACAACAATCGGCGCCCATACCGGTCCCGGTACGGTAGCAGTTTTCTTCTGGGGCAAAGAAAGGGTTGACTAAATAAGTCAGCCCTTTCTTCCTCTACAGCACGTCCAAACCGTTCAATTACTTTCTTCCCTCTTATCGCATTAAATACACAAAATACCCCGCATAACACACCAGCATAACGGCTCCGCCTGCTCTTCCCAGCTTCCGGTTCTTAAAGACACACAGCCACAATAAAACTGTTGCCGCAATACACACGATACTGTCTGTCAGGAAATTCGGTGCATAAACCACCGGGGTAATCAGCGCCGAAGTGCCGATTACAAATAAAATATTGAAAATATTGCTTCCCACGATATTTCCTACCGCAATATCAGCTTTGCCCCTGATCGCAGCCGTCACGGATGTCACAAGCTCCGGCAGGGAAGTACCTAACGCTACGATGGTCAGCCCGATTAGTCTCTCACTCATACCGAAGATTCTGGCAAGTTCCGATGCCGCATCCACCGCCAGATCAGAACCAAGCACAATCGCTGCCGCCCCTACGATGATGAGCAGGAGCATTTTCCAAACCGGCATCGGCTCATCCTCCGCCGGCAGCTCTTCCGCCGTGTTTTCACCGGCTTTCGTCATTTTCAACAGATAAAGCAGATAAGCGATAAACAATACCCACAAAATCACGCCGTCCGCTCTTCCAACCTCATGATCCGTGTAACCGATTACCAAAAGAAACGCTGAGATCAGTGCTACAAACGGTATCTCATATTTCACCGTAGATTTCTGTACCGCAATCGGGCGGATCACAGCGGTCAGTCCTAAGATAATCAATACATTCAGAATATTACTTCCGACAACATTGCCGATGGTAATGTCGGCACTTCCTTTCAAAGCCGCAGAGACACTGACCGCCGCCTCGGGAAGCGAGGTTCCCATCGCCACAATGGTAAGACCGATCACAAGCTGCGGGATTCCGAACTTCTCCGCCACCTTGCTGGCCCCCTCCACAAACCAGTCCGCACCTTTCACCAGAAATACGAAACCAACCACCAGCAACGCTAATTGAATCACTACAGTCATAAATCATCCTCCTTGCTATCCTTTTCGATATCTCAGAAGTCTCTTCCTTCACATTGATACACAAAATAAACGAGACCTCTGCATTTTCATGCTAAAAGTCTCGTTCTTTCCATTCTATCTGTTTCAGAAAGCGTGTAAACATGGCTTACGCCAGGGTATGTTGCTTACACAGGATAACTACTCCCTCTTAACGTGGTTTTACTGTATCATAAGCCCGTCCGCTCTGTCAATCTACTTTTACTGTTTATTTCTTAAATGTCGTATAGATATCGAAAGTAGTAACATTCATCAACGGATAGGAACCGTCACTTCCCTGCTCTAAGGAAAAAGCATAATCATATTTCGGACTTCCTGTCATGCTCTTTTCACCGTTCACATATAATGCTTCCGGATACAACACAAGATAAACGCCCTCGCCTTCGCCAAATCCGAGTGTGGCATTCTCCACATCACAGCCATAGATACCGGTATGCATATTTTTCTCATCCAGACTGCTGTCCATATACCAGTTGTAAGTGCCGTCCTCATTCAGTACAAGGTATCCCTTGTCGCCTTCACTGCCCTCACCGATACTCCACGTTCCGACCAAGAACTCCTTCGCCTTCTCTTCCGCCTCTTCATTTCCGGGCACACTCATAACCACAGAGTTCATAACTTTCGCAGCTTCGCTCTTTCCTGCCTCGTATGCTGCCTCCTCTGCCACATAAGTCATCGTGTAAACATAGTAGTTCTTCGCATAGAAACGCTGCAAAGATACGGTAGCCACTCCGTTTTCCTCATACCGGATCATCCACTCATACCAACTCTCGCCCTGTACCTCAACTTCCGCAGGTGCTTCGATTTCTTCATATCCTTCATAAGTAGCATAAATCTGCTCCGCCATAGAAATCATATCCAGCGGATGCTGATAGGTAGCTTCCTTAGAACAGGATACTCCCAGAATCGACTCATTCTTATCCGCAAAAGCAAGACTGGAATCCGTCTCTTGATCCGGCTGCTCTGTCCAGACGGAATCATCATATAGCATCGTCAGACCACCCAGACCTGCCTGCTTCAAATCATCCTTCTCTGTGCCATCGGCACCGGCATCGCCATTCTCAGCCGTATTATCTGCACTGCCTGTAGCTGCACTGCCGCATCCGGGCAGCATGGCAATTACCATTACACAGGCCAACAACGTTGTTACTACTTTGTTCTTTTTCATAATTATCTCCATTCCGAAGCGTTTTATGTCATAAGACCGCTAACCGGCTATCCATGTTGCTCTGCCGGCAGATCCTATTCCTGACGCTTCTGCACACATAAACCATTCTAACTGATATCGCACAAAATAACAATCTGTTCATGAAATCTTCACAACTGCCCTATTACGCATCATCTGTTTACGCCATTTATTGTATCTTCGCCCACGCTTCCTCAGTCAGTATCTTCCTGCTGTTGAGCACAAAAAGCGTAGTCGCCGTGGCAGCAGACAGCACATCGGAAACCGGCTCCGCATAGTACACTCCCATAACACCCACAAAATGCGGCAGAATAATTGCCAGGGGAATCAACAAAATAATCTTACGCAGCACCGCAATGAAAAGAGAAATCTTCGCCTGTCCCATCGCCAGAAAAGAAGGCTGGATACCGTTCTGCAAACCAAACACCAGCATCCCGGCCATAAAAACCGGCATAACCTGACCCACTAATTCTATCAGCTCTGCTTCATTGGTAAATAATCCCGCATAGAACTCCGGAAAAAGCATGGTCGTGGAGGTGGCCGTCACCATAAAGCCGAAACAGATCCCGATAGTCCGACGATAAAGCGCTCTGACCCTGTCGAAATTCTTAGCGCCGTAATTATAACTGATAATCGGAGTCATTCCTTGCGTAAAACCGCTGATCGGCGCCGCAAATAACTGCATCACACTCTGCATGATAGTCAGCGATCCGACATGCAGATCGCCGCCGTAGGTCTGTAAGCCGTGATTTAATACAATACTGATAAAGCTCTCCGTGGCACTCATGATAAAAGGTGAAATACCCAGAGAAAAGATACCGCCCAGTATCTTCCCGTCAAATTTAAGAAACCTTCTGCGTATTTTCAAAGAAGATTTCGCTCCCAACAGAAACCGCATAACCCATGCCGCACTGAGCGCCTGAGAAATCACGGTGGCAATCGCCGCGCCCCTGACCCCCAGATGCAGCCCGAAGATAAAGACCGGGTCCAGAATAATATTGGTGACAGCTCCCAGCAATACGGAGATCATCGCTGTTTTGGGCTGTCCCTGACAAATAATAAAAGCATTCAGCCCCAATGCTGTTTCTACGAATACAGTTCCCAGCAAATAAATGGACAAATAATCCATAGCATAGCCGATAGTCGCATCACTGGCACCAAACATATACAGCAACGGCTTTTGAAACAAATAGAAAAAGATCATCAGCACTGCCGTACAAACTAATAAGAAGCTTACACTGTTTCCCAAGATCTTCTCGGCATGTTCCCTGTCCTGTTTCCCTAACCAGATGGCAGCAAGGGGTGCCGCACCGTTGCTGATAAAAGCAGCAAAGGCAGAGATAAAAATAGTAATGCAGAAAGTGACACCCACTCCGGTAAGCGCATTCGCCCCTACGCCCTCCATATGTCCGATATAGATACGGTCAATGATATTATATAAAATATTGATAATCTGCGCCAGAATGGACGGAAACGTCATACTGATCATCAGTTTTCCGATGGACTGCGTCGCCATCCGTTCCTCGCGGGTCATAGTTGTTGTATCTGCCATACGATAATCATACCTTTCTCAATCTAATCGCCCAAATGATAACCCTTTCTATCTCCGGTTCTGACTTGGAACTGTCCCATCGGACACTGCCGTCACTTGCGGACAAACAGAATATCTGCTACGATACTAATGATAACAGACATAGCAAAATGCCTGTAAAAGAAATCATATCAAACTTTACAAATATTGCAAGTATGACATTTGCATAAATTGATCCGCCGCCATACAAAAGGATACGAAACTTATGAAAAATTTTAAAAAAATACTGTCTGCCCTGCTTTTACTCATTCTGTGTGATCTTTACTTTACGCCGCTCTCCGTTCCGATTTTTATCTATATTAATCTGTTTCCAAAATTAAGCTTTCACAAGACTTCCACAGTCCGCAATAAGATTCTGGAAGACGGCGCTTTTTTGCTTGCGCTGTTTCTCCTGACCGTAATTGCAGTACCGCTTTATACACTCATAGCCGCAAGTACAGGCTTTATCACACTTCCGGACAGCGGTTCCGGCTGGGCGGCGCTGCTTCCAAAGCTGATCCTATGGATCGTAAGCGAAGCCATTCTCTTCTGGAACGGCATCCTTCGCGTGTATCTCACTTCCGTACAGCTCGGTATCAAATGGCGCATCATCGGTATCATCTGCGGATGGATTCCCCTTGTCCACATCTGGGCATTATGTAAGATCATCCGCATTACCCGCGCGGAAGTGCAGTACGAAGATGACAAATATATTCTGAACGACACCCGCGCAGAAAATCAGGAATGCAGAACCAAATATCCGCTCCTGCTTGTACACGGTGTATTTTTCCGGGATTTCCGGTTCTTTCATTACTGGGGAAGGATTCCCGTACAACTGAAAAAGAACGGCTCCGTCATCTATTACGGCTGCCAGCAGTCTGCCGCCTCCGTAGCTGAGTGCGGGCAGGAACTTTCAGAACGTATCAGGGCGATTGTACAGCAGACCGGCTGCGGAAAAGTCAATATTATCGCCCACTCCAAAGGCGGACTGGACAGCCGTTATGCGATCACCACCTGCGGCGCCGCGCCTTACGTGGCATCCCTGACCACCATCAATACCCCACACAGAGGCTGTATCTTCGCCGACTATTTGTTAGATAAGATTCCCGAACGGGTGCAGCAGCGTGTAGCCCGCACCTATAATGCTGCCTTGTCCAAATGCGGCGACCGCAATCCTGATTTTCTGGAAGCGGTTCGTGATCTGACTGCCTCTTCCTGTGCCCATATGAATGAACAGCTTCCGGATCACCCTGCGGTCTATTATCAGAGTGTGGGCAGTATTATGAATTATGCCGTAAGCGGCCGTTTTCCGCTCAATATGTCCTACCCTCTCGTCAAACACTTCGATGGGGCCAACGACGGCTTAGTCTCCTTAGGCAGCACCAAATGGGGCAGCCATTTCATTTCTTTAAGCGTGCCAAAAGGCAGAGGTATCTCCCATGGCGATATGATTGATTTAAACCGTGAAAATATTCCCGGCTTCGATGTCAGGGAATTCTATACACAGCTTGTAAAAAATTTAAAGCAGATGGGCTTTTAAGGAGTCCATCTGCTTCTTATTTTTCTTAATATGCTTCCTGTTTTTCAAACTGCTAATCCTGTCGGCATTTTTCAGTTTCGCCGTTTTTCTGACATTTCACAATCATCGCTACGTCTTTAGTCCGCCAATGGGTAGTATATCCGAATCAGCCGCTTCTCAAATTCATCATGGGTAAGCGGTTTATCGAACAGATAGCCCTGTGCAATATCGCAATCCATGTCACTCATATACTGAAGTTCCTTCTCCGTCTCGATTCCCTCGGAGACAATAGACATATTAAGCTCCTTCGCCATACGGATAATATTCTCTATCACCTTACGGCTTCTCTCATCATTGCCCTCCTGCAGAAACGTCTTATCCAGCTTCAAGGTATCGAAACTCATATTCTGCAGCATACTGAGAGAAGAATAGCCTGTTCCGAAATCATCCATGGAAGAGGAAATACCGAACTCGTGCAGCTTATCGATACTGGAAACCAAATTATGCCCGTCATCCAGATATGCAGTCTCCGTAAATTCAATCTCCAGATATTGCTTCGGCGTCTTCCATTTCTCTGCAATCTTGTTAATGTGCTCTGCCACTGTATCTTCCACGAAGTGCTGCTTTGAGAAATTGACCGATATCGGTACCATCGTGATTCCTTTGTCAATCCACTCTACAATATGACGGCATACCGTATCCAGCACATAGAAATCCAGCTTCTGCACCAGTCCCACTTTCTCGCAGATCGGGATAAAATCCATCGGCGGTACAATAGAACCGTTTCTTCTCCACCGGATCAATGCTTCCGCACCGATCAGCTTACGTGTTTTCATATTGACCTTAGGCTGATAGAATACCTCGAATTCCTTCGCCTGCAGACCCGGTTCCACGGAATTCATTATTTCATCTTCGTATATTTTCTGCTGTCTCAGTCTTTCATCGTAATAGAGCACCGATTGACTGATCGAACGATTGATCTCTGCAAAGGTGGTAGACATCTTCTCCATAATCATCTGCGGCGAATTATCCTTTCCATCCGGTATATAGACAGCCACGCGCGCCGAAAGATATACCTGTCCGCCGTTACTGTCTGCCAGTGTTATTAACGGAATTCCCTCCAGTTCATGTAAAATGTCTTTTAAATTCGCTTCTTTAAAAATACCCACGAAGTTATTGCCGCCGACCAATGCCACCAGCTCATCCTTACCGGCCAGTTCCGCCACCGTCATACAGTATTCCTTCAAGGCGGCATCCCCCCGGCGGAACCCATACTTTTGGTTTACGAACTTAAAGTTATTAATATTAAAATACAGGAAACCATAATCCTGCACCCTGTTCTCAACCAGAAGCTTCTCCGTAAAATTCAGATAAGCATTAAGATTCGGAATGCCCATCCTGATATCAATCATAGACACACGCATATTTTCATCTTTCAGATAATGCACGCAATTTTCTATCGTATTATATCCTCCGGCAATCGCCTTCGCCATTTCGCGGCAACTGCTGTAACCGCAGGAATGACAGTCTATTCTGCGGGATTCCTCCGTATCCTTATACATCCTATGAAAAATCCGTTCTAACTGCGCTTCCCTTGAAGCCTCCGCTTCAGCATTATCATCCACGCTGTATCCGCTCTGATAATTCCGTTCAAAATCCTCTATCTTCAGATGTTCGAACCTCCGAAACAATCTGGCACGCCTTTCCTCTAAAGAAAGCTCCCGCAAATACGGATTCTCATCTGCGGCAATCAGCGGATTAGGACGCTTATTATGCTGCAGTCTGAAATAAATATCATCATCCAGCTCCGGGAAATCCGCGGTCGCCGTGCCGGACAGGCAGCCCTGGGAACAGTTCAGGCAATCCACAAGATACGGCAGTTCCTGGTGCAGAAGAACACGGTTCTCCAGCTTGGCAAAATAATCATATACGTTATTCTCTCCATGCAGTTCCCGCACCGTTTCATAAGACTCTATGAAATGTTTGATATTATCAGACAAACCACCCGGCACCGGATAGATACGGCCCAGCCCGTAATCCGACAGCTCTATCTGCGTATCATAACCGCTTACATCGATGTTGTCCAACACCTTCATTAAATGCGTAAACGTTACATTATACTGTACCAGACCCTCACAGCCCGGATCGTCTATTTCATCTTTCTTGGCAATACAGGGGCTTAAGAAAGCAAATTCATCTGTTATCCCCCGATATTTTCTCAAATAAACTGCCAAACACAACAGCGGCGAATGAATCGGTATAATCGCCTCAGTCAGAGTCTTGGAATATTTCTGCAAATAATTCACAATAGCACTGCACGGCGGTGCTATGGCTCCCTGCAGCTTATGCGCCTCCACATAGGACAGATAAGCCCATGTGGCAATATCCGCACCGTAACTCACATCATAGACAAGCTTTACGCCCCGGCTCTTCAGATATCCCAGGATCTGCGATGCCTTGTCCCCATAAATAATGAAAAAGGATGGTGCCACAAGAAGAGAAATCGAAGCGCCCTGCTCTAACCTCTCCATAAACTCCTGCGTATCATCCCGATACTCTCTCGCATTATGTTTGCAGGCAGCCAGACATCTGCCGCAATGCAGGCATTTGTCGCCGTCTACATGAATATGATTCTGTCCGTTAATACTGACTGCAACGTTAGCACCCAGCACAGGGCACCCTGAGATACACCGGTTACATCCGATACAGTTGTCGTTCGTGTAGATTAACCCTTGATTCAGACTCATAGAATCCCCCTAATGTAGTAGTTTAGAATAATTATAACCCAAAATTATCCATAAATCTACAAATTATCATCAAAGCGACTGTTCTTACCTTTCGCACTTTAAAATACAAATAAGTTCCGTTTAGAAGAAAATAAGACTTCTGAAACATTCCCATGTCTCAAAAGTCTCTCTTATGCGGATGACAGGACTTGAACCTGCACGGTCGCCCACTGGAACCTAAATCCAGCGCGTCTGCCAATTCCGCCACATCCGCTTATATGCGGGTTTACCAAAACCCGCTCAAGTATCATATCATTTTCAAGAGAGCATGTCAACGGATAACTTGTCCTCATCTTGTCCGTATGGTTTGTCCTCTTCCCCGATATGACGAATTACATTTTTATTGATCCTTATAAGAAAGATGGTCGTCATAGTCAGTGATGCCACCTCTGCGATCGGAAAAGACCACCACACATAATTGACATTTCCCATAAGTGACAGCAGATAAGCTGCCGGAAGCAGTACCACCAACTGTCTGGCAATCGATACGATCATGCTGTATACTGCATTTCCCAATGCCTGAAAAGCCGTACCGCAGATGATATTATATCCCGCAAAAATATAACTGATACTGATAATCCGCAGTGCCGGAATACCGATACCCAGCATAGTATCCGATGCCGCGAACAATTGGAACAACGTTCCCGGAATGGTCTGGAAAATGATAATTCCCACAAACATAATTGCCATCGCATACATAACGGCACACTTGAGAGCCTGCACAAAGCGCTCCCTCTTTCCCGCACCGTAATTGTATGCAAGAATCGGCACCAGCCCGTTGTTCATACCAAAAACAGGCATGAAGATAAAACTCTGGAGCTTAAAATATACACCGAAGACCGCCGTCGCCGTAGAGGTGAAGGATATAAGAATCAGGTTCATACCATAAGTCATGACAGAACCGATTGCCTGCATGATCATAGACGGGATACCTATTTTATAAATCTGGCTCACGATCCCGCCTTCCAGCCTCAATTCCTTCAATCGTAACTGAATCTCCTCATTTTTCTTCCTATTAATAAGCGCGGCAATCGTCCCGGCCACAATCTGCCCGATCACAGTTGCCACAGCAGCACCTTTTACTCCCATCTTTGGTGCGCCGTACAGACCGAAGATAAAGATCGGGTCCAAAATAATATTGATGATAGCACCGGTTCCCTGTGTGATCATAATATAGAAGGTTTTACCGGTAGACTGCAGCAGACGCTCAAAGGTAAACTGTGCAAACATTCCGAAGGAACAGCAGCAAACCACCGAAAGATATTCATATCCATACTGTACAATCTGCGCATCGTCCGTCTGGCTTAAGTAAAATCCTTTCGTGATAAACAATCCCACCAACAAAAAAATCACATAACTGATCCCCATCAGAACAATGCCGTTACCTGCGGTTTTGTTGACTCTTTCCTGATTTCTCTCCCCCAGCGCCTTAGAGAGCACCGCATTGATACCTACACAGGTACCGCCTGCCACAGAGATCATCAGTGTCTGCAGCGGAAATGCCAAAGACACAGCCGTCAGTGCATTTTCATTAATCCGGGACACAAAAATACTGTCTACCACGTTATAAAGTGCCTGTACCAGCATAGAAATCATCATAGGCAGCGACATGGTAATCAACAGTTTATTGACAGACATAGTCCCCATTTTATTTTCTTGTGCCATAGTCATTCTCCTTTCTCATTTGCGACGCAAAGTTTGCAGTGCGAATTCTGCACCGTGCAATTTGCATTATAAAATCGGGTAAGCAAAAAAATACCTTCAAAACTACCTGATCCAAGTTTTGAAGGTTATTTCAAAGTGAAGCACGGGGGATTCGAACCCCCGACAACCTGATTAAAAGTCAGGTGCTCTACCGACTGAGCTAGTGCTCCGTAAACTGGGCTAGCTGGATTTGAACCAGCGAATGCAGGAGTCAAAGTCCTGTGCCTTACCCCTTGGCGATAGCCCATTATTGGTAACAGCAGGCTGTGCTCCTTGCACGTTCCCGTGTAAAGGTGGATAGAGGGACTCGAACCCTCGGCCTCCAGAGCCACAATCTGGCGCGCTAGCCAACTGCGCCATACCCACCATATAGGCTGAAATCAGTTTAACCTCTTTCATACCCAAAACGTGCTCGAAGGGATTCGAACCCCCGACCCACGGCTTAGAAGGCCGTTGCTCTATCCAGCTGAGCTACGAACACGTATGCGCGATTTACACGCCGTAGCGGGTGACTGCATTGCAGACTTTCATCTGTGCTTATCACACGCGAGAGCGGGTGATGGGAATCGAACCCACGTATCCAGCTTGGAAGGCTGGTGTTCTACCATTGAACTACACCCGCATATATATTATATGGAAATGCATATCACTACACATCATCGCGTCGGGGTGACAGGATTCGAACCTGCGACCTCCTGGTCCCAAACCAGGCGCTCTAGCCAAGCTGAGCCACACCCCGAGGGGTACTCTGCGCCGGACTCGTTCACAACGCAAGTAACATTATATAATACGACTTTTCTTCTGTCAACAGGTTTTTTATAATTTTTACAGATTTCCCGTAACCTATAATATAATACCGATTATTACCGAAACAATCCGCTCCTGCGGGCTCAGGCAGATTCCTCATGAAAGATAATTCAAAGTATAATGTGCCTTTCCCTCCGCATCAATCTCCATCAGAATATAACTCGGCTTATGGTTCTCCTGTCTCGGGTAACTGATACTTCCCGGATTGATTAAGGTCAAATCATTCTCTATATCAATAACCGGTTTATGGGTATGCCCGCACATAACAATATCTATTTCCCTCTCCCGGGCTTCCTGTTTAATTATTTCACTATTCATGGAAATATAATAATGGTGTCCATGGGTCAGCCACACTTTATACTGTCCGATCATAAATTCTTTCTCTCTGGGAAGATCAGAGAAGAAATCATTATTGCCCTGAACCATCTCTACCGGACATCCGGCAGCTTTGCTGATAATATACTCACTTCCTTCCACATCACCGCAGTGCACGACCAAATCCAAAGGTCCGACCTTTTCCACCACCTGCAGGAAATTCTCGTTACGCCGATGGGTATCGCTTACGATCAGTATCTTCATATATCACCTATATCATCCTTTTCTTTAGTTCTAGTTTCATAGCCTCTAACGCTTTGCCCCGATGGCTGATCCGGTTCTTCTCTTCCTCGCTGAGTTCTGCCGTACTGCATCCATATTCAGGCACATAGAAAATCGGGTCATATCCGAAACCGTTACTTCCCTTTTCCTCATATCCGATTCTGCCTTCAATCACGCCGTGAGTCGTGATCACTTCACCATTCGGAAGCGCTGCAGCAATAGCACATACGAATCTGGCTGTCCTGTTTTCATCCGGTACACCGGCAAGCCTGTCAATCAAATTTTGGTTTTTCACCGCATAGGGGGTATCTTCCCCCATATATCTTGCCGAATAGATACCCGGTTCCTTATTCAGATAATCAATCTCAAGGCCGGAATCATCTGCCAGCACAACTGCCTCTGTCTTTGCTGCAACCGCCTTTGCTTTAATAACGGCGTTTTCTTCAAAAGTACTGCCATCCTCTATAATATCAATCTGAATTCCTGCCTCTTTCATAGAGCAGATTTCCACATCCAGATCACCCAGTATTTTCCTGATCTCACGCATTTTACCTTCATTGCCCGTGGCAAAAACAATTTGTCGTCTCACTGAAACTCTTACCCTCTCTCATCCTTCTACTCTCAAAATCATGCCGCTGTCACAGGCAGCCTACTCATACGCTTTCAAGATCGCCTGATAAATGCCGTTCGCAATCCGTTCAATATAATCCTCTCTCTGAAGTAAGATAAATTCCTGACCGTTGGTCAGATATCCCACTCTGATAGCGGCAGCCGGCACTGTAGCATCACTGATCACCGAATCTTCCTCTGCCGCCTCTAAGAGTCCGTTGGCCTTACCACTGACAGCCGTCACCACTTCACGTTCTAACAGATCCGCCAATTCCACGCTGCCAAAACCGGGGATAAAGAATCTGCTGTTATAAACCGCTTCTGTTCCATATATCTTGGTACTGTCTGCACCGCCTATCTCTATCCGGATCAACATATCCGCTTTCGTTGCCGCAGCCAGTCTAACCCGGTTCTCGTCGGTAGGATTACTGTCATCCATACGGGTATAATATACCTTAATATCGGTCTCGTCGAGCTTTGCCTTCAAAGCCTTTGCAATATCCAGTGTAATATTCTTGCCTTTGACTCCCTCTGCCGTAATACCGCTGTCCTCTGCCCCATAGGCAGGATCGATCACCACAATCTTATCATATGCTTCCTTAGGCGATACAAATTCTATATAGAGCGTATTATTTTCAAAAATACTCTGATACTCATATACATCTGTCAACGCAAAACGCAGGCAGATCCGTTCTTTCTCCACATCAAAATGTCCGACCAGCACGTTATCACAATTACCATAAACACTATGGCTCTCATAAAACATGCCCTGATCCGCCATTTCTCTAGGGGTAATGCTTACCCATAGTTCCTGATCCATATAATGATTCTCAATGGTAACTTCCTCTGCCCTGACTGATTCCGGCATGGGGATACAGAAATAATTAGTGTTTTGACTATTTCGATCAATTTCTATATGGTTTTTATCAACCACTACCGCTTCCTCTGCGCCTTCGCTTCCCGCAGACTGCACAACCTCGTCCTGCGCCACGTCCGCCACAACAATAATCTTATTGGCAGAATAATAAAGTATGACACTCATCGCCGCAAGTACGAACAAAATGCAGTATATGGCTGTTCTTCTCATAAATCTGTACTGCTGCATTTCTTATCTTACGCTCCCCTTCGGCTTCGGTCCCATATACTGATAGAAATAAGTCTTCATCATGCCGTTATAAATCTTACGGTTTTTATCCGCCTTTCTGCCAATCGCCGCTTCTGCCTGCTCATATGCCGTAATCAGGTACAGGGACCAGCTATCCAGCGCCATATACCGCTCGCCGATCACACGGTATAACACCGGCAGATTTTGCTTCTCTTCCAGTCTCTCACCGTATGGCGGGTTCGTAATAATAAATCCATACTTCTTCGGATGGCTCAGTTGACCGACACCTCTTCGCTGAAAATGTATCATACGGTCTACTCCCGCCAGCTTCGCATTCGCTCTGGCAATAGAAACCATCTTATCATCAATATCGTATCCCTGAATATCTGTCTCCACGGTCGTATCCACCGCAGCATCAGCTTCATCCGCTGCCCGGTACCAGCACTTTCTGTCAGCGATATGGCTCCACTCTTCCGCCAGGAAGCTGCGGTTCATGCCCGGTGCCATATGTGCCGCCATCATAGCAGCCTCGATCGGTATGGTGCCGCTGCCGCAAAAAGGATCTACCAGAATACGGTTTCCTCTCCACGGTGTCAGCATAATCAATGCCGCCGCCAGATTTTCTGCAATCGGTGCTTTCGCTGTCAGTTTGCGGTATCCGCGTTTAT
Source organism: Lachnospiraceae bacterium (assembly GCA_017936885.1). Lineage (GTDB taxonomy): Bacteria > Bacillota > Clostridia > Lachnospirales > Lachnospiraceae > UBA3282. The sequence continues at coordinate 39,409 of JAGBEO010000014.1, read as the reverse complement.
GTAAAGATTCTCCCGTGGTATCTAAGCCCACCGTCACCTCGTCCTTCATCAAGAACACCCGGACAGGATAAGAAGCACCGCTTTCTTCAAACCAGTCCAGCCGGTATACACTCTTCATGCGCTCCACCATGGCTTTTTTCATAATGGATTGGATATCGGACGGACTAAACAGCTTGCTCTTTACGCTGGCAGCCTTAGCCACCCAGAACTTGCCGTCCTTCGGAATATATTCCTCCCACGGAAGCGACTTCGTTCCCTGAAAAAGCTCCTCAAACGTCTCTGCGTGAAAGCTTCCGATCTTAATAAGCACCCTCTCTGCACTGCGAAGAAAAATATTGGCACGGCACAGCGCCTGCACATCTCCCGCAAAGATAATTCTGCCGTCTTCCACCGACACAATCTCATATCCCAAATCTATAATTTCTCTTTTTAATACTGCCTCTAATCCAAAATGACAGGGCACAATATACTCTAATTTATCCATGGATTTATTGTAAAATGGATACACGCAAGTGTCAATCTCTTAATCGCAGTAAATGAAAAAGAGTTTACTTCTTTATCACATAAAATGGAAAGAAGGAGCATCGCTGCTCCCTCTTTCCGGTCAAAATTTTTCGTTCCCGCAAATTCCCGTCTTCTGATTACTGCTTATTCTTCTGGTTGTCCTGGGCATTGTTACCGGAACTGTTCTTTGTGCTGTTCTTAGAATTGTTCTGGCTGCAGTTGTTGTATTTGTCCTGCTGTTTCTCATTCTGATTATTCTGGTTGTTCTGGTTAAAATCGTTTTTAGACATCTTCCATACCTCCTGATTGTTTTGATGTTACAGAAATAGTATTAGAAAATCGATTCAAACTTATTCAGGCGTGATATAGGACTTTAGTACTAATTTTTTATTCAAAAGTACCAAAAGCAAACCTGGTACTTTGGTACTATTTTTGATTGCTTTTATAAATAAAACGTATATAATAATAAGTGTAAACAGAGATACCCCTTCATTCTCAGTTTACAGACCCTTATATTAATTATTTATACTCCCCTCAAAAGACCATTTACCCGAATGGTCTTTTGTTTTGCCCTGATATACTTTATTTGATACTGTTGCGCTTGACGCGCTCCTATCTTACACGGACTGACAGCATCTTATGGATAGCTACCTGTCGCTTTGGAAAACCCGTACCAACAAAATCACGATTAAGACCGGAATAATAATCGGCGCCAGCACGGAAATCAGGGAAAATGCAACACCAATAATCAGAATAACCACCACCGTCACAATCAGAAGGATCAGCCATCCCGGTATTCTGAAAACTCTGCCGCCACTCCCATTGTTCTCATCTGCCCTATAGGTCTGTCCACTGCTGTATTGATCGCTGTATGCACCGCCGCTGTAAGCACCGCCCCGATACGTTTTGCCTGCACCTGCCATCTCCTCATCATAAGTGCGGTTCGTACCTTCACTGGCACCGGCGCGCTTATTCGCCTCGATAATGCTTTTGGCTAACAGCCGAGGGTCTCCCAGCCCGTCAAGCACCTCTGCCTCGGTTTTTCCCTTGCGTATTTCCATATCAATATATTCCTGATAGTAGCGCACGTGATCTGTTACCTGATTACTGTTTAGTCCGCCCGCCAGTGCACGCTGCAGTTTCTCTATAAACTCCATACGATTCATACTGAATAATCCTTTTCTGATGTCATTATATTATTATATCGCAAAATTACTTTTTCTAATTATGAGCATATTTCTCTATAGCAGCCCATCTCTGTATTGTCCTACGAGTTATTCTTTTGTCACTTACATATCTGTATATATATGTATACAATTTATACATCTGAATAACAGCCGCGGCTAACTGCTACAGACTTTGGTCAATTCCCCATCGCCCCATTTTTTTGAGGTATTTCTCTGGGGACTTGCGCATCTGCGCCATCGTCCAGAAAGCATGCAGCACCATGTCCTCTTTATTGCACTGGTCTGTATTTTTCCCTGTATCCCTGCGCAGATTATCCTGTTCCATTTCCCATACGTAACAGTCGGTCAGGGAATATCCTTCGCATTTGAGTTTCTCTGAGAAGCTATGGTTCTCCAGATAATAGACAAAAGCCTCATAAAGTTCTCTGTCAAGCAGCATCTCGCTCCACAGCTTTCCGCACCAGCTCTGCGTTTCACCGGAATATTCACACAATCTCGCGAGACCGTCGTATGCCCTCAATCTGCTTTGGTCAAAAATTACCGAGGATGACATTGCCTTTTCTCCTTATAGTTTTCTGTTTCTTCAAGCTTTTGCATCCGCTTAACATATTTTTCCTAATTTTATCATACTAATACTAAATTTACTATGCAGGTATTCTTAATTTTTTATTACTTTACAGCACTCCGGTCATATGCAACAATCCGGCCTTTTATACCCATCTGCCCGGCACTTTCCTGCGACGCCAAAAACAGCGTACCCAATCGGATACGCTGTTATGTAACAAACTTTGTTTTATTCCTTAACACCACCAAGAGCTACACCTGCGATGATGTACTTAGATAAGATGAAGTATACAACGAAGATCGGCATAATACATACTACCAGACCTACGTAAATGATACCGTGATCGGAACGGAATCTCTCACCTCTCATCATCTGTACGAACATAGGAAGTGTGTACTTCTTCTGAGAAGACAGCAACATGGAAGGTGTATAGAAGTTATTCCATGATGCGATGAAAGCGAAGATACACTGGGTTGCAACAGCCGGTTTCATCAGCGGCATTGCAATTCTGTTAAAGGTATTAAACTCTCTGGAACCGTCAATTCTGGCCGCATCCACGATCTCAAGCGGCAGTGCACTCTGCATGTACTGTCTCATGAAAAATACCGTAGAGGGAGCTGCAATCGCCGGAATAATCAATGGCAGATAATTGTTTCCAAGTCCCAATCCGTACATAAAACGGAAGAAACCGATGGAAGAAACCTGTACCGGGATCATCATGATCGCCATGATAAATGCCCATGCAAACCCTGAACCTTTGAATTTATATACAGTCACACCATACGCTGTCATAGTGGAAAAATATACGGTAAATACAGTAGAAAATACTGCAATTGTCAAACTGTTCGTCATATATTTCCACAACGGAACCTGCTGGCTGCACTGATAAAGCAATTTCGCCCAGTTCTCCATAAAGTAGTGAGATGGAATCAGGGATAATCCCTGCTGAATGTCTACACTCGTTCTGGTTGCATTTACAATCATGATCCAAAATGGGATCAGACTCAAAAAGCAGAGGAAAATACAAATTACATTTCTAAATATCTTTGCTCCAAGAATTCTGGCGTGTAATCCGCCTTCCATTTCGTTATTCTGTTTCGCCATGATTATTTAGCCCCCTTTCTTGCTTTCTGTGCTGCCTTGATCGCTTTCTTCTCCTTGATTGCATCCTTATCTCTCATAATATAGAAGAGAACCAGACTGAAGAACAGTGTTACTACGAACAAAATAAGGGATGCCGCTGCCGCTTTACCCATCTGCTTGGAACCGGTAAAAGCAAGATCTCGAATATACATCGTCATCGTTCTGGTCGTATAATCCGGATCACCATATCCACTGGTTGTCAACAGTTTAGGAATATCGTACATCTGCAGACCACCGATTGCTGAGTTTACCAAAGTAAACAGCATAATCGGACGAAGCATCGGTAATGTTACACTCTTGAAAATCTGCCAGCTGCTTGCACCGTCTACTCTTGCTGCTTCAAACAGGGACGGGCTGATACCCAGTACACCGGCAGTCAGAACAATCATTGTATTTCCGTACCACATCCAGAAATTGATAAAGGATACGATACCTCTTGTTGCCCATTTACTTAAGAAGAAATTGTATGGCTGGCTTAAAACTCCCCAGCTCGTAAGTACCTGATTGATCGGGCCGTTCGGGAAATCGAACAACTTATAGAACAATACAGAGATTGTTGCCGCTGTAATAATGTTCGGCATAAAGGTCAAAATCTTGTAAGCACCCTGCGCTTTTAACTTCACTCTTGTATCGGTAAACCAAACAGCAAGTATTAACGCCAATAAAATCTGCGGCAGGAAGTTCATCAGCCACATAATAATGGTATTCCACAAGGATTGGAATGTATAGGTATTAAATAATCTTCCGTCGTTTCCGACAAATACAGTTTTAAAGTTAGCCAATCCGTTGAAATAAGGTCCAACTTCCATGTTAAACATCGTATCTGTGTAGTTCTCACAGAACGCCAAACCCATTGTGTAAATCAAAGGCCATAACTGGAATATTGCAAATACAATAAAGAATGGTGCTATAAAGAAATATCCGTACCGGCTATACTCTACTGTTTTGCGCTTCGTTTTAGTGTTTGCCATCTTTTCACATCCCTCTCTAAATATTTCTGCCCTTGGCCGCGCCACAGGCATTTGACAGTTCTCCGTGTTCGGAACCCTCTCAAATATCTGTGCCGCGGTCCCATCTAACATATTTTCTTTCCGAACTATCCTTTTACAATATCTGTACCGGCCATACGACCGGTACAGAATTATGTTTTTCAACTTCTATATTCGGGAAAAGCAGTTTACTGCTTTTTTCCACAGAAGTAACAACCTTTGCTGTGACTTCTGTTATTCTACAGTAACACCCGGATAAGCGTCAGCTACAGCTGCCTTGAAGTCAGCGATTGCTGTCTCTTTATCCTTCTCGCCTGCAGCGTAAGCATCTAACTGAGTCTGCATTAACTCCTGAACCTTCTGGTCATATGCACTCATCCAAGATACATCTACGTTCTCTGCAAGAGGAGAGAATACTGCGATGAAGTCCTGTCCGCCTAAGAAGTCATATGCACCCTTACCAGCGTCAGATAATGTCTTCATTGCTGTCTTGTTGTTTACGTAGTCAAGTGTCTCTTCAGACATCTTAGTCATGATCTCTGTATCACAGCAAAGAGCTTTCATGATAGTACCAGCCATCTCTGTATCGGAACATCCGGCTGTTGCACCTAACCATGTACCGCCCCAGTAGTAAGGAACAGGACCCTGGCACATATTCCAAAGACCGTATGTACCTTCACCTACAGCAGCGCCGCCGCAGTTAGCTTTGATTGTCCAGTGTAAGAACCATGTACATCCGAAGTAACCGAATACAGCATCTGTAGAAGGACCAGCATTCCACTCGTCAGACCATGTAGTTGTCTTCTGAGTTAAGTCTTCCTGCTCTAATACCTTAACAACGTCCATGTACTCTTCCATAGCAGGATCCATATGGAATACACCAGAATCGTCTACCCAAGGCTCTGTCTTGTTGGACTTGAATACTTCTGTAACGTCACCGTTAGAAGAAAGAATTCTTGTAGCATCGCCGGATTTCTCTTTGATCTCTCTAGCTGTATCAAGGAAGTCATCCCAAGAACCGATCTTAGCCTGCATCTCTTCAGGGCTTGTTACACCGAGAATACTCTCTGCAAGGTCAGTTCTGTACATAAAGGAACCAGGGCAAGCCTGCCATGAAACACCTTTTAAGGAACCATCTCTCTTATCTGTTGCGATTGTAATTGTGTAAGGATACATCTCAGCCAAATCAGCTTCTGTTACACCACAGTCTGCTACAGGTAATGTAAAATCAGAATTGGTGTATTTCATGATATAACCAGCCTCGAAAGCGATCATATCAGGATAGTCTTCTGCATCAGGTGTCTGAAGTAACTGGTCGATCTTCTCCTGGTAAATTGCGGAGTCACCAACGTTTACATACTCAATTCTGTCAGCCAGTTCAGGATGAGCATCTGTTACGAATTTTAATCTCTCCTGTAACTCTGTGTTCCAAGAGTAGATGTAGAATTTGTCTCCTGATGCTGTTGTGTCAGCTGCTGCATCTTCTGCCGGAGCTGCCTCCTCAGCCGGAGCCTCTTCTGTTGTTTCAGCTGCTGCGCCGTCATCTGCTGCCGGAGCTGCGTTGTCGCTGCTGGAGCCACAGCCTACTAATAAGCTTGCTACCATAGCTGTAGAAAGAAGTACGCTAATAACTTTTTTCTTCATTTAATATTTCCTCCCTTTGAGTCTTGATGCCTATGCATCGATTTTTGTTTTTATATAAAATGCGGAACCGCATTTCATATCATGATTGACAAGTATTGTTCTATATCTAGTATAGATATAGAAGAAAAGGGATATCCCTTTTCGGCCTCAGATCCCGCTGCCATTGCTGCGATTTCTGCTTTTATATTTCTTTTTCCCTTTCATTTATGTCTGCTACCGAATTGCCTTCATACACATATCCCTCAACGATAATCTGTTCAATCAGCGTCGTCTTTGGATGTTCAATAAGACTGATCAGCTTCTCTCCCGCCTTCTGTCCCAGTTCTTTCGTATTCTGATTCAGCGTTGTTAAGGTAGGTTCTATGTGTCTTGCAATTCTGATACCATCGTATCCGACGACCGAGATGTCTTCCGGAATCCGAAGTCCCCTCTCTTTGATCGCATTGATACCGCCAAATGCTGCGAAATCATCCGGATACAGGATACAGGTGGGCCTGTCTTTCAACTTTAAGAGTCTTACCGTCTCTTCATATGCTTTCTCCGTGTCACGGTATGCCGCAACGCTTATGTATTCATCCGGTATCTCCAATCCCAACTGTGCTGCTGTCCTATAGAATGATGACAGCCTGCTCTGGGTAACTGCCGAATCAGCGCCGTGAATATATGCGATTTTGCGATGTCCCTTCTGATATACATAAGTCAGAAGATCCCGCATCCCTTTCACATTATCTGACATGATCGCGCAGACGTTGTTGAATAAATGATCAATTGTCACGGTCGGAATGTTGCTCCTGACCAGTTCCAATACCTCCGGTGTGTAGAAATCCGTACAGACAATAGCTATACCATCGAACCCCCGATACCTGCAATGTTCTAAATAAGACATCCTCCCGGATCTGTTTTTAAAATCATTGATAAAGGTAATGTCATACCCTTTCTTCTCCACCGTGCGCTTCAGGCTATCCAGCACAAAAGAAAAGTAATCGTGAGTCAATCCGCTGTAATCATCTTCTGCAAAAAGAACTCCTATATTATAGGTACGGTTCGTCTTTAAGGCTTTCGCTGCGGAGTTCGGGAAGTATCCCATCTCCTTAGCTACCTGCTTGATATGCTCTTTTGTCTCCGATCCGATATCATTGTGATCATTCAGTGCTTTACTTACTGTTGCAACCGACACCCCACACGCTATCGAAATATCCTTCATTGACACCATTTTACCAGCTCCCCACCAGTTCCTCTAATTCACGAAATCGGCCACTTTTGGATGAGCCATAATCACTTAATCGTTTTCGTAATGTTAGTGTACATCACTTTTTATAGATTTGCAACACATTTTTTACTTTTTTTGTGGATTATTTATAGTTTTGTGGAATTTATACAGTTTACAACATCGTTTTTCAACACTTTTGTACACAAACCGTTCATACTTTGCTCATATTTCGGCCCCAAATTAAGTAAACGGTTTCGTAAAACAACTAAAATATTTTAGAAAAGCCCGCTTCTCTCATTCTTTTCCTCGAAATATACGATTTTTATTGCATTTTGCACATTTCTTCTGTATAATTTCCTTAATCACATTAGCCATTACTTCTATATAGTAATACCACTCGATGTACTGTCTTTTCACAGACGCACGTCGCAGCACATCACTTAATCGTTTTCTTGTTTTCGTATTATGAAACCGGAGTTTTGTTTCCCAGGCGTTTCTTCTATTATAGATAATTATAGAATCTTCTATAGATAGTTATAGAAGTAAGTATTGCAAAAGATAATGCATTACAAATAAAAGATAACGCATTACAAATCTTCGTTTTCCTATAGAAAGAATGTTCCACACTAACACAACATTATTTTATATCAAATCTAAAAGGAGAATTACGCTATGAAATTCGGTTACTTTGATGACGCCAACCGAGAGTACGTCATCACCACACCCAAAACCCCTTTACCATGGATCAACTACCTTGGCTGCAACGAGTTCTTTACTCTGATTTCCAACACCTGCGGCGGCTATACTTTCTATAAAGATGCAAAGCTGCTTCGCATGACACGGTATCGCTATAATGATGTGCCGGGCGATATCAACGGCAAATACTTCTATATTAAAGAAGGAAATACCGTATGGAATCCGGGCTGGAAGCCCACCCAGACAGATTTGGACAGCTACGAATGCCGCCACGGCATCGGCTACAGCCGTTTTACCGGTGCCAAAAATGAGTTGGAGGCATCCGTGCTCACTTTCGTTCCAATGGATGATAACTGCGAGATCAGTCAGGTGAAATTAACAAATAAGAGTAATTCTGCAAAGAATGTATCCCTTTTCTCTTATGTAGAATGGTGTCTCTGGAATGCGGATGATGATTCCAGAAACTTCCAGCGTAACTTAAGTACCGGTGAAGTGGAAGTAATCGGTTCCACCATCTACCACAAGACCGAGTACAGAGAACGCCGTAACCACTATGCAATCTATTCCGTCAATACACCGGTAGACGGCTTCGACACAAGCCGTGACGCTTTCCTCGGTGCATACCGCGGCGCTAACAATCCGGAAGTGGTTGAAAACGGCAAAGCAACAAACTCTATCGCCAGCGGCTGGTCACCCATCGCTTCCCATCAGATCAATGTAACCTTAGCTCCCGGCGAGAGCAAATCCTTCGTCTTCGTATTGGGATACATCGAGAATCCGGAAGACCAAAAATGGGAAGCTCCCGGCATCATCAATAAGAAGCCTGCCGAGGCAATGCTTGCAAAATATCAGACCGATGCCGATGTAGACAAGGCTTTCGCGGCATTGAATACATACTGGAATGATCTGTTATCCAAGTACACTGTGAAATCTTCCAATGATAAGGTTGACCGTATGGTTAACATCTGGAATCAGTATCAGTGTATGGTAACCTTCAATATGTCCCGTTCCGCTTCTTACTATGAATCCGGTATCGGACGCGGCATGGGATTCCGCGATTCCTGCCAGGATCTGCTTGGTTTCGTACATCTGATTCCGGATCGCGCAAGACAGCGAATCATCGATATCGCCTCCACCCAGTTCCAGGACGGCAGCGCATATCATCAGTATCAGCCTTTGACCAAGAAAGGTAACTCCGACATCGGAAGCGGCTTTAATGACGATCCGTTGTGGCTGATCGCCGGAACTTCCGCTTATGTACGCGAGAGCGGCGATACAAGCATCTTAACCGAGATGGTGCCGTTTGATAACGATATGTCCGTGGCACAGCCTTTGATGAACCACTTGAAACGTTCCTTTGATTACATCGTAAACCACAAGGGACCGCATGATTTACCGCTGATCGGACGTGCTGACTGGAATGACTGTCTGAACTTAAACTGCTTCTCCGAGCATCCGGGCGAATCCTTCCAGACCTTCGGACCTTCTGAGGGACCTGTGGCAGAATCCGTATTTATTGCAGGTATGTTCGTTAAGTATGGTGAAGAATACGCCCAGTTATGTGAGTTGATGGGCGACCAGGCAGAAGCCGATTACGCCCGCGCCGAAGTGCAGAAAATGTATGATGCGGTCTTAAAGGACGGCTGGGACGGCGAATGGTTCGTGCGTGCTTATGATGCTTACGGCAAGAAGATCGGTTCCAACGAGTGCGAAGAAGGTAAGATTTATATTGAGTCCAACGGTTTCTGCCCGTTAGCAGGCATCGGTGTCAAGGAAGGTCTTGCCGAGAAAGCGCTGGATTCCGTAAAAGAGAAACTGGATACCAAGTATGGCGTTATGATCTTACAGCCCGCTTATACCAAGTATCACTTAGAACTTGGCGAAATTTCTTCCTATCCGCCGGGATATAAAGAGAATGCCGGTATCTTCTGCCACAACAATCCATGGGTATCTATTGCAGAGACTGTCATCGGACGTGGCAACAGGGCTTTTGAGATTTACCAGAAGACATGCCCTGCTTATGTGGAGGAATTCAGTGAAATCCACAGAACAGAGCCTTATGTATATTCCCAGATGGTAGCCGGTGCAGATGCGAAGTTCCACGGCGAAGCTAAGAACAGTTGGCTTACCGGTACTGCCGCATGGACATTTGTAAATGTATCCCAGCACATCTTAGGTGTATATCCTACCCACAAGGGCTTGAGCATTGATCCTTGTGTGCCGAAGGGATTCGGGGATTTTGAGATTACAAGAAAATTCCGTGAGGGTACTTACAACATCAAGGTTGTGAATCCGGACAACGTGGAGAAGGGTGTAAAGTCTATCACGGTTGACGGCACAACGCTTGAAGGATGTGTAGTGCCTTATGAAAAAGGTAAGACAGAGTATAATGTTGTTGTGACAATGGGATAAGATAAGTTTTTTCACAGCAATGCATTACTTGTTATAAAAAAGATCATGCTGTTAAAGTAAAAGTTTCTACTTTGATAGCATGATCTTTTTATTTTTTTCTAAATCAGACAACAAACAAAAACTTTAGATATTTAATACGGCAGACCGGTTTCTAAGTCGAGTTCGATTACCCAATCGGTAATTCCATATTTCTCTTTCGCCAGTTCTCCGGCACGCTCCAGACTTTCCAAATACGAGTCCGGGCTTGTTATTCTGACCCGGTAGGGATATGGTGAGCCATAATAGTAATTACAGATCCAACCTCCCCCGCTTTCTTCTTTAAACAAATAGGCAAACTGATTTTCCGCAAGCGTCCCATCAGTATTATTTTCTTTGCCCAGATACCACGCCTGTGTAATCCTATCCTCATCGCTTAATATACTTTCCAACGCTTCTCTGGCAGAAAGAAATATTTCGGTGTCCTGAAGCGACTCGGCTACATCGACATCTGCCTGAACTGCTTCAGACAAGACCTCTTTTTCTATATAGGTCAAGCCAGACCATTCATCTTCCTGAAATGTAATGTGATATTCTTCTTGTGCGTCATCATACAAATAGAAGTATTGTGCCCCCGATTCGGAATCCGTTTCCCACGCTTTGACTTCCTGCAGTTGTAAATTCTCTATGTTCATATCACATTTCCAAAATGCATACAGCCATTTCCCGACAGTTCCCGCATGCTTTTCTCCGTACTCTTCATATTCTTCTGAATTTCGGGAGCTATCTGCACCCTGCTCTTTCAATGTTTTAACACTGTATTCCTGCTCCGTCTCACCCGGCTGTTGATTCAGCGTATCCACAAATTCTTCCTTTTCGGATATTCCAAATGCCTTTATATGTTCTGCAATAAAAGGCGTATGTGTCAATACCGGAACACTCACGCAGCATACCAGAATACATGCAGCCGCTGCCACAATTCTTTGCCAACGTCTTCCGGAAAAATTGGCAGAGATGGCAAACATCTCCCTATCATCAAGTTCATTATTATCTTGTTCGCTATTATATTGCAAATCTCCCGCAGGATCCGGCAACTGCCTGATTATTTCTTTTAAATACCGTTCTGTCTTATTCATGCATTTTCCTCCAAATGTTCGGCGATTTTACGGATCGCCCGTTCATAGCGTTTCTTAACGGCACCGACACTCAGGTTCAAAATCACGGCAATTTCACGATGCTTTAGTTCACCGATTAAATGTAAACAGACAATCTGCCTGTCCAGGTCCTTGAGCGGTTGTAAAAGCCGGCAAAAACGCTCGTATGCTTCTCCGCTTTCTATGGTGTCCGACAGGTCCGTTATCCCAATAACCTGCACTTCATCCTGTAAAGTTTCCCTTTTACGCTTTTCCAACATATGTAGAGCAGTGTTGTGCGCAATCGCCATGACCCAGCCTTTTTCGTTGTCCCCAAACCGGAAAGTATCCGCATGCTGCTGTATCTTTAAGAATGTTTCCTGCGTCACGTCTTCCGCCAGAAAAGTGTCTCCCAGAATAGACAGCGCTATGCGGAACACACTTGTCTTATAGTTCTGATATAAAGTTTCCAGTGCTTTTTGATTGCCCGTAGCAATCTGTCTGATCAAGTTCATATGTATTCCTCTATATGGTAAACCCTTCACAACGGCAAAAGGCGACAGTTTCTATACAATTTTCTGTAATTATCTGAGTCATAGAGCATACATCATATTGTATGCAGATTTTTCTTTGGCACTAGTTTCTCAAAAAGTCTTGTTTTTAAAGGCAAAATATGACAAAATATGTTTTAGTCAACTCTACCCTTGTGGTATGGTTTGAAAACAGTTGCCCTATCGGCCACATCGGTTGCAGGACAATAAAAATATATTTATAATTTTTGAGGTTACTATATGAGCCAGTATATGTCTATCGGAAAAGTATCAAAACTAAAGAATGTAAGTATCAAATCCCTGCGTTACTATGACCAGATCGGGATCCTCAAACCGGCTTTTGTAAACACGGAGACTAACTATCGTTATTATACAGAGGAACAACTCTATCTGTTGGATGCCATCACAGTCTGTATTAAGCTGGGGATTCCCCTAAAAGATTTGAATAACTATGTGGAAAACGGTTCCATCAATCTGCAAAAGCTTCTCTATGACGGCAAGATTCTTGCCGAACAGAAAATCATGGAAATTCATAATTGTCTGGGTGCTCTGCAGGAAACGCTCCAGAATTTGGCAAGCCCCGTCACAGGTCTTGCCAGAATTCCCGAAAGCAAAAGCGGCATCATGCTGCCGGAAGGCTTCTACCATAATGAAGTTAAAGAACGTGTTCTGCTGACTGTTTCCTTGGAAGAAGAGGATACCCCCAAATATTATGGTCAATACATTCTCAAACTGTTCGTCACTGCGCAACAGATGGGAATTACCGCGGCTTATCCCTCCGGCATCCTGCATCACTATGAGCATGGTACATATAAACGCTATATGTTCTTAACCATATCCGGCAATACAGACGGGTTAAGTGATACCGCCAAAGAATCCATCCGCACAATTCCGTCAGGCAATTTTGCCTGCCGAAAAATCTCTACCCATGTGGCAGACTTTTCTTCTGTGAAAGATGAAATGAAAGAAGTCCTGAAAGGTGAGGATTTCAGCATCATCGAAACCGACACCCTGTCGGAAGAAAACAAGAAAGAAGGATATCCCTTTGAATTGGAATACAGGATATAAACTGTCGGGAAGAACGCCTGCTTTTGGCGTTCTTCCGCGCGAAAAAGGTTTGCACTGCAAACCGTAGATTTTCTTAGGCGGCGTACTTTGACGCCTTAGAAAATCTTTTCGCGCTTTTTACGCTTCCCACGGTCTGATCCGGTAAGTCACCCCCAGCTTCTCACAAATCTTTGCACACTCTGCTTCCTCTTCTTTGGTCAAGGTGGTATCTACGGTGGACAGCACCACATTAGGTACATACTTGCTCACATTGCCCGCAAAGGCCAGCATGGCATCAAAAGAATCAATCCCGAATTTACTTCTGGTCAGTTCGTAGTACCGCTCTTTATTGGGCGTATTAAGACTGATGGAGATCGTATCTACCAGCCCTTCATACATGGGCGCCGTATTTTTCTGCCAAATCAAATCAGACAACCCATTGGTATTGATTCGAATTGGTTTTCCAAACTTCTCCTTCACATAGGCTGCCACTTCCAGCAAATCTTCCAGCCGCTCCGTAGGCTCCCCGAAGCCGCAGAATACTACTTCCTTATACTTATCCATATCGAATTTAGCAAATTCCGCTTTCACTTCCTCCACACTCGGTTCCCGCTCCAGCCACAGACTGCCGGAATGATTCATCTCATCCCTCGTCTGACGCAGACAGAACGTACACGCACAGGGGCACTTGTTTGTCATATTTACATACAGATTATCATGCACTTCATACAATATTACCATTTTTCTTATTCTCCATTTCTTCTATTAACTTCTTTTTAGTGATTGCGAAACGCTTCACAACTCCACACTAATCCCTCTTCAACTGATATAAAACTTCCTCAAAACACACCCCATCCGTCTTAGGAATCTCCAATTCAACGGATTTTAAAATACATTTCTTCACAAATCCCGATGCTTTGCGCACCGATCTGCCAAAGGGCACGCCGTTGACGCCATCTGCGGCAATGATGGAAGCGAACACATCCCCTGTGCCAGAACGCTCGGTTCCCACTTTATGCGTTCGGATCATCTTCGGCTCCGCACCTTTTTCATATATATAATTGGCAATAAACTCTCCCTGTAAAATTCCTGTAATGACGACCTTAGAAGGTCCAAGCGCCACCACTTTCTCAGACATGGCAAACAGCTCCTTCCTGCGCCAGCCCACATGCTTATAGGGTATTCCGGTCAGGTTGCAGGCCTCTGTAAGATTCGGTGTCGCGATATCGGCCAGCTTAACCAGTTCCTTCATTTCTTCGCACAACTCTTCCGTATAAGTAGAGTATAACTTACCATAATCACCCATAACGGGATCTACGATTACCAGCGTATCCTGCTTCGAAAACTCCTTAATAAATTTCTTCACAATCTGGATCTGCTCGGCGGAGCCAAGGAACCCCGTGGCAATTCCTTCAAACTGCAGCCCTAATTTCTTCCAATTCGCAATATATTCCTCCATACGGTCTGTGTAATCATCGAAGAAATACTGCGGGAATCCCGTATGATTGGAGAAAATAGACGTAGGCACCGGGCAGCACTGCACTCCCAAATAAGATATAATCGGAAGCGATACTGCCACAGAACATCTTCCAAACCCTGATATATCATTAATTACTGCTATCTTTTTCTGCATAACCACTCTCCAATTCCCTATTTCATTCACATTTTTGAGACGCAGCTTCATTCCCTTTTATGCTTAATAAGAAAAGCATCACAAACACGCACACGAAACCTGCGAAATCCCACAATGTAAAAGGTGCACCAAGCCACAGCGAAGATAAAACTGCTGCTGCCACCGGCTCAGCGAAACCATACAGAATCGCTTTCTCCGGCCCAATCAGCCGCACGCCGACCATATAGGAATTAAATGCCAACAGATTGCCTGCTATGACGACTGTCAAAATACCTAATAAAATCTGCCAGTCGAGAACCACCTGATAGTTCCACGGACGAAAAACCAGCATGGAAATACTGCCACCCACAAAAAAGCTCCATCCCTGCAGTATATATACCGGATAACGCGACAAAAGTCTTTTGGGATAAACATTATAAACCGTGACTGCTCCCGCACTGCCTATTCCCACAAGGAGCGCCAACGGTGACACTGCAAAATCGGTCAGGCTTCCATGGGTCACCAGCAAAAATACCCCAAACAGTGCCAGCAAAATACTGATAATTTCCTTCTTCTTCGGAGAACGTTTCGCCGCTATACAACTGCACAGCAGAATGGAAATCGGACTTAAATCCTGCAGAATCGTTGCCACACCCGCAGAGGAAAGCTGAATGGTACCAAAATATAAGAATTGACATAGTGTAATGCCTGCCAGCCCGTAAATCAAAAGATCAATGCAGTCTCTTTTATCTTTCCACGGCTTCACAGTCTCCCTGGCATCTTGGGCGAAGCACCATACCAATAATATGATTCCCGCAAGAAAAAGCCTGATTGGCGTCAGCCACAGACTCGATACGCCCTTACGCGTAAAAAGGAACTGCCCGCAAGTACCGGAGATGCCCCACATGGCACCGCCCAGCACTGACAATGCAGCTCCCAATATATATTTATGCCGATTCAAAAATGATTGATCATTCATGTTGCTTTGCTTCTGTCCTTCTATACCCCGCATGAAACTTTATTTCTCACGCTATCTGTCTCATTGTAGCCTTATCGAAGGATAAAGTAAAGTATAGATTTATAAAAATTTCTCTTCGGAATCCCCGTCCCCGGAATCTTCCTGTTCAGAATGAACCAGTTCAGAATCCATATCGTCAATCTGCTTCTGCGCCTCGCGCGCCTGTTTTACCTCCAGAATTTTACGCATTATCAGCTTTACATCCTCCGGTGAAAACATATCCAGACACTTGCTTAGGCCTTCCATATCATTCAGATCAATATTCACTGTTCCCACAGAAGTAGCCACCTGTATCCAGTCAGGATTTAAACTTCCGCCTATGGTAATACTGTTGCCGTACATGGCATCCTTTGTCACCACTACCGGAACACCGTCATGAACAACCGTTTTGGTTACCGGCTGTCCGGGTGCAGGATCATCCATCTGCCGCAGAATAATACCGATGGAATCCGTAGCGCCGCATGATTCTCCCGATGCAAGATATTCGTCCGCCTTCTTTAATTTCGCCGCAAAGCTGCTTTCATCACCAGATCCCTCTAACTCGGCATTCTTACGAAATTTCGCCGTCTTATTGTATTCTGCCAACTGCTGTGCTGTATAGTTCGTGTTGTTCATCGGATAAAATGATCTGAATGGATTGTTGTTAATCATGATAATTACCCTCTCTTTTCTTCTCCGTACCTGATTCCCTGTTCTTACCCTCTATAAGGCACTGCCGACTGTTTCTAATGCAAACCGCTCTATCTTATGCTCTGTCTGCTCTGAGACCTTAGCCATGTCCACCTGATATGCTTCCAGTCTTCCGTCCTCATATTTTGCTTCCACATACACCTGCGTGCCCTCATCTACCCGCTTGCCTTTCAGAGTATAACCGTCCACCACCGCAATCTCGATATGGTCGCTCTCTTCATAACTCATATGTCTCACCTCCACGGTCTGTGCTGCCTCTGTTAATGTCACGGAAGCCACACGAATACCTGACCGTGTGCCTATCACTTTAACGCCGGTCTGTTCCTCCACTTTCCGCGTTAGTGTCTCTTCTCCCGAAACATCTTTTCTTCCATGATCCTGATATTTCAGGTTCTGCATCAGGCTTTCCTGAAAACCATCTGCCCGAACGGATTTCTTCGTACCCTGATAACCTGCTATATTCTTTTTACCGCTTACTTCCTGTATACTCATGTTCTACGGCCTCCCTTCCGTCAGAATCCTCTTCACTTCTTCCCTGCCCCTGCGAAGCCTCGTCTTAATCGTAGCCTCTTTTTCATTTAACACACCGGCTATCTCGTGGATCGAATAATCTTCATAATAGAAAAGATAAATCGGATTCCGGTAATGCACCGGCAACTTTAAAACTGCCTCTAATGTCTTATCATCCTTGATCTGATAGGGCAGATAAACATTCTGCACAGCTAAAGGCAGGGACTCATCCCAAGCCACCGTTTTCCGGTACCAACTGCTCTTTAATACGTCAATGCATATGTTAATGGTGGTTCGTATGAGCCACGCTTTCTCATGTTCCTTATTCTGAATCGGCTTTTCGTCCTTCATATAGCGCAGGAATGCTTCCTGCACCGCGTCTTCGGCGTCCGCCCGGTTCTTCATATTAGAAAAAGCAATCCGATACAGCATGGTCTGATACTCTTCTGCCAGATCGTTCCACCTTTGCTCCTTCGCAAGCTTTTGCTCCATCCCTCATAATTCCTTCTAGTAGTATATATACATATGGTTCAACAATTCTGTCATGCCGCAACACGGCACAAATATTCTATGTATTATTTCGTCTTTATATGATATACGAATTAGAGGCAGGAAAAGTTTCATTTTCAGAAATTTTTCCTGCCTCTTGCTCTTGCTTATTTTATTTCACATATTGTACTGCATGATTCTTCTTATGACGGTTGTATCATTATTCTTCCCGCTTCTATGATTTGACCTGTGTCATTCCTGTCCGATGATCTGCTCTGCCATATCAAACATTTCGTCAGCACTTAAGTTCAGATCAAACCCTGCCAGATTATAAAAGATACCGTCTTTCTCCCATGTTACACCCTGGGATTTCTGAATCTTTACTTCTTCACTGCCATAGGAAATATAGTAATCATCTCTTTCCTCATTCGCTTTATCTTCCTCGGTCAGTTCGTAACTCGGCGGTACAAACTTATAAGTATACGCATCATAATACAGGATAATATCTCCATAAGTTCTTGTAGCATTGGGGTTCTTCTCTCTCCCAATTGCCTCAACCGGCTTATGGATTGCAAGATACATATGCGGCTCTCCGGCTTTTTCATAGTGAATGTTCATCTCCTGGTAAGTGTACGCCTTGTTGCCGTCCTCATCCCATGCATCCACATCATCCACGAACATTCTGTCAAACTGATAGCCGTTATCAAACGTTTCCACAGAATCTACCGCATAGCCGAGCTTTCCCTGTGCCTTATCCATATCATCATAGCTTGTATAAGCATCCAGCAAACTGGTACCGCTGGAAAACATAACTGCGTGCCCTGCCGCAAAAGCGCCGCCACCTACAAGCAGACACGCCGCTGCCACGCCGATTATCAACTTTTTCACTGATAAATGTTTCATAGTTCCTGCCTCCTTCTGACTGCTTACAATCTCATCATCAATTCGCTCTTTCAGGCTCCGGGAAGCAGTAATATCCTGACATTCTATCTCTAAGGCACTCTTTATATTCTCTTCAAAATCATATTTCATCCGCATAAGAACCTCCTATTCCAATATCCGCTCATGCCTGCGTCCGGCAGTATCGAGATTCACATTCAACATGCTGCGCAGCCGCTCTCTTGCCACATGCAGTCTGGATTTGACCGTCCCTTCCCTGCATCCAAGCATCCGTGCAATTTCACCGACCTGACATTCCTGATAATAAAACAGGATGACCACCGTTCTCTGTTTGATCGGCAGCCGCCGGACCGCCTCAGATAACATCTGTGCTTCTTCCTTCACCAGTATTTGCTCCAGAGAAGACTGTCCCGTCTTCGTATCGGCTTTTACCACAACTTCGTCATCCGGCAGTTCCCTGTTTTTCTTTTTCCCTGCCTTATACGCCGTCCGTACAAGAATCTGCATCATCCATGCCTTAAATCCGCTGTCATTCTTAAGCTCCTTACAGTGCAGAAATACTTTGACAAAGGTATCCTGTACCACATCCTCACTGTCCGGGAGACTGCCTGTGATCAGATATGCTGTGCGAAGTGCCATATTCTTATACTTATCATAGAGCAGATCAAAGGCGGCTTTATCCCCTGCCTTCATCTGCATTACCAATACTTTTTCGTCCAAATCAATCGTCTCCTTTTTCCGATGTACATATAGATGTACACCCGCACACACATGTGCACCTGTGTGTCTACTTATAAGAGGCTTCGTTATTCTGAAAGGTTCATTTTTTCTGCTATGATATAAAAAAAGTAAAAAACGTACCCGCTCAAGGCGGATACGTTTTAATACAATACCATATTCATCTGTCATTACAGGCTCATGCCCAAGAAAACTAAAAAACATATAATCAGACTAAGCAGAAGCGCAATAATAGATACAACAAGTCCTGCAGTCGCCAGCCCTTTGCCCGTCTGCTTTGTCTTACCAAGTCCTATGGCAGAGCAGACAATTCCCAGAATTGAAAACACCAGATCAAAGATTGGAATCCAACAGCACAGTATTGAAAAGCAGGCAATCACAAATCCCACTATCCCCGCATTATTTTTAACCGGCATGGTATCTCTTACGACCGCTCTTACCGGCTGGTTGTACTGCGGCTGTCCATACGGTGCATTTTGTCCATATGGCATGTTCTGCCCATACGGTGCGTTTTGCTGGTACGGCACATTCTGTCCATATACTGTATTTTGCTGGTACGGTATGTTCTGCTCATATGCTGTATTTTGCTGGTATGGTATGTTCTGCTCATATGCTGTATTTTGCTGGTATGGCACATTCTGCTCATACTGCATATTATTCTGATATGGTTCGTTCAAACCATATGTTGCATTTTCTTTTCTGTCTTCCATAGATTCTCCCGGTTAAAATGTCTTACAGTTGTACTGCCAATGCTACGCCGAACAGTGCTGCCAATACTACAAGGAATGCCACAAACAGACCAATTACGGCACCTGTCTTTTTATCCAGTGCAAACTTGATATAAAGTGCACTCATGGCAAGACCAAGACACAGACCAATCAATCCTGCAAAGAACCAGCCGCCAATCGCACTGATTGCAACCAATGCCCAAACCCAGCCCGGTGTGTTTGCTACCGGCTCATATGGCTGTCCGTCATCAACATAAGTACCGTTAACTGCCAGTCTTATTTTATTACCAACTACTACCAGATTACACTCAGCGCCCGGAAGACTGATTTGGTAATCTAACACTCTGATAAACCAATTGCTGGATTTTGCCTTATAGGTATCCTGATCAACCACTACTTTCATGCCGCCAAAACCGCTCACATTAAGGCCGATGACATGATTATTGCCCATTCCGTCCGTAACATTCCACTCTTTTTTCATCTGTTTACCCTCCACAATTTAGAAAATGTACGATAACATATAATTATTAAATAACTTAAATAAGTATAACATTTCCCGGCATGATACACAAGGAAATTCTACTCTCAGTCTGTTTTATTCCGCTCCGCTGTGTTTGCCTGGAATATGGAATTTTTCACCGATTTGCTATTTCTCCCTGAACAAGGTATACTGTCACTAAAGTATTTGATTCATTATGATCAATTTGTCATGCAAAGGAGAATTATTTATGAACAGAAAAGAACAGGCAATCGCTTATCATGACAGGAAATTCAACTGTGCACAGGCTGTAGCCTGCGCCTTTCACAAAGAATTAGGTGTAGACGAGGAGATACTCTTCAAAGCCTGTGAAGGGCTTGGACTTGGTATGGGCGGCATGTGTGCCACCTGCGGCGCCGTCTCCGGTGCGGTTATGGCTGCCGGATTTTTAAACAGCGACGGGAATCTGGAAGATCCGAAGACAAAGGCAGATACCTATAAACTTTCCAAAGAGATCGTGAACCGTTTTATTGAGAAAAACGGCTCCTCTGTCTGCAAAGAACTAAAAGGAGTAGAAACCGGCAAGGTTCTCCGTTCCTGCCCTGACTGTATTATGGACGCAGTTGAAATTGCAGAAGATGTGTTGGGAATCAAGTAAGCCTTTACCACACACAAGTAAGAAAAACGGGAAAGCCTGATTATAAGCTCTCCCGTTTTTATATACGTGCAACCGCACTCATAGCGTGCGCTAGAGGATTCGAACCCCCGACCTTTTGGTCCGTAGCCAAACGCTCTATCCAGCTGAGCTAAGCGCACATTTTCACAACAAAAGTTATTATAAAGTCTTTTGCTGTGAATGTCAATAGATGAATTAGAGTTTTTTACATAAACGCCTGCACAATCATGATCACCAGGCATACGATGCAGTACAGCAGCATCCCCGGATTCACAATGACGGTCTTAAACCGCTTCCCTTTCTCAATTGCCACGTCACCTGGCTCTACAGTCATCTTAGATTTATTAATCACCCAAAGTACGATACCCACAATCACCACTGCATAAATACATAAAGAATAGACTGCATAAATCCCCATACCTATCGGCGACTCCATATCAACCTCAGTAAGCAGAAGACCTCCTACCACGCTTCCTACAAAATTAATCATCATATGTAATATAATCGAGTACTTAATATCTCCTGTCTTCACATAGATAAATGCCAGAAAACATCCCAATAGGAAAGCATAGAAAAATTGGTTAAAGTTCATATGAAACAGTCCGAACACGATTCCCGATACGACAATCGCCGTTCCCTGACCGTATTTAACCATCGGATCACAAATCAGCTTGCGGAATAAAATTTCCTCAAATGCCGGTGCCAGCAGCACAATATAAATAGCAGAGATCCAAATGTTGCTGCCTGTAATCACATTCAGAAGCGCATTGGTCACAGGTTCACCTTTAAGCAGACCAATCCCCGCAGTCAGACCAAGTCCTACCAGATTTCCTGCAACCAAAAGTGCGTATGCCATCATGAAAGCCAGAAGAATCTGCCAAGGCTTCATGGAATGCTTCTCCATCCTCCTAGTGTCTTTCTGTTTCATAAGCAGAAAAGCAACCGGATATCCGACCACATAAAGCGGCACCATTCCTGCCGCAAACATAATATCATAATTCTCCATCCATTCCGGCTTCAGCATTAACACCAACTGCTGGCACCCAATCTGGATGGCAAAAATCAGAATCGTGCTGAGTAACATTTTCCAGCCAATCCTTGAGAAGTCTTTCTGATACATTTTCATTTCCATGTTTTCTCCATTCCGAGGCATCACAAATTTATTCAACTTTATCCTCTATGTCTGAGCTGCTGCAATGTCTCGCTGCAAATTTTCTCCCAGACATTTCATCTGTTTTTATATTATGATATTATGCTATGCAGTTTGGCAGTTTGTGCCCCGTGCATTAACTGATATCCAGTTTTGGCGGTACATCCATTTCATCGGATACATATTTCCCGTTCTTCTTCCGCTGCCGCACACATTCTGTCAACAGATACTCAATCTGTCCGTTCACAGAACGGAAATCATCTTCCGCCCATGCAGCGATCGCATCATATAATTTCGGTGACAGTCTAAGGGGCACCTGCTTTTTGCCTGAGTCTCCCATACTTCTCTCCCTACAATTCTAATATAAGCTGCCGGAATTTACTACCGGCTGTGCATCATGGTTACCGCACAGAACCACTAACAGATTAGATACCATCGCCGCCTTGCGCTCTTCGTCCAATTCCACCGTATGTTTTTCATTCAGACGTTCCAATGCCATTTCTACCATACCGACTGCACCGTCCACAATCATCTTCCTTGCATCAATAATAGCAGATGCCTGCTGCCTCTGCAACATCACAGCTGCAATTTCCGTTGCATAAGCAAGGTACGTGATTCTTGCTTCCACAATTTCCATACCCGCTTCTTCTACTCTTGCCTGTATTTCATCCCGTATTCTGCCGGCTACGATCTCACTGGAACCGCGCAGGCTTCCTTCGTCTGCCATACCGTCCCCGGTTGTATCTACATTCGGTGCCACATCATAAGGATAGAGTCTTACAATATTTCTCAGCGCACTGTCACACTGCAGGGACAGAAACTCTTTATAATTATCTACATTAAATACCGCTTTGGCCGTATCTATGACACGCCAGGTAACAGCTATACCGATTTCCACCGGATTCCCCAGACAGTCATTGATTTTCTGTCTGCTGTTGTTCAGTGTCATAATTTTTAATGAAATTTTCTTGGAAGATGCCTCTGAGTTCTTGGCGCTTGCCCCGCCTGTCACTGCCGCCAGATTTCCCAGATTGCCCAGTCCGCTCAGATTGTTCACATCCCCGCTCTGATTCAGCTTCGTCTCTGATGCCGGATTCACGCCGGTACAGAAGGGATTAACAAAATAGAATCCGTCTCCTTTTAACGTACCGATGTATTTACCGAAAAGCGTTAATACCAGCGCCTCCTGCGGCTTCAAAACTTTTAACCCCGGAAGAAGCAGGATACCGACCGCAAATACCACAATACCGGCAATCAGAAGCACCGGATTTTCCCCCTTTTCCACCCTGACAGCGCCTAGAATAAATCCGGCAATCGAAAGGGCAAGCAAAAGAAGTATTCCGCACAATGCAGGCAATCCGTTCTTCCTGCCGCGCAGCACTTTCTCTTCTATCATCTCCGACATTTGGGTTCCGTTCATTTCTTTATTCTCTTTCATTATTCTTACCTCTCTCCCATATAGACTACAATGTTTATTTGTTTGATATCATTATGATATCACAGTAATTTCTTTTTGTAAATGGCAATTGTATTTCTGATTGAACAGAAATTGTAAGTTTGAATAAACAGTAAATGTATATTGGCATCCCCCGTTCCAAAACCTAAAAAACGCCTTGTATTTATCAATTCTTGCTATGATTGCCTTTTTATCTTGGTCATCTTTCCGGCATCTGTTATAATACAATCATCTAAAGACAAGGCTGTTATGGATTATTCAAGCTGTATATTGCACTTGTTTCCATTATAAAAACTATCATTCCAATCAGAAAGGAAAAGAATCTTATGAATTTACTGACAACAACACCCATTTTTCAATCCCATATGGTCTTACAGCGTGAGAAACCTATTGTCGTAAAGGGGCAGGCACCCGCACACGCACGGGTGAGCGTATGTCTGCAAACGCCTGACGGTTCAGTAAATGCAGATACGTATGCCGCAGCCGTTTCCGAGAATGATCAAGCTTCCTTAGGTGCATGGCAGTGTACACTGCCGCCGCAGCCCGCCTGTGAAAATGCCGTGCTGACAATCACCTGCGATCATCCCTTCTGCGAGACAATTACGCTGACAGAAGTTTCCATCGGTGACATCTGGCTTGCCTGCGGACAGTCCAATATGGAATTTTTCCTGCGCTATGATGCAGACTGGGATACCGTCAGAACTTATGAAAAGAATCCAAAGATACATATGTATAACGTACCGCAGCTGGCATTTTCCGGTCAGCAGAGAGATACCACCGGCTATGGCTGCTGGCTTATGGAAGGCGACATTGGGTTTGATACCTTTTCCGCTCCCGGCTACTCTTTTGCCAGAAATATTCAGCCTCATATTAACGTTCCAATCGGCATCATCGGCTGCAACTGGGGCGGCAGTACTGCCACTGCATGGCTGGATGAGTCCTGCTTAGAAGAAGAACCTTTATCTGTCTATCTGCGGGAATATGAAGCTGCCCTGTCGGAATACACACCGGAAGAAATGACGCGCCGCAGCTTAGAGGGCTGGGCATTTGAAACCTCCGTCAGACACACGGAAGACTTCATGCCGCTTCTCTACGGCAGGGACAGGGCATGGCAGGAAGCTTATATGGAAGATCATAAAGGTGATCCTTTTGTTCCTATGGGGCCCTACAACATCAACCGCCCCGGCGGACTCTATCACCAGATGCTGGAACCGTTAATTCCTTTCGCCATCAAGGGCGTACTCTGGTATCAGGGCGAATCCGATGCCGGACATGCCGATATGTATGATAAGCTGATGACCTCGCTCATCACCTGGTGGCGCAACAAGTGGAATGATGAATTTCCTTTCCTGTTCGTACAGCTTGCGCCTTTCGGTGTCTGGCTTGACTGTGACTCCCAAAATTATACGCAGGTACGTGAGAAGCAGGAACTTGTGAGCAAGACCATTCCCCATACGGGTATGGTAAGTATTATGGATATCGGTTCCTACTACGACATCCATCCCAAGCAGAAGATGGAAGTGGGAAGAAGGCTTGCTTTGCTTGCCAGAGGAAAAGTATACGGAGAAGATATTTTATGCGAATCCCCCGAATTCGTCTCGGCGGTTCGGGAACAGACAGATATCACAGATCATTTAGACTGCCCAAATGCGCAGGCAGAAAAAGGAAAGACAACTGTGATTACACTTTCCTTTACAAATTGCGGGGAACTGCATCGTAAAGAGCTTACGTATGATACGATCAGTGCTGCACCCCAAAACGCAGTCACCGACGGAACCCGCATTGTAACGAACATTACAGACGATATTACCGGATTCGTTTTGCTACAGGATGGCAAGGAAGTTCCGATTACTTCCATCAACATAAAAGGAGCCTCTGTTGTGCTCACGGCAGATGCCTTAACGGACGCTCCCTGCATCATACAATTTGCATGGGCGGATTATGCGGTTGCCAATCTGTGCAATGAAGCCGGGCTGCCAATCAAACCGTTCCGGTGTGAAGTGTAATATTAACACCCTGTACAAAATTGTTTACACAAGCCCCATCACCCGCAGCACATACAGCCATAACGTCAGCGTAAAGGCACTGAAAAAGGTTGTTATCATCACCGTGCTGGCAGATAAAGTGCCTTCGTGCCCCATATTTTTCGCCATCACAAAACAGCTCACCGTTGTGGGGGAACCGAGCATAACAAGAACCGCCACCAGCTTGTCCTGTGTAAAGCCCATATGTACCGCAATGGGCAAAAATAACATACAAAATACGACCAATTTCATAGTGCTGGCAAGCAGTGCCGGACGAATGGCAGCAAACGCCTTGCGGTAATCAAAACTTGCCCCAAGCGCCATGAGTCCCAAAGGCGTTGCCAGATTTGCCACATATTTTACGGTCTTTTCCATAATAAGAGGCTGGGGAATCTTAAGGAGTGACCAAAGCATACCGACTGCAATACCGAGAATAATCGGATTGGTGACAATGCCTTTTAAAGTCTTTCCAAGCAGTTTCCGATCCAGTCTGCCCCGCTCCGGTTTCAGAAAGGAAAGTATCACAACCGCCATCACATTATACAGCGGAACCGTCCCGATGATCATAAGCGGCGCCATCCCTGATGTACCATATATATTCTGGATAAAGCTGATGCCCAGCAGCGCCGCGCTGGAGCGGTATGCTGCTTGGGCAAACTCTCCCTGCAAAGAGCGGTCTTTGAGACCAAATGAAACCAGAATCGCCGCCGTGATAGAAAGAAGCGTAGCCGCGAAACAGAACATCACAAATTTACCGTCCCATACGGCTGCAAAATCTTCCTGCGACAAATCCTGAAACACCAGAACGGGAAGGGTTACCTGAAACACGAAAGTGTTCATTGTCTTGGTAAAGCTTTCCGTGAATATTCCTGTTTTTCGAAAAATAAATCCCAGTATCATAAGCAGAAATACCGGAACTGTTGCATTAAGACAAAAAATCAGATTTTCCATAATGAGTATAAAATCTCCGTCTGTATTTTAATTCCATATAGGTCATAACCTGTTTCATATAAACCGCATCATAGGCTCCGCCCACTGCACCCACCACCGATCTTGTCATCACAAATCGTCTTACGCTCCTTTTGCTGCCAAGTTACATAAAAGCAATTTTATACAAGTGTTCTCATCCCGACTATTTTATACTATGAATCAACCGTTGAAACATCAATACGGTACTTTAGACATTTGCGGAATGTTACGGTGATTTTCGCAATCAGCTAAATACTAAACACAGAAAAGGAGAACACAAATATGAATACCTTTGAAACTTTTGAACAAATCGGAATGCTGCACACTTTACAGGGTGATATTTCCTTTGCTGACATCCCTTGGTCGGAACATCCCACCTTTGACGGCGTTGCTCTAAAACATCTCGTCACTGCTGCACAAACTGGTGGTGCTTTCAGCTATCATCTGGTTAAAATTGCACCCGGCAAAAAAATCGGTGTCCATACTCATAAAGAACAGCTTGAAACCCACGAAGTCATCTCCGGCAACGGCATCTGCCTCATGGATGGGAAAGAACTTTCCTACACGCCCGGTGTGATCTCCATATTGCCTCAAAATGTACCTCATGAAGTAGTAGCTGAGGATACCGGTTTATATCTGTTTGCTAAGTTCATGCCCGCACTCAATTAAGCCTTGAGGTGCTAATCCTCACAGTATCAATCCAATACGAAACAAACCTTTTTATAAGCTGTAGGTTTCAGCCCTACTGTTTTTTCAAATTGTCTGATAAAGTGGCTTTGGTCGCAGAATCCTGCCTCCATTGCCACTTTGGTCACGGCTTCCGATTGTTTTAACAACCGTTGTGCCTTGCGGATTCTGTTCTGTAACTGGAACTGGTGCGGTGTCATCCCCATTTCCTGTTTAAATAACCGGATAAAATGATACTTGCTGACGGCTGCCAATCTCGCCATTTCTTCCACGGTAATTCTTTCTTCCGGAAAACGCTCTAATTTCTCCTTTAACTCGCTGCCTAATAAATTGGTTAGCTTTCCTTCCTTTGCTTCATAATCCTTTTGACACACATAATCTGCCTCCTGCTTCCAACACTCCTTCGGAATACAGACAGTCAGCATAGTGTACGGCAAGACAGCGGTTATCTGATGCGGCATATAGGGCGGGATACCATAGCTTTGTCCTTTTATATAAGTTCTCCTATGTCCTGCAATCTCTATCGCAACTTCGCCCTCCAAAACTACACCAAAGGTAAAGACAGAAACATGATTGTGCAAGGGATAAGATATTTCCGACTGTCTGCTGAGAATGATTTCTATTCCATTTTTATCATCATAGATGTAATTAACATTTTCCACTGTAATCTCATCATCCATTCCAAATCAATTCACAGAATTCTGTGAATCAAACATCAGATTTCATTATTTGCATCATGCAGGGCTTCCCTGATTTTCCCGGCATCATAATCTGGCGCGAAAGCAATTGCCGCATGGCAGATATGGGCAACCCTTTCTTCCTCTACTTCCAGTTCTTCCGCTATCTGTGCAACCGCCTTGCCTTTTACAAGTTTTTTACACACCAAATTGATCAATAAAAGCTCTTCCCCTTCTGCTCTGGCTTCTTTTCTGGTTGCCTGTATATCATATCCTTTAAAATGTTCAAACAACTCTCCCATCTTACGCTCCTTTACCTGTCCAGTGAAGGCGGCTGCTTCCTCCTCCGGTACATTCAGATGCCTCAGCACCACAGCAATCACTTTCTCTATAATACCAAGCAGTTCCTCCGTAGAATGCTCCGACAGATTTTGCAGATAGTCCTCCGGCAGCCTCAGTGCTTGAAATTCTTCCGCACTCTGCAGCCGGTTGATTAACATGACTAAGGACAGCTCATCTTTTTTATCCAGCAATTCCTCTACACTGTAACCATTTAATTGTATGAGTTTATAGAAAAAACTGGGTGTAAAAGGTTCGAAGGCTTTCTCAAACAATACCCTGTCCTTAAAGTTACAAGCAGCCGTCCATTTTCCGGTCCCCTCATAATAGACGATCGGCAATATAGGCGGGTATTTGAAATCCTTTGTCTTACTGATGCCCTTATGCTGCTTCTCCATTTCTTTCTCATAGTCCTCCCAGATATAAACCATGTAGCGGAGCAACTGCATGCTTACATTATAATCTACCTGCGACTTATGTTCAATAAGGGAAATGAAATAAAGTGTGTCTTTTTCAGATATTTTAATACGTTTTACCGTATCTGCATTTCTTTCTTCCGTAAAAAGAGGCACATACCGTTCCGACACATCTTCAATATCCTCAGCTCGTACATTTGCCAAAATCGGCATGTCCATGTAATTTCTGAGAAACTGCGAGCATAGTTGCGCGTTTCCAAAAATCAGTTTACTGCTGCTGTCATATAATTTGCTGTTTTCTCTTTTTTCCTGTTGTTCCACGTAAATCTCCCTTCTTTTGTCGACAGGGAATGCTGGATATCTTCTGCGGCTCAGCACCTCACTATCCTGCATATCCAGATAGAAGAACTGATTCCCCGTCCCTATTTCATTGTTTGCTGAATTTCCGGCTCGTACAGAAAGTACGTCCGCGATTCCGGATGGAATCTTTTCGATTTCCAAACAGAAGCACATGATTGCTATAACAACTGCTTCTGTTTGGAAAGTGGTTTTATTATATAAGATATTCTATCATTAAGCAAGTTAATATTTCGATTTTTACGAGTTTTTTAACAGGATTCTACAGCATTTTTTCAAATTTTTACCTGTTATGCCGGCCCTATCCAATCTGCTCCACCATCCCAGTTTTCCAGCATCTCCTGCGTAATATCGCTGGTACCAAGACTTGCATAGGTACGTCCTTTCTGTGCAATAAATTCAATCACACAGTAATCCTCATCCGTTACCCCTTTCGGATAATATATCTCATCCCCTTCATGCCACAGCAATTCCCTATAAAAAGACTCCTGATGAAAAATCGCCTGTCCAATCAGGCATACGCACTGAAACTTATTGCTGTCCGCAAAATACAGACACGCTTTGTCATTCTTCAAAATCTCCTGCACATGCATGGATGAAGTATTTGTAGAAATCAGATGATTCCCGATTCCCTTATGGCATGTACAGAAGACTCTTCTGATCTGAGGCATCCCTATACTGTCGATAAATCCAAGCTCCGCTGTTTCCGCGCTGTTAATTAATTCTTTGATTTCTTCCTTTGTCATCCTTTTCCTCCTTCTGACAAGACTACTTCTAAAGATCCTCCATCTCAAAACTCTCTGTCTTCAAATCCGCATAAAACCTGCCTTTCACAGCGGTAAACTTCAAAACACAATAATCCGGATCGCTCACACCCTTTTTATAATACATGATATCTCCGGTGTGCCAGATTTCCTTCTTAACCGCTTCCTCCTGCAAAACCTCCATTGTCCCGATCAGCATAACTCCTTCATATCGAAACCGCCCTCTTTGGTAAAAATAAATGCTCGCCCTCGGATTTTTCATAAACTGCTGTGCCCGCATGGAAGAGGTATTGGTCGTAAAATAGAAAGAATTACCTTCTATCTTGCGCGGCGTAAACATTGCCTTGATATTCGGAAACCCATCTTCATCCACGGATGCAATAAAAGCCGTTTTCTGCTTTTCAATAAATTCATAAAGCTGTTCTCTTGTTCTCACGATATTTCTCCCTTTTCTTCTGTACCAATTAACATACTCACGCTTTCACGCCATCATCTTCCGACTGCAGTAACTTATTCATTTTTTCCCGTCATTCTCTTCCGCCTGCACTAACGTGTTTACAATCCGCGCAAGATACTGCTCAAACTCCTTCTGCTCTTGTTCCGAAAATCCTTGATAAAAAATCCCATTCATCTGCTGTGATACGGCTTCATATCTTTCCTGCAATGATTTCGCATTCTCTGTCAGGGAAATGATTGTCTGCCTGCGGTTTTCCGGGTTAATATTTCTTTCTAGAATTCCTTTTCTCACCATGCCGTCCACCACAATTGAAACCGTATTTTTTGCAAGGGAAGTCTCTTTACTGATCTCACTGATCGTCAGATGATCCTTTTTCCAAAGAACAAATAAAATCCGTCCTTGTCCTCCGCTGATTTCAATCCCGTTTTCCGACAACAGTTTTTCAAAAATTCTATCCTGCAACTGCTTGATCTGTGTAATATAGAATCCGCCCTTCGTTTCCATCTGACGTTTCATTTCATCCTCTCATCAATTATTCTCATTAGAATATTTCTATATAGAACAATTATAGAATAACAACTTTCTTACAATATGTCAATCCGGAAACGGCACAATAAACAGAAAGTCCCCCGCCGCACCGCAGTCGATCGCATATCTTTGATAATATATGCCAATTCCCTCCGGAAACAGGAAAAACTGTCCCGGATCATATTCCTGCGTCAAAATATCCTCACTTTGCAGAAAGAAACCTCCTGATCCCCGTCCCACACATTCCATATATTTATAGACAGAACCCGTTGCCATAGCCACCGCCTCCTCCAAAGGCACTCCGAAAAGTTCTTCCAGAGTAACGACTTCTCCCGTCTGCCTGTCGAATGTCACCGGTTCCTCTAAATCCCAGTTGCGTATTCCGCCGCGGTAGCCTGTTTTAAACATTGCCACGGTAATATATTCGTCTCCAATATAAATATAATCGTATAAGGTACTCTCACACCAGCTTACATAATAGCCGTCTTTGTTCTTTTCCTCATCCAGCATATCAAAGAACGCTGCCTCATCCGCCAGGGCTTCCTGAAAAGCATTCTGAAAATATGCGTTGATCTTACGGTACCCTGCAATCTTCTCTTGAAACTGCGGCAGACAGATCCTATAAGGATTACGTCCCTCCCCTTCTTCATCTCGCTCATAGAATGCTTCATATACGAGATTTTCCTTCAAATACGCCTCATATCCTTCTGTGGATTCAAACTCACTTTTGATGCTGAGCCATTCTCCCGTATACTCCAACATGGAAGCCGGAGGCGTTATAGGAATCTGCTTTTCATCCTCCCATTTCTTAACAGTTCCTGTTTCCCCGATGGAAAACCATCTCACACCAGCTTCGGAAGACACAAACTGCCGCAGGAAAACACCCTGCTTGGTGGCATAAAGATCTGCCAGCATTCCGCCATTGTAATAGCCGTCAGAAGCCGTGCATTCCGCACTGTTACTATAAATCATCTGCCATTCCGAATCGCCTTCCGACCAATCGTATGCCAGCTTATATACCTTTGTGAATCGTTCTGCACCGTCCGCCTGCTCACTAAGCCCATATAAGCTTCCCTTATAAACACAGCAATCCTCCAGCTTCATATCAGGAAGAGAAATCATTTCCCGGTTCCGGATCGTATACATGCTGATTCTGTCTTCGTCCCCTCCATAAGTACCATGACAATATATCCTGTCTCCGTATACCATAACATCTCCATAGAAATCAAAACAGCATACTTCTTCCCCCTTTTTCCCATCCAGGTCATACCGGGTGACCACCGTTTCACCTTGTCCTGTTTCTTCATTCCATTCCCGTCTTCCGCAGTAAAGATTCCCTTTGTACCTGACCTTCCCGCTGTTCCCGTCACAAAGCATATAATTGTATGCATTGATGGTCAGAAGCTCCTTGCCGGAACCATCTTTCTTCATACGGTACAAACAATAATTGGCATAGAAATTCCCTTCCTTTTTCCTCGACTCCGTAACCAACCCATTACAATCATACGCCTCATCATATGCTGCACAAAAATAGATATACTCCTCACTCATCTGCATATGACTATTCGTGCCTTCACTGAGCTTCTCCATGTGGGAATCGTCTGTCCCAATCCTGTAAATGGCTTTATGATCACTGAGATTTTCAAAATAAATGACATCTCCGTCTACCTGCATAGCTCCGGGATGCACTTTTGCCAGACATACCGGTTCGCTGCCGTCCTCTTTCACCCGGTACAAATAATAATGATCCAGCTGGCTTGCATAATAATAGTATCCCTCCGCATAAGTAATGCGGCATCCTTTATTATTAAAATAAGAGTTCTCCTGCCCTTCAATCCACCATGTATCTACATAGCCCTTTCCGTTTTCATCCCACAGGATAATAAACTGTGCCGTGGCTACTCCGTGCACGATTCCACCTTCTCCGTGCAGATACTCCGATGCCTGAAGGGCATTTTCTCCCTGATACTTCACCGGACACAGATCAAAGAATCCCCTCACGTTGCTGCCTGCCCCTTCGGAACACTCACCAGGTTCAAAAACATTCTCCGCATCAAAACAGATTGTTTCCTCAAAATAAGGACAATAAGCGCTGTATCGGTTCTCTTCCGGCTCCTGGCAGACTTGGACAAGAATTCCCTGATCATAATAATCATCCCCCAGATCAGAAGGCAGTTCCATCCTCTCTATGCCATGATCCTTGTATTTCCAGATAACTTTATAAAAATCCCCTGTTGCACCGTTTCCTGTTCCCTGGGCGCTCAACACAATTTCCACATTCCCGTCATTGTCAATATCCTCTGCAAAAGACTCAAAATTGCCATAATAAGAACATTCTTCCGCATCGAAACAGTAAGGTTCATCCTCATTCATATAGATCCACACACAGCCGGAACCATAGAAAGTTTTCGTCTCATGAGCCAAAATCATAACCAGCATATCTTTCTGCCCGTTGCCGTCCATATCCTCAATAACCAATCCGGTCAATTCCATGGTTCCATCCTGAAAAATGTTATCAGCAAGAAGTATATTCCAATATTTTTCTGCCTCTAAGCGCTTCGTTCCTTGTCGTTCTGCTTTCTCATAAAAAAGTTCTTCACTGCTCTTTACTTTGTCATTTTGCTCCGCATGTTCCTCATCCTCTGTCGGTTGTATATAAAAAAAGTCAGACTCAGCAGCCTGACTTGCAAGATTCTCCTCTGTCGAATCTTGTTGGCTGCCACTACTGCCCGTGCACTTTCCTATCACACAAAAAAATTGCGCCTTCCCGCATTCCCACACGATTCCGGCGCAGATCAACACACACATTATTAAAATAATTCTTCTGCCAAGTTTACTCACTGTATTCCTCCATTCCGAAACGCTTCGTCGCTGACTTTGCGTTTCCTCCGAATATGACAATCCGCTTATTCTTATTGTACCGGAGCAATACATCAAAATTGTATTATAATGACATCATAATTGCATCATTTTACCTTAATACTCTAGTCCGCCGGCTTCTGATAAAACCGTCCCGACAATCCTTCCGTCTTTACCTCATTAATAAAAGCCTCCTCATCCACCGCTTTCACCGCCTGCAGCACTTTCTTCACCTCTTCTCTGGAAACCACCGAGTACACCACATTACGCTCACAATGCTCGTAAGAACCCTTGCCCTCCAAAATCGTCGCGCCATGATTGCTCACTTTATAGATGGCATCGCAGATTTCCTCCGCTTTCTTCGTCACAATGAAAAATGTCTGCTTCTGATATCTCTTATAAAGCACATGCAGAACCTGCGTGGATGCATACTGAAAAATAATCGAATACAGCGCCTTGTCCCAGCCGAATAAAATACCCGCAATGGATAAAATCACAATATTCAGTGCCAGAATCAGATTCCAGGAATCCATTCCTTTTTTCTCGGACAAATAGATCGAAATAAAGTCTGTTCCGCCCGTTGTGGCATTCATCATCAGGCACAGACTAATCACAAGACCGTTGATAATACCGCCGAAAATACTGATTAACAGAATATCATATGTAATGACATATCCCGGTATCATATCTGTCAGAAAGCTGGTGAGTACAATCATCACACAAGAGTAAACAGTAAATTTCTTCCCGATAAACCGGAATCCTATATAGACCGGAACGGAATTCAAGAGTAAGTTAATGACCGTGTAGGGAACTGCAATTCCTAAAAATCTCTCAAAAATAGTCTGTAACAAAATTGTCAGCCCGGTAGCGCCGCCCGGATAAAGCCCGCCTGTCCTGACAAACGTCTTGATATTAAGCGCCATCACAAATGCTGCTACACAAATCACAATAATTCGCTTGCTGTCCTGTTTCCAACTAAACTTCATTTCTGCTCTCCCTGTTAATCAACCGTGCAGCCCTACTGCGCACATCCCTTTAGTTTCTTAGTATATCTTTTCCACCTTATCCTGCTCTCGCAGTGTTTTATATAAATAAATTATAATATTTTTAACGGTTTTTATCAATCATATTGCCTCTACATGAAGCGAAATGACAATTGCCGGTACATAAAAAATAAACAATTCACAAAGCACAAAAAC
The DNA here is from genome assembly GCA_017936885.1 of Lachnospiraceae bacterium. Lineage (GTDB taxonomy): Bacteria > Bacillota > Clostridia > Lachnospirales > Lachnospiraceae > UBA3282. Next base: position 4,631 of record JAGBEO010000014.1, on the reverse strand, counting down.
AGCGCCTTCCCCATCATCTAATAAGGCAAGGCGCCGTTCTGTGTCCGTTACATCTGTACTGTTTATTTCTATATCATTTACTTCTGTACCGTTTACTTTTATACTTTTTTGAATGCGATCTGATAAGCCGGATATTCTTTCATCCGTACCGGCATCGGCAGCCCCGCTTCCATCAGCGCTGAACCATAATAACATCTGCCGGCTGCGATATTTCCATTGTCTGTGCCAGCTTCACACCCTGCCGCATTTCCATTCTCCGCAATCACTTTACCGCAAGCACTATCTCCATATTCCGCAGTCACTTCATAAACCGCATCCGGCATCAATCCCTTTAATTTCACATAGTCCACCGTCATATTGCCGTGGGTTTTCAGCATCACCACATTCAATAATGCCTCTTCCCCGTCTTCCGATACAAACATCCAAGCCGCATAAGACTCTTCCGACGGATTCGACAGCCGGTAATAGTTTCCGTTTTGGATCAGTGCTGCATATTGCTTATACTGTCTGATCTGCTCCCTGATTTCTTCTTTTTCCTCTCTGCTAAGCTTCGACGGATCAAGCTCATAACCGAACGTGCCCGCCATCGCAACCACACCTCTTGTATGCAGGCTTACGCTTCGCCCTGTCTGATGATTCGGCACCGCGGATACATGGGCGCCGACCGCAGACACCGGATAGAAGAAAGAGGTTCCGTACTGTATCTGTACCCGGTCAATGGCATCCGTATTGTCGCTGCACCAAATCTGCGGGGTATAATACAACATACCCGCATCGAACCTCCCGCCGCCGCCGCTGCATCCTTCTATGAGAATATCCGGGTATTTCTGCATCAGCTTTTCCAAGAAATCATATACCCCCAGCACATAGTCATAGGTAACCTTTCCCTGACACTGCTCTCTCGAATAGATATCTGCCAGACTGCGGTTCATATCCCATTTAACATACTCGATATTCCCCTGATCCAATACGCTGCAGATCCGGTCAAAAATATAGTCTCTGACCTCTGCTCTGGAGAAATCAAGCACCAACTGGTTTCTGGAACGATTCGGCGCTCTTCCCGGAATCTGCATTGCCCAATCGGGATGCTCTCGGTAAAGCTCGCTATCCTCCGAAATCATCTCCGGCTCGATCCAGATACCGAATTTTACGCCCGCATGATTTACCCTCTGAATCAATTCTCCAAGAGAACAACCCAATTTCTTCTCATTCACCTGCCAGTCTCCCAGCCCGCTGTTATCATCATCTCTTTTACCGAACCAGCCGTCATCCATAACCACCATATCAATGCCAAGCTCTGCCGCCTCTTCTGCCAGCTTACAGATCGTCTCTCCGTTGAAATCGAAATATGCCGCTTCCCAACTGTTGATCAAAACCGGTCGAATCTGTCTGCTGTATTTTCCCCTGCAAATATGCTCTCTGATACAATGATGATATTTCCGTGACAAATCCCCGAATCCTTTGTCTGAAAAGCTTAAGATCGTCTCAGGAACGACCAATGACTCATCCTTCCCAAGAGGATAATGGAAGCAGTCACTCTGTAAGCCCATCATAACCCTTATCTGCCCATACTGATCCTTCTCGGCTTCGCTCAGGAAGTTTCCACTGTATACAAAAACCATCCCATAACAGTTCCCGGTATCCTCCGTAGTATTCTTTTCCGCAAGAATCACCGCTGGATTATACTGATGGCTGGAAGTTCCTCTGCGGCTTCCGATTACATAGCTTCCGTGTCCGATTTCCACGCGCCGGAGATTCCTCTCCATGGCATGTCTTCCGTAAAAGCTTAGCAGATCATACGCTCCGCTAACAAAATCCAGACAGGCAGATGCCGCTTTCTCCACAATAATCTCACTTGTGCCGTGATTGTAAATTTTTACACTTCTTGTGATGATATCTTCTTTTTCCAACACACCATAAAGAAGCTGTACTACCACTTTACTTACTTTATCCTCCAAAAAGATCTCCAGCGTTTCCGCTTCCTCTTCATCAGCAAACACTGCCGGAAATCCTTTAAGTTCATACTTTCCCTTTTTGATCACATGGAAAACATAACGAAGATCACAGCACTCGGAACCATCTGCATTACGAATCACGATTGCACTACTTCGGTAATCACCTGTTCCCATCGCCGGATATTCCTGCGGCAGCGCATCCAAAGAATAGGTTCTGTCACTGCCGGCATCCGCCGGATTCCCCGAAAACCCTCTGTCATAATACGTCAAAAGGTAATCCATATTGCCGCACACCTTTTTCCCATAATACAAATGCAAAAGGAAACCGAAATCGTCCACCTTCATCTGATAGGTCGTATGTGCTGTCTGTAAGGTAAAAATCCGCTCTTTTTCCTGATAAAAAATTCCCATAAACTAACCCTGCCTTTCCTCATGATACATATCTGATTCCTCTATTATACTTATAAAATTTCCGCGCCTGTTTTTTCGATGACCGTATTGTAACATACCTTTATGCTGACAATAAATACCCGTGTTTCACAACTTTTATATCTATATGCTTCTTTTTCATAATATATTTGAAGTCGTATAGCATTTTGGTATATAATTCAAACAGATACTGATTATCATACTGTATTTTGAGGGAAATTATGAGTCAATTCACATTTTCAGTTTTTCCAAGTGAAAATTTTATCGATTTGGGGTTATATCAATTTGGCTGGGAGCAGTGCGATCCCGCCCATTCCTTTGGTCCGGCTGCCAGAAACCATTATTTATTTCATTACTGCTTATCCGGTACGGGTACACTGATTGCAGATAATACCAAAGGAGAAGCCATTTCCTACCCCATCAAAAGCGGACAGGGCTTTATGCTTTTCCCGAATCAAATAGGCACCTACATTGCCGACCGTGATATTCCTTGGGAATATGTGTGGATTGAGTTTGACGGACTGCGCGCTAAAGAAACCGTAGCGCTGTCAGGACTTAAGCTTGACCAACCGGTCTATAAAGCCCATCATAAAGACATTGCCGAAACCATGAAAACAGAAATGTTATACATCGTAAACCATAAGGAGGAGTCCCCTTTACACCTGATCGGACATCTTTATCTGTTTATTGACAGTCTGGTCCGTTCCTCTACCTATGCGCAGCTTAGCAGAGGCAACAGTTTACGTGATTTTTATATGAAAGAAGCCTTTTCTTTTATTGAACAGAATTTTCAGAATGATATCTCTGTGGAAGACATTGCAGCTTGCTGTGGCTTAAACAGAAGCTATTTCGGGAAAATTTTTCACGAAAATACAGGTAAATCCCCGCAGGAATTCCTGATTGCCTATCGCATGACGAAAGCAACAGAACTTCTGAAGCTCACGGGACTGTCTATTGCAGATATCGGAAATGCAGTCGGCTATCCAAACCAACTGCACTTTTCCAGAGCTTTTAAAAATGTATATGGCGTTTCGCCCAGACAATGGCGGTATGAAAATGGCGGCAGAAGCCAGCCCGGACAATTCTAGGCATGCCGCATCCTGCCTCCTCCTATCTGCTCATAATACTGTTTCTTTGCTTCATACATGCGCTTTTCTGCCTGCTTGATCAAACTATTAATCTCAACAGATGTTTCCTGTAGGCACATACCAATAGAAACATGATATCCCTCTTCTGTGAGCAGGTGATCGATTTTCTCCGGCTGCATGACTCTGGCTGTTATTCAGCTCATGAAATCCATTAAAAGTTATGCAGAAGACAGATATATTGATTATCCTGATTTTGTATATGATAAATTCAAAGTAATAGACAGAAGAATTGTAACACGGAATCCAAATGAAATAACAGACAGATTTAATAATATATTAAAAAATCCGGATATATACACACTCTTGAGGACAAAACAAACGAAATAAATCAAATTGCATACAGCTATTTTTCAACATTATACAACACGAAATGCAACACATAAAATAATAACCCTTGATTTCTCAAGGGTTATTTACTGCCGGCGACCGGAATCGAACCGGTACGGGGGGTTAGCCCCGCAGGATTTTAAGTCCTGTGCGTCTGCCAGTTCCGCCACGCCGGCATAATCAATATGAAATTGATTAGTGGGACCTATAGGGCTCGAACCTATGACCCTCTGCTTGTAAGGCAGATGCTCTCCCAGCTGAGCTAAGATCCCAATAGTAAAATTACTTCGTAATTTAACTATAAAGAATGGCTATGCCATTCTCTTACGACCCGGATGGGACTCGAACCCACGACCTCCGCCGTGACAGGGCGGCGCTCTAACCAACTGAGCCACCGGGCCAAATCGCTTCAACTATTTTATTATATATCCAGAAGTAACCTTCTGTCAATGGACCTTCGGGGACTCGAACCCAGGACCGACCGGTTATGAGCCGGTTGCTCTAACCAACTGAGCTAAAGGTCCGTGAACCCTTGCGGGTCAACGCCTTAATAAGCGACAAGCCGATAAACGGACTCGAACCGTTAACCTGCTGATTACAAATCAGCTGCTCTGCCAATTGAGCCATATCGGCATGCTAAAATGACTCCAACGGGAATCGAACCCGTGTTACCGCCGTGAAAGGGCGATGTCTTAACCGCTTGACCATGGAGCCATGTCTTTCTTTCCGGCAGCTTCCGTCCGACTTCTCCCTGGCATACCTTTACGCCTCT
>JAGBEO010000036.1 GCA_017936885.1 Lachnospiraceae bacterium | reverse complement strand
CTTTACGTGTTTTTCTGGACAATTAACATCATAAAGAAAAACTGTATGATTGGGAAGCAGGGATTTTCATCTCTGCTTCCTCTTTTCGTTTACATAACTATTCCTTGTTGCCTTTCTTGCCAATAAAAATTATACACTAACTTTACACTCTCGTTACTTATTTAATTTTCTTCACACCACTGTTTATATTCGTGTAACCTTTGAATAAACCCACTAAACTCCGGCACTGTAAAATCCAATTCTTTATACCGTATTGGATATATAATGCCTTTATTGATTAATTGTGCTCTTGTAGTAGATATAGCTGTTACATCTTTTTTTAAGTTTTTTGCTATATTGGATATTGTACATGGTAATTTTCCGCACTTCACCATAGCAAATACAAATTTTTTATCACTATCGGCACATCTTTCATATCTGACTTTAAAGAAACCAACATCTAATGTTTCAAAAAATTCATCTATACTTTCTTCTACATGAGAACTTTTAATTTCCTTCTCATTTGTATTTTTAAATACTATCTGGCACATCTGTTGTATAAAAAACGGATATCCTTTGGTCAATGAAATAATTTTCTCTATAGCGCCATCAGAATATGTTATTTCAAACTTACTAGCAGGTATTTCTATTGCATTTTTAGATTGTTCATCTGTCAGAGAACCTATCTCTTTATATAAAAACAGTCTTTCAGAATAAGATTTTTCATCAGACAACATTTTATATATTTTCGGCAATCCTGCTCCAATAACCATTACCGGATAACCTAATTGGTTAGTACGATGTAAAGCAGCAATTAATGAGCCTAATTCTTTAGATTTCATATATTGAATTTCATCTATAAAAAAGCATATAGGTGTTTCTGATTTATAAGCTGTCTCCCCAATTGTTGTAAATACATCTGTTAAACTTTGTGTTAAGTTAGTAGATTTATACAACTCTTTTTCTTGTAAAGACAGAGCAAATGTATTGTCGTTTGGATCAAAAGAAACAACCAATGCTTTAATTGCATCTAATGGTTTTTGTATTATATTTTTAAATTTCTCTTTTGTACTAACTTTTCGTAAAAAAGCCTGTGAACATGCAGCGATCTGCGAAATAAAATCATTTCTTTCTTCTACTTCTATATGTTTACAAAAAATATCTTTATCCTCTGCTATTTTCTGTAATTTGTTTATCAATACTGTTTTCCCAACACCTCTCAAACCGCTAAAAATAATTGATTGGGTTGGAATATTCATAGTTAACGCATCAAACATCTGCTCTACATTCTCTATATCTTCATCTCTACCAGCAAGATAAGTTGGCATCAATCCTACTCCTGGTCTATAGGGATTTACCTTAAACATATATAATTCATCTCCAATCATATTATTACATACTCCTGTGCGTTAGCCAATTTATTTCCGCTTGTTTCCGCACAAAATTTCCTATAAGCACCTATAACTTTCCAATAAAAAACAGAAGCAGTTTTATTTCACTTCTGTTTTTCAAAATAGAAATCTAACTAAAACTTCCCATATTTAAAACGTAAATACTCCAAAGCAAGTACCTGTAGCGGGAATAGGCACTCCCATTCCAGATGAAGTATCAGCCGATTTGGGCAGCTCCACAAAAAATGTACCTGCATTTTTGCAAGCTGTCAGGCAGGTTTCCCGCACACGCCTTAAGCGATAATAATAGTTTGCCTTCCCCCTTGCTTTTATGTGTTAGCTACAACAAAAACAAGGTTAATGGTTTATAGATTACATCGTGAGTTGATTGATCCATGATAGTTAGTCCTCCTCTAAAAAACTACAAGTTTTTTCGTGTCTTTTAGAGTGTCTCACAAATGTGCTAACTAGCCAAGGCGGGGATTTGACCCTTACCATTTACCGAGGAAAGTGGCTATTTTGTTTTTTACGGTTTAGCACATCCATGAAATACTTTAAATGTATCCATAATCTCGTACACCGTCATTCCTTTGATCATATTCACTCAACTATAATCAAAATCTTTTTACAAATTTTTTTATTCCATTTCGTATATCTGCCAAAATGGTTTTTACGTAAATCCCTACTATCAAAGCAACTAAGAAAACATTCATGTAAGTTAAATATGGAAAAATAATTGCTTGTATAAACAAAAGTATCATTACACCATATTGACTTTTTTTACATAAACTTATGCTCATATTTTTATATAAAAATACTATTCTTAGCCCAAACATAATACTATAACTAATACATGTTGTCCATGCAGCTCCTACTCCACCATAAAACGGTATAACCATCAAATTGAGTACTATATTTATAACTGCTCCAACTGTAGTTGAAACAAAAATTATCTTTGTTGATTTATATGCTGTTAAAATCCCTCCAACAAAGGTAGATAAATTGCAAAAAAATGCTGCCAAAACCAATGCCGGAATGAATACCCAAGCATTATAAAAATCCTTGGAAAATAAAATTTTCGAAATAAATTTGCTTGATAAAATTACAAAAGCCGAAATTAGAACCATATACTTAAAATATATATTATATACTGTTACATAAAATTTCTTGGATTCATTTTTATCTAGATTTTCTACTGTTGCTAATTGCCATGCATTTATAAATACTGAGGCAACAGTATTTATCAGATTTGGTACACGATACGCAATAGAATATAATCCTGTTTCAGATGTACTTATATAAAGATCTATTAAAAATTTATCTGAAGAATTACTAATCCACCAACTTATATTATTGGGAATTAATGGTATAGAGTATTTTAACATTTCTCTAAGTAAAAGATAATTCTTTCTGCCCGATACTAATAAATACTCTTTTAAATTCGCAAAAATAAAATAATAAATGCTTGCTACTATACATGCAATAATTGAAGAATCTATATATCCCAAAATACCCAGTTTCATAACGCTCAACAACACTATGTTAGAAACTGAGTATACAATTGTATATATTAATCCGCCTATTGCATAGATGACTGTTTTTCCAATCCCCCTAACAAAAGAACTGAAAAGACCATATATACTCATACATATCATATATATATATAATCTGGGAACAAGATTTTTTTCAATAAAAAGACATAATATTGGATATAGCAAAATTCCTACCAAATTACTAAAAAGAATAACAATAAATCCCCAATTTAAGACATCTTTCTTCTCACATGTATTATCCATTGAAAATCTTAATACCGCATCAGTAAAAGAACAAGAAAGTAACGGAATTAAAAGGCCTACAATTGTCAACAATAATTCTGCTTTTCCAAATTCCTCTGTTGACAAAATATTAGTATAGTATGGCAATAAAATAATGGATAATATTTTAGCGCCAAATGATCCGCACAAAAATATTATTGTATTTTTTTTTAATTTTGTATAGCTATTCATACTAATCATTCATCATAGATATAATAATGTCTAATTGATTTTTCGAGTAATCAATATATTCTTGGACTTTAATAAATTTTTTATTATAATCAATATCAATTACCTCTAAATTAAGATCATTATTATCTATAAACCTTTCATCCATATCAACAATATTTAATAAACTTACAATTCTATCCGAATTTGGTATGAATTTTTCTCTAATTCCTGGAAAGACATAAAAGTTCTTTTTAAAAATTAAGGAAAAGGCAACCATATGAAAGGAATCTCCCAAAACATAATACGCATTGTCTATAAGTTTCAAGAATTCTATAGGTCCAACATAATTAAGTACTTTCCAACTTGATGGTATCTTTTTTCTCTCATTAGTCTCAATATAATAAATTGTTTGTATAGAGTTTTCTTCCATAATCTTATCTATACATGAATATAAACTTTCAGGTATTTTTCCCATACAATAGATAAGTATATATTTTTCATTATCACTTTCAAGATTAAATAAATTTCTCCATTCTTTATCGGAAAGCAAAAAAACCGGATCAATTAAAACATTTATGACCTTTTCTTTATAAAATTCAGAAATCATTTCTTTTGCACTTTTTTCTCTAACTCCTATGTATTTATAATCCCGAAGAAAACTTGCTATACGCTGTATTTCATTTTTATACACGCTCTTTTTTGAAACAGGACACATTGAAGGACTATACGCAAATTTATTAATCGTTGCTTTTGAGAAATTTAATAACATTACATCAGGAATAGTACCTGCCTCAGGATTCCAAAGCTGGTCACTTCCAAGAATCAGATTTTTAATTGAATTTTTAATTATGTAATCTTCTACTTTTTCTTTCGAAAATAAGTATTTTGTCACATTCATATACTTCTTAACAAATTTATCAAAAACCAACTGTCTTTTTAAATATTTATGTTTAATACAATGATATATTTTATAAGGTTTATAAAGGACATTATTTAAATATATCTTTTTGCAATTGAGATATTTATAATTTACTATAATTGTTTCACAGTGATAGCAAGAATCAAACACATGTTGCAAAGCATAAGCTTGTAATGTTTGCCCACAATTACGATCTTCATTAAACCATGTTAATAATGCGACTTTCATTAATTCTTTCTCTCCTATAAATATAATACATAACCTTGTTTATCTTATCAAAAAATCTTTTCAAACAGAAACAGCCAAATAAATTCACTCAGATAAAAATCAGGTACTCTGTAATAATTTCAAAAGATACTCTATCAATAAATTTAAATCATTATTTTGGCGCCCCGATAGTTCTCTATAATGTTTCTCCATCTTTTCAGAAAATGAATCATAATATTTTTTATCTAAAGATCGTAAAATTGCTTGTTTAATTGATTCCATACTTTCAGGATTAAAATAAATTGAAGCATCACCACAAATCTCCGGAATAGAAGTACTTGTTGAACATAATGATAAAGTACCATATTGCATTGCTTCTATCGGCGGATAACCAAATCCCTCTACTAATGAAGGATAAATAAATGAATATGCATATTTGTATAATAATTCTAGTTCTACCTCTGGTACAAATCCCTTACAGATAAAGCGCTCTCCATTTTTTACTCTTTTCAAAATATATTTTTCATAGGTATCATTGCATCCTAATAAAACTACTTTAAAATCTTCAGGGAGCTGTTTTGTTGTCATTAAGCCATCTAATACAATAATCGCTCTAAGATTATTTTTAGTCCATCTTGACACACTGGATAATAAAAAATATCTATATTTTTCAATTTTATATTCTTTAATATAATCATTAAATGATTCTTCTTTCAATTTCTGTAACTTTAATGGACTATAAAAAACCTTATCAATACTGATATCTGATATTGTATCTTCCAGCAATTTTTTTGTATAATTAGAAACCGTATAAATTTCCGTATTCTTATTCACAAAAAATAAATCTCTGTGCTTTTTTAACGATATATGCATCTGAAAATTTCTTGTAAGTGCATCCCTCACATATCTCATCCAATTCAAGTGATCTTGTTTAACATATTTTCTTGGCTGATATCCAATCAAAGCATAAGAATAAGAACTCATATCATGAATAGCCCCTAGTACTTTTACACCATTCTTAATATGCATGTCTGAAAACATAGGATAAAAAATGGGAAAATAAATAAGATTAAAGTTTTCTGTTGATAAAAATTCATTCAAACAATGTACTGAATCAAATTTAAAAATTGATATATATTTTTTTTCGTCACATAATGTTGTTATAAATTCATTTTCACCTTTATTATTATCCAAACCTATAACAATTCCGCCCTCAGTATCAGTTAACCTATTTAATAACTCTACTAAAATACGAATGGAATATTCTCCACCTCCATTTATTTTAATATTTTTTATAGGTTGTGCAGATGAACAGTCAAAATATAGTTTCCACATTTTAAATCAAATCCTCATTTATTTCAATTAATTTATATACCATAATTTATACATATAATTTTTGTATATCACAATTGCTTCACTCTCAGATAAATAATCATCTATCTCCCCTTCGTTGTTATCGGTCAACACCATACAATCAAGTGAAGTTTTTAGTTCTTCTTTAGTTAATGATAAAAACTCTTGGTTTGGACATAAGTACTGAACTTGACGTAACCTCTTATATCTTTCTTGCGAATCAAAATAATAATAGACCTGCTTGTTTGAATTATTAATATATTCAGCTAACGGAAAATAATTCTCCTTAAACATGCTTTGCTCTTCCATTATATTGGATTCAATAACTTCAAGATTCCATCCCCAAAACATTATTGTCATCAAACATATACATACTAACCCAAACAATTTATTTTTTTTAAACCGAAAATAAATATTATATATAAATCCTAAAGTAACAATTACCATAATTGTAATAAAAACAGATTCTTTCAAACTACCAACATTATCAAAAAAGACAAATAACCCAGGCGACAAATACGACTCGCTATAAACCAATTGATATTTTTCAAATAGCATTTCCGCCGAAAAAGCTCCTATTATTGTAACAATTGTAATAAATACTATCCATAAATAAAGCTTTTTTTCATGTCTATACAAAGATACTAAACCACATATAATAAAAAAATTACTCAAATAATCAATATATCTTCCATATATTACAAGATCATAACGTGTAGGGTAGATCAAAAAAATAACCTGAATTGCAAAAGCAAATATAAACGAGATGAGCATAAATAGATATAAATAACACTTATCATCTATTAAACTGTCTTTTTCTCGATACTTCTTTATTACTGCTTGTATTATTTTATCTGATATGTATAACACTCCAATAGATCCAATAAAAAAGCTCGCTAAATTGAAATAGTATATTTTAGCAAGTAATCCATACAACAAACTAACTAGACCATCCTTGGAAAAAATAAATCTTATTTTCGTAAACTGTGCTGAGTAATCATTATTAGCTAATTGACCACCATTTAAGTATACATTATCAATAATTATTGTTTTTACACTCTGTCCTAACAGAAAAACTATAATTGGAATTACAACTGTTATCAATGCACTAATAGGAATTCTTTTCATTATACAAAGGACAAGAATGATTATTGCCATAGCAAGAACTATTGATATAGTCCGCTGATGAATAAAATATAAATAAACACATGAAATTTCTAGCATAATTATTTTAAAAATAGAATACTTATTTAATATGGATTGAAATATATAAATTATGATCCAAATCATTAAAACAAGTAAAGATTCTGAAAACACGTATTTGGAATTAATATAGTTTGAGACATATAAAAAACCTATGCAGCAAAACATAACTAATAAAGTATTCGATATATTTTTTTCTATTTGAGTTATTACTTTTACTGAAAGAAAAAACGCTCCGATAATACATAAATAATTCACTATTAGAATACTTCTAAATAAAATAATAGGATTACTAATAAATTTAACTAAAGGAACAAGAAGAACCGAATATCCAAAGGAGTAATAAGATAATGTACTAGCTATATCTAAACTCCCTTTTCCTGATAAGTAAAGTGCACAACTCAGATAACCATACTCATCAACACCATTAATAAGACTATAATATTTGTCTATGTTATGCACCTCCAAGACAAAAATTAACAGCCCACAAAATAACACCTCTATATATAATAATTTATCAGCACCTATTTTTTTACTTTCTAACATGCCAATATCACACATCCTCCTTATTTATTTGCATGATGCTAATGCATTTCTCACTGCCTCTAAACGAGCATACTGTTCTATTTCATCCGGTTCCAAATATCCGCCTTCCCCCCATTCATTCCACGCAAACAAGAAAATCATATCCTTACGATACTTTGATTTGGCATTTATAATCTGCTTTTTTAGATAAAACTCAAATTTTTCTGCTGAATATCCTGGATAAAAACAAGCATCTTTTCCATACCGGGGAGAATTATCCCAATCAACAAATGCACCAGGAATCATTTTATCATCCCTTGGCATTCTCCTCAAAATATCTTCCCATGCAGCATCATATTTGTATTGAATGGAACTCCATAAATGCGGCTTAAAATTCATTTTACTTAATATTTCATGAGATACTTTATGAAATAATGATGGAATTGTATAAAGCAATCTTTGTTTTGTATACATAGGTTCATACTCTATCCCATAATCAAACAGATCTCCATCCGGATCAGTCAAATGATTATACTGAAAGTGTTGATACATATAACATAAACCTGCAAATCCATTCTCCATTGCTAATTTATTCCACAAAGTAAACATTTCTCTTTTTACTGGCATATTTTGTGGCTGATATAACAAAAAAACAGGCTTATTATCGATTTTTATGTATCTATTATCCTTAAAAAAAGGCAACAAATAATTAAAGTGTCGAATCCAATCGGATTCATCTCCATATGTCTGCTGCATCAACATTTCTTTACTTTTCTGTGCCCATGCTTTAGTCCAATCATGATTTGCCCAGCTGATGCAGAATGGCAAAGTTATCTCTGAATCTGCAAGCATAAGTTCCATTGGTTTTTCCATTATTTGCTTACCACTAAACCAATAATGATAATAACAAAATCCATAAATACCATATTCCTGGGCTAATTTACTTTGCCATCTGATTGTTTCAATATTTGTCAAATCATAATAGTTATTGTTGAGCGGGACTTTAGGTTGATGATGTCCTTTATAAATAGGTTTTGCACTTTTAACATTCGTCCACTCAGTAAAACCTTTTCCCCACCACTTATCATTTTCTGGGAATGTATGAAATTGAGGTAAATAATATGCTATAATCTTCATTTGCTTTTTCCTATATACAGATTACTCTTACTTTTTCTTTTCCTAAGTATTCTCGAATTTCTTCAATAGCTTTTTCTCCAATGATCAATCCAACATCTTGTGTCCGTCCAAGCACAGAATATTTTTTTTCACCAAGATTATGAACCCTAAATATTTCAATCTTAGCAATCTGATATTCTTCAACCAATTTACGAATTTCAAATAAATTCTGTTCTGACACTGTATAAGGATTAACCAAAGGTACTCTCAAAACTATTGAATTATTATGGTTTGCCAAATACTTAATATTATCGAGATAAATACTTAACTCTCCTCCTATAATATCCTTTGCACTTTTTTCTATAAGGATTTTTGCATCTACAATATATTCATCTATATATTTACATGCCATTTCAAGATTTTCTTTCGGTGCATATAAAGAAGTCTCTATACACTGATTTATTCTTTTCTCTTTCAATGATTTAAGCATAGGCTCTAATGATTTTATTTGTAAAAGTGCCTCTCCTCCCGAGTATGTAACACCACCTTTATCACCATAATACTTTTTATCCTTTAGAATTTCTTTTTCCAGTTCATCAATTGACATTTCAAATCCAAAAACTTTTATCTCGTTTCCCCAAACATATTCTTCCAAGCATGTCTTAATATTCTCTGGATTTGAGCACCATGGACACTTTAACCAACATCCTTTTAAAAAAACTGTTGTTCGAATTCCAGGACCATCTTGTAATGAAAATCGTTGTATATTACTAAGCAGCACGTTCATTATCTAAAGCTCTTTCTATCAAAATATCTTTGTATTCCTCTGGTAATTCATTAAAATATGCACTGAATCCCCAAACGCGTACTATTAAATTCGGGAACTTTTCTGGATGTCTTTTTGCATCAATTAAAACTTTACTTGATACAACATTCATCTGCATTTCAAAATAGCCAACTTCCATTGAAATCATCATAAAATCTACAAATTTATCAAAATTGTTCTCTATAAATCCCGGTGAAACCATTAAATCTACTACGTTTCCATTTATATTCCGCCCACCTGTATTTACTGCCGATGCAAAATTTATAATTTCAGTGTATGCTCTTCCGCCTTCAGAGGATATGTGTACGCCCAATGGTTCCCCCTTCTTTCTTCCATCAGGAGTTGCGCCTGTCTTCTTTCCTTCTGCTATATAATCCGGAGAACTTAATCCTATTTTGATTTTTAGAGAAAATCTATTCTGACACTGGTCAATAAATAAATTTGCTTTTTCAAGAATTTCATTGGTCAAAGAAATAACTTCTTCATTATCCGTTCCCCAAAATAAATTACACATGCTCTTAATTTTTTCTCTCAAAAGATCATTTCCAGTATAATCAGTAATGCAAGCTTTAATAATAGCATCAAAAGTATATTCATTAGTATCCCATACCAACTTTTTCAATACCAAAAAAGAATTGACAACATTTGACAATCCTACTGTAGTCACCCCATAATCATTATAAATTGCTGTGTTTTCGGAAATATCTTCCTTGTTGATTCGTTCTGTAAATACAGAAAGAACCGGCGCTTCTTGATATTTTCTTGTATAAATACGCTTTACCTGACCGTGAATGTATTCTTTTAAATTCATATAATAAATTTCTTTCAGTTCATCATATGAAGAAATCTTATAGGAATATGAATTCTTTATTATTTCAGCCAACGGCATAGCATAATTAATTTTCTGACAATTATTCTGTTCAGATGATTTCCCAGATATCATAGGTTCCCAGCACGCAGAAGTAACATAATTGCATGCGTCTTCTTTTTTATAACCATACTGAACAAGCGCTGGTATGATCACATCATCATTTGCAAATAGCGGGCTTCCAATGCCTGTTTTTACACAATTCAATGCCTTTACCATCAATTTCCTCGGCATTTTCGAACTAACTCTAAGAAGAATTTTGGGATCAGGCTTATTCAAGTCCTTAACTAAATCAATAAAAATTTCAGTCAACTCATTATATTCATATTCTTTTTCTTTATTAAGTCCTCCTAAAATAATAATTTGTCCCGTATCTCCACTCAACGCATCTCCCTTAAACCAATAATCATAATGCAATGTCAACAAAAATTCCCGAAGCATATCTCTCACTTTAGCCTCACTTAATGCCCCGCTATCTAAATCATTTCTATAATATGGATATAAGACTTTATCCAAACGCCCTAATCCAACAAGCCTATGTCCACATTGCCAAATAATCTGATTTATAAACAGAATTCTTTGAATCGCATCTTGAAAATTGGCAGCTTTACAATCACATATATTATAATAACTTTGTACTGCCATATCAAAATCCCCAGAACCCTTTCTCTCCAAAAATGCGGCGATTCTGTTGGCATATTTCCTAATAGCATCTATAATCTCTATTTGTTTATCATTACAATTTTCTTTCAATGAATTCAGAGAACTATCAGTAACTTTTCCATAATCAATAGACATATTCCCAATAATTCCATTAATTTTCTGAGTTGTTTTGAATGGATCTATCGAATAATAGAAAAACTTGTTCTGATATAATAGATTATCGTCTAGATATGCCTCATCTAAAAGCTTTACAAATCGATCATCTTTTGAATACACTCTAACTTTAAAAAGAGACATAATTAAAAATACCCACTTGCCCTTTAAATGGGTTCTTCCATATCTTATATTTATGTATCTAACATATCTGACATACTGAAATAACCTTGATTTCTTTACTAATTCCTTCATTTTAATACCTCTGTACGTTATCATCTTGGGTAATAATTCTTATTTACCCCTAATTGACCATGCAGCCCATCGTGGATAGCCTTTACATACATTTTTATAACTTCCGTACGTGTATATGAATATTTGTTAGCAGTTATTATATATTTTACACATCTAACACATACTCTTATCAGGCAAATTATCCTATTTACAATACCATAATGACTTTTTACCTTATCAATTTCATTTCTGGCGCCATAATACATTTTCCAGTTTAAATCATTAAAGGTTTTACCTGTCTTATGATTCAAAATTGCTTTATTAATATTTCTAATACAGGTATATTTATTGATCCGCTCACAGTATTCTTCGTCATCCTGCCAAATAAAATACTCCGCCTTTGGGAACCCTATTTTATTTACAATTTTCTTAGAGACAATCAATCCACAAAAACTTGCAACTTCACAATCAAAAGAGTCCTTATCATATTCCTCTAACGGTACTGATTTTAACCAAAAACATCCTTTATGGATATGCCTCGCACGATGACGTGTATATATCTTATCAAAAGTCAAAACAGTACATGTGTATGCGCCCGCCTTAACACTTTCCTTTTGTATAAAATCATCCGTAACTTTTAAAAAATCCAAATTTAATATAGCATCATCATCAATTAGTAAAATCCAATCTACATTGTGACTCACAACCTCTTTTATACCTTCTGTGAACCCAAATGCACCTCCACCATTTTCTTCATATCTAAGAATAGTGGTATTCTTTTTATCTTTGTAATCCGATAAATACTCCTTGGTGCCATCAGTTGATCCATTGTCAACGATCACAATATCATCAAACATTCTCTCTTGATTAAAAATTGCATACATGCACTCCTTTAAGAGGGTTAATCTATTATATGTCACTACTACTACAGCATACTTCATAATAACTCCTATTTATAACTGAGTTTAACTCCATTTATTTAAGGCTAAACTCTATTGATTTAATTCCCGCTCTAATCAACGTAGGCAAATGCAGCAATTCATTACTATACGCCTGATTCGCCAGAGGACAGGCACAATTTTTTCCTTTTATATATTTTCTCACATCCTGCGCCTGCCCGGAATGCCATAATTTCTGGAAATCATAATCATAATCCCTTAAATTACCCATCTGTTTATCATATCCAAGTACGCAGCATGGCCAAACTCCTCCGTCATAGTTGATGTGCACATTAGATACACCGGCATAACAAGGAATCACCTGCCGTTTTTCAGCCAAAATCTTTCCTGCCAGATCATAATAAACTACTCTCATAGCTTCAGTTGTTCTCGCAAGACGTTTCTTCTTACCTATATTTTCCTCTACTTTTCTGGCAAAATCCTTTATCAGTCTTTGATATACCTCTGCGGGAGGCGTAATCGGATCGCTTAGATTAAAGAACTCTGTCCTGCATTCCGCCACCTCGTTTCGATAACTTTCTACACCAAGAGAGTGTACGAAATCTTCTATTTCATCCAAATCGTCAATATTGAAATTGGAAATAACCGTTCCCAGTTCCAAATGGAAATTATCATATTTTTCTTCTAATTTTTTCAATCCGTCAATTGTCTTTAGCAAACATTTAAAATTACCTTTTACACCTCTGATTTCATCATGTTTGTCACCCACGCCGTCTATAGATGGTTTAACGGTTACCGGCACCGTAGGATCATAATTTCTTACTATTTGAATGATCCGCTCTGTATTACGAATTATCTTATCTGACAAAATCGCATTTGTAGGAGTATGCACTACTCTTGGCTTAAGATACTTACATGCAAGTTCTACGATTTCAGGTAAATCATCTCTCATAAACGGTTCTCCACCGCTCATATTGAAAAAGTACACAGGATGCATAGACGAAAAAATCTTCTCAATTTCATCCAATTTCAAATCTTTCTGAGGTCTTGTCGGATCCTGACAAAACATTGCGCCAATCTGGCAGGTCTTACATCTGGATTGACATGCTGCTGTTACTGAATAAGTTAACGTCATAGGATTAAATTTTTGTCTTCCGAACCATCTGTTCATTTTATAATCAAATAAATATGGTGCTATCTTTGTAAACAAATCTGTTTTCTTCATAATTTTCCTTCCGCTTTATACCACGCAATCGTTTCCTTTATACCCTTTTCAAATGATACTTGTGGCTTATAATTTAACTCATTTTTTGCTTTTTGAATCACAAAGGTTCTATCCGTTACTGTTGATTTTATATTTCTGTATGTAACTATTGGTTCCTTGCCCAGAAAATTAAAGAAATATTCCAAACATTTCGCTGCTAGTAATGCAATCCTTGACGGAACAAACGGATATATTCCTTTTTTACCAATATTCTTCATAATAATAGAATGAAGATTATCCATACAAATTGATGTCTCTGAAGCAATGATATATACTTCACCGCATTGACCATAGTACATTGCGTTAATTGCGCCCTGTACAACATCACTCACATATACCAGTGGTGTTAAATTTTTGCCCAAACCCACTTTAGGAAAAACTCCCTTTTTCATTAATTTACAGAATTTGTAAAATTCTCCATAACCACCCACTCCATAAACCATACACGGACGAATAACAACTGTCGGAAATCCAAAGTCATGACATGCTTGTAAAGATAACTTCTCGCTACGATTTTTACTAATTTGATATGGGGTTACAGGATTAGGTGTCGACTGCTCGTCTAAATACGGCTTTCCAATAGGTCCCATTGCTGCCGTACTGCTAAAATGAATAAATTTTTTAAGGCTTTTACTGTCTTTGAAATAATGAATCAAATTCTTAGTTCCGCCTTCATTCACATTAACAAAGGACTGTAATGCTTCTTCCGATGTCGCTGATACATGCCCCATTGCTGCTAAATGAAAAATAATATCAAAATCTTTATCTAGCTTATTTAGAGATTCATATTGTGTAATATCCCCTATTACATATTTTACGTTATACTTTTTCTGTATTTCTTTCCCTTTATTATCGTCTCGAACCAAACATGTAATATCGAAACTTTCCTCCTGATCAAGAAGCATTCTGATTAAATGATTTCCTATAAATCCCGTCGCCCCCGTTACTAATATTTTCATTCTGTTCTCCTACAAAATATATATTTACTCAAGCAACTAATGCACTATAAACATTAAAGTGCCTCTATCTTCTCCACCATTCTATCCCAATCAAACCGATACGCTTCTTCTCTTACATTTCGCACAAACTCCGTCTCCTTATTCTGAACAAAGTAATCCACTATTTTTTCGGAAAGTGCCTTCGGATTCTTAGGTTCGACCACATACCCTGTCTTGCCATCCTCTACCACATCTGGCAATCCTCCGACATTCGTCACAATTACAGGTTTCTCGAATCCACATGCAATCTGCACAATTCCACTTTGTGTCGCAGACTCATAAGGCAACACAACCAGATCACATGCTGCAAAATATTTTTCCACTTCATCATCCGGAGTATAGCCGTCTATCACTTCCACGCAGTCAGTTATCTTTTGTTCTTCAATAATCTGCATATAAGCTTCTTTATCATCCCCAAAAGAACCCACTACAAGCAATTTTACATGAGCAATCTGATCTCTTATCTGAGGCATTGCATACAGAAGATGTTTCAAACCTTTATATTCCCTTACAAATCCAAAGAACAATAATATTTTTTCCTCATTGGATTTATGAAGTTCTTTCCTTGCCTGTTCCTTAGTCAGATTCTTTATTTTAAACGCATTGTAAGTTGGATGAGGATTTTGCTTAAACACAGCATTCTGTTTGATCGTTAATAAATCTTCCCCGTCACTTTTAGAATGAACAATAAATGCATCTCCGTTTTTCAAAACCAGCTTTGTTAAAAACCTGTCCATTGGAAAACGTTCATGCGGAAATACATTATGACAGATAAAAACTTTCTTTATCTTTTTACCAAACATTTTCTCTAACAGCCAATAACATGGTGCAAAATAAGGATGCCACCACTGTATAATAACCATATACGGATGTTCTTTTCTGATTTTTCTGCCAACATTAACGATATTGAAGGGATTAGCCGTATGAATCAAAAATTTGGCATCATCTACCCGAAACATATCATTGCTGAAATCCTTCTGTTCCTTTTTAAAAAGGAATTTCGGATACTGCATTTTATACGATATCATTTCCACATCATATTTTTTCGACAATGCCCGGTACAACAAACTTGTATAGTGCGCGATACCTCCTTTATAAGGATATACCGGACCAATTAATACAATTTTCCTTTTTATCGTCTCTTCCATGTTGTATACTCCATTTTAATTCTCCGTCGCCAGCGTTTCCCGCTCTTCATTGCTGATAATACGATAGGTTCTAACCGCTTCTTTCTCCATCTTCTTCTGCAGATAGATCGCTTCATATTCCGATCTTCTCGCATGATACTGGGTGTCCTGTAAAAGTTTCCTGTTGGCGGCAATCACATCTGCGACCAAACCTATCATAAAGGTCAGAAATCCCATAATAATTAGAGTACAAGCTAATATCAGCGACTGTACATGACCGCCGGATCGTCCAATTGCCATATAGTACAGAAACCGGAGTCCAATCAATATACCCACTGTAACAGGCACGCTCGCCAGATATGTAAAGCATTTCAGCGGCTTATACATCATATACGCCCGCAGAATCGTCAGCATACTCTTCTTCACATATCCCCAGATACTATGGAAAAGCCTTGATGGACGAAGCTCACCGTTTGTACGGATCGGCACACTGGTAATCGCCATTTTTTCTCTTCCCGCCTGCACAATTGTCTCCAAAGTATAGGTGTAATCATTCACCACATTGATCCGCATCGCCGCTTCCCGGGAGAAAGCCCGAAACCCGCTTGGTGCATCGGGAATATCCGTATTAGAAGCTTTCCGCACTACCCAGCTTCCGAAGTGCTGCAGCTTTTTCTTAATAAAAGAAAAATGCTCCGTCTCATCAATCGGTCTTGCACCGATCACCATATCTGCCTTACCGTCCAGAATCGGCTGAATCAATTTCTGAATATCCTCTCCACAATATTGATTATCAGCATCGGTATTGACAATAATATCCGCACCGTTTCTAAGGCAGCCGTCCAGACCTGCCATAAAACCTTTCGCCAAGCCCTTGTTCTGCTTAAAGTTCACGACATGATGAACCCCCCAGTTCTTAGCCACTTCTACCGTATTATCCTGACTGCCGTCGTTGATAATCAAATATTCAATTTCATCTATTCCATCTAACTTCTTTGGCAAATCATTTAATGCGATTTCTAAAGTTTCTGCCTCGTTATAACACGGTATCTGAATAATAAGCTTCATCTTTGATTTTTCTCTCCCTGCACTCTATTTCTCATGTTCCCAATCAAACACAATTAAACTCCCGCTTTGTATGCACGGTTCCTTCATCATTTCCAATTCTTCTAAATAACTGCAATCTTCATTGACTAATAAACATGCATTCTCATCCAGAAGCTGCTCCCAGTCTGTCTCTGCATCAGCTTTCCAAATATCTATAGATAAATCCCGCATATAGAACTGTACCAAATCTATATAGGGAAAACCTCCTTCATCAATATATAGCACCTGCTTCTTATCATTTTCCTGAAGATAATCAACCACTCTCAGGCATCCGTAATTTATATCATTAAACAGAAACGTGTATTTGCTGCTCAGCACCATACTAAGTATAATTTCAACACAGATAAACCCGCATAGCACCCATTCTGTATTTCTGATATGTCTGATAATCTCTACACATAACACCAATAAAACAATAAGAACCGCACATACCAGATATGCTTTTCCCATCTCCCATGCCACATCAATATCTGTATCCCATGACTTTCTTGCTTTCCACACGTATCCCATACCTGCGGCAAAATACCCCTTCAGTAAATACAAATCCTCCTGCCTCATATATCTGATAAGAACACCCATGGCAATACCGTTGCCTACGATAACGGCCGCCGTCTTACGATACAGGTATCTGCCGGATATCATCTCCAATATCCCAATTACAATGAGTAAAGGCATCAGATAGTCATTGTATCTGCCATAAACAACCGTATCAATTCTTCCGGGTGACGACATATAAAGTGCTGAAACTAAAAACTGTGCCGTAGCAGAAAGAAGAATAAACTGCATAATAGTCTTCCGACAGTGCCTGATGCAATAGGTAATGGCAAAATATAAGGTTCCCCAAGTCGCCATGCCCAAATAGAACAGTTTACCTAATACACTATGGAGAAAATTGTAAATACCGTCCACGGAAAAAAAAGTTTTTATTTTTCCGACCTGTCCTGTTACATCATTGAGCACTAACATTTCCTGAGATGTACTGCCATAAACCGTATCTTCAAAAAATCCTTTGAAATGCATCCCCAAAATCATACATAATACAAAGACAACCGCACCGATCAGCAATGCTTTTCTACCTGAGCGTTGCCGATACCCCCGCCATCCAAGCACAAGTACACACGCACCCACAACTCCGGCAGCGCGCATATGTACAACAAATATATAAACAAGAATAACAGCCAGACTGACTGCCGTTGAAACTTTCTCACTCTCACAAAAACACAAAACCAAATAACAAATTAATACATATAAAAATGTCAACAAACTTTCGGTCAGCGTCATCTGCATATAAAAAGTGGTAACCGGATAGAACACTGCCACTCCAAGACTGAAAATCTTCTTGCCCTCACCCGCTTCGGTAAACAAGCTGTCCACAATTTTCCAAATCATGATCGTGGTAATACACAACAGAATAACATTTAAGGCAATCGCCGCCCGATATGCCGTCATACTGTCTTGAAATAGTTTAAGAACAACAGCCAACAGCAAGCTGTAACCATACGAATAATAAGAATAAAGCCCTGCGCATCCGCTCCAGTCATATCCAGCGATACTTGCCGCATTCGCCCAATATCCGAATTCATCCTGAAAAACGGAAAATCCATAAATCCGTTCAATACCATATCCATAAATCCCCCATAAAATGAGCATAAAGCAGAAGAGAAAAACGTTTCTCCTTCGACAGAAATTCATGGATTCCTCCTCCTGAACATAAATATTGGAAGGAGTATAGCGCTCCTTCCAACATTTGGTTTCTGTAATGCCTAGATTAGTACTTAATCAAAGCGTATGCGCCCTGACCAGCAGTTGTGCTGAATGTTACTGTGTTAGGATCAGCATCTGTATCTGTTAAAATAGATACAGCACCGCCCGGACGTACAGCTACTACTGCAAATGTCTTGCCGTCCTGTGCAAAGGACTTCGGAATACCAACCTTAAGAGTAACAGCAGCTCCGTCAGAAGGAAGTAAACTGAACTTACCGCTGGACATCTTACCGATCTCAACATTGATAGCCGGTCCAACTACTGCACCTAAAGATGCTGCTGCACTGTCGATAGCTGCCTGTGCAAGAGGGCTCTTCTTACCATCCATATTGTAGATTCTTGCGTAAGGCTTCTCTCCTGCTACTAATGCATAGCCGCTTGCAATTGTGTCAAGTCCGGTTGTAATAGCGGTACCGTTCACGTTTGTTGCAATGTACACACCAGCTAAAGAAGATGCTGTTCCGCCTGCTGCATTCAGATTAGGTAACTCTGCAACAGATGCAACACCTGCGCTCTCACCATCACTCTCAATGCTTGCTGTGATAATCTCTACCACTTTTTCCTCATCGGACTTACTAGAAGATCCACTAGAAGAATCGCCGTATGAATCACCATAAGCGAAAACACTAACAGAAGAAGCAAGCATCAGAGTTCCAGCTAAAGCAACTGTCATAATTCTTTTTGCTAATTTAGCTTTCATCATTTTTCCTCCTCATTGATGAATTTTATTTGCGACATAAAAGATTAATTCTTTTATGTAAACGCCAATATTGATAATCCACTACCATTAATAGCTATCACTAATATCATTATAAATATAATATGCTATCACAAATATATTTTCAAGTGAAAATTTCAATAAAATTTAGTTAAAAGAATCCTCTTTTGAGTCAAAATATACAAACTATACAGAAGAAAGGACGTAATTCTGATGTCTAATGAAAAGAATCTGGGACAATATTTAAAAAAGCTCCGCAATTCCTATAATTACTCGCAAGAATTCGTAGCCTCACACCTGAATATTACAAGACAAACTTATTCCCATTATGAAACAGGGCGCATAACGCCGCCGACCAATTCTCTTTATAATCTTGCCAGATTATATGGTATTTCCACAGAAAAACTTATGGAAAGGATTGTTACTTATAATATCAATGATGATTTTGTCAGAAAGCCTTCTACATATGAATCCACTTCCATTCAGCAAGATGATTTATCTTCCTTTCTCGAATATATCAATGCACCTGAGAATACGAAAAAATTTAAACTTCTCAATCATAATGAAAAATTTTTTCTATATTATTATGATCAATTAGATCGCCGCAATCAGGAAGATATTTTAGCCTTTATGAAGATAAAATATTTAAACGAAAGGAGGGGATGAGAATCATCCCCATCGCGGTCTAATATGCTTATACTTTATTCCTGATCTAAATCCATTATCTCATCTGTAATCTCAGACTTTTTGTTTTCTGTTTGATCGGTTTTCAACTCTGTTTCCATACTATCTTCCCTGGTGCCTTCTGCATCACTCTTCCCTGTCTCTTTAGTTTCATTAATTGCAGGTTCCTTTATCTTATCTCCATCCTGCTCTTCTTTGTCTGCTTTGTTCGCTTTGATTGCTGAGAAGATACCCAATGCAAAAATGCCGATTACCAACACCACGATAATCGTCCCCCAGATTCTGGCTCGTTTAATTTCGGCACGTTTTCTTTCTACAACCTCCACAACCAGCTTACCTTCCTCTTCTTCCACACGAAATTCTTCATCAAGCCCTTCCACATCCAGTTCCATCTCTGTCAAACTGCTAACCGGCACATATCCTATCACATTCTGATAGGTAACCTGATACCAACCATTGGCTGTCTCTCCCGTTACAAATACAGAATCTCCAGCTTCATAGGTGTGCACTGACTCTGCCTGCTCTACCGGCTCTGCCAACGCTTCAATACTGTCTTTGGCAGTCATAATCTGATTTTTCTCTTCTACCGTCTGTTCCTGTGCCCTGACCTGTAAAAGCAGCGGACTGTTTCCTAAGAAGCACAAAACCATCGCCATCAATATCCATAATTTAAACACACTTTTCTTTTTGATTATCTTTTTTTTCATCCTTTTCCCCTTCTTCTTCATTTTTCTGTTTCAACTGATCTTCCAACCGTTTGAGTTCCCTGACTTTTATTCCTGCAAACCGTACTTTCTCTTCTTTATAATTCATAGCATCAACCGCCAGAATCAAGTATACCGGCAGTACATTTACACATAGATTCCATATAAAGCACTGCACAATTCCAAATATAACAATTAAATATAGGCTGGTAGTTATCGGCTTATCCCATCCAATATTCTTTCTCATCCTGATGATTACACTCACCAAAATCAGTAATAATCCTGCCAAAGTCAGAAGCCCTTGTTCTTCTGTACAAACATACAGAAATGATCTGCTTTGTGCGATCTCTTCACCTAAAGGTTTTGCAAAATTACTAAGTAACGCAATTCCTTTATCTCCCGTTAGCGAACTCCACCCATTGCTGCCTAACAACATAAACACAAAGAAACAGAACATAATGCATACAACAAACTGATACTTTCTATATAGTCTTCTAAGCACTATACGATCCAACGGAAATCCTTCCGGCATCCGATCCCAGTAGTGGAAAAAGAACAACGCTCCCGCTGCCAACACCAATTCTAAATACACGCTCTGTTCCAAATCATAAGAAATATCCACCAATAGCAAATTCGTATAATTACACAAAAGACTCATATTGCAAAGCATCAACGCATACAGCAAGAACATCTGCATATCTCTTTTAATCAACTCTGCCGTAGGTCTGATACAGATCGGCACCATCATAAAAAAGAAAACCATCAACCATAAGCTAACCCTGTTGTGATTGATTAACAGTAAAAAGAAACTAATCCCTGCACTTGCCCCATAAAACCATTTCTGCATATCATTACGGCATCTGCAATACAATAATACACTTACCATTCCCGGTAACATCAGAAAAGCTGCCAATCCTGCTGTATCCTCTGTCAATCCGCCCAACAAAAAAGCTACAGACATATCACAGGTATATAAATACAGCAACACACCCATCGCAATCAATCCGGCATATACAATGACATCCAAATATATCAGACTAAAGAATTTGGCCTCCGCACACAGAAAATATAACAATGCCAAAGAGATCAATAAAATGTTCCGGTTATAATCAATCCCCTTCCCTTCGTCTGCCCAAATCATCCGGCAGATCATATGCAGAATTTCATATACAAGAAAAATCAAAATTAACAAATCCAACTTGTGATATTTCTTCCGTACGCTTTCTTTTCCCCTGATTACGGTTATGCTTTGGACAGCCATCCACACCAGCGTACATGCCATCAAAAAGTACTCCTTCCCAAAGGGCAGAAGCATCATAGCCATAATAACAATCATTGTAAAGATACCGCGGTATCCCAACTTACCTATTTTTTCTTTCATACGCAGACATATCCTCTCTTTCTGCGCAACTTAATTAGTAACACAATTTAATCCTTATTTTATCGCTTTTATTTGCTATTTTCAATAGCAATATTGTTTTTCTATGCTACCATACCAACCATCATCTCCCGAAATCATAAAACTTTACACGCAAAAAAGCCTCATATCACTTGACATGAAGCTTTTTTATGATGCACAGCTTAAACTGCGCAATGATATCATCTGTCGGAATCCTTCCCTACTCCTCCCTAATCACCAGCTTAAACACCGCCGTATTCGCATAAGTCAGCGGCTCATTATGCGCAAAGAAAACCATCCCGTCCACCGGCGCAGTTAAAACCTCTGTCACATTTCCCTCATAGGGATCAATCGTCTCTGCCATCACCTGCCCCTTCACAACTTCTTCGCCCACCTTCACCTTCGGCTCGAAGATTCCTGACACTTTCGTCCTCACCGGCACCATATCCGTATCAATGACCACCTGGGAAAGATAGCCGTCATGTCCCTTGTAATCCACCACGCCCTCTTTGGCAAGGAACGTCAGAATACTCCGCACCGCCATCTGGGCACTTTCCTTGTCGATAGATTCTGTCGTCGTGGTATAAATACTAAACGCATGGGTTTCCCAAATCTGCCAGTTATAATTAAGAGTAGTCGTATCATACGGTCTTGTCTCCCTGATCACCACATAAGGCATACCGAACCGCTTCGCCATCTCCACATCCTCAAAGCCGGTCTTCATCATGCGCACATGGGGTTCAAAATTGCCCGGCATATAGAAAGACGTAAACTGAATCCCGTACTTATAATTCTTAATCTGATCAAAAATACCGGCCGCGATCCGCTGTGTTGTCTCACCCAGATCATATCCGGGAAACATGCGGTTAATATCGGTATTGTCCGTAGGCCAGAACCGTTTCTTGATGTTCACGGAATAGGGATTGGCAGTAGGAATGATCAGTATTTTGTGTCCTGCATGAATCCTGCCCTGCTTCTCCAGTTCTGTGAACCGTTTCACAAGCTGGGAACATACATAGAGCTGCTGTACTTCATTTCCCCGAAGGCTGCCCAGAATACAGAGGGTCTCTTCCCCTTCTCCGAATTCATATCCCATCACACGCAGATCATCCCGGTATAATGCTTTTATTTCATATAATACTTTCTTTTCCATTTACCATTACCCATTTCTTCTTAATTTCTGTCTCTGACTTGGTATTCCTGGTACCCTTTCTTCTGTGTCAGACAGTTCCGGTCAAAAATCATGACAGGTGCAACTGATTCACCTGTCCAAAATTTCCTCCCGCAGAAGCCTTCCCAACAGTGATCCGGCATCCACCACCGGATATTCCCTGATGGTAAAAAGGATTCCGTTTACCGGAGACACCACATCATCCAGCACCTTACCGTTTAAAGGATCTATGATCTGTCCGACCATATCTCCCTTTTTCAGCCGTTCCCAATGTTTTACCTGCTGCACAAAGATACCGGATGTGGCAGCATTTAAGAAGCAGACATCCTCTTCATCTTCTGAAATAATAGGCTTTCTTGGTTCCGGCACATCTCCCTGCCAGATACCAAGTTCCTTCATAAGAGAAAAGATACCGTCCACCATCTGGTCGCAATAGGTCTTCGTGATACGCATACCTACTCCCATCTCCACCACCAGTGTGGGGACGTCCCTGCTGTTTAAGCTGTATGCCAGCGTGGATTCCAATACCGTGCTGGCGCCGTGCACCCAGATAAAGTCTACATTAGCCTTCATGGCAAGAGGAACTAACGTATCCTTATGTAATTCATTGATTCTGATCTGCGGGATCTCCGTCAGATAAATATTGCTGGCATGAATATCCACACACAGATCGGAACCTGTGATATCCTCTACGATCTTAGCCGCCAGATACTCCGTCATATTGCCGTTTATATCTCCCGGGAAAAGACGGTTCATGTCCAGATCGAATGCCGGAACCCCTCTTGTAATAGAATCGATACCGAGCGGATTCATCGCCGGATACACATCTACAATACCACTCAGCTTATCCTGCTGTGCCGCAATCCGCCGGAGCAGTTCGAAACATACATACTGTCCTTCCAGTTCATCCCCATGGATACCGGTGACAATGCTGATCCGCTTCCATACTTTCTCATCACCATATTCAGGAACAATCCTGTTCTTCTTAATCTCCAGAACTTCTCCCACCGGAAGCCCTACAGACGCAACTGTCTCTATCATAACTACCTTCCATTCCGAAGCGTTCTATCACCAAAATCTCCCGCCAGCCGGCTGACTCTTCTACTATCATAGAAAAAACGTAACATTTGTGCCGCTTCCACACAAACGTTCCATCCACACGCTATTATTCACAGACCGTCACCTTCACATCCACAGTCTGTGTCTGCGTGCCGCCGCCCCGCAAAAGTCCGCGGTTAATCTGGCAGTCAGCAGCATCCCTGCCGACCCCCAGCTTGATATAGGTGTCATCTACCAGCTTATCATTGGTGGGATCAAAGGCATACCACTTGCCTTCGTAAGCTATCTCCACCCATGCATGGCTTGCACCTTCTCCGATCATCATACCCGCCACATACCGCGCCATAATTCCCGCCCTGCGGCAAAGGGCAATCATGATATGGGCATAATCCTGACAGACGCCTCTTTCCAGTTTCCAAGCTTCTTCTGCCGTGGTAGAAACGTCTGTCACATTTTTTTCATAAACAAACTCCTCATGCAGCCTGTGCATCAGCCGGACTGCATAGGCATATGTATCTTCCTCCGCCTTAGGTGCAGCTATAGAATAGTAATCCTCTAATGCCTCTCCCATCTGCGTATATCTTGAAGCATAACGATACATTCCCGCCATATGATCCGCTACACCATCCTGCCACGTAGTCATACCCGTTATGACTTCTCCTGTTATATGGAAGTAAAATTCCTCATGGTTCTGATCCACACTTCCATATAAATACTGATTTCCAAAAGAATCCTCGCCTCTGCTCATCGTGTCCTTCGGCTCAATCTCAACCTGTAATGTCTCTAATTGCTGATTCTCTGTATTCATCGGAATACATTTGATAGTGTAGTGACACTGGGTTACGATCTCTGAAAACGCTATGTGCATATAATAGTCGAAAGATAACCTTTTCACTGTTCTGCTCCTGTCTGTCTTATTATGTTGGGAAAATAGCCTCCACTACTTCCACAATCTTATAGTAATCTATTTCAGGAGTGTCTACAAGTTGTTTTAATTCTTCTACCTTTGCCGCGTCGTATTCTACCTGGCAGCGGAGAATCCGGTGCGCCAGACGGTTAATCTCCCGCACCAGCTCATTTCTTTTGATTCCGAGTCTGGCATAAAGGTCAATGCGTTCGATTCTCTTGCCTGTCTTGATCAGGTTTCTGACCTGCGGTGAATCAATACTGTCATCTGCGATTCCCCAAAAAGCAAGAATATTGTCAATGACCCGCTGCATCTCGATCAATGGTGCACGGCTGATCCGCGCCTTATTCATATCATAGATCGCTAACTGGATATAGGATAAAGTCTCCGATCCGATCTCTTCCCGAAGCACTACCGCGTTATCATAAGCCCTGTTCAGATTACTGAAAATCGAATCCGGATTGTCCTCGTCAAAAGGATAATGCTCCTTAAACGCTTCTTTCGAACCATAGATATCCGGAATATCAATGTCTTTACAGAACTTCTGATAACTGTCCGTGATCTCATCAATCATGGTATCGAAGCTGTTGGAATACAACCGAAGTGTCGTATATACCCGCTCGGAATACCTGCCGAGCCAAAATAACCTGTCTGCCTGTTCTACTGAGATAATACCCATGTATCTTTAAATCCTCCTCCCTGAGATGAATTAACAATAAATGAATCCGGATTTCTGGAAAATCTGGTCAGTCCGCTTTTCCAGACAAGGGGCTCATCTGCCATCAGCACAAAAGCCCTGAGGTCTGCCTTACGCGGCACCGAATCGCTGCCCTCCAGGATATCAATATCCAGAAAATCTATCACTTCCTGTGCAATGAATCGTCTCGGCTCTGCCTTAAGCAGTGCGATGAAATCCTCCTTCTGCTTCGCGCTCATGGACGATCCGAATACCACGCCGTAGCCTCCTGCTTCCGCCACGTCCTTTAATACCAGTTTATCGAAGTTTTCCAGAACATACTTCATATCCTCTTCATAGAACGGAAGGTATGTCGGTGCATTATGTAAAATCGGTTCCTCACCCAGATAATACTGAATCATCTTCGGCACAAAGTAATAGATTCCCTTATCATCAGCCACACCGTTGCCCGGTGCGTTTAAAAGCGCCACATTTCCCTTGCGGTACACATCATAAATATGAGGAATACCGATCACTGACTCAGGATTGAAGTTCATGGGATCTAAATATTCATCCGAAATTCTCCGGTACACGGCGCCTACACGCTCCAACTCCCCGCTGTATGTCACATAATACAGCTTATCATCCACTACTTTAAGCTCCGAACCGTTTACCAGATGTGCTCCTGTTTTTTCCGCCAGATAGGAATGTTCAAAGTAAGCAGCATTGTATCTGCCCGGTGTAAGAATTACCGTATGTCCGCCCACATTGACATGATCCAGGGTACGTCTGAGAAGTTTGGCATAATTGCGGTTGTCCTCCAGCTTCGTGTTCTGGAACGTAAGGGGGCTGCTTCGCCTGCACAGATCTCTGGCAATCATCGGATAAGAAGCGCCTGAGGGCACCCGCAGGTTATCTTCCAGAATATACCATTCCTTATCCTTACCCTGCACCAGATCAATACCGGAAATGTGGGAATAAATATCCTTCGGCGGGCAAATTCCCTCGCACTCTGCCATATATCCGCTGGATGCATAGATAAAATCTTCCGGCACTACCTTATCCTTCACGATTTGTTTCTTACTGTATATATCTTTCAGGAAAAGATTGAGCGCCACCACTCTCTGTTTCAATCCCTTTTCCAGATAACCAAACTCTTCCTTCTCTATCACACGGGGAATCGCATCAAAAGGAAACAACTGTTCCTTAAAGGTATTATTTTTATAAATACCGAATTTCACGCCGTACCGTGCCAGCAATTCATTCACGGTATCCGTGTGCTCCAACAAATCCAAATCATACATAGACATTCCTCCCATTTCTCACTCTTGTGCCATAAGCAGATTCGCAAGCCTTCTGACTCTGCTTATGCGCGCAAAAAAGGCGTCCTGCTTCTCGCAGAACGCCTTCGTTCACTTCTTTTTCTTTGTTGTATACAATAATACATCCATACCATTACTTTGTCAATATCTAATGATGCATTTTGTATCTTTCTTATCTCTTCCTGTTTACTATCCTATTTAGCTGCCGCTTTTTTACCCTTATTGCCTGTCTTACCAAACTTCGTACGGAATACGAACCACATAGCACCGGTCAGGCAGATGGAGGAATACGTACCGCATACGATACCTACCATCAGAGGAAGTGCAAATTCTCTGATCGAGGAAACGCCAAACACTTCCAAAGCCGCTACCATGAAGAAAGTCGTCAGGGAAGTAAAGATACTTCTGGACAATGTCTGTGAGATACTTGCGTTGACCATGTTCTGCAAGTCTTCTTTATTTCTCATCCCTGCCATGTTCTCACGGATACGGTCGAAGATAACGATTGTCGCATTAATGGAGTAACCTACGATCGTCAGCATACATGCGATAAAGGTATTTCCTACGGATACCCTTGCAACCGCATAGAATGCGAGCACAACCAATACATCATGAAGCAATGCGATCACACTGCTTGCACCAAAACGGATATCCTTAAATCTAAACCAGATATAAAGAAGCATCAGCACTGTAGCTACAATAATCGCTTTGACTGCACCTGTCTGCATCTCAGAACTGATCGTCGCACTGATGGTCTCGGCTGTGATACTACTCTCATCTACACCGAAATTATTTACCATTACATTAGCAAATTCTTCTCTTTCATCCACATTCAGGGTTCTTGTCTTAATAATCACCTGATTAGAACCGGCCACCTTCGTTGTCTGTACGTTACCGTCACCTGTGATGTCTTCCACGTAAGGAACGATCTGTGCATCAATCTCCTCAATGCTCATATCCTCATTGAGCGTCATGGTAGTAGAAGTACCGCCCACGAAGTCTAAGCTGTAATTTAAAGGCATGCCGATCTGGGATTTGTTCACTCCCATCACTACGAAGCCTGCCAGAATCACTGCAACGGAAAGCCCGAAGAATACATATCTTCTGGATAAGAAATTAATGGTCTTCTTCTCCTTGCCGACACCGTATGCCTTCTCACTCTGGATACCCAGCGCATAGAATACATTCATCAGGAATTTCGTAACAACAAGCGCCGTAAACATGGACAATACAATACCAAGCATTAATGTGATGGAGAAGCCCTTAATCGTACCGCTTCCCATAACATAAAGTACGATCGCTGCAATAAAGGTCGTGATATTTCCATCCAAAATAGCCGATAATGCTTTGTTGAAACCAATCTTAATAGCAGACTGTACAGTCTTGCCTGTCGCTAATTCCTCACGGATACGGGCGAAAATAATAACGTTGGCATCCACCGCCATACCCACGCTGAGGATAATACCGGCGATACCAGGCAGTGTCAGTGTCGCCTCAAATGCATATAACAGAATTACCATTAACTCTGTATATAAGACAAGCGCTAAGGAAGCTGCCAGACCTGCAACATAATATACTGCTATCATAAACACAACAACCAGTGCGAAACCAACTGCCGCTGCAATCAGGCTGGAATCTATCGCTGCGGAGCCAAGCTGTGCACCTACTACATTGGAACGAAGTTCTTCCAGTTCCAGTTTCAGGCCGCCGATACGAATCGTGGAAGCAAGCTGTTCTGCCTCTGCCGCACTGTCCTGTCCTGTAATCACCGCATTGCCGTCTGTGATGGCAGCCTGTACATTCGGCACGCTGACGAACTCATTATCATAATAAATCGCAATCGTTTCTCCGTTCGCATATGCCTTGGTAGTTGCCTCTGCGAAAGCCTTCGTACCTTCCTCATTAAAGGTCAGGCTGACTACGTTCTCAAGATTACCCATGGAGTCCTGCTGTGTTCTTGCCTGTGCACTTTCCACCTCTGTACCGGATAATACGATAGATCCGTCTGCCTGTAATTCTTCCAACGTTTTCTTCAACTCATAGGCAGGTCTTAAAATACCGTCTTCATCGATTTCATAGGTAGTCATCTCGTAATTGGCATTTCCTTCGCTGTCTGTCTGTGAGATAAAATACAGACTGCCCGGCTTGCCAAGCTCTTCCAAAATCTGATTTGCATCGGAGACACCGGGAATCTCAATATTGATTCTGTCGCTGCCCTCCTGATATACCTGTGCTTCGGTGCTGTAGTTATCTACACGCTGCTGCAGCTTATAGATCGTATCACTCATATCCTCGGCACTGGGTTCTTCATCTCCCACTACCTGATAGGTGATGCTGACACCGCCTGCCAGATCAAGTCCCAGCTTAATACTGGAAGCCGAACCCGACTGGTCAGAACCCACACCGAAGACTGCCGTATAGCCCAACAGCCCAAGGATCAGAACGAACACAATCAGGCTTACAACCGCTCTGCTCTTTTTCATAATTAATTCTCCTTTTCCTCATCGGCAAGTGCCGCTTTTATCATAATTGCACATTCAATTCGCTTTCTCTGCAATTCACAGCCAATCTCATACGAACCGTTGATGCTGCCGCTGAAATTATACGCATTGGCAGCACAGCCGCCGCTGCAGTAAAACTTTGCGAAGCAGTCCCTGCAATGTTCCTTCGCATAGACATTACAAGTCTTAAACGTATCCCGGATGTCTGTGCGGATAATGCCTTCATCCACATTTCCCATCAGGAACTCTTCCTGCCCGACGAACTGATGACAGGGATAGAAATCTCCCCAGGGCGTCACAGCCAGATATTCCGTACCGGAACCGCAGCCGGAAAGTCTCTTCGCCACACAGGGACCACCCTCTAAATCTATCATAAAATGGAAGAAATTAAAACCTTTTCCTTCCTTTTTCCTCTTAATATATTCCAGCGCCAGCTTATCGTACTCCGCAAGAATTGCCGGAACATCTTCCTGTCTGATGGCATAATCCTCTGTGTCTGCGGCTACCACCGGTTCCACGGAGATCTGCTCAAAGCCCTCGTCAGCCAGATGCTTCACATCCTCTGTGAAGTCCAGATTGTTTCTGGTAAAGGTACCTCTCACATAGTAATTCATCTGGTTTCTGCTCCCGGCAACCTTCTTATATTTAGGCACTACCTCGTCATAGCTTCCCTGACCGCCTCTGTGAGGACGCATCAGATCGTGGATCTCTTTGCGCCCGTCAATGCTCAGTACGATGTTAGCCATCTCTTTGTTGGCAAACTCTAAGATTTCATCATTCAACAGAACACCGTTCGTGGTCAGCGTAAAACGGAATTTCTTATGATGGGGTTCCTCTAAGCTTCTGCCGTAGGCTACCAGATCTTTCACCACCTGCCAGTTCATTAACGGCTCGCCGCCGAAGAAATCCACTTCCAGATTCACACGGTTGCCGGAATTCGCCACCAGAAAATCCAAAGCTTTCTTCCCCACTTCAAAGCTCATCAAGGCCCGTCTTCCATGATACTCTCCCTCTTCCGCAAAACAATATTTGCAGGCAAGATTGCAGTCATGGGCTATATGCAGGCACAGTGCCTTAACCACCGTCTGTCTGTCCTTGAACTCTCCGATATATTTTTCATAAATATCTTCTGTAAAAAGCATTCCCGCTTCTTTTAATTCCAAAATCTCTTTTACGGTTTCCGCCACTTGAGAAACATCCATACCTAACTGTCCGGCTGTTTCCTCCGTGATCTTATCTTCTGCTTCCACCTTCTGCTTAAGCAGTTCTTCTACGATTGGAATCGCACGATATGCCAGCTCGTCCACCACATGAACACAGCCGCTGTTCACATCCAGCACAATGCGATATCCATTGCTAATATATTGGTGTATCACTTACATTCTCCTAACTAACAACTATAAATCTTTCCCCGGCATCCAAACCGTCTTATCATCTATGTCCCGACTCTGCTTCTATACGCATAATAAGCAGCGACCTGAATCGCTGCTTATATTTCCCATCTTTATAAGCTGATGATAAGATCTGTTATCTTGCCTTTTCACAGCTCTGATTGCCTACTGTACAAGAAGTCTTGCAAGCGGACTGGCAAGATGTCTGGCACTCACCGCAGCCGCCCTTTTTCATGGATTCTTTTAAATCTCTTGTTGTTAAGGTCTTAATATGTTTCATGCGATTTATCCTCCTTATGTCCCTCAGCAATATCATATCTTCCGATACCATACGCGGATTATTCTCATAACTTTATGTAGTATACCATAGTTTTTTCTATACGAAAAGTATTTTTATAAATTTTTTTAGCCGGCCCTATAGCAATCAGCTTAACATACCGCCCATCATCCCGCTTCCGGCACACAGGAAGAAAACGGTCACCATATTTCCTGCCACGGCTTCTGCGCCTCTGTTCACAATCACAGACACGATAACCAGAATCACATAATACGTAACTCCCATGGCCAGTCCCCACAAAAACCTTCTCTTTCCGGCTCTTTTTCCGGCAATCAGTCCCGCCAGAAATGTGACGGCTATGTAAATCGCAATGATACAGATTGACACTACTTTTTCAGACAGACCAAACCGATACAGCATAAAAGCAAGCAGCAACAGCAGACCTGCCGTCAGGATATACGCCATCAGCATACACTTTGTGATAAAGATTACTTTTTCCGTATAAATCTCCTTTTTTCCCATACTTCCCCCTTACATTTTCCATTCCAAAGCAGTTTATCACTGCAAAATCACGGTCCAAATATTCTGTTTGGCTTTGCAATTCTAAAACTGTAATAAACTTTTCCTTAAAATATATTCCGCACCGCAGAAAAACTTGACATAATCTTATATTCCATAGTAATATTTTCTACTAAGAAGTCTATGTATTCACGATCTGTGTGTTTATGGGAGGAAACATCTGCCGTTGCACCTGATGCGGATATCACAGACTCATATCATATCAATAAGGAGTGAATATTTCATTGGATACCACAGGTGTCATACAAATCGCAGCTTTAGTTATTCTTATTATTTTATCATCATTTTTCTCTTCTGCCGAGACAGCATTCTCGACAGTCAACCGTGTACGGCTTCGTACACTTGCCCAGGAAGACCACAAGGGAGCCATCCGGGTACTGCATATACTGGATCAGTATGGTAAAATGCTGAGTGCAGTCCTGATCGGCAATAATATTGTTAATTTGTCCGCATCCTCTGTTGCTACTACACTCGCCATCAAGCTTTGGGGAAGTCACGCGGTGGGTATCGTAACCGGTGTGCTGACTCTCGTCATCTTAATGTTTGGCGAAATCGTACCGAAGACCTGGGCAATGCAGAAAGCAGAATCCATCACCTTACTGTACAGCGGTCTGATCAGTATGCTGATGACAGTTCTGACTCCTGTGATCTTTCTGGTTGATAAAATTTCCGGCTGTATCCTGCGCCTTCTACATATCAATGCTGACGGCAACAATATGAGCATCAGCGAAACAGAATTAAAAACTTATGTAGACGTAAGTCACGAGGGCGGCGCCATCGAATCGGAAGAACGGGAAATGATCTATAATATCTTTGATTTCGGAGATACCGTTGCCAAAGACATCATGATTCCGAGAATCCAGATGACCACGGTTCCCATTGATGCCACGTATCAGGAACTCTTATCCACCTTCCAGGAATCCATGTTCACACGAATTCCGGTATATGACGGTGATCCCGATCACATCATCGGCCTGGTCAACGTAAAAGATTTTATTTTGGTAAAAGATAAAGAAAAATTCCAGATTAAGAAAATTCTCAGAGATGCCTATTATACTTATGAATATAAGAAGATATCGGATCTGTTGATGGAGATACGTGAAAAATCCTACAACATCGCCTTCGTACTAAGCGAATACGGAACCACCGTCGGTATGATTACGATGGAAGATATGATGGAAGAATTAGTCGGTGAGATTCGTGACGAGTACGATGATGACGAGGAAGAACTGATTCAGGAAACTGAGGACGGCAAGTATCTGGTAGAAGGCGGTATGAAGCTGGACGATATCAATGATGCCCTGGATATTGAAATGGAATCTGAGGACTATGACTCTGTCGGCGGTCTTATGATCGAGAAGCTGGAACGCCTGCCTCAGGATCAGGAGAGTATCCTGTTAGATAACGGAATATCATTGCAGGCATGCGGCATTCAGGATAACCGTATCCTGAAAGTTTTGATTACCATTCCTGCTGCAGACGAAGCAACAGAGGAAGAAGCTCCTGCGGAGTCTTAATCATACACGCATCGCTTGCACCGGATTCCAGTAACTGCTCTCTCGTGCGGAATCCCCAGGTAACGCTGATACAGGTCATAGGCACATTGGCTGCCGTCTGCCTGTCCACCTCAGAGTCACCTACATACACTGCCTGGGACGCATCAGCGTTAAGCTCAGCCAGTGCCTGATACACGGTATCAGGTGCTGGCTTTCTTTGTACCGTTGCGCTCTCACCGATTGCCACAGAAATAAACCGGTTAAAATATTTTTTATTCAGCTTTTTCACTGCCCCGTCAAATTTATTCGATACAATCGCCATACGGAAGTTTTGCTCTTTTAACTGTGAAAGAAGCTCCATGATCCCTTCATAAGGACAGGTTTTATCCTCGCAATGAAGTGCATAATGCGTCTTAAAGCTATCCAGTATCTGCTCATAATACGGATGATCTGTTCCATGCGGAATCGATCTTTCTATCAGCTTTGCAACACCATTTCCCACATAGGCACGCACTTCCTCCAAAGTATGTTCCGGCAAGCCATACTGTCTCATGGCATAATTCACGCTGTCTGCCAGATCTTCCAATGTATTAAGCAAGGTTCCGTCCAAATCAAAAACTACAGTATCTATCTTCTGCATCATCATGACCTTTCATTTTAATCCTCTGTTCCGAAGCAATTTATCGCGAAAGATACACGAGCCAAATCCCAGATTTGGCACTGCAATCAGGGCATATTTCTTTTCCTATGCAGGACTGCCCAGATATTCCTTCGGAATATATCCCATCAAAAGCTGCTCTAAGGCAGTTCCGTCAATGGGCTTGGAAATATAGGCATCAAAGCCCTGCTCCAGATACATCTCCTTCATTCCGGCCATGGCATTAGCTGTAAGCACTATCACCGCCGCATCCTTACTCCTGTTATCAGACATCGTTTTAAGATTCTCTAAGGTTTCGGCACCGTCCATCTCCGGCATCATATAATCCAGTAAAATAATATGATATTCCTCCTGACGGACAGCTTCCAGACATTCCTTACCGCTCAAGACACAGGTAATCTGCATCCGGGTCTTACGCAAAAGCCCCTTGACCACTGTAAGATTTACTCTATTGTCATCCACCACCAGAACCTTTACCTCCGGTGCTATAAACTGCGGTACATACCGCGTCCGTTCCTCATGCACTTTCTTATCTTCACGCAGGATGCCGATAGGCTGATCTTCTATAATCTGCTGCGTCAGTGAAACGGTAAAGGTAGAACCCTCTCCAAATTTGCTCTCTATTTCCACTGTACCGTGCATCAGCTTTAACAATCTGTCTACAATACTTAATCCCAGACCGGAGCCTTCAATCGAATGGATCTGCTCCTCATTGACTCTGTCAAACTTATCGAACAGGCGGTCAATATTCTCCTCTTTGATTCCGATCCCGGTATCCGCAACCGCAAAGATAAGCTGAATCTTCTTATTTTCCTTCTTTTCATAAGACAATGTCATAGTCACACTGCCTTTAATAGTATACTTAATGGCATTGGTCAGGATATTAAGCAGAATCTGCCGCACTCTTACCTCATCACCCAGCAAAACATTCGGGGTGTCCTCAGGCACGACAAACTTAAGTGCCAGCCCCTTCGCCTCCGCTCTCATGCTGCATTCTTTCTCCAGAGCCTTGAGCATCGCCTTAAGGGAATATGCTTCTTCCACCACTTCCATCATACCGGATTCTATCTTTGAGAAATCCAGAATATCATTAATCAGGGCAAGAAGCGTCTTGCTGGCATCCCGGATATTCTGTGCATACTCAAGAATCGCATTATCCTCACACTCACGGATAATCATCTCATTCATACCCATCACGGCATTGATCGGCGTTCTGATCTCGTGAGACATATTGGCAAGGAATACACCCTTCGCCTCATTTGCTTTATCGGCGCGCTGTTTCTCCAGATCTAATTTCTCCATCATATGTACCCGTTCCGTGATATCGTGCACAATCACAATGTAACCGATAATATCCTTATAATCATCATAAATCTTATCAATACTGACACTGCAGATATTTTGGTTCTGAATACAGCGTGCCTCCACTCTGTTCTTTCCGCCCTGAAACCGGAATACATCCCTGTTCAGTTCAAAAATCTCATTCAGACGTAACTTACAGCACTCTTCCGCACTCATCTCCAGAAACACTGCTGCACCATTGTTCACAATACACAGACTCTCCGCTTCATCAAACAAAAATACAGGCTCGTCCACGGAGTAATATACAAACTGAGACATATTCTCCAGATTCATCTGTGATTTCTTATAGAAAAGATATGTCTGGTACAGGGCAATTACGCCAACAAACTGTCCTATGGTACTTCCCGGAAAGGCTGAGATTCCAACCATAGGCATTACCGTATCCAATATGCTTCCAAGCACCACAATAAAAATACAGGAAATCAGATTGTGTGCCATAATCTTCTCTCTTCTCCGAATGCTTCTTCGAAGCAGATGAATCGCAAGAAACAGCATATTAAGCGCCACTACCACATAATACAACGTATATGCAAAACTCCATATTCCGCTGCTCATCTGGTAAGACATACCGTAGTTGGTCATCTCGAATGTGATATTGCTCTTCTGTACCGTAAAGGGATACAAAGGCACTCCCAGCCATGCAAAGCCTATGACCCAGCGGCGCATTCTGCCCCGGATGCCGGACCAGTATACCATCATATAGGTAATACAAATCATCAACGCAAACACGCCAATCATTCCCACTGTCCGCATCCACGCCGCCATATCCGGATCGGTCTGTTTTAACACCAAGCCGAAAAACAAGCTCCACCATCCGCTGCTTATGGCCAGCAGGAAACAAAGTAAATCTATTCTATCTTTTTTTATTCCCTTCTGTGCGATAGAAAATCCAATACAGAAAGTAATGACTGCAAAACCAAAGATACTTAAGAATAACAGTTCAACCATAAAGAATTCCCACTTTCCTACATTTTGGTAACCAGACTCATAACGGCTTCAATCTCCGCTCCGTTATCCGGCGCCTGCTCTACCAGCTCATGTCTTCCGTCAGCCCAGATCCTGCCGATATAGTTTCCCTGTTCGGTCTTCTCCAGTGTATAATAAGATACTTCCTGCGTATCTCTTTCCCAGACAGCATAAACCCGATAGCACATACCCTTTTTCATTGCTTCATCCGGCATGTCCACCCGCGTCAACTGTACCGTATCCGTGATATTCAATGTCATAACGGAAAAATCATCCTCTGTAAAAGCGGTTCTTCTTCCTTCCGGATATACTTCGTCATAGAAATGCAGCAGAAATTCTCCTTCTTCCTTCTGAAGCTTCTGTAAACCTTCTTCCTTATTCTCAAACAGGTATTTGGGCAGTAAATACATTGCCACTCTGTTATGTGCAAGATTCTGGAACTGTTTCTCAGTCACCTTAATCGTCTTGGTCTGCGGCTTACTCAAAGCGTCCTTGCGCTTCTTAGCCACTTCCAGAATAGCCTTGGTCAATACCATACTGTGGGTAAATGGATTCAGTACCACCGCCTCAATCTTCTCCTGATTCGCCATCACCATGCCGATCACCCCGAAAAACGGCATAGCAAGAACTGCCGGACTTTTTTTATCCTGCGGAATCTGTGCCGGAGAAGTAAAAATCGGAAGCGCCATCTCTCCGCTCTCTTTTCGTAGCAGACAGGGTAATATTTTAGCATCCTTGGGAAGCTGCACCGGCTTTCCTTCCTGCATTAACTTCTGTGTCTCTTCATCCAGATCCTTAGGCGGCATAGTCGGCACAAGCACCACTGATTTTTCCAGTATCTCCATGACCCCTGCATATTTTTCCTTCTGTCTGTCCTTTACAAATTCTTCCAAAGCCTCTTCCAGCTTACTGTTATCAAATTTATGATTATCTGCCATATCTGACTCCTTTTCCTTTTCTGCTTTATACAGTATATCAGAGTTTTTCTTTTCTGCCAATCTTCATTACCATTCCGATCAGTTTCTGATCCATCATATGCAGTATCCACGCCGTCACGACAGAAGCGGCATACACTCCTATCATATAGAACACACGGTTGCGGATAGGAAGATACAGAATAAACAAATTATGAATCAGATATAACTCTATGGCAATGGATCCCAAAAAACGCATAATCTTATTGCCAAATTCTATCTTCTGCAAAATCACTACCACCGTCAGAACAACAAAGAGAATAAAAGGTACCTGTATGCCAAGTGTCTGAAACTTTTCCTTATAGCCTGCATAACCGTCCCATTCATACCAGTAACCGACATGCTGCAGCATATACATGGTTTTATGATAGAAGAATACGGTAAAACACAACATAACAACCAAAACCATCCTGTAATATCTGCGCACAAAGCCAAGAATCTGTTTCTCCCATCTGGCAAAGAGTATCCCCACCCAGATTAGTGCGGTGGCATTGTACCACCATTCTCCGTGAAACCATAGTCCCAGCGTAGGAGTCTTCGTGTCATGCCCCAACAAAAGACTTCCAACCATCATGACAAATACAC
The DNA here is from genome assembly GCA_017936885.1 of Lachnospiraceae bacterium. Taxonomy (GTDB): domain Bacteria; phylum Bacillota; class Clostridia; order Lachnospirales; family Lachnospiraceae; genus UBA3282. The sequence continues at coordinate 101,200 of JAGBEO010000036.1, read as the reverse complement.
AGATACCGTACAGGATGCACGCTGCATCCCGGTTTCTAATCAGGCGAAATACGAGATAGAACAACAGATATAAAATGAATATCTCCACAATATACCACATCTGGGAATTCATCAGAATCACTCCCGTCACATACGGCCAAAGCTCGCCCTTCTTAAATTCATACCCCCACAGAAAGGAACCCAGAATAAAAACAAAATTACACATATAAAACGGTATCAAAACAGATGACAGCCTTTTTTTCAGGAAACCTTTTAGATAATCCGGTTTATCCCGCAGACTGGTATATAGTCCATAGCCGGAAAAAAAGAAAAACATTCCCACAAAGCACACACCGATATCCACCATAAAATAGAGGATTCCCGTATCCTCCCCTGCAAAATAGATCGTCTGCGACATGTGATGAAGCATGATCCCGACCGCACAAAAACCAAGCAGACCCTTAGAGGAACCAAATGATAAAGCTTCCTCCCGCCATCTGCCTTTCCCTGCCATCTGCGCTCCGATCAGCAGGATCACGGCAAGTGCACTGTAAAAAATAAAATAATATTCCTTCGCCATACTGATAAATACCTTTCTCGTTGGTCTGCATATTTGATAAAACACCCTTTGGGATACACCTTACGCGATATCATCCCAAAGGGTTCTTACTTATCTCTGCTTTAAATTTTCTGTTATTAACTTCCTGCCTAAAGAATCTACGGATTTATAGTCATATTCTTTATCTGCTCAATCATTTCCATATCGTCTGCATTGATTTTCAGATTAGAATCGAAATTCTCCCCATCGGCAGTCGTTACCTTAATTTCTATAATACTTCCTTCCCTGATTCCGTTCTGTACCACCGCTTTCAGGAATTTCGGGAATTTAGGGTGATTCTTCTGAAAGCGGTTCCACAGATTCATGATCTGAAAAAGCGCTGCCGGATTCTGCAAATTCATCAGGCTTCCTCCTCTTCCTTCTTCGGTGCCTCCGTAATGGCAATCTGCAGTTCTTCAAGCTGCTTTGCGTCTACCGTGCCGGGTGCTTCTGTCATCAGGCAGGATGCATCCTTCACCTTCGGGAACGCGATCACTTCACGGATGCTGTCGGCATGTACCAGAAGCATAACGAAACGGTCAAGACCGTAAGCCAAGCCTGCGTGAGGCGGTACACCGTACTTAAACGCGCTTAACAGGAAGCCGAACTGCTCCCATGCCTTCTCTTTGGTAAAGCCCAATACCTCAAACATTTTCTCCTGAATATCATCCTGATGGATTCTGACAGAACCGCCGCCAAGTTCTACACCGTTTAAGACGATATCATATGCCTTGGCACGGACACGTCCCGGATCAGAATCAATGTACTGCCAGTCCTCTTCCATCGGCATGGTAAAAGGATGGTGCATTGCCATGAAACGGTTCTCTTCCTCGCTCCACTCAAGCAGCGGGAACTCTACCACCCACAAGAAGTTGAATTTCGATTCATCGATCAGTCCTAACTGTTTGCCTAATTCTACACGCAGTGCACCAAGCACGCTGTATACGATATTCTTCTTATCGGCTGCGAAGAGAAGCAGGTCTCCCTTCTCACCGCTCATTGCTTTCACTAAACGGTCTAACTCTTCCTCTGTCATGAATTTGGCAAAAGAAGACTTATAAGTGCCGTCTTCCTGCACACTTAAATAAGCCAGACCTTTGGCGCCGTAGCCCTTAGCAAAATCAACCAGCGCATCGATCTTCTTGCGGGGCATGGCAGCCTGTCCCTTGACATTCAAGCCGCGGACGGAACCGCCGTTCTCCAATGCGGACGTAAATACGCCGAAACCGCATCCTGCCACCACGTCAGATACATCCACTAATTCCATCTCGAAACGGGTATCCGGCTTATCGGAACCGTAGCGGTCCATAGCCTCCTGCCATGTCATACGCGGCAGGGGAAGCTGTACGTCAAGACCGATCGCCTCTTTGCAGACATGCTGAATCAGTCTCTCATTGACTTCAATGACATCATCCACATCTACGAAAGATAATTCCATATCTGCCTGGGTAAATTCCGGCTGTCTGTCGGCACGCAGGTCTTCATCACGGAAACATCTTGCGATCTGGAAATATCTGTCATAACCGGAACACATCAAAAGCTGTTTATAAAGCTGCGGAGACTGGGGCAGAGCGTAGAAGCTGCCCGGATGCACACGGCTGGGCACCAGATAATCTCTGGCTCCTTCCGGTGTGGATTTACACAGGATCGGTGTCTCGATCTCAAGGAAGCCTTCCTTCGCCATAAAAGCACGCATTTCCGATGCGATCTTGCTTCTCAGAATCATTTTCTCCTGTAAGTCGGGTCTTCTTAAATCCAAGTAACGGTATTTTAAACGAATCTCTTCCTTCGTCTTAGAATCTGCTTCTACCGGAAACGGCGGTGTCTCGGACTCGGATAAGATACGCACCTCTTTGGCACGGATCTCGATTTCGCCGGTTGCCAGGTTTTCATTGACTGCGCCGGAACGTTTCTCTACTTTGCCGACTACGGCAATAACGAACTCGCTTCGCATCTTCTCTGCCTTGGCAAAAGCTTCTGCACCGCAGTCATTCTCCTCGAAAATAATCTGTAAGATACCGGAGCGGTCTCTTAAATCTACGAATATGATACCGCCTTTATTTCTCTGTTTCTGTACCCATCCCATGACGGTTACTTCTTCGCCTACATTCTGTGTAGACAGTTCTGCACATCGATGGGATCTCTTCCATCCCTTCATGGACTCTGCCATTGTGTTTTCCTCCTCATGTCTGAATTTTAAACTATTATTTCCTACCGCTTCAACTCTTCCTTGTAAAACTCCTTAAATTCCTCATATCCCTGTGCGGTAAGCTGCTCCTTCTGGAACTTCTTATTCTTATTCATGCGTGCCACCAGAATTTGGTTGCCTTTAGCGCGCTCTTCCTGTGCCTCCTGCATTACGGCACATAATCTTTCGGAAGGAAGTCCTTTCTCCATCAGGTAAGCAATCTTCTTTCCTTCCTTGGGTACTTTGAAGCCGCTTTCCATCAGCAGTAGTATGATACGTTCAAAGCCGATGGAGAAACCGCACGCCGGCACGTCATTGCCGGTAAACTTCCCGACCATCTTGTCGTATCTGCCGCCACCACCGCAGCTTCCGCCGAACTCCGGCATGGCGATTTCGAAAATCGTTCCTGTATAGTAAGACATGCCGCGAACCAGTGTGGGATCAAACACCAGATCAAAGAAATCTCCCTTGGTAGCTTCCACACTGTCAATGATTTCCTGGAAGCTTTCTTTCACGCCCTCCGGAAGTACATCTGCGATCTTGTCCGTAATATATGCAATCGCGTTGTCTGCTGTCTCGATTCCTTTAAACAGCTCCATATATTTCCTCACACTGTCCTGTGCGTATCCGGCTTCCAAAAGTTCTGCCTCCACGCCCTCGATGCCGATCTTATCCATTTTATCTAACGTGATAAAGACCTGATCGTAATCTTCCTCGGCGAAACCGCTGTATGCTGCCATGGCTTTCAGAATCTGCCTGTCGTTAATGCGAATCTGGAAATTCTTAAATCCCAGCTTGCCGAGTGTAGTAGTCGTAGCGAGGATCAATTCAATTTCTGCCAGATTACTCGCTTCGCCTAAAATATCAATGTCACACTGCATGAACTGGCGGTAACGTCCCCTCTGAGGTCTGTCCGCTCTCCATACATTGCCCATCTGCAACGCCTTAAAGGGTGCCGGAAGCTCATTGGCGTGATTGGAATAATAACGAACCAGGGGAACCGTCAGATCATAACGCAGACCGCCGTCCACCAGATCTTCCTCACTCTTTGCGTCCTCCAGACGGAGTTTCTCACCTCTTTTTAAGATCTTAAAGATCAGCTTCTCATTCTCGCCGCCTGCCTTGCAGTTTAGATTCGCAATGTTCTCCACACAGGGGGTTTCGATGGAAGTAAATCCGAAATTGCCGTAGGTCTCTTTGATCACGCCCATGACGTAGTCGCGGATCTCCATTTCCTCCGGCAAAATATCTTTCATACCGGTAACCGGTTTCTTACTAAGTGCCATATGTTAACCATGCCTTCCTCTCACCTGCCGGCTTATCATGCAGGCTCGAATTTCTTCTTCTGGTACGAAGTCTCTTTTCAAACTTCAACGTTTTCCCAGCTTGTTAAATTCTACACTGTTTTTCGGTGTTTTTCAAGACTATCTGATGCCTTATGTTTACGACCTTAAGTTTACGATGGGGTCTGAACTGTCACATCTGTTCATCATTGCAAGCGTTTTTTCAAAAGAAATACATTCCGCATTGCCAAATCTTCACAGACCATTATACTTTTGGTCATTCTCCACATCAAGCACTTTTTATAATGCCGACTTGTCAACTGTCAGCTTTATCATACGATCGGTGTGAAAAAACATGATGGACAGTATGCGGAAAAACAGAATGTTGACACTTTTATCATGTGATTAGTATAGAAAAACACTCAGGCAGGATCAAAATCTATCCTGCCTGAGTGTCACACGCCTTTCATATGCCTGAATATCTTGTCTGCAATCTTATATATTATATTTTCTTATATATTATCTTATTAGGAAACTTATATATCATCATAATACAAACTCTTACACCGACGCCTGCTCAAAACCTGAGTGCTTCGATGGGACTGAGTCTGGCTGCCTTCCTTGCCGGATAGATTCCAAAGAAAATTCCTACTGCCGAAGAAAAGAGCGTCGCAAATGCCACCGTTGAGATCTTCACCTGTGCCGAGAAGCCGAAAGAATTACAGAGAAGCACAGCGCCCAGTCCCCCGATTACAATCCCGATCAGACCGCCGATCAACGTAATGATACCAGCCTCCGCCAGAAACTGCAGCAGAATGGAACGGGTTCTTGCACCCAGGGATTTACGGATTCCTATTTCTCTGGTTCGCTCCGTCACGGACACCAGCATGATGTTCATGACACCGATTCCTCCTACCAGCAAAGAGATAGCCGCCACGAAAGAAATAAAGAGCGTGATCACACCTAAGATGCTGTCATATTGCGCCTGATAATCCGCAAAACTCTCCATCAGGATCTTATTCTCTCCGCGCACGTTAAATTTGTTCTCCAAAAGGGTAATGGCATCTGCCGCCACCTGGGCGGAATCCTCTGAGCTTTCCGCCACAATGTACAGGTCCGTGAAATCCTCTACCCAGAAGCCAAACCCTGCTCCCATTGCCGAGAGCGGCATCTCCACCTGCAGATAGCCGCCGCCGTTTAAAGCAGAGATGATACCTGCCTTGCTGTCCTGTCTGATCCCTACGATACTAACCTCCTGTGTCACACCCCACAGATTCATCTCGAAGTCCATGCCAACCACATCTGTTGTCCCAAAAAGTGTCCTTGCGCTGGTTTCATTGATGACGCAGACCATGGAGCCGGCGTCATACTCATTTTGTGAAAAGTATCTGCCCTTAACGATGGGCTCCTTCCCCACGCAGTACTGCAGTGCCTCGTTACCTCCATAGAGTGTGGTGTCAAACTCGCCCTTCCTTCCAATTGCCGTGACACCCCACACACTATATTCAGCTGTGACGCCTTTGACATTCTCCACTTTCTCCTCAATCAGTTCAAAGTCATCCTCTGTAAATACCACCTCATTGCCATCCGTATTGCTGTTGGTGTAGAGTGCGATCAAGCCTCCTCCCATATTTTCCAGTTCTTCATTGATCGAGCCGCGCATGCCGTTCCCGATGGAAATAATCATAATGACGGAGGCAATGCCGATGATGATGCCCAGCATAGTAAGGATGGAACGTCCCTTGTTACTTTTAATATTCATTAAGGCAATTTTAATATATTCCCATATCTGTGCCATATCAATCTCCATTCTTATTCCTGCAAAACCGCCGTCACAGGCATACCTTCCTCCAGTTCCTCTCCGTTTGACAAGATCACCTTCTCGCCTGCTGCCAGACCGTCCTTAATCTCACAAACGCTCTCGGAGGAGATACCCACAGTGACCCGTCTCTTCGCCACGATCCCGTTGTCTTCCACATAGACGAAGTCTCCTTCTCTGTCACTGTTGATCAGTTCCATCGGAATAGCTACCACACCCTCGGCAAGTGCCGTGTGCACGGTAACCTTTGCCTCCACACCTAAGAAAATTCCCTCATCGGGATTGTCGATGGTGATGTCCACACCTACCACCGCGGAGCCGTTGCTGTTGACTGTTGCCATACCGTCTATCTTGGCCACTTCTCCTTCATAAGTCCTGCCTGCAATATCCACTTCGGCACGCTGTCCCACGGCAAGTTTCTCCAAATCATATTTAGACACGTTGACTCTCACCAGAACCTTCTCCATGCTCTCCAAAACCAACAGTTTGCTGTTCTCAGCAGGGGTAGCGCCCTCCACGATCTCCACTTCTGTGACCACCCCTGCGAAGTCAGCAAGGACACCATCCTTCACCGCATCCACTGCTGCCAGGGTTTCTCCGTTCTCCAGCTTTTGCAGCGCCGTATCAGCCTCCAGCTTATCCTTGCTGCCCGCATCCAGCACGCCGTTCTCCGATGTCGTCTTCTGGGATACCATCTCTGCACGGTACTCCTTGTAGTCTGCAATCAGTGCCTCAACATCTGCCGCCTCTCTTTGTAAATCACGTATTTCCTGATTATTCTGCTGTTCATAAGCGTTATACTGCACTTCCTGCTGCAGTCCTAAATATACCTCTTCATCTGAATCGATCTGTGACTTGGCAGCATCGTCTTTTTCCTCTTTTTCCCGCTTCTCCTTATCATTCATATCTCTCTGTGCTTCCTCGGCATTTCGCTCATTCAACGCCTGTTTTTCATCCTGTATGGTCTTCTCCCACTCTAAGAGCGACACTTGCAGAAGCGCCCCCTGATTGGCATACCATGCTTTCTTATCTTCTATTTTTTTCTGCAGTTCTTTGAGATAGTTTTCATTGTCTGATATCTGCTGATCCAGCACATCCAGGTTCGTGTTTGCCTCGGAAAGGTCGGCTATGTACTGATCATTTTTGTAAATGGAGCTGTCATAATTGCCTTCGTTTGACGCAAGCTTTAACTCTGCCTCCTGTCTGGTCTGTGCAAGAGCAGCTTCATCATATTTTAAGAGCACGTCTCCCTTCTTTACCTTATCTCCCGCAGACACCATGACTTCACTCACCGGTGCCGCTACTGACGCGAAGTAGCTCTTTGACTCCATACTCTTCACAGTGCCACCCGTGCGCAAAGTCTGCTCCACATCTTCTACTGATGCCTCCATGGTGTAGACCACCGGATTGGTATTTTTTGCCACAATAGAGTTTCGGATAAAAAATACCGCTATCAGGACAACTGCTACAAAAGCTGCAATACGGCGGCGCATTTTTTTCTTCTTTGCCTTGTCCATAGGCTGCTTTTCTTTTTTCTCTCTTTTTTTCCACTTCTTATGTTTGGTCTTGTCAATTATTTCTGTTTCTGTATCAATCATTACTGCTTCTGTACCAGTCATTTCTGTCTCCATATCAGTAATTTCTGTACCCGTAATGTTCGTCTCCATAGCAGTCTTTTCCGTCTTCTCATCAATGGATTCTTTCTCTGCGCTCATGGTTTCTGTCTCCGTTCCAGTGTTTTCTGATGCCGTCCGGTCATTGACTATTTTAGTCATTCCTGTGTTTTCCTCTTTATTCGCCGTTATCTGTGACATTGATGTAATCCTCCTCAATCTTTCCGTCCATGATCTTGATCACCCGTTTCGCCTTTGCCGCGATATCATTGTCATGGGTAATCAGAATGACTGTTCTGCCTTCTTCATGAAGTGCCCTTAAAATATCCATAATCTCTCTGGTAGAATTGGAATCCAGATTACCCGTAGGCTCATCCGCCAGAATGATCGGCGGTGCCTGCGCGATGGCTCTGGCAATAGCCACCCTCTGCTGCTGTCCGCCGGACATCTCAGAAGGCTTATGTGTCTTTCTTTTTTCCAAGCCTACCTTGTCCAGCGCTGCCTTCGACAGTTCCATGCGCTCCCGCTTTCCCACACCCCGGTAGATCAGCGGCAGCTCCACATTTTCTAATGCCGTCAGGTTGGGAATCAGGTTAAACCCCTGAAAAATAAAGCCGATTTCCTGATTACGGATATCCGACAATTCATCATCTGTCATACCTGCCACATCATGCCCATGCAGATAATAGTTCCCACTAGTGGGCACATCAAGACACCCCAATACATTCATCAGTGTCGATTTGCCCGAACCGGAGTGCCCGATAATAGCCACGAACTCTCTTTCCCGGATTGTCAGGCTTACATGGTCAAGGGCTTTTACCTCATTTTCTCCGGGATTATATATTTTGCAAATATCCCTAAGTTCTACTAATGTATCCACAATGTCTGCCTCCTTACTGACTCTTTAACGAAACACCCCGCCTTTTATCTTCAAAAAATTAAAAATCATGAAAACTACATACAGCATTTATAACAAACTTTTCTTAAGAAAAGCACACATAATTCTTAAGTCTACCTTAAAGTAAATGGTAAACTTACTTCTGTTCAAATATGTATGGAACAATTTTTATGTCTTATTCCCCCTGTTACAGATTATCTTATTATCATTCCGAACGATTTATAATCTTAAAATATACTCGTGAAGTCACCATGTATATGACGGCATATACGATGGTAAACAATCCAAAACTAAAAAGTGTCATTTTTGCGGCAAGATGCCTGTCATCTACAGTAGCAACGCTCAAAAGGAAATTTACCACCGAAATGAGAAACACAGAATGAATGCCTGCTATCATCAATGGCAATCCAAAGACGATAAGGACCTGGGAATTAACGCTTCTTCGTATCTCCTTTGTTGTCATTCCAATTTTTCGCATAATCACAAATCGGCGCCGGTCCTCATATCCTTCAGAAATCTGTTTGTAATACATGATCAGTGCAGTTACAAAAAGCAATAAAATATTTAAAACTATCATTATGAACATCAATCCACCAGTCAGTCCGTTTGCGTTGTCCGCCCGTTCAGCACGAGTATAACTATTGAGTTTTTCCGTATTCGTCTCCTGATATGCTTCTTTTGCTGCCGCAGATATGGCAGCATGTATTTCCTCGACACGATCATAGTTTTCCGTGATATCTACTCCCCATTCCCACTGATATAGGATATGGTTGCTACCAATATGGTCAGCCAACTTATAATCATCAAGCAGAAAATTCCGAAGATTCGGAACTATCAAATTAACAAACTTGATGCTGTCCGAAACATCGTGTCCGTTTTTATCAAATGTAATAAGGGACTTTAACGGTGCGACCTTTGTCTTGTTTTGGAGATTTGCTTGTGTACCGTCCGGAAGAATAAAACTCTCCGGGCTATAATCCCAATCAGTGTAAGCGAATAAATACTCCCCATCAGAAAGTTGGATATTTGTTCCACACATTTCATTATAATCGTCTGCGGAGATGATGCGAATGCTGACTATTTCTTTTCCTTGTTCCAGAACGACGTTATTGACCCATTCAAAACTCGCAGTTCCATCCCATATATCACGAGTATCTACACTAAGATCAATCATCCCATTCTCCATATAGCCAAAGAGTATGATTTGGTCGGTCTCTTTCTCTAATGCTCCTGAAGTCTGCGATGCAAGAGTGCTCTGAAGCTGCTGCCGATAAATGGTTCGATCATTGCCTGTTTTCACTTCTTCCAGCATACGATTAGACGGTATCTCCATCGTAACACCGATGTCATATGGATATTTTGCTGCCATTATATCCCGGATTCCCAGGCGAAAAGCGACGGTAAACGTAAACATAGTAATAACAGCAGTAATCAGAACACAGATTGATGCAAGACTGGCTCCATTGCGCTTCATGCGAAATGCCATGGAGGACACCGTTACAAAATGACTGGTTTTATAATAATAATGCTTGTTTCGTTGTAACAGCTTGCAAATCGCTACCGAGGCACAGAGAAATATGAGAAAGGTGCCGATCAGAATTGCTCCCACGGAGTAAAAGCTTCGCTGAGTCCCGTAGGTTATAATCTCAGGCATATCCGAGAATGCCATCTTGAACATGGATGAGTAAATGGTATTTGCCATATAATATCCAGCCACAAGAAAGAACATTCCCAACAGCGCTAAAAACCAACGGGCTTTGGGCGGACGTTCTCCTACAGCTTCACTATGCAATAGTTCAATGGGATTATTCTCCTTTATCCGCCGTAAGCTATTGATAAGAATCAGCAGATAGATTATAGCATATAACCTAATCGTCAAAAGTGCTGATTTAAGGTCCACATAAATCTGATAATTGACGTCCTGTCCCATAATATTGACAAGCACAAGTTCTGCTATTTTGGAAAGCACAATACCGCAAATAACACCACCTATCGCTACAATCCCGAAGGAAATCAAAGTTTCCCAAATCAAAACAGAAAACAGGTTTTTCTTGTTCATACCCAAAATGTTATATAGTCCTAATTCTTTTCTTCTGTGTTTGATCAGAGTAGAATTGGTATAAAAGAGAAATGGAACTGAAAATAATCCACTCCCCACTGACGCATACCTGAGCATCATGGTAATCGGAGTACCGCCCTTCAGACTATGCACCACATCAGATGATGCAAGAAAGGACAGAATGTAGAAAACCGCCACCATAGTACCCCCGGCAATCAAATACGGAATATAAAGCTGTTTGTTTTTTTCGATTCCATTCCATGCAAATTTTCGATACAATGCCCTATTCACTTACGCTCACCTCCTGTCATCAGCACGGTCAGCGTATCCGTAATCTTTTGATACAACTGATCGTCACTATCTTTTCCACGATAGAGCTGATGATACACCTCACCATCCTTGATGAATAAGACACGCCCTGCTCTACTTGCAGCCGCAGTAGAATGGGTCACCATCAGAATGGTCTGACCGGACCTATTGACCGATGCAAACAACCGCAACAATTCATCCGATGATCGGGAATCCAGAGCGCCGGTAGGCTCATCTGCGAGTATGATATGCGGATTGGTAATCAACGCCCTCGCAACAGCAACGCGCTGTTTCTGACCACCAGACACCTCATAGGGGTACTTTTTCAGCAGTTCCCCGATACCGAGCATTTCTGCAATCGGCAAAAGCCGCTTATTCATTTCCTGATATGGCTTACTTGCCAATACTAAGGGAAGATAGATATTATCCTCCAAAGTAAAGGTGTCCAGCAAATTAAAATCCTGAAATACAAAGCCCAGATTATCCCGACGAAACTCCGCCATTTTCTCCTCCGGTATCTTTGTAATGTCTTTTCCATCCAGCAATACTGTCCCATTAGTTGGCTTGTCTAAAGCTGCCAAAATATTTAACAGAGTAGTCTTTCCTGATCCGGATTCGCCCATAATAGCCACATATTCGCCCCGCTCTACCGAAAAGTTCACATTTTTAAGCGCTGTGACCTGATTCCCGCCAAAACGTGTTGTGTATACTTTTTTTAATGCGTTTACTTCCAATATACTCATATATTGATGCCTCCTTATATTGTTTTGTGACACCATTATAGTAAAAGAAGGAAATGTAATCCCTCGAATTTCCTTACATTTCCCTCTGACTTCTTACATTTTTGTAAGATTTTAATTTTTACTTAGATCAATCCTGACCACTGTTCCGATTTCCACCTCTGATGACACAGAGATTACAAACCCAAGTCGGTTACATATCTGTTTGCACAGATATAACCCTAAGCCACTTGCCCGCTTATCCTCACGTCCATTACCGCCAGTGTACCCCTTTTCAAAAATCCGTGGAATATCTTCTGATGCAATACCTATTCCTGTATCACTGATACAAAGTGTCTTAGGCTTTTCAAGCATTATTGTTACAGAGCCTTCATTCGTATATTTGAGTGCATTGGAAAGAATCTGCTCCACCACAAAGGAAAGCCATTTTTCATCCGATACAACCGTTTCCTCTATCGGCTCATACTTCAAATTCAGCTTCTTCATAATAAAATCTCCACGAAGTTTTCGAATATTCTCCCGCATGATTTTATCCAGTTTAATCTGGCGAAAGACATAATCAGAAGAATTTGATTCCATCCGAATATACGTCAAAACCATCTCTACATACTGCTCAATATGGAGTAAATCTGACTTAAGCCTTCGTGCCAATTTAGAATCTTCTGTTTCCAAATGCAGCCGCATGGATGCAATCGGTGTTTTGATCTGATGTACCCATACTGTAAAGTAATCTATCATCTCTTTGTAAGAGTTCGACATTTTATCTTCCGCCATCTGCATTTCCTGACACAGTTTCAAAATAATCTGCTGATAATCTTTTTCCTGTGTTCCCACATTTTCTGCAAACGCATCCTGTAACACATTCATATGCAAAGACTGCATGGACAACAGTTTTTTGTGTTTCTCATATGCACGATAAACAGACCAGCCTATAAAAAAGGAACCTATTAAAAAGCATATAAATGTCGGATACAAAACAGCAGAAAGCGGCAGATGATATAAATAAAAAGTCATCATAAATATTCCGCAAAATAAAAATTGCATGAAAATGAGAGTCCGGCGTTCCCATAAGTATCGGAATGTAAATATCATATTTCTTCCTCCCCAATATAATATCCCACACCGAATTTGGTTCGGATAAAATCAGAAAGCCCCTTTGCGTCCAGCTTTTTCCGAAGACGTCCTATGTTGACAGTCAAAGTATTATCATCCACATAGGAATCCGTCTCCCACAATGCATCCATCAAACGCTCACGGCTGACAATCTTCCCTTTATTCTCCAACAGCAAAGACAATATTCTGTTCTCATTTTTTGTGAGTCCGATCGTCTCATCCTCATAGGTCAGGGAACAGTTTTCCGTATTCAAAAAAGCCCCTTCATATTCCAGGATGTGCATATTGGCAGCAAAATTGTATGCTCTGCGAAGCAATGCCTGAATCTTGGCGAGCAGTACATCTGTATCAAATGGTTTCGCCACAAAGTCATCTCCGCCCATATTCATAGCCATAACCATATTCATATTGTCAGAAGCAGAAGATAAAAACAGGATTGGCACATTGGATATTTTCCGGATTTCCTTACACCAGTGATACCCATCAAAAGCCGGAAGTCCCACGTCCATAATCACTAAATGCGGCTGCATTTCAGAAAATTCCGAAAGAATATTCCTGAAATTTTTCACCCCGAAAATCTGTAATTCCCATTTTTCTGCACTGTTTTTCACAGCATCTAATATTCCTCTATCGTCCTCTATCATAAAAATGCGATACATTTTTGCGCCTCCTAGCAACCACTCATTCTGATAATTCAATCATTATGGTAAACAATATTTAATTTTCATATCTATTTCTTGTAGAGTGTTAAATCTGCTTAATCAGAATTATATCCGCAGGAAACATTCTCCCCAAAATTGATCGCATCCAGAATAGCACTTGAATTATTATAATTTGCAAAATAATAAGCCAATTCACTGGTAGAAATATTCGCACTTTTGTCTATCAATGCATCCATGGACTCCTTTGAAAAACTCCGTGCAGTATCAGAAATCCTTAAACTGTCTGTGGGCACACCTGCATAGCAGGTAGTTTATTAAAAGACTGCTCTTATCGTTATTGCTTGTTATTTTCTTTATCCTCTAATCTCTGCTCAATATTAAATCGTTCCCTCTCTATTTCCTTCTTCAATTCTTCTTCAGAAGGTATATAGAGCTTGTATTTTGAAGCAAATAAATGGTCATTTTCATTCAATATAGAATATTTAACCATTGTTTCATTCTTTTCCGAACAGAGAATAATTCCAATCGTTGGGTTATCCCCCTCTGTCTTGATGTTTTCTTCAAAATACTTCACATAAAAGTCTATCTGTCCAACATCCTGATATGTAAGCTTGTGAGTTTTTAAGTCAATCAGCACAAAACACTTTAGAATATAGTTATAAAAAACCAAGTCAATGTAGTAATGATCTCCATCAATGGTAATTCTTTTTTGCCTGGCTACAAAGCAAAAACCTTTTCCCAATTCAAGTAAAAAATGTTGCAGGTTATCAATCAATCCCTGCTCTAACTCCTTCTCCAGATATGCCTTGTTTTCCTCCAGCCCTAAAAACTCCAAGATATATGGATCTTTTATCAAATGTTTTGGTTCTGTGTTGGGTTCAAGCGTTTGTATTTCTCCCCTCACTTCTGCCCTTTTACCTTCGCTGGTGGCTAAAATTCTTTCATAATAAAAAGAATTTATCTGTCGTTCTAACTGTCTGACACTCCATGCGCATTCAGCACATTCCTTCATATAATATTGGCGTTTTTCTAGCTCTTTTATCCGAATTAACAACCTGTAATGTGACCAACTCAATTCGGCACACACTGTGTGCCATTTAGGAAAGCACTCATAAAACTGCCGCATATTACGCAGATTTCTTTCCGTAAAACCTGCACCAAATTCATTTTGCAATTTCTCGGAAGCATATTTTATCAAATTTTTTCCATAAGTAGAATCAACACTATTTTGAGCTTCGTAAAGTTGTTTCCCGATCATCCAGTATGCAGCTACCATAGCTGCATTAACTGTAACCGCTACTTTTTCCCTTGCTTCTAATATTGCCTTTCTTATTTCATCATACTCTGGAAATTCACCATTAGAAACAGCAAATATATCTTTTTTACCCAAAATAAAAACCTCCTGAATATCTATTCTGTAAAATGGCACACACTGTGTGCCACATTGAAATTCGCAACCCACTTATTAAAACTATACCCTACTTTTCCATTTCGTGGGAAACATCATATTATCGGATACTATTCTTATACGATTAATGTACTGGGATGTCCTAAAGGACTCTCCAATACTATATATTATTTACTAAAATAAGTCTAACTTTTTTGCTAACGCTTCCATTGATTGCTTTTGTTATGTTATATGAAAAACATAATGGTATAATTTCCCCATTGTCAACTCTCCTAATGGCAAGCTGCAAATCGAAATTTAATGAATCATTATAATTTTAATTATAATATCCAATATCAACATAATTGCATAATACAAAATGGGTAATGAAACATCCTCCATTGTTTTCTTAATCTCACGAATTAATACCACGTCTGACAAAGGCTCTCCTATAATCTTTGCTACTTCTTTTTTATGTGTTAACTCATCAACTTCTAATTGATAAATTTGGGGTTCGTACTTTTTATTATTTTTTACATAATAGGAATCAAAGATAAATAACAAAACAATAACGAGCATTGATATTATCCAAGCCACATTCATTGCGTTAGCCTGATTTAAACTGCAAAAGAAAATCGTAAATACAAGTAATCCCGTTATCACTTTTATTATTGTTTGTAAGTTATTATTTGCTTCCATTTTCCTTTGAATAGACGAAATTCGGAAGAACATTTCATTCATTGCGCATCACCACTTTTATCTGTTTCTAAAAGTTTCCGTTTCCTCTCAATCATTTCGTCGATTTTTTCTATGTAAAGAGCCACATCCTTCACATTATCACAACGCTCAATCCTTCCGTCAGTAAAAACCCTCTTCGTGATGCTGCCTGCACCTAATGCCACGATAGTCTGTTTCTCTTCCATAATGAGAATATTGTAAATACCGTATTTTCCGTCCTTGGCATATCCCACATTCTCAAAATTGCCGGACATGTTTTTTTGGCGATACAGGTAATACGGAAACATTCCCATATCGGCTGCCCCCTGCGCCGCAATCTGCATCATTTCTTCCGTGTTGTTTATCATGGCGATGCCGTTTTGCTCGATCCAGCTGCGAAGCTTGGAAGCCCTCTTCACCGCCAGCGAATGAACGGTCAGGCTGTCCGGCTCCAGTTCTTTAATCGCTTCAACAGTTGCCTGCACATCCGCCGCCGTTTCTCCCGGCAGTCCTAATATAATATCCATATTGATATTATCAAATCCGACTTCTCTTGCCATGGCAAAGGCATCGATCACCTGCTCAACCGTGTGCCGTCTGCCGATAAAATCAAGGGTCGCCTGCTTCATGGTCTGGGGATTGACGGAAATTCTGGTTACGCCGTGCTGATATAACACCTGCAGTTTTTCTTTGGTGATGCTGTCCGCACGCCCCGCCTCTACCGTAAATTCTTTCACATAAGTAAAATCCAGCGTTGTTTTGATCTTGGTTAAAAGCCGGTCAAGCTCCTCCGCAGACAGAGAGCTTGGCGTGCCACCGCCGATGTATATCGTATCCAGTTTTTTCTCCCGGTAAATCTCGGCAATATTATCAATCTCTTTGTCCAATGCGCTCAGATAATCCGCTACCCTATCCTTCCATACACAAATCGGAAAAGAGGTAAAAGAACAGTACAGACAGGTGGTGGGACAAAAGGGAATCCCGATATACAGACTGTAGCCATCCTCGTAATGAAGCTGGTCTAACAGAGCTTTCTCTCTTTTTGCAATGTCGATACCCAGCTTAGTTTTCTCTTTGCTCACCAGATGCTTCTCCCGCAAAAAGGCGTCAATCTCCTCCTCACTTCTTCCCTGTTCCATCATGGTCATGGCGATCTTCGTCGGACGGATTCCGGTCAGATTACCCCATGGCAGGGAAATGCCTGTTGCTTCCCGCAGGGATGTATAGAGGAAGCGTTTGAAGGCGTTCTTATAGTCAGAATCCGATACCCGGTCAGTGTTCGTCCATGTATACACATGCCAGCCATTCTCTTCTGTCCGCTTAGGTTCGTCTTTTTGCGTATCTCCATTACTCAAAGAATCAGATTTCACAGAAGGGGTTTTGGTGTTATGTAAACCATTTTCTCCCGTTTCATTCCGTATTTTCAGTAATACCTTTGACTCACCGAATACAAGCTCCATTATCGGTTCGATTTCTTTTATTTTTCTGTCTTTGATCACTGATTCCGGTGTCAAAACCTTCACTTCCTGTTCCGGGTAAAAGGCTTTCACCAGAGAATGTATGTCGTATTCATACTGGGCTTTATTGGTTTGAACGATTAACATTCTGCTGTTCCTTTCAAGATATAAATATTTGTAAAACAAGTCCTTTCATTATACCATAACCTGTTTGCAGAATGGGAAAATCTTCTCATAAATATCCTGATAGTTTTTAATCTTTCTTTGAAAACCAGAAAAAGAGTGGCAACTATTACGTTACCACTCTTTTTCTCCGAATGACAATCCAGATGATCAAAAATGCTGCAATGATGATCGCCAGCCAGATAAAATAACATATACCGAGAAATGTCGGGCAGATATGGCACAAGCCACATTTTACACTTACCTCCGCTCCATCTGCCTCTTCGTATGCGATCGCATAGGCGGAGAACATATCCGTACTGACGGTTATGGTATCCGGATCGTCATCCATATCCGTCAAGAGGGTACATTCCCCTTCATGGGATCGGATAATGTAATAGTCTCTGCCATCACTCTGCAGTTTCTCAGGAATACTGATGACCACCTCTATGAGCTCCTGCGTATTGGTAACGGCATTCCAATCTCCCGCTCCGATCTTGATGAACATGGAGATGTCAACATACATTCCGAGCATCAGCGTGGGCAGTTCATTTTGGTATGCTTTGATACCGCCCTCAATGATTTCCCGATCCTGCGGCGTTACTTTATCGGAAATATCCGTCACATCTATCCGTATTTCTATGGTTTCTCCGTCCGACACGAGCTGTATCTGCTCCGCTGTCAGAACTGCGTTTGCCACTGCCACCGTATCTGCTATTCCTGCCGTATACTCCTGCTCCTCACAGACAACCGTTATGATGACCGCCCCACCTCCCAGATTCAGAGCCGTGCGTGTGCTTGTCATCCCATCCACATTGCCCGTTGCCACCGATTCACCCGATATGGTTATCTTACCGTTATCTGTTGATGCCGGTATGGTCTGTACACCTTCTTCCTCCGGCAGCTGCACTTTCTCCGTACCGGAAGATTCCTCTGTATTCTGCACCGTTGCTTCTGTACCTTCCGGTTCTTTATCATCCTCCGGCTGCCTGTTATTCCGTGTACCCGGTGTCGTTGCTGTTTTGTCCTTCGGCAGATTGATTGGCTGCAGTGTTTCCGGTGTATCCTCCGGCAGATTGGTTGGCTGCGGTGTTTCCGGTGTATCTGTCGGATCGGCGGGCTGCGGCGTTTCCGATGAATCTGTCGGATCGGACGGCTGCAGCGTTCCCGATGAATCCGCCGGACTTGACGGCTCCGATGGGCCCGCCGGCTTTGGTGTCTCAGGTTCGTCTTCGTCTGTATCCGGATTCTTTACTGCCCTTTCGTAGCCGCAGTCATTACATACAGCATCCCTGTCATTGTCATAGATATGGTTGTGTTTTGTATCCTCCACACCGCATCGGCTGCATACTTTCCAATGTCCCTCTGCATCATACAGATAGCTTCCGCTGTAATCATGTCCTAGTTCCGCTGTTGTTTCCTGCTTCACGATTATGGTTCCGCACACGGAGCAATGGCTGCCCTCCGTCAATCCCGTTTTGGTACAGGTCGCCGCTTTCGCTTCATCCGTCACTTCCGTATGCCCGGCTGCCGGGATTGCCACTTCCTGCGCCGTCACTTCATTTGTACAGCCGCTGTCCGAAAACCACCTGCCGCAGTTGCAGATATAATAGGCACTATGTCCGTCCTCCGTACAGGTCGCTGCCTTTGCAGTCACAAGGTTTCCACTGTGGATATGTACTTTCACGGTCAACTTCTTTTCCGATGAATTTCCAGCATTGTCTGTGGCTTTCACGATAATTTCCGTCTCGCCAGCCGGAATCTGTGCCGCTGCTATGGTAAAGCTGACCTGGTTTTTCATGCTTGACACGAAATCCTGCTGTACTTCGGTTACCGCATCGTCCCCGATCTGATATGTCACGGAAGCAAGACCGGCAGAAATGGCATTGTTCTCATCATCCGTTACCGTCACGATAATTTCAGGAGCTGCTTCATATTCGCTTGCCAATACCTGACTATTGTCCGCTTTAAAAGTAATCTCCGGTGCATTGTCCTCAATAATAATTCCGTTCATGGCTGTTCCAACCGTCACACATGATGAGGTATTGCCCTCCTTATCGGTGCATGTCAGGACAATCGTTCCCTCAAAATCTGCTGAAACAGTAATCTCTGCCACACCGTCCTTAATCTCCGATGTGTCCGTACTTGCTGTGCTCCCCTCCGGTATCACGGTATAGGTAATTTCATCTGCCCCGCTGCCCTCCTCTGTCACAGGCACCGTGATAATCAAGCTTTCCCTTCCAATCAGCCATTGCCACAGGTTTTTCGGCTCATAGCTGTAGGAAAGCGTACCGATTACAGGAGCAATATCGTCTATCCATTCCGCCCAGTATTCCTTATTTCCTGTATCCGCAGCGGAAATACCCGTTACCGCTGTTCCTGTACAGTCCGCATTGTCATACCAGCCTCCAAACGTGTAACCTGTTTTTGTCCAGTCCATCGGAAGTGCCGCACCTGTCCCATAGGTGTAGGAAGTCAGGCTCGTCCCCCCGCTTCCTCCATTTAAATGCAGTTCAACCAAATAAGTATTCGGCGTCCAGCTTGCGTAATAGGTGGTATCTGCTGTGGGTGTCACCGAAGTCCCTGCCGCTATAACAGTTCCTGTACTGCTTCCTTCTATCCAGCCGTTAAAGGTGTACCCGGCACGTGTAAAGCCTGTGCCCTCCGGCAGCGTAGCAGAAGCTTCCTTATAGGTAACGATATCTGACACATTCGCGCTCCGGTAGATTTTTTTATCTGCCACGCTTCCGCTTCCCTCATTGGCTTCATAGGAAATCGTGATTGTTTTTCTATACCATGCATAAAGACTGGTGTCTTCCGACAAGGAAATCGTACTGTTGCCACCATATAACGTTCCCTCGAATTTATCCGGACCCAGTACATAACTATAGAACCAATAATTTTCATCCGATACGCTCCACGCTTTTGCAGCCGGTACTTTTATGGAACCTTTCGTATCATTGTTATAAATCGTTACTGTTCCTGTCTGCTTATCTCCCGCACTGCCGGAATAGCAGGTGAGCGTCAGCGTCTTCTTATAGACTGCGTATAATGTCATGTCCTCCGTTCCCATTGTCAGGGAATCAAGACCCGTTTTGGCATCCTTATCCGTATTCCAGCCCACAAATTCCCAGCCGTCTTTTGTGGCTGTCGGTGTTAAGTCTACCTTATTACCTGCCCCAAACATATCGGAAGTTTTTGTGGCACAAGTGCCGCCATTCATGCTGTAATCATAGGTAACTGTATATTTTTTTGCTGCCCAAAGGTTCGTTCCATTAGCTGCCAGCACATACTCAGAGGAATCAAGCTGATAATGGGTACTATCCGTACTGCCTGTAACCACTATCGTTCCATTTGTGACGGAACTCATCGTAATGGTATAGGTTTTCGTCAGACCACTCACACCGGTTCCGCTTGCCGTAACTGCATTTGTTGTATAAATACTGCCCAAAAGCGCGGAATCCCCTGTAATCGTCACGTTCTTTCCCTCATTATAGACACTGTATGTATTGCCGGAAATGGCTACACCGTTTAAGGTCAGGCTGCCGCTTCCGCTTGACCGCAGATAGACGGCACATGGCTTATCGGATGTATCCGTATTTCCTGTAATACTGCCGCCATTCAGTAAGCACGTTCCATCCACAGAAACAGCAGAACCGCCGTCCCCTGCTGTACAGTTTTGAATCGTTCCTCCATTCATGATAAAGCTGCCGGAGGAAGAGACCCAGACCGCGCCGCCGGTACCGGTTACCTCACAGTTTTCAATGACCGCGCCGGACTCCATTGCCATCGTTCCATATACCGCAATAACGCCGGAACCGCCGGATTTATAGCCGTTACGGATAATACAGCCGTTTCCCAATGTCAAAACCGTTCCCTGATTACCTGTATCACCAACTTTGATCAGCGATTGGGATTCCCCACCGCCGCTGACATAATCCCGGTTTCCATCATAAATGATGCCGGTCAGCGTCAGATTACCGCTTCCTGTAAGTGTAATATTCCCATATGTTCCGGACGGCATTCTCGTGATCGTGCACGGATTGGAGGTATCATTACTGGTGATCGTGACAGTTTTTGTTATTTCCACCTTTTCTGTAAATACGATATCCTTCAGCAGCTTGATCGTTCCCCCAGAATACACATTCTCCAGCGCCGTCGTAAATTTACCGGTCTTCCACTCTCCCCCCGACGTCTCCTGCCATGCTGCTTCCGCTTCCTCAACGGTGCTTAAAATAATCTGATTATTTTCTTTATCCAGTACGGAATAAAGTCCTGAATTCTCCAAATAAATCTTGCTGGCATCCACACTAGTAAGCGTATAACCGCTGCCTCCTGCCAAAACCTTTCCTTCCTCTGAGGTACTGCAGTCAAGCGTCAGTTTATAATGGAGTTCGGAGGTAATCAGAGGATACAGTATTCCTGTCGTAATATCCAGATAGGTAGTATCTGAAATATTAACATCCCCTCCGATCTTTAATATGCCGTTTGTATTATTTACTGTTGAATAATAAATCCCGTTTCCATTACCATTTGCAGAATTACCGGAAATTATGCCGCCGGTCAAATCAAGCGTTGCTCCTGAGGCAAGATATATTCCGCCGCCATTAGAAGCATAATTGTCCTTAATACTGCCGGAGGTCATATTACAGATTCCCTTCAGATAGATGCCTCCGCCTGCATGACCATAAGCACTACTCGCTATTTCTCCGTTTGTCCTGCAACTTTGAATGGTCCCGCCGTTTATATTTAACGTCCCGGCACAATAGATGCCTCCCGCTGCATAAGTACCCGCACCGCCGCTGGTATTCATATTATGGTTATTCTGAATGACCGCACCGCTGTTCATCGTTACGGTTCCGGAGCTTATATAGACAGCCGGTCCATATGCCTCCACAAAATTGCCGTCTATGGTAATATTCTCAAGCGTCAGACTGCCCCCGGTAACATACAGCAGGGCATTATTGGAACCGGCACCGCTTACTCCCGCATAGCTGTCGGACCGTACAAGCTTTCCGCCTCCCTTGATCATGACTTCTCCATTAACCGTAAGTCTTCCCGAGACCGTCACGGTTACCCCCTCATTGATGATATAAGTACCGGCGGACAGTGTCTGCGCTTCCCATTCCTGATCGGAGGTTATGGTGCCGGGTGCAGCGGTTACGGAAGCTGCCATTGGCACATCAAAGATTACCCACACGCCTATGGGCTCCACATCCTCGGAAAAGACATACGCCCCTTCTTCTTCGTTCTCTGTCAGCAGAGCCGTAAAGAAAAAGCTTCCGCTGTAAGGCAGATTTCCTTCCTCATCCGTGATATATTCCGGGCAGTTCCATCCATAAATAGGCAGGACCTCATCATCCATATCTTCATCTGCATATTTTACGATCACATTTTCCGGTAAACAGGATAAGATTTCTTCAAAAGGAATTTGTACTTCACTGTCGCCCCCTGCCAATACAAGACTGTAGCTTCCGTCATCATAAAATAACGCCCCTTCCGGATAAACATCTTCTTCTCCGAACTGCCATCCGATGATCTGCGGTGTAGTTGTCTGCTCCTTATCTATGACTGTGACTATGATCTGTGGAAGACTGACCCCCTCCGCTACTGTGTATCCGTCCGGAATGACAGGCACATAGACATACCTGCTCCCTGCTTCGGAAGAATCGAAGGTCTCTGATGTACTTGCGGCTGTATCTAAACACCATGTTACTCCAATGGAAATTTCTATCACATCAATAGAATTTTCCGTTTCGTCAAGTTCTGCCGCATAGACTACCATAGGCTCAGGCAGAAAAAAGTCGAGAACAGCAGATACTGCACTTTCTTCCGATGTCTGTTCTTTGTTTTCCTCAGATGTATTTTCTTCTGATTCTGTGCTTTCTTCCGATGTTGTATCCTCCGCCGGAGTTGTACCTTCTTCCGGTGTTGTTCCCTCTTCCGGCTCCGTTCCTTCTTCCGGCACTGCTCCTTCTTCCGGCTCTGTTCCCTCTTCCGGTTCTGTTCCCTCTTCCGGCTCTGTTCCTTCTTCCGGTTCTGTTCCCTCTTCCGGCTCTGTTCCTTCTTCCGGCACTGCTCCTTCTTCCGGCTCTGTTCCCTCTTCCGGTTCTGTTTCTTCTTCCGGTTCTGTTCCCTCTTCCGGTTCTGTTCCCTCTTCCGGCTCTGTTCCCTCTTCCGGCTCTGTTTCTTCTTCCGGCTCCGTTCCTTCTTCCGGCTCCGTTCCTTCTTCCGCTTCTGTCTGTTCCTCCTCGCTCTCTGTTTCCAGCGTCACCGTAAGAGTATCCGGAAAGTTTATCTCACTTTCCTCGGCTCCAACAGGCAATGACTGCTCTGCGACTGACTCGTCCAGTCCGCTAAAGGCTGTGATCACACCTATGTTCTGCGCTTCGTCATCGGCATTTTCTGTTGTTGCAAATGCGGCGAGATCCACACCGGTAAACACAAGGACTATGGTCATAACAAGTGCCACACTCTTTGCGAATTTCTCCCTGACTTTTAGCTGGATGCAGCCGTATAAGATCACATTATAAATAAAAATAAACACCACCAATGCTATCATGACCGGATAACGCAACAATTTATGTTTCCGCCCAATTCCCGCAACTGTATGTATCGTTTCCGTTTTCGCCTTTCTGAATGGTTCGCAGGCTGCACTCAGTTTTTCATACTGTTCTTTTTTTGATATCCGTTTCTCCATAATGTTTACCTTCAATTTCATTCTGTTTTGCTTTTATTTTCAATGATCCTCTGCAGATGCAATATACCAGAATCCAAGCTTTTGAAACGGTTCATTGCGAATTTGGTATTTTTTTGTGCGAATTTGGTTGATCCGGTTTCGTTGACTCATGCATTCTTCTTTGTTACACTATAATAAATTATTGAAAAGGGGTAGCAGCCTTGCAGATTGCCTTATGTGATGATGAAAAAACATACCATGAAACAATAAAAGAGCTTATCAGACAATATAAGCAGACCAATCCTGACCGCTCCCTTTCCCTGTCCTCTTTTACCTCCGGCAAAGCGCTGTTAAACCATGTTGACGAATACGGCGGCTTTGACCTCTATATTCTGGACTGTATCATGCCGAAAATGAACGGCATAGAACTTGGGAGCGCCCTGCGCAAGCGTGACGACGCAGGTATTCTGCTCTACCTTACCACATCCCCTGATTTTGCATTGAACTCTTACCGGGTAGATGCTTTTGATTATCTGTTAAAGCCTGTGGATCAAAACCTGTTTTTCCAAAGTCTCGATAAGGCTTACCGCTCTTTTTCCCAGATCATGCAGGAAGTGGTTTCCGTGAAAACTGCCGACAGCATCCGCATGATTCCCGTTTGTGACATACGGTATGCGGAACGCATTGAGAAACAGATTTATTACTACCTTACAGATAATACTGTCATATCCAGTATCACATTCAACAGTTCTTTTCAAAACGCCGTGGCAGACCTGCTGACGCATAAAGGAATGCTCCTCGTAGGTTCCTCCTATGTGGTAAATTTATCCCATGTTACGGAAGTTACCAAATCAGACCTGATCCTGACCGGGAATCTGCATGTCCCGGTTCCCCGCCGTATGTACGAAGCTGTCAAAAAAGAATGGGCAAGTTTTTGGCTGAATGGAGGCAGATACCATGCTTTTTGAAGAAAATATTATTTTTTTGGTGCTGAAAGTCCTGATCACCTTCGCAGGTACGATAGGCATGATGATTTCCACAACAGATTTCAGATTCGTCAAAAGAAAGTTCGTAAGTATTGTGATCTTTGGAATTTATTCCCTGTATGTTGTACTTTCTACTTATGCTATCATTTATTTCCTTGATTATGCGCATTTTCTGCGGGTATTTCTCCTTACCATATCCTGCCCTGCAGTCTTTCTGCTGCATAATATTTCTGACGAGCCATTCCCACGTCTTGTATTCACCCGTGCAACACATATATTGATTTCCCTGTATATCGCCGCCACCGTCACTTTGTTGAATACCGCCCTGCATGGAACAGAGCTGTCGGATATTTTACTGCGTCTGCTGATCTATCTGCTGATTATCCTGTTTGATTTTTACTTTGTACGGCGCATCTATCTGAATCTGATCAGCACGATCAGAAAAGGCTGGGGGACGCTTTCGCTGATTCCCTGTGCATTTATCATTCTTGCTGTAACGATTGCTTTTTATCCGGAGCATTATGCCAAAAGACCGGCAAGCATTGTGATGATTTATCTGCTTGGCGCTGTCATTGTCATTATTTACTCTGCGATCGGCTTCTATCTGTCCATACAGTATCACAGGCTTTCAGCAGAACAGAACAGGGAAATCTTGGAATGGCAGGTTCAGAACATACAAAGAAAAACTGCGAATATTGAAAATCTGACAGAACAGACAAAGATCATCCGGCATGACACCCGCCACATGCTTTCCACGATTGCTGCCCTTGCGGAGAACAAAGACATGCAGGCAATACTTGATTTTATAAAGACCACTGCTAAGATTCCTGATCTTCCGGAATCTCTCCATTACTGCAATGACCCCCTTCTGGATGCCACGCTTTCCAGTTATCTTAAATCTGCGGAAGAATCCGGCATTACACTTGAAACCTCATTTTCTATTCCGGATCACCTGCCTGTCGATTCTGCCGAGCTTGCCATCTGTTTTGCCAACGCTCTGGGAAATGCCATAAAGTGCTGCGAAAAGCTTCCGGAAGAGGAAAGAAAAATCATTGTCAAATGTATTTACAAACCAAAGCTGATGTTTGAGATTGCCAATCCATATAAAGGCAAGATTACATTTGACAGGAACAATCTTCCGCAATCATCGGAAAGCAGCATCAAAATCGGCATCCGTTCTATTATAGCATTCTGTGAAAAGCATGATGCCTTTTATACGTTCACGGCGGAAAACGGTTGGTTTAAGGTTACGGTTGCATTATAGGGAATGAAAGAAGGACAGATACTATGATTTTTGATAACAATACAGCATACCAGACTTACAGAATCCTTGTCGCCATATTTTGTACGCTGGGCATGTTTGCCACCACCACCCCAATGAAGGGAAACCCTAAGAGAAATCTGCTTATTTTGGGCGGATATGCTGTTTATGCCATTGTTGTCACTTTCGTTTCCATACGTTTTCTGGGATTCCTGTCTTTTTTACGAAGCGCTGTGTTTACAATCTCCATACCCGGTGTGATCATAAGTTATGTGATTTCGGATACATCCCTCTCAAGACATATCTTTAATAGTCTGTCGCAGCTTTTGTTTTCACTCTATCTGATCATCAGTCTGACATTGATCAATACATTCTTGGGCGGTACTTTGCTGTCAAACGCCATATTGCTCCTGCTTGCCTATCTTATTATGATCTTGCTGGAATTTTTCTTTGTGAGAAATATCTTCTTAACGATTGCGGGAACGATTACGAAAGGCTGGGGTATTCTCGCTTTGATCCCCTGTTCCTTTTTTCTTCTTGCATTCGTGGTCGGAGTCTATCCGCTGCATTATACACAAAACCCGTCCTTCCCCCTCATATTCTACATATTAGGCGCCGTCATCCTCATCATTTACTATGCAATTTTTCAGAATCTATGGACGCAGTATCAATACCGGATGGAGGAGCAGAACCGGGAAATTCTGGAATTACAGATACAGAGCATAAAAAATCATGCCAAAGATGAAAAAAGAAAAGCGGAAGAAGTCAGGAAGGTCTGGCAGGACACCCATCACATGCTGTCCGGTATCGCCATGCTTGCAGAAGCGGGAAATGCCGAAGCCATCCTTCAATTTGTAGCCGAAGCCTCTGCACTGAACAATGCAACCGCTCCCGCCTGCTACTGCAGCGATCCCATTTTAAATGCTACGCTTACCACTTATCTTGACCGGGCGAAAAACTCCGGTATTACAGTGGAACTCCATCTTGCTTTTCCCCAAACGCTCCCCGTTGATTCCGCCGAGCTTAGCATCTGCTTTGCGAATGCTTTGGAAAATGCCATAAAAGCCTGTGAAAAACTCCCTAAGAATGAGAGAAAAATTATCGTCAAATGTATCCATAAACCCACATTCATGTTTGAAATTGCAAATCCTTATAAGGGACGGATCACTTTTGGAAAAAACGGGCTCCCGCAATCTCCGGAAACCGGTCACGGAATCGGCACACGCTCCATTATGGCTTTCTGTGAAAAACATAATGCCTTTTATGCTTTTACTGCTGAAGAGGGCTGGTTTAAAATTGTGGTTACCCTGTGAGAGCTTATTGCTTATTCAACCGTAATCCGTCCCTGCGGTCCGGCATATTCACTTCCCACCGTACCTCCAAGATGATCCGTGAGATATGTCATAAGTATCTGATAATCCAGCATACCTTCATCAACGATCAGTTCATTATCCATAAACATATTCAACCCATCCCCGCCTTCTTTGATCAGGTAATTGTGGGAGGCTACTGTATAAATCTTATCCGGCTCCAAATTTGTGTAGCTGCCGTTTTCCTGTAAGACCATCACATCCTTTACCCGTCGGTTATCTCCACAAGATATGAAATTTCCCTGTGCATCCACTTCTACCATAGATTCCACACTGGTGTCGATCGTATATTGCAAGCCCGACACTTGCAGGAACCCGCCATTTTCGCCTATCGCATTCTCTCCGTCACTTACATCCGAAAAGGTCAGACGACTCGCCATCTCCAAAGCGTCCCATATCTCCTGTCCGGTAGCTTTTGCAACACAGAGCGTATTCCCATAGGGATGTACGCCAAGAATGTCCCCATAGGTAATCTCTCCGGCTTCCAGATCTGCCCGGATGCCGCCGCCATTTACAAGGGCAATCTCCGCCCCTGACACAGCCCGGTAGGCATCCGCACAGAAATCTCCCAGATTGGTTTCCCGGTTTCTGATCAACCGCACACCGGAATCAGAGCTTATCGTAAGCGGTACATCAGTAACAGCAATGCTTTGATCCAGTTCGGATTCATATGCCTCTTCCATGCTTTCTATATAGCTTAACACTTCGCTGTCCGTCTCCGGATACTCCCCGATCAGGCCTGTCTGTATATTGCCGTCCGCGGTGATGGTAAGGCGTCCGATATTATTAAGACCTGTGCCAGTGGAAGACAAAAGTACATTCCCACCGCCCGCATTCTTCACCACATCACAGGAAATCACGCTATGGGAATGTCCGTCCAACAACACATCAATGCCATTCGTATTCGCGATCAGATCAACTGATGAAAAAGGCGAAGAAGCCTCATCTGTTCCCAAGTGCGCCAAAACCACCACATAGTCCGCGCCTTCCTCTATACAGGCATCCACATTTTCCTGCACACATTCATATAATTCCTCTCCGCTTTCCCCGCAAAAATCATAGACATAGTTTCCATTTTCATCGCAGAAGTATGCCGGGACGGATTTGACGATGCTCTCCGGCGTTGACACACCGATCAATCCCACCTTAACATCGCCATAAGTAACAATCTCATAAGCCGCCAGCCGGGAAAGAAAAGTCTGATCACTTCCGGTATAACGGATATTGCAGCCAAGATACTTTGCATTGCTTTGTTCCAGCAACTCGGAAAGCCGTTCCATGCCATAGTCAAACTCATGATTGCCAAGCACTGCATAATCATATCCCACACGGTTCATGATCTCTACCGGATATTCCCCCTGAGAGATGGTTCCGATCACATCTCCCTGCAAGGCGTCCCCGCAGTCCACCAGCGTGACATAGGGCGTCTTTTCCCCGCACCATTCCTTATAAGCCGCAAGTCCGGCGTAACCAATATCATCACGCACGGCACAATGTACATCATTGGTATATAAAATGATAATGTCTTGCGCTTCTATTGTACTCTTTGAAATTCCACAACCGCTTATCAATACCACAGCCGCAAACATAAGGGCGGGAAGGCGCTGGTACTGCGGTTTAAAAGACCGAAAATTCATTCTTTTTACCTCAACGTTCTGATATAATTTTGCGTCACAGTAAACCATAATCCCTTGCCAGGTTTTCAATACTCCTGTCATAAGTCGCTTCCGCTTCTTTGGAAAAGAAGCAGCCGGGAACCCCTTCATTGTGGTCACGGTGGTGCGCTACGCAGGCGCAGCATTTCCCATGACGAGAGCAGTCATATGTACACGGGCAGGGTCTGTTGTTGTCACAAGGGTTCATCATTTATCCTCCATTTTTCTTGAAAAATTTTTCTTAAGAATTTCTCTTCTTAAATATTTTTATTTCTATACAAATTTTTATTTCTATCAACAGAGTAAAAACTCAGGTCGCAATTCGCCATAATCTTTTGTATTTTATCAATTATCTTTCAGGGATCTCAGTTCTTTGCGGATTTGGTATTATTTTTTTCGGATTTGGCTGCTGACATTTCAGGGTGCTCCTGTTCAGCTCCTGTTCGCACTCTTGTTCTCCTTTGTTCAAATACCATATTTACAGGTATAAAAATAAGGACTAAATTAGTCAACCCGTTGATTTTACTGGTTTTTTCTAACTTTGTCCTTATTATAGCGACATCATTTAACCGATACGCAATCCTTTTGAATCAATGCTTTCTAACTTGGAAAATCCCTATTGAAGATAATTTCCCTGTCTATATTTTATTAAAAGGCTCCTTATAGCACGCCACACTTCCCAGATCTTCCTCAATGCGCAGAAGCTGGTTGTACTTCGCCACACGGTCGCTCCGGCAAGGCGCTCCCGTCTTGATCTGTCCGGCGTTGACCGCCACTGCAAGATCAGCGATAAAGGTATCCTCCGTCTCTCCGGAGCGGTGGGAAATCACTGCCTTATAGCCGTTTTTCTGTGCCATCTCAATGGCATCCATAGCCTCGGATACGGTACCGATCTGATTGACTTTGACCAGAATTGCATTTGCCACATGCAGTTTGATTCCGGCATCCAGTCTCTTGGTATTGGTCACAAACAGATCATCACCCACAAGCTGAATCTTATCTCCTAACTTCTTCGTCATCATCTGCCAGCCGTCCCAGTCATCCTCGGCAAGTCCGTCCTCAATAGAGATGATCGGATACCGTTCTACAAGTTCTTCATAGTAAGCAACCATTTCCTCGGTGCTTCTGGTAATCTCCGATTCACGCTCAGTCCCTGAGAAGTCTGCCCCTGCCTCATAACATTCCGTCACCTGAGAACCGGCTACCTTCTGCCTGCTGCGCTTTAACTCTGTCTCTCCCGGAAAATGATAAACACCATCCGCCTCGCTGTACAATTCCGACGCCGCCACGTCCAGTGCGATTTTAATATCCTGCCCCGGTGTGTAGCCTGCCGCTTTGATGGACTCCACGATCAGGTCAAGCACTGCAAAAGCATCCGGTAGGGAAGGTGCGAAACCGCCCTCATCACCCACTCCGGTGGATAACCCTCTGTCATTGCAAATCTTTTTCAGATTGTGATAGATTTCCGCGCAGATTCTTAAACCGTCAGCGAAGCTCTCCGCCTGCACCGGCAT
Source organism: Lachnospiraceae bacterium (assembly GCA_017936885.1). GTDB lineage: Bacteria > Bacillota > Clostridia > Lachnospirales > Lachnospiraceae > UBA3282. The sequence continues at coordinate 70,751 of JAGBEO010000036.1, read as the reverse complement.
AATCATAAACTCCTGAAAATCCACGGTATTGTCTGCGTGCTTGCCGCCATTTAAAATATTCATCATAGGTACCGGAAGCAGTCTCGTATAGGCGCCGCCCAGATAACGGTATAAGGGAATCCCCATCGCCTCGGCACACACTTTGGCACAAGCCATAGACACGCCGAGAGTCGCATTGGCTCCTAAATTGCTCTTGTTATCCGTGCCGTCCTGTTCAATCAGAATCCGGTCAATCAGTCCCTGATCCAGCGCATTCATCCCCATCAAGGCTTCTCTGATTTTACTGTTGACGTTATTGACTGCTTTCGTTGTTCCTAAGCCGAAATATCTGGTCTCACCGTCACGAAGTTCCACCGCCTCGAACCGTCCGGTACTGGCGCCGCTTGGCACTGCCGCCCTGCCTGTGTACTGGGTTCCGCCTACTTCCTTTTCCACCGTAACCTCTGCTTCCACGGTAGGATTACCGCGGGAATCCAGAATTTCTCTTGCATGTACGTCCACAATTCTTAATTTCAAAGCCATAAAAAACCTCCTATGCACATTTTTATTCTCATAATAGTATGTACATAAGAGGTTTCTTCTAATCTAAATATTGTTTCAATTTCCAGATTAAATACAACGGCACGCTGTAAGTTACCGTCTCACCGACGATATGATCGCCCACATTTTTCATGGAAAACTTAAATCCCAGCTTAGGTTTATATTTACTGCAATATATGCTATAACTTTTCGCGCGGGTTCTTATCTCGGCTTTCGCCTCGATGGGTATAATCCGATCCTCATCTTCTAACAAAAAATCCAGTTCCGCTGTATTGCCCGAACGCCAGAAATACGGATGTCTGCCCTGCACTATCAGCTCCGTAAGTACATAGTTTTCCGTAAAAGCTCCCTTAAATCCCGTGTATTGCTCCGTATCCTCCAATATTGTCTTATAAGATACTCCCGACTTTCTCCGCAACAGCCCTACATCTGATAAGTATACTTTGAAAAAAGTAGCATCTGCACAAAAAGACAACGGTAATTCCGGCCTAGACACCAATTCTAAACGGTGTACCAGTCCTGCATCCACAAGCCACTCCAACGCATCCTCTAATTCTGCTGACCGCTTTCCTTCTTTCACATGGGAAAACACGAACTTATTGTTGTCCTTCGCCAACTGCTTCGGTATAGAATCCCATATCCAGCCAAGCTTCGGCACATCTGTTCTCGGTGCATGTTTAGAAAAATCACTGCTGTAATCTAAAAGAATGTTATCCTGTAGTTTTTCTACCTTTTCAAAATTGTGGGTATCTATCCACTTCTTAACAACTTCCGGCATACCTCCCACAATATAATAATATTTTAAAGCCTTTTCCAACGGCGTTTTATATAGCTCCGGCAATTCTCTCATAGGCTCCATTTTAGCCACCGCTTCGTAAACCGACCGCCCTCCGTCTGCCCGCAGGAACTCCGAAAAACTCATCGGATACATTTGCAGTCTGTCTACCTTTCCCACCGGAAAAGATACGCCGTCTCTTTTCACCGCCACGCCCAACAAAGATCCTGCACAAATGACATGCAGCTCCCTCTTGTTTTCGCAGAAATATTTAAGCGATGTAATCGCTTTGGCACATGCCTGAATCTCATCAAAAATGACCAGTGTCTTGCCGGGAATGATCTCTTTGCCCCGGATAACATTACCCAGTTCATCCAAAATCCTGTCTATATCAAAATCATACTCAAAAACAGAAGCTAATCCCTTGTTCCCTTCAAAATAGAAATATGCTACATCCTCAAAATATTGTTTACCGAAGTCCTTCATGACATATGTCTTACCGCATTGCCTGACTCCGGTAATCAACAACGGTTTTCTGTCTTTGGAATCTTTCCATTCTACCAATTGCTGCATAATATCTCTTTCCATACAACGAACCGCCTTTCCAATTCGTATTATATGGAAATTTTAGCATTCTTACACCGTTTTTTCAATAAACAGCCCTAAAATATTTGCATTTTTCATAGGAACTTTTGCATTTTTCTTGCGTTTTTCATAGGAACTTTTGTATTTTTCTTGCATTTTTCATAGGAACTTTGCAATTTCACTGTCTGTAAAACACTTCCCCGTTACACCAGAAATAGTCTCCCGCATCAGAAATCCCCAAAATATACCACGCCAGCGGACCCCAGTCCCTGCCATTCCAGTAAATTGCAAGTTCCGGGCAAAGCCCTCTGTCACTTCTGTCTATGATATCCCACTCGTAACGGGCATCTCCATAGAAATCCACCGAAGGGTAATAGACGATAGCGCCCTCGCCATCGAACCGTAAAATCACATCATACTGTGTGTTATCACCTTCGCCGGAAGGATGATGATACCAGGTTCCCTGCAGCGCTTCTTTTGTGATTTTGCTAAAGTCTCCTACTGTGTAGGTTCCTTCCACCGCAGAAGCATCCGCATCGGTATGTAAATTCTGAAATACTTCATCCTCGATCAGGCAGACAAGACCTTCCTTATCGACAAATTCACTCTCTTCCCATGAATCGTCAAGAATCATACCCTCCAAAATATGATTGGAAAGAAAAAGACGGCTGTCTTTCATGATCCTGACTTCTCCTGCTTCCACCCATGCAACGGTCTCTCCGGCCATATGCGCATTCCGGTAGTTTAAGGTAATAATCGTCCCTTCTGCATTCTCCGTTCCGGATACAGCCTCAAACTGTGTATAGTTGGTATCTCCTACCTCCATGGCAAAGCAATCTGCCCCGACAAGATAAGCATCCTCAAAACTCAAATTGCCTTTGGCTGTCAGTTCATCGTAGGTCAACCCCAGCTTCTCCAGCATAAATTCATTGATCTTCTCATGAGGGATCACCCAGAAATCCGTATAGATTTCCTCCTGTCCCTTTTGTTTTAAATAAACCTGTATCTGCTCTTCGGTGGCTTGCTGTGAAATACCTGCGCCGTTGTAAAATACTTCCAACAGATTGATTTTCTCAGGCGTGTTCCAGTCAGAAAGCAGGAAACCATAGTTATCCCGCTGATTCAGCCACTCCGTATATTCTGCCAGTTCTTCCTTCGTCAGTTCTCTGCTGCCGCTCTCAGAAGAACCGCCTTCGCTTTGTTCCTGTTCCGCAGATACCCCATCTGTCTGCTTCTGTTCTTCCGCCGCATCCAGTCCATCTGCCGGATTTGAATCATCTGACATATCCTCTTTTGTACCATTCTCCGTTATCAAAGCATCCTCTACCGAACGTTCCGCCCCTCCGTATGCTTCTGTCCCTTTGCCTATGCCGCATCCGGACAACAGCCCCATACATACGATACCTATTGCCATAACATACTTCTTATTCATACAAACTCCCCACTTTTTTGTATACCGCTACTCATTCCTGATCGCTGCCAGCGGACTTAAGCGCATAGCTCTTCTTGCCGGAAAGAATCCCGCCAGCATACCTACCATCACCGCAAAAACAAGGGAAAGCAACACCAGCCAAAACGGTATATAGGAAATTCCCGTCATATATTCGTTGGCACTCGCCGCCACATGATTGATAACAACAGACAAGATAAAGCTCAGGATCAATCCGATCACGCCGCCGATAAAACCGATGAATCCCGCTTCCATCAAAAACAGACTGCGGATATTGCGAAGGTCACACCCCAACACCTTCATAACGCCGATTTCCTTCGTCCGTTCGTAAATAGACATCATCATAGTGTTGGTTATACCGATCGCCGCTACAAACAAAGATACTGCACCGATACCACCAAGCACCGCCTGAATGTAGCCCATGGTCTTCTGCTCGGATTCTACCCATTCCGCATTGCTGTAGGCCTCATACCCAAGCTCCGTCAGATAGTTCTGCACATCCATCACATAATCCATGCTTTCTACATTCACATGCAGTTCATTGTAAAAAATCTCCTTATAAGGCTTGCCTGTTTTCGTAGAAGGCTGCCCCGGAATAACCTTATTCTTGAATATCTTCTTAAGCTGCGGAAGCAACTGCTCGATATCACAGTACGTATACCAGCCATACTGAGACCAGCCATCCTCCGGCGTAGTCTCTACACCGCAGGTTGGAATCAGATATTTTTTAGGAGGTTTGACGGTCTGCCCGTCTTCCGATGTCCCCTGTGACGAATAATAAGCATCAGTATCAAAAATAACAAAGATCGGGTCATTCATCAAATCAATGTCAGGCAGAATCCCTGTCTCCCAATAACTACCGCCGTTTCCCTTGGTATTATAGAAATTCTGTAATACTTCGCAGCCATAGAAAAAGGTCAGTTCTTTATCAGAACCGGGAAGCTGCCCCTCTCCCACTTCCATCCCCAGGCTCTCGATAGCGTCTTTGGACATGCCCCGTATCTGCAGATATCCCTCATAGCTTCCGTATTTGGCAAGTGCCGATACTTCTATCACCTGATCCACAGACTCTACGTGCTCCAGACTTTCTATCTCTTTGATCAAAGCATCGTCCAGTCTCTTCACCTCCTGATCGTCGCCGCCCCACGGCTCACGCACCGTAATCTGGGTCAGACTGCCGTAGGACTCATACTGTGCCATCAGGGAACGGCTAAGCCCCAATCCCAGTGATACCATGACCACAATGGATGCTACACCGATCACTACGCCGAGTACTGTCAATACCGTTCTAACTTTTCTTTTCCATAAATTACTGCTGCTCATCCGCAGCAAGTCAAGGAACTTCATATACTCCTCCGTTCCGAAGTATTACAAACTGCCGATAAAACCAGCAGCACATTCGTTTGATTCTGTGATCTAATTATCCGTGCCACCCTGAGAACCCTGATCAGAATCCGCATTCTCCGTGTTCCCTGCATTTACGGCATTATCATCCGTTTCGCTCTTCAAATCCTCTTCCAGCTCAGATAATTCATCTGCCAAAGCTTTAGCCGCCTTTTTCTTCTTGCGGATCTGCATGAAAACTATAAGAGCAGCCGCCGCAAGCACAACTACCGTTACGATGATACCAACAACCAGCCCTGTTTTGGAACCGCCTTCCTCTTCCATCATCATATCTTCCGGCATCATGCCGTCCATCATGGCATCATCATAAAACTCTTCCGATACAAACAGTGTAATTGTTTTCTCTGTGGAAGTAACATTACCTGCATCATCCTCATAGGATATATCCATCGTAATCGTACCGTCATCCATAGTCGCTGCCGCCCCGGTCAGCATCACATCCACATTTCCCGTGGCACCGGACTGCAGATTACCCACAAAAGCAGATGCCTCTTCAATGGAATCCGCATGGAATTTCACCTGCACATTGTACAATGTAGTTTTACCTGTGTTATATATACTGCACATGACATTGGACTGAGAGCCTACCGTAATATCCGCCGGTACTACCTCCGGAATGCTCGTATCAAAACGGCTTTCCTGATAGATCGGAATGGATACACTTGCCGTATCAGTTAAGTCAAACATCGTACCCGCATCATATTTCATGTTCACATCCAGCACATAAGGTTTCTGAGCCAAATCCGCTTTGGCAGTCATCTCAATCTTGATATCCGCAGTGGTATCCGCCGATATTTTGTCCATATAGACAGAACTTGCCCCGGAAGTAGGCAGAAATGCCGAATAGGTATTGGTCTTATCCTCGCCCTCCTGTGCCGCCTGCATATCGAAAAGAACATTGGTCACAGCGGTATCCTTCGCCGTATTCTGTACATGAATCGTCAGTGTGAACGTATCTCCCGCAAAAACCTGTGACGGATTCGTCTCAAATCCCGTTACTACGATACGCGGTTTGGAACCGCTGGCTTCCTGGCCGCTGCCGCCGATAATGCCGCTTCCGGGCTTACCTACGGTCTTCACATAAACAGTCAGCTCTGCCGGTTCTTCACAACGAATTCCCGCCTTGGTATACCATATCTTAAATTTCAGCGGATAATAACCGCTCATCACATCACTTCTGGTCGTAAAATTGAAAGTGAACTCTCTGCGATTTGCCATCGCCGCATCCTTCGTCTGATTCCCCGGAATGTACGGCTCTGTCTGCAAATAATTAGTCATATCCGGCTCAAAGGGCCATTCCGTTACCAGCGTAGAGGTGGCAGGCTCGATAATCAGGTCATTTAATTCCTCTGTTCCGAAATTCACTACAGGAAGAACAATCGATACCTGCTGTCCGTAACTGACCGTAGGCGTCTCCCAATTATCACCCACCTGCAGAAATTCGCTGGTGGTCATGCTCACATTGGCTATCGCCGTAGATTCCATGTTGCCCTTCGTTTGGGACACATAAGACCACAGATCGGTAACACTCATTTCAGTGTTGGCAATATAATACACCGCGCTGTCGAACAGCTTATGTAAATTCTCCATAACCCTCTGATCCAGTTTATAGCGAACCTCTAAGCTCTGCATGTAATACAGCATGTCCGCATCGGCATCTGCCCTGTCGTCATCTGTAATATACCGATCAGACACATGCTCCTGATAGGTTACGGAATTGCCGCTGATTTCCTCCGCATAAACATAAGACACTGACCCGTTTCCCTGCGGAAATACAGGTATCGCCGCAATACACGCCATACAAAATGCAATTCCCGCTGCAACCTTTCTTCCCATCTTTCCAATCATGATCTGTTTCCCCTCGTTCCATTCTTTTCTCATTTTGACCATCCATTCCAAAGCGTTTTCATGCAAAACCCAAAATCCGGATCTCCGCTTTACTCTGCAAGTGCAGGATATCCGTGACGCTTCGGCACAAATACCCCGACCGGGACGCAATTTACGCTATGCCTTTTCCCTGGCACATATTTCATCCGGCATCTCCTGTCCCCGTCTGTCCTCGGTGTCAACGATTCTGCCATCCACAATTCTAATCACAAGATCCGCAAAGCTTGCCAGATAATTATCATGGGTTACCATGACAAGAGTCTGATTCTTCTCCCGCACAACTTTCTTCATCAGATTCATCACTTCCACTGATGTATTGGAGTCCAGGTTACCGGTAGGCTCATCCGCAAAGATAATTTCCGGTTCTACCACCAGTGCCCTTGCCACACCAACACGCTGCTGCTGACCGCCTGACATCTGATTGGGCCTGTGTTTCTTATGCTTCGTCAACCCGACCAGATCTAACATTTCTTCGGCCCTGGCATTGCGCTTCTTCTTATCCATTCCCTGAAAAGTAAGAGGAAGCGCCACATTCTCTATAGCGTTCATCGTCCCCATCAGGTTAAAAGATTGAAAGATAAACCCGATATGCTCCCGCCTGAATGCAACCAACTGATTCTCGGTTTTGGTTTCCATATGCTCACCGGCAATCACGATCTCGCCTTTGGTCGGCTTCTCCAATCCGGCAAGCATATTAAGCAGGGTAGACTTACCCGAACCTGAGGTTCCCACGATGGAACAGAAATCGCCGCGGTTGATGGTAAAGCTGACACCGTTTAATGCCCTAACTTTTTCTTCTCCGACACGGTATATTTTATATAAATCTTTCACGCTGATCACAGGCTCTGCCTGTTTTGCTTTCTCCACAGCTTCCTCCACTTACTCTAACGCAGTTGCCTCAACTACGAACTCCGGCACCTGCCCTGCAAATATCTTATAATTGAAATAATATTGTGTCCTGTCATAAGGATAATCGCTATCCTTTTTAAATTCAATAGTCACATCGTAATTGGAATCAAATTCCTCACTATTATGCCAGTTATACGGCAGATAAGCCGGGTAAATATGTTTCAGGATCTCCGCAATCTGTTCCTGCTCATAAAAAGTCTCCGTTACCGTCACATCTTCATATACGGGATCAACACGCTCTGCTGCCGCCCCTCTATAAAGATTATAAGCTGCTTGATTATATGGCGCATCAATAGTAATCTCGCCATCCTCATATACCTCATTATGGTAATTGGTAACGGTAATACTTGCGACATCCTCTGCATTTAACTGAACCGGATAATATACATTCTGCTCCTTGAGATACGAAAGCATATTCGTATAATTATCATAAATAGGGTACTCTGCACTCATATAATTCTGAAAATTGAAAGTAAGTGTTCCGCAGGCAAAATGATTTCTCAGCATACTGAAATCCATCTGTTCCAAGTCCTTCAGATAGGCATTCCTGAGTTTCTGTGCATCTTCCAGCGGAAGAATACACGCCACACTGCCGTTACTGTAAGTAATTGTCTGCACATTATCATAAGATGTTTCATCCTGCGTAATCTGGTATCTGCCTTCCCGGTATTCTTTACTGCCAATGATATGATTTAATAATTCTTCATTGGCAGGATTATCAAAATCGATCCAAAAAGCTCTCTCCACATCCCTGCCGGATTTCAAACGATACACAACTTTCACTCTTCTGGGATCACCCATGGTTTCATAAGATTCCTGCTGATCCTTTCTGGCAAGGGTAATGATATCCTCCACCGCAGTAAGATGCATATGCTCCATCAAAAACTCTGCATTTGAAATATATTGGAATTCCTCATCCCAGTAACTTTCATAATCCACGTCAGGCTCAATCAATACATCTTTCACCTGGTCAACTTCCGGTATATAACTATCATATCCTAACAAATCAAATTTAAAAATACAAAATACTGCCAGCACACCTAAAACCGCCACGCCACTGGATACCCAGTGACGAAACATACATTTCAAATCAAATTCGTAAATCACTTCCATGACTGCACAGCATATGATACCACCTAACATCATTCCCGCCAGCATTAACATATCGTTCTCGTAAGCCGCATCCCTCACGATACTGCCCACAATCATGCTTACTTCAATAACCACCATAATTTTAATAATAGCCTTTAATTTGCCAAAAGCAATGGCTTTGCCGGCTGCTTCCGACTTTCTCTTATAATAGCACACATAGGCCACAATCAACAGTATAACTGCCAATATAAACCATTTGCCAAGATATGGCAATACAGCCTGTGCCATCTCCCGGGGTGTTTCCATCCACTTAATCTGGTAAACCTTACTGCTGTAATCATGAAGTGCGGAAAGTTTCGGCACGTAACTGACAAAATTACGGCTTTCCCGCTCAAAAAACATATACTTAAAGGTGGCTATACATGAATATAATATAAATTCATAGACAGCCAATACACCAAAGGCGCACAATGCTACGAAGCTGTTACCCGTCAGCATGACCGCTAAGATCATCGTATGATAGACTACAAGGAAAAATAACAGATTCCACACAAAAGCGATTCCGATGACAGCCAGTACGCGGCCCGTGACAGCCCCTTGTGCCGCTGCAACAACAGTACTTACAACCAGACTGAACAGGGTTGCTGTCAGATAAATTATAATACCGTTTACATAGATCACATAAAATCTTCTTTTTCTGGATACCGGCACACTGTGGTACAAATCCACCTTCCGTCTGTCATTGAGATAAGAAAATCCCTGTTTACCGATAATGCATCCTAATATAATCACGCTGAAAAATAAAGAATCCTGAAAACCCAGTGCGTCCTGCGCCGCCTGTATAAGTGCCGCCCGGAATTCTTCCAGGTTTCTGTACATACCTTCCGCATTATAATATTTGATGCGGCTTAAATATACGGTAAGCACTCCCACATAAACCAGAAGCTGTACCATCACAGCAACGATCCACACCCAAATTCTTCTTTTATGATTCTCCAGGCTTCTAGCCCAGAATGAGTTTCTTGATGTCATATCCTACTACCTCCGTTTCACTGATAAAGATTTCCTCAAGAGATAAAGGAAGCACTTCATAAAATACGGTATTCACAGTGGCAAATCTGGCTGCCACTTCCTCTCTTGTACTCCTTACTGTAATAGTGCGCAGAGAGCCTCTCTGCTCCTTCTTTAACACCTCCAAGCCGTTTAATGCCTTCAATTCATCCTCTACACTGGTAAAGACGCACTGTACCTTTTGGATATTGCATTTCATATCCTCCAGATCCTTGGAGAGCAGTACCCCGCCCTTATGCAGCAGTCCTACATGATCACAGATATCTTCCAGCTCCCTCAAATTATGGGATGCAATCACGGGTGTCAATCCTCTCTCTTCCATCTCCTTGGCAAAAATTGATTTAATTCCCTGACGCATCACCGGATCAAGACCGTCAAAAGTCTCATCGCACAGAATGTATTTCGTATGTGAACAAATACCGAGCAGCAAAGCTAACTGCTTCTTCATTCCTTTGGAAAAGGTGCTGATCTTTCTGTTCTTGTCCAGGTTAAAGCTCGCCAGATATTTATAGAATTCTTCTTTGTTGAAATCCTCGTAAATACCGCTGTAATACTGCTCCATAGAGCGGGCATTGGTATTGGCAAAGAAATAGGGTTCATCTGCAATAAAAAACAACAGCTTCTTCGCCTCCACATTATCATAAACCGGCATATTATCTACTGTCACAACACCTTCATCCGGTTTCATTACGCCGGATACCATACGAAGTACCGTACTCTTTCCGGCACCGTTCGTGCCGATCAGCCCGAATACGGTATTCTCTTTTATCGTAACACTGACGTCATCCACCGCTTTGATCTTCTGATCAAAAGACTTCGTCAGATTATGTATCTCAATCATAGCTTCCTCTCTTTCCAACCATGACACAACGCACGATTTTTCAATCTGTCCTTTTCTCTGTACTGTTCTTTGCTCATAATACACTGCCTATCCAGCCAACAGCCGCACAGCTATCCCTGTTCTATATCTGCAGTTGTTCGATCTCCGCAACCAATTCCAGCTTGGACATACCCAGCTCTATCGCTTCTTTCGCCAGCTCCAGTATTTTATAGAGACACTCCTTCTTTCGCTCCTCAACAAGCCTGCCGTCACCGGACACGAAATTTCCTCTGCCCTTCACGGTATAGATAAACCCCTGTCTTTCCAGTTCCGCATAGGCTTTCTGGATCGTATTGGGATTGATGGATAGCTCTATCGCCAGATTCCTTACCGACGGCATCTGCTCATCCGGCTGTATGGCCCCTCTTAGGATCAGAATTTTAAACTTCTCCACTATCTGCTCATAGATTGGTCTGGTATCTTTATAATCTATGATAATCATAGGTTCTCCTTTCTCCTTCAATAACCAACTCATTTGTTCAGTAGGCTCCCTTAACACATACAGAACACCAAGTGTACTATTAATGTTAGTACACTTAGTATATTCTTAAACCAATGCGCTGTCAATTGCTTTTAGGATGCAAAAAAGAAAATGCAAGGACTACATTAACATAATCCTTGCATTTTTCACTGATTTTAACTTTTCTCTTTCAAAATGATTCACGGAAACATTTCTATTTCACAAGCAGCGACTTACCTGTCATCTCAGCAGGCTGTTCCTTACCCATCAACTCAATCAGAGTCGGTACGATATCTGCCAGACATCCGCCCTCTCTTAACTTGTAAGAAGGATCTGCGTTGACCAGAATAAACGGTACCGGATTCGTTGTATGTGCAGTGAACGGAGCGCCTGTCTCGTAATCAATGAGCTGCTCTGCATTACCATGGTCTGCACAGATAAACATAACACCATCCACTTCTTTCAAAGCCTCAACCGCTTTGCCTACACACTCATCTACTGCTTCTACAGCCTTAATAGCTGCTTCCTGTACACCGGTATGTCCTACCATATCAGGGTTTGCGAAGTTGATAATGATCACATCGTACTCGCCGGATTTAATAGCACCCACTAATTTATCACATACTTCATAAGCGCTCATCTGCGGCTTTAAGTCATAGGTAGCTACATCCTTAGGGGAATTTACAAGGATTCTGTCTTCCCCTGCATTGGGCTCCTCAACACCACCGTTAAAGAAAAATGTTACATGCGCATACTTCTCTGTCTCGGCAATTCTTGCCTGCTTCATGTTATTTGCTGCAAGCCACTCACCGAATGTGTTCGTAACGGCAATCTTGTGGAAAGCCACTTCCTTATTCGGGATAGTCGGATCGTAATCGGAGAAGCATACATAGACAAGGTCTAACTTCTTCTCTCTGTTAAAGCCCTTGAAATCATCATCACAAAAGCTTCTGGTGATCTCTCTTGCACGGTCCGGTCTGAAGTTAAAGAAGATCACGGAATCGCCGTCTTTGATCGTCGCAACCGGTGCACCGTTTTTCTTCACAACGGTAGGTTTTACAAACTCGTCTGTCTCTTCTCTATCGTAGGAAGCCTGGATACCTGCCGTAGCACTGTCAGCCTCAAGACCTTCGCCTTTAGTCAAAGCAACATAAGCCTTCTCCACTCTGTCATAGTTATTATCTCTGTCCATTGCATAATAACGTCCTGTCACGGTAGCGACCTCGCCTACACCGATCTTCTTCATCTCTGCTTCCAGATCCTCCACAAAGCCCTTGCCGCTTGCCGGAGGGGTATCACGTCCGTCTAAAAATGCATGTACATATACTTTGGAAAGACCGTTCTTCTTAGCAAGCTCCAGTAAACCGTACAGATGTGTATTGTGGCTGTGCACACCGCCGTCGGATAACAGACCGAACATATGCAGTGCGGAATCATTTTTCTTACAGTTATTAACTGCATCTAATAAAGCAGGATTCTCGAAGAAGGTGCCGTCCTGAATCTCTTTGGTGATTCTGGTAAGCTCCTGATAGACAATACGTCCTGCGCCCATATTTAAGTGACCTACTTCAGAGTTACCCATCTGTCCGTCCGGAAGACCTACTGCCATGCCGCTGGCATTTCCTTTTACAAAAGGACATTCTGCCATAAGCTTGTCCATAACCGGAGTCTCAGCAAGCGCTACCGCATTGCCTTCTGTCTTCTCGTTCAGACCGTAACCGTCTAAAATCATTAATACTGCTGGTTTCTTTGCCATGATTGTTCTCCTTTTCCTATTATATTTCACAGCGCTCAGTATCGTTCCCAAGACCGCGCCATGGGCACTTTCCGTTTTCCCCTGGTCTGTCTAATCCTGAACATCTGTCATAGTTCTCATAAATCATTCATTATACCGCCGCACATCATACGTTCATGGGTGCAGCTTTCATACTGCCATAATCATGCTGTCACACCAATATTACTTCTACATTAATTGCATAACAGCAAGCAGAGTGCCCTCTTCTACTGTCACCTCTGCTTCTTCTCCGATGAATTCATTGCTGATGCCTATCGGATAGTCATCTGTAAGCTCAGCCTGATTCAGCGGATATTTCATCCCCCTTATGGTAACTCCCGTAACCTGCTTTTGTAAAGCAAATAACGAAAAAATTCCAAAAGATTTTGGCTCAAACTTTATGCTCTCATTCCGTATCAGAAACAGCATTTCCCTGTCCGAAATCAGATATCCCTCTGCCCCCTGATTCTTTAAAAATTGCAGACACTGGATATTGGCAATGGTATGATCCGTCCTGCCGCCCATACCGCCGTAAATTCTAAAACTGCGATAGCCTCTGGCAAGTGCGATGCGAAGCGCCGCCAACATGTCCGTATCATCCTTCATAACAGGCAACACCTTGGTTTTATCCGGCATTTCTTCCTGCATCTTGGCAATCTCTTCCTTCAGTGCAGAGCTTACCGAATCAAAATCCCCCAGTACCAAATCAGGAAGCAGATTCCACTTTCTGCAATAATCATAACCGCCGTCCACCGCAATCAGATAATCTCCCTCGGAAACCGGAATCATATAAGAAGGCAGTTCGCCTGCTCCTACCAGAAAACAATTCTGTTTAGTAGTCGATTTCAAATTCATGCTCACCGCCCCAATCGCCGACTGCATTTGTCGTTGTTCCTTCTTCTGTGGTGATTTTGGTATCAAACCGGTAGTTCATCTGCGGCACATACTTTCCGCCTATCTTCACATTGCTGTACAAGTACTGGATCGTATATTCCGTATGCGGGAATTCTGCACTGTTCTCTCCGGCAGGTTCATAGGAAATGACACTTCGCTGGATACCGTCATCCTCCTGTTTGCTGCCCCAGACCGTGATAATTCCCTGGGGATTATCGTAATCCTCAAAGGCTAAGAAAGAAAAGGTAACGTTACCCTCATCACGGTTCAGCACAAGTTGTTCCTGACTCACCGGAATATAAACAGAACCTTTCCAATAGCCGGAATCCTCATTGATAAACTGATCCCGAATCTGCTGATAGGAATCTTCCGCGATCAGTTCTCTGGCATAGGCATAATTCCCCTGTGCAAATTCATCAAAAGCTTTCGCAAAATAATTCTCTATTTCTTTCGCCTTTGTAAGGCAGGCAAGCGTTTCTGTAATCTGTGTATCGGATAAAACGCCGTTAATCTCTGTCAGTACCGCAATATATTGATCTATGTGGGTCATACTAAGATGCACCTTCGGCATATCAATCACTGCATACTGTGCCAGAATATTCTTAAGTTCTTCAGAAGGAGCTGCCTGATATACGGCATACACTCTGCGAAGCAACTGCTCATAAGTATCATACCCACAGGTCTCCTGCGCCATGTCTGCATCAAAGAACAGGGTACATGTATCATTTTCCTCCGTCACCTTAAAGAGACGTTCATAACATGTATGCATAAGCGATAAAGCATCTTCGCTGCCTGCATCCAGTTCCAGAACCTGCACACATTTATCTACCGTATCCAATGTACAGTTCTTTGCATTAATCTGTGCCACTGCCTCATTCAATACTAAGGTACAATAATAATGAAGCAATACTTCATCCTGTGTTTTCTCCCAGCCTGTATAAACAATACTCTCCGCCTCGGAGATCTTGTCCTGCGCTGTCAGGGCATCTGCCATGCCATGATAGGCCTCTGTCGAAGTCTCGTTGAGTTCCACCGCTTTCTCATAAGCGCTTGATGCTGACACATAATCAGCCTTTGCCAGATACTTGTCCCCCATGTACATGCTGCGAAGGTATTTCACAGGAGGCAGGAACATCACAATCAGTATAATCACTGAGATTAGGATCACACCACTGGATACCGCCATAATAATCTTCTGCCGTCTTACCTTCCTGAGGCGTTCCTCCCTTCTTTGGGCCCGTTGTGCATCCCGTCTGTCGGAACGGGCTTTAAAGTCTTCTCCGTCTCTGACGTTTCCCTCTGCTTTACTGCTCTGTTCTTTTCTTTTTACTCTATTTCCATTTGCAGCTTTCTTTTTCGCTGTGCTGCCGTTCTTTTTCCTCACCGCATGATTTGCATCTGCAGGCTTCTTTCCCTGTTTCGGATTCTTCTTAGCCGCTGTTTTTTCTGCCCCTGCTGCTTTCTTTTCTGTTGTTTTCTTTTCGGTTGTTCTCTTTTCGGTTGTTTTTTTCTCCACCGCTTTTTGATTTTCTAACATATTTCCCATTACTGTTGCTCCTATAACATAACTCCCCCATATTCTTTCAACATACTAGCACAGTTGCCGCGATTTGACAAACAAAACCGAAAGATATTTTATCCCTTATATTTTATCTTGCAAAGAAATGTGATACCATATTCCAATAAAAATATATTGCTTATAAGGACTTTCACCATGGAAAATATATATCGTGTCAAATATCAAAGTAAACTATATGAACTGCCCTACTCGGTCATATACAGCAGCCGCCGAAGCTGCTCCATCAGCATCTCTCCCGATGACGGGCTTGTCCTTCGCGTCCCCCTTCGCACTTCCGCCAAGGAGATTCAGCATATGCTCCTTGAAAAACAGCACTGGATCATAACAAAATATCTGGAAATGCAGGAAAAACAGAAAAACCGCCCGGTCTCAGACCTGACCGATCCCCAGCGGGCCGCCTTGGAGAAGCGTTACATCGATGCCGCCAAAGAATATTTTCCGAAAAGGGTTGCCTACTTTCACCAGTTCACCGGAGGCACTTACAACCGGATTACGATAAGAGACCAAAAGACCCGCTGGGGGAGCTGCAGCGCCAGGGGTACCCTCTCCTTTAACTGGCGGCTCATGCTGGCGCCGCCTGCTATCTTAGACTACGTGGTTGTCCATGAACTGTGTCATCTGACACACATGGATCATTCGCCCGCTTTTTGGCAGGCTGTAGAAGAAGTATACCCTGACTATCGTACTGCCCGCAAATGGCTGAAAGACCACGGGCAGGAGCTGGTGCTGTAACACTGACTGCCAATACAGTGCATAAGCCAGCCGATGCGGCCCGCCGTCTCCGATTCCTAACTCTGCTTTCTGGTCTTAATGCGCATAGCCGCGTAACGGCCGCTGTTCTGTGCTCTCTTATCATAACCGCTGCCGTCTCTTCTCACATTCTTAGGCATTCCATCGTTCTTTCGGGCACTTTGTCCGCTGCGATTATCCCGTTCCCCTCTGACACTGCGCGCACTTCGATCATCCCGTTCACTTCTGCTGCGTTCACTTCTGTTGCTGCGGGTACCTCTGTCGCCGCGCTCACTCCGGCTGCCGCGTCCGCGCCTGTCACCGCTTTCCGTTCTGCCGCCACGGCTGCCGCGCCCGCTGCGCTCCCCCTTCTTTTCAAAGAAAAATTTCTCTGTCCTGATATCTTCAATTTCATCCCCCAGCTTCATTTTCATAAAAGCTGCCGCGATCTGTGTGGCACTGTACTGTCCCAGAGCCACCGCATCTAAAATATATTCCATGCTCCTGCTGATGTCCTCATTCTCAATGACATCTGTCGCTTCTTTTAGAATTTTCTCTGCTTTTCTGGCAGTGATATCCGCAGCACTGGGGATCTTGCGCTCCCTGATCTTCGTATGGCAGACCCGCTCGATATCCCGCACTTTATATGCTTCTCTTCCCACTACCAAAGTAAAGGAGCGTCCGGTCTTACCCGCACGTCCGGTTCTGCCGATACGGTGCACATAATACTCAATATCTTCCGGCACATCATAATTGTAAACCGCCTCTACGTCACTTACATCAATCCCTCTTGCCGCCACGTCAGTCGCAATAAGAATCCCCGCTCTTCCGCTCCGAAACAGGTTCATCACAATATCTCTCTGATTCTGGGTAAGGTCGCCGTGCAGCCCTTCCGCCTCATAACCGCGTGCTTTCAGATGCTCTGTCAGTTCATCCACCATACGCTTGGTATTACAGAAAATCAGCGCGCGCTTCGGGTCATAATAATCGATCAGACGACACAATACTTCCTCTTTATCCTGCTTGCGCACCTGATAATATGCCTGCTTAATCAGCGGAATGGTCACCTCCTGCGGCGTCATCTTGATATAAGCCGCATCCTTCTGATAAGTCTTGGTGATATCCAGAATCGGTTTCGGCATGGTTGCAGAAAAAAGGCCTGTCTGACGCTCTGTCGGTATTTCCTTTAAAATCGTCTCAATATCTTCACGAAATCCCATGTTCAGCATTTCATCCGCTTCATCCAACACAACGGTGTGTACCTGCTCCATCCGCAGCGTATGTCTGCGCATGTGATCCATCACGCGTCCCGGCGTGCCTACCACGATCTGTACGCCGCCCTTTAGATTCTTGATCTGCTTGACGATATCCTGACCGCCATAGATCGGCAGCACCTTAATCCCATGCATATATTTGGCAAATTTCCGCAATTCTTCCGCAGCCTGCATGGCAAGCTCTCTGGTCGGGCATAAGATCACCGCCTGTAAGTTTCTGTTCTCCGGATCAATTTTCTGCAAAATGGGAATTCCGAAAGCTGCCGTCTTACCGGTTCCGGTCTGTGCCTGACCGATAATATCCTTTCCCGTCATAAAAAGAGGAATCGCCTGCTCCTGAATGGGTGTCATATGTTCAAATCCCAGTTCCCTGATGGCACGCAGGATACGGCTGTCGATCTTAGCATCCTCGTATCTCATGCGGGTTTCCTCTTCCTGCCTCTTTTCATTTTCTTCTTTCATAATCTGCTTATCCTTTATCATATCTTCCTCTTTCATTTCTATATTTTTCTTCTCTCTCTGTTCTGCTTCCTGATGCTTCATTCCCTGATCTGCGTACAGCTTATCATATTTTTTCTGTGTCATAATCTCTTTCTTCAGAAAACGGTCGAACTCATCACTGCTTCTGTTTCTATTTCTGCTGCCCATACAATCTCCATTTCCACGTATTATCGTTCTCTGCCTGTTGCCGCTGCTCTTTCAGTCCCATATCAGCCAGTCTATCCCTCTGGCAATTCTCAGCGGCACATCCTTAAAATGATTGCCCGGATTATGTTCAAATACGGTCATAATCTCCATTTCTCTTACCAGTTGTTCCGTCTGCGCGGTATGCTCCTCTACGGTTCTCATCCGTGCATTGCCCCCCGCCTCTTTATCTCCAAGGGAAAAATAAATTTTCTCCGGTTTACGGCACATCTCATGCGCCTTTATATACGGAATCCATCCGTCATACCAGAGAGACCCGGACATACTGGCCACGCCGTCAAACAGATCCGTGTGATACAATGCATAAAGCGCAAACAATCCGCCAAGCGAATATCCTGCCAGATATCTGGCGGTCTTTTCCGAAAACTCTATTATTATGTCAGAGTTTAGCTTTTGCTCTATTTCCGGGATAATTCTATTGCACAGATCTTTCAGATAAGCGTCCGCACCACCGGCGAAATCCTCTCCTTGTGCAAACACTTTAGGATGATACCATGGCGACATGTCCCGATTCCAATCAATCCCGCCGATACAGATCAAGGCACATTTACATGATAAGAGCTGCCATACCTTATCTGCTTCATCAGGCATGGCAGCATGCATATACACAATCTTATCTATTGTTCCGTCCACCGGAAGAAAACACTGTGCCGTATAACCATCCACGTTTAGGCTAAATATATTTTTCGCAGCTTGCTCACTGCTCTGTCCCTGATCAGACATTCTCCGTGTTCCTCCAAATACAACATTCTTTCCTCCGAAACGGCAATCAGGTTACCAAACTCTACCGCCTGGGCACTGATTTTATTAAATACCTTATAGGACAGTCTGTTTTTCTCCAATACGAGATAATAAGTCTCACCCTCTTTATAAAGATGACTTTTCACGGAATAGTTATTCGGAATCGCAGCAGTATACTGCATGACCTGATGGAGGGAAGCAAACACAAACATTCTTCGGGATTCATCGTATCTATCCGCAGGCTGGGCGGCAATCTTTGCATGTCGTTCTGCCTCATCCTGATGGCTGAGTTCAAGACTGACATCCTGCAGCACTTCTTTCAAATGCTGCAAAATATCCTTGAAGGCCGCAGGACTCTCATCTGTAAAAGTCACCACCAGACCTTTATCCTTAAGCGGCGTAATCTGCATGGCAATATTGCCGTTATTGATCTGATAGCCCACCTCATCATGAGCGCGTTCAATCACATCCCGGAGAAATTCCTCTCCTTTCTCGTTGCGCTCAAAGATATCCGTTAAGGTAAGACCATACTCCATCATATCTTCTTGTGTGATGATGCACTGCACCGTCGCATCATTGATCTTTTTATATTTCATGTATATCCTTATCCTCTGTTTTCTTAGATTCAGCATTCCGCATTTGTACTGATCTTACTCCTGCGGATGCCGTTTTATTTCTGTCTGTCCCACTGAACAGACTGTTTTGTATTATATTAACACAAAAATACGCAATAAGAAAGAATCTTATCGCGTACTTTCATTTTTTAACAAATCAGTCTTCCGGCTCTGTCAGGTGAATCGGCGTTTTCCCCATCTTCTCTTCCACATCCGGAAGGGCTGTCTGCGGTTTTGTAACATAATTCGGATGACCGACTGACGGCGTCCCCAAAGTCATTTCATGCTCACCCCATTCTCCTGTGTCTATGGGAAAAACAAGCATCGGCAGTCCGTAATACCACACCTCATCTATCCCCCGCAGCTTCAATCCGATACTTGTTACCATCATGATCGGTTCTTCCGGGTTCTCCTTCTTTACAGGAACCTCCGACTGCGCATCAATAACACCCACCGGGAAATCATCATTCAACTGAAATGCTAACGGGTCTCCCTCCCAGACCACATCCTCAATCACATAATCTTCAAAAGCCGAAACATCCATTTCGCCGACTACCATATCGCCCTCACAGATTACCATGATCTGACCGCTGTCCTGCTGAATGGAAAATTCCATCATATCTTCAAACTGCTTCTGATACTTTGCTGCCGGAAAGGTGTATAATTCCACGTGCCCGGTATCATATCGGTCTGCCACATACAGTTTCCAGATTTCCGAATTTCCGGTATTCGTCTGCCCCATTTTAAAAGCAAAGGTTCCGGGCAGTCCGTCCTCTGTCCACTCCAACACTTCTACACTGCTTGGCATATAGCCCGGCAGCCATTCTTCCATGAAGAAATTCATATCCCCATCGATCAAAATACCAATACCATAACAGCCATATTCTTCCGTATACAATCCATATAAGACTATGCCGGAAGCATCTTTCTTAAGGAGATACCATGTACCGTCCTCTAACGGACACTCCTCTGTGTCACCCAGATAATATTCACCGTACGCCTGTAGGTCAATCTCCTTATTCTGCAAGATCACATCTGCTTCCGTTAAATAGAGCAGTTTCTGAAATGCTTCGCCTTCCGAGGCTTCTTTCCTTAACGCTTCCAGCCTTTGTTCCTCGGCAGACAGTTTAGCCTTTAACTCTGTCTGACTCTGCTCCCATACCGACATTTCGCTTTCCGCCTGCTTTTCCCGCTCTGAAAACTGTTTTTGCGATTCCTCAAGCGCTTCTACAGGCTGTTCATTTTCTTTCTCTAATATTGCATTTTCTTCTGCCAGAAGCTTTATCTCTTTCTCTTGGGGCGAAAAATCTTCTGTCTGTATCTCCGCTCCGGCTTCTTTTGCTGCCCGGCTCTCTTCAGTCTGCCCTGCATCCTTAGCTCCGGTAAAAGCACAGCCGCAGGATACACACATGATCACACCAACAACTGCTGCCGCCCATTTTTTCCTGCCATGGCTCTTCGCGATCATGGACACCCGCTCCCGGATGCCGCTCTCTTTACCGTCCATCGTAAGTACCATCCCGGCATAGCCGACCTTATTGGAACCGCCCTTTAACAGATAAAGCAGGGTTCTGCCGTATTCGTAACGATCCGCTTCTCCCAACAGTCGGATCGCCGCCGCATCACATGCCAGCTCACTGTCCTGCTTCGCACCATAGGCAGCCACCCACACAAGCGGATGGAACCAGTAAACTGCCGTCAGCACGCTTCTAAGAAACGCCCACAGCGTATCATGCTGCCTGGCATGACAGTATTCATGCGCCAGTATATGCGGCAACCTGTCTGTTTCCCTGCACATCTTTGGACTGATATAGATATTCCGTCCTACCAGGCAGGGACTTGGAAGTCCTTTTACCTGATACACTTTCATATTATGTTCTGCCAGCCGGGCAGCCCATTCCCCGGGGATACGCTGCATCGGTACTGCTTCCCTGTTTCTTCTTAGATACCGCACAAACCTAAGCTGTGCCAGAGCCATATAACCGCCCACAAGAAGAATCCCTGCAACCCATGTCACGATCAATTCGCTGTGATAGGCGTTAAGCAGGCTCCACACCGGATTTCTCCCCGCAGGATCATTCTCTGCCGGATTCACTGTTCCATTCTCAGTTACAGATTCCTTCTCTCCCGCCAACACAGGTTCCTGCAATAATATGTCCGCATTCTCTTTCCCGCTATATTCTGTTTCTCCGGTCAAATCGTCCGTTGTTGTGTCTGGTATCAATGCTGCTTCCATATTCGCCACCAACGCTGCCTCCGGGTCTGCTAGGCTTCCCTTCTTTTCCCCTAAAGATTCCAGTCCTATCAGAAAAGTACCGTTCATACCGACTTCCGCATATTCTGATTCTGCATCGGCTGTTTCGTCCGCCGGAAATTCTTCTGTATTATAATTATATGACTGCCATGTCTGAGGCAGCAAATTCAACACACTGACCCCACTGTTTCCTACATTCACCGGCAGCACAAGCCGCACCGCCACCAGAAGCCACAGTGCATATCTGAGACGCATATCGATATTTCTCCCGACGAGGCGCCGGATCAATAAAACAACTGCAATCAGTACGCTTGAAGTAATCATCATTTCTATCATAGCTTCCTCCCCTTCCGACTTGTCAGTCATTCTCCCATCTGCCTTATCTATGCCCGACCATGACAGACCAGGACTCTAATATCATTCAGCAATGTTCCTGCTCTGCTTTCTTCAATATTTCATACAGTTCATCAATCTCTTCCTTCGACAGCGCTTTCTTTTCCACCATCGTATTAAGCATCAGCCCCATACGTCCGTCAAACACTTTTTCTAAAAATTCTTCCGTCTCCTGCAATACCGCCTCTTCTTTTTTCACATCAGGATAATACAGCTTCGCCCGTCCTCCGTCTTCGTAGTGAATGGCGCCTTTTTCTTCCATTCTTTTCAAAAAAGTCATCACCGTATGCTTCGTCCATCCCGTAGACTCTTTAAAATAGTTGGTAATCTGCATCATTGTCCGGGGTGCTTTGTCCCATAACAAACACATCACTTTCCATTCCGCTTCCGATAATTTCACCATACTTCCTCCTTCTAAGGCACTGTAAATTTCTCCTGCCTTCTATGCACCTTCAGTCGATTCATCCCATCATTTTCATTTCGGTTGACGTTTGCCTACCATAAATATATCTTATCGGTAGGCAGATGTCAACCAATAATTATAATAATGTATTACTAAAATTTATAATAAGAAATAAGTTCTTTTTGGGTTTATTTCCAGACAATTTATAATATTTTAATAAGTTTTCCGTTTTTATTCTTCTATTTCTCGTAATTTTCTGTTAAAATAGTGTTAAGAAAATAAAATTCCAACCGATACTATTAATAGAACAAGAAGTTCGTCCTGTATTTCCTTACTTCAAGCGCAGACCGTTTAAGCTACGCACCTTACATTCTAAGTATCATAAAATGCAGTAAGGAAATGCAAATCTGAATCCAGGGAGGGATTATCGCAGTATATGCAAATGATAGGATTTATAAAGTGGAAGCGGTTATGGCGGTCACCCCGTTGAAGAAGATTTCTTCCGAAGACAAAAACCGTCAGTCCAAGCAGAATACATCCCAGGCTTTTGCCCGTACTTTCTTTGCAGAAGTTCTGGAGGATGCATGTGAGAAGGAACAGCAGAGAAATATCCATATCCAGACAAACGGATACACGAAGGATGCCCTTCCTTTTTACAACTTCGTAAACATGAGAGAATATTGCTAGCACATATGATTCATGAGAAAAGCCGATGCAAGTTAAAACAACTGCACCGGCTTTTCTGTTGGTTTCCTATCTTTATTGAAAGTTACGCATTCATCTCTTTCTTAAAGGTGCTCACATACTCCTTTGCCGCTTCCGTACTATAATTGTTCTCTTCCATCAGATTGATGAAATGAGAACCCACAATACAGCCGTCGATGATATCCTTCATCGGAATAACATCTGCCGCGGTACGGATACCGAAGCCCATCATAACCGGAATCTTGCTTACATCCTTCACCTGCTGCAAATAATTCACTACATTCTTATGAAAATCTGCGGCCTGCCCGGTTACTCCCATAGAGGATACACAATACACAAAGCCTCTCGCGTTCTCAAGAAGCATCGGAATCCGATCGCCGGATACGGGCGTTACCAACTGGATGAGAATGGGCGCGCCTGCCACCCGGTCGATCACATCCTGCAATTGCTTCTGCTCTTCAAAGGGCAGATCCGGAATGATCAGTCCATCCACACCAACCTTGGCACATCTTTCCACAAATGCCTCTAATCCGTAATGCAATACCGTATTAAAATACATCATAAACACCAGCGGAACCTGACAGCCGTCGGTACGAATGCCCTCTACCATTTCAAATACTTTCCGCAGATTCGTTCCCTGCTGAATCGACTTATAGGAAGCCGCCTGAATCACCGGGCCGTCCGCCACCGGGTCTGAAAAAGGAATTCCCAGCTCCACCACATCAATTCCCGCATCCGCCTGTGCCTTTACCAGCTCTGCACAGCCCTGCATATCCGGCAGTCCGGCCGTCATATAAGTGATAAAAGCCTTTTCGTTCTTCTCTTTAACCTGCTGTAATCTCTCTTCAATTCTATTCATTGTAATAACCATGCCTTTCTTTCAGCCTGTATTCTTTTCTATGTGCCGCATACCTAATTCAAATACCCATTGCCGCTGAAATAGGATTCAATCGTATGCACATCCTTGTCACCGCGCCCGGAAAGACACAGCACAATCGCCTGATCCTTCGTCATCGTCTTAGCCTTCTTAAAAGCATAAGCGAGTGCATGTGCACTTTCGATCGCCGGGATGATTCCTTCCAGTTTACATAATTCAGCCAGTGCTTCCATCGCCTCATCATCCGTAATAGATACATACTGTGCCCTGCCGCTGTCACGAAGATATGCATGCTCCGGCCCTACACCCGGATAGTCCAGCCCCGCGGAAATGGAATGCGCCAACTGCACATTGCCGTCCTCATCCTGTAATAAATAAGAGCGCATACCATGTAAAGTGCCCGGCTTGCCAAGTGCCATAGCCGAAGCGTGCTTGCCTGTCTCGATTCCCATACCGGCCGCCTCAACACCGATCAGTTCTACGCCCGGCTCATCGATGAAATCGGCAAACATACCGATGGAATTGGAACCGCCGCCTACACATGCCATTACCACATCTGGCAGTCTGCCTTCCTTTTCCATAAACTGTCTCTTTGCCTCTACGCTGATGCACTTCTGGAACTCTTTTACCATCTTCGGATAGGGATGCGGACCCACTGCAGAACCGATAATATAGAAGGTATCCTCCGCTTCTTTGGCCCATGTACGGATTGCTTCGTTGGTAGCATCCTTTAAGGTGTTACTGCCTGACTGCACACTGACAACCTCCGCTCCCAGCATTTCCATACGCATCACATTCAGATGCTGTCTCTCAATATCCTCGGAACCCATGTAGACCTTACATTCCATATTAAAAAGGGCTGCGCCCGTAGCTGTGGCAACACCGTGCTGTCCTGCTCCTGTTTCCGCAATCACCTTGGTCTTCCCCATCCGCTTAGCCAGTAAGATCTGTCCGATCACGTTGTTAATCTTATGAGCGCCGGTATGGTTTAAGTCCTCACGCTTTAGGTAGATCTTTGTGCCGTACTTTTCAGACAATCTCTCTGCCAGATACAACGGCGTCTCTCTTCCCACATATTCTTTCAAATAATAATTATACTCTTCCCAGAATTTCGGATCGGCGATTGCTTCCTCAAACGCCTTTTCCAGTTCTGCCAGCGTATTCATCAGAGTCTCCGCCACATACTGTCCGCCGAACTCTCCATAATATTTGTTGCTCATGTTCCTAACCATTCCTTTCTTTCCTATATCTTTATGTTCTATGATTTCCCGCTTTATTTTTCCTGCTTCCTTTTGTCTATCCGCTGATACTGTGAGTCTTCCGCTTTAACTCTCTCATCACTAATGCCGTGAGTCTTTCGCTTTAAATTTCTCACCACTAATGCCACGGGGCTTCCGTTTTAAATCCCTCACTAATTGATTCCGCGGACCTTCTGCACAAACGCTCTGATCTTCTCCCTGTCCTTCCCGACAAGATCCGGTGCGATTTCCACACCGCTGGACACATCCACCACATCAGGCTGCACCTCGCGGATCGCCTGCTCAATATTATCCGGGTTTAATCCGCCTGCCAGGAAAAAGGGCTTCTCATCCCGCGGAATCTGTTTCAAGATATTCCAGTCAAAAGTCTCTCCGCTGCCGGGAATCTTGGCGTCAAACAGATAAGCCTCCACCTTATGGCAGTTATGGAATTTCTCATATAATTCACGATCCAGTCCGTTAAAAGCCCGGATCATCGGAATTCGTATCGCATCGAACGCTTCCTTGGATAATTCTCCATGCACCTGGATCTGATCGAATCCGGCTTCCTGTATCGCTTCCACCTGTTCCGGCGTCGGGGACACGGTGACTGCCACCGCCTGAACCGGCTCTGACTCAGCTTTCATCCCATCTGTTTGAACCTGCTCCTGCTCTGGCTCCGGTTTCTTCTGCCGATGAAGCACTGCCAGAATTTCTTTTGCCTGTTCTATCTCCATATTTCTCTTACTTTTGGGATAAAACACTACCATGCCAGTATAGTTTACATTCTCTTCCAGGCACCACAGCGCCTCTTTCACAGAGGTAAGCCCACAGATTTTAATTTTCGGAACTTTAAGGATTTTCATACCTTTTACCCCCGCCACTTACCTGCCAGTTCTTCCAAATTTTCCGCTTCCATAAATACCGTACCGATTAACAGGGCATCCACACCGACTTCCTTCAAAAACTCCACATCCTCATCCTTGGTCACACCGCTTTCGGATACCAGAAGCGTTCCTTCCGGCACCATTCCCGCAAGCTTCTTCGTGGTATTCAGATCAATGGTAAAATCTTTCAGGTTACGGTTGTTCACACCGATGATCTTAGCGTCCAGCCCTACTGCCCGCATCATCTCTTCCTCGTCATGAACCTCCACAAGCACATCCATTCCCAGCGCATATGCCAGATCATAGAACAGCTTCAGCTCTCTGTCCTTTAAGATAGCGGCAATCAGCAGGATACAGTCCGCACCGATGACCTTAGCCTCGAAAATCTGATACGGATCAATAATAAAATCCTTCCGTATCATCGGCAGCCCGGACATCTTCCTGATTTGCTTAAAATACTCTACGCTGCCTAAGAAATGATCTTCCTCTGTCAGGCAGGAAATGGCATCCACCAGCACGTTATACTGATCGATTCTGTCTGTCAGCTCTATTTTATTATCCATCTTGCCGTGGCTTGGCGACGCCTTCTTAAACTCTCCGATAATGGAAAGCCCTTCCTTCGCCAGTGCACCGTAGAAGCTGACGCTCTCCCGCTCACATTCCGCCGCAAGCTGTTTCATCTGCTCTTCTGAGATTTTCGCTTTATGCTCTGCAAGGCGTTTCTTCTTATCTGCAACGATTTCATCTAAAATCATAAAACTCTTCCTCCAGTCACCATTCTTTGCTCACTGCCCTGACGCTGTATCAGATAACCCCGTTTACAAAATTTTCAATCAACCGCTTCCCATGCTCTGTATAAATGGATTCAGGATGAAACTGCAGACCGACCACCGGATACTGCTTATGCCTGATCGCCATGATCTCTCCGTCCTCCGTCTGCGCCATAATCTCTAAGCACTCCGGTAAATCTTCCCTCTGTACCGCCAGCGAATGATATCTTGCCACCTTCATAGGCGTATCGATTCCCGTAAAAATACTGGTGCCGTCATGCTCAATCTTACTCTGCTTACCGTGGAAAATTTTCTTCGCATAGGAAACCGTACCGCCTAACGCCTCTCCGATACACTGATGTCCCAGGCAGATACCTAAGATGGGCTTCTTCCCGGTAAACTTCTTCACAACTTCCATACAGATACCGGCTTCCTTAGGGCTTTTGGGCCCCGGCGATAAGACGATTTTATCAGGGTTCATTTCCTCAATCTCTTCTACCGTGATTTTATCATTTCTGACTACTTTGATGTCACTGGTAAAGGTGCCGATATACTGATACAAATTATAAGTAAACGAATCGTAATTATCAATGAGTAAAATCATAAGTTCTCCTCCTCTACCAGTGTCTTAGCCAGCGCCATAACCTTGTTGCAGCACTCTGTATATTCCAACTCGCCGACAGAATCCGCTACGATTCCCGCACCCGCCTGTAAATAGACTTTGTTGCCTTTCTTAATCATGGTTCTGATCGTAATACAGAAATCCATGTTGCCGTTGAATCCAAGATATCCGGTAGCTCCGCCGTATAAGCCTCTTCGCACTGTCTCCAGTTCGTCGATAATCTCCATGGCCCGGATCTTGGGGGCTCCGCTTAAGGTTCCCGCAGGCAGGAAGGATGCCACCAGATCAAGAGGATGTCTCTCCCCCTTCTTCTTGCCTTCCACCAAAGATACTATATGCATCACATGAGAATAATTCTGCACGTTCATAAACTGTGTCACTTTAACCGTTCCAAACTCTGCAATCCGTCCCATATCATTTCTGGCAAGGTCTACCAGCATAACATGTTCCGCCCGTTCCTTCTCATCCTGCAGCAGTTCATCCCGAAGAAGCTGATCTTCTTCCTCATCCCTGCCTCGTCTTCTGGTGCCCGCAATGGGACAGGTAAACACCTTATTATCCGTCTGCTTCACTACCATCTCAGGACTTGAGCCGATGATCTCGAACTCACCGAAATTAAAATAGTACAGATAAGGGGATGGATTTAATTCTCTCAATTCTTTATATAACGTCAGACCGTCATGCCCGGTCTCAATGGTCCATCTCTGGGAAAGTACCGTCTGGAAAATGTGTCCCTCTTTAATGTAATGTTTGATTTTCTCTACTTTCTCACTGTATTCTTCCAGCGTATCTGTCTTGTGAATGATCTTCCCGTCATGAACAAATACGTTTTTCTCTTCCGTATCCTTCATGTTATTTCTGACCTGTGCCACCAGCTCTTCCGCTCTCTTCTCGCCAACCGCTCTGCCTTCCGGTGTATCCTTTTCCAATACGACTCCGGTCATGGTTTCCGCACGGTGGTCGATGATGATAAATTCCTTCGTGAGCATAAGCTGTACCGTCTCAATGCCGATCTCATCCGGGTTCTCATCGGGAAGTACCTCACTGTAACGCACGAAATCATAGGCAAGACTTCCTACCAGACCGCCGATCATGGCAAGTTCGCCTTCGTCCTTCACTACCTCGAACTCATCATAATACTGCTTCAAAAGCTCCAGAGGATTGCCCTCTCTTACTTCTGTGCTGCCATCTCTCTTCGTGATCACAAGACTCTGCCCTTTAGAAGAAATCACTTCTTCCGGGTCAATGCCGAAGAAAGAATATCTGTCATAATCTTTATCGTAACTTTCCAGCAGAAAGCACTTCGTTCCTCCCTTCGCGATTCCTTCAAACATGGAAATCGCCTTTTCATTGACAAGACTGACTGTCTTGCGGTACGCTCTCAATTTTCTCTTCATACGATTACCCTCCATCATGAACTTTTCGTTTCATACAAACAGCTTTTCACATTTCAGACATGCCGCATCAGCAGTACAAACAATTCCAACAACCAAGGTTCTTAGTAAAATAAAAAGGCAGGTACCTTCCAATCGGAAAATACCCGCCACCAATTCAATCGTCGACTTATCACAGATACGAGGCTTATGCCTGATATCGCTCTCTTTAACGCAGAGTTACGGCTCAGTCTACTAACATTTCATTCTGTATTCGACCTGCGTCTCACAAACCCATTCCTAAAAGTGCTTCATACCGTCTCTCACCGCCGCCGGCTCTCTGTGATGTCACATCTCTCAGTACTCTTTTTGCTCACTGACTTTCATTCTTTAATTGGATAAAGCATAGCACAGACTGTTCCGTGCGTCAACCCTTTTTTATGATTCTTGCAGTTCACGGATTCTTGCAGTTCACATCAGATATGCTGAATAACGAACCGAAACCGACATGCGGTGTGAACTGTAACTATATCACATAATTACTCATTTTCTCATTCTGCCATTCCACCAGGTCTGCTAAGGTCACATGATCCACCACGTCACTGATTGCCGTGTTCAACATCTGCCACAGCTTAAGGGTTGCACAGGTATCCTGCCGTTCACAGGTATTGACCTCATCCTCCAGACATGCTACCGGAGCAAGGGAACCTTCTGTCAGCCGCAGGATCATGCCTACCGTATACTGGGCAGGCTCTTTCGTCAGACGGTATCCCCCTTGCGGTCCCCTGATACTTTTCACAAATCCCGCTTTATTCAGGGTGGAAATGATCTGCTCCAAATATTTGTCTGATATCTCCTGTCTGGCTGCAATATCCTTAATCCGAATCGGCTCTCCGGTATTGTTCAGTGCCAGATCCAGCATCAGTCTGAGCGCATATCTGCCTTTGGTTGAAATCTTCATCTTTCTTCTGTTCTCCTTTTTCCTGTTTACAAAATTTTCCCACTCCGCTTACAGCGCATCATACTCCGCCGACTCTTCGATATCGTCTACCGGCTCCTTTAAGCCTTCAATCACGATTCCATTCTTCTTCGCATAATCCCACAATGCCGCATGAATTGCTTCCTCTGCCAGAAGCGAACAGTGCACCTTCACCGGAGGCAGACCGTCCAACGCCTCCATCACAGCCTTATTCGTCACTTTCAGCGCTTCCTGCACGGTCTTTCCTTTCACAAGCTCTGTTGCCATAGAGCTTGTGGCGATAGCCGCACCGCAGCCGAAGGTCTTAAACTTCGCCTCTCTGATAATGCCGTTATCGTCGATGTCCAGATACATTCTCATGATATCGCCGCATTTGGCATTGCCTACAGTTCCCACACCGCTGGGATCTTCTATTTCACCCACATTTCTTGGGTTGCTGAAATGATCAATTACTTTTTCACTATACATAATATACACTCTCCTTCTATCTGCTGCTGCCTCACTATGCTTCTATAATACCAACACTTCTATCTATCATACCAATCCTTCCATGATACTATGTGTTTCGATACTATATGTATCCTGAAACAGCTTTTCAATCTTCTATATTCCTATTATTTTAATATGCTTTATATGATAAGTTATACTACGCTTCCTTTTTTTTGTCAATTATCTCTTATGCTTTTACTTAAATCAGTGGTTGTAAAAAGGCATCCGGAAAGACGGCAAACGGCAATTGCGGAAGGCAGCAAAAGATTTTAAAAGATTTCAAAAAATATATTTAGCACTTAATAAAAACCGCCAACCTAACGATATATAATATATAAGAAGCGGTCAAACCATGCCGCTATGAGTAAACGGATTTACGAATCATGCTAAGGAGGGCACACCATGAGCAAAGTAAACGGATACAGCGTGTATCAAAGCAACTATTACAACAGTACGGTACAGAATAAAAAGGAACAGGATAAAACCCAGAAATCCGATGCTTCCAAGAAGACAGAAGAGACCAAAAAGACAGAGCATAGCAGTGTAAAGCTGAGCGATAAAGCCAAAGCGCTTCTACAGGAATTAAAGAAACAGTACGGCAACATGGATTTTATCGTAGCTGACTATGACTCCGAGGAAGAAGCTGCTTCTTATCTGTCCCGCGGAACGAAGGAATACAGTGTCTTAATCGATCCGGAAGAATTAGAGCGTATGGCTGAAGACGAAGAGGTTAAGAACCAGAATCTTGCGCTTCTTGATGAAGCTGTCGGCAAGCTGGATGATTTAAAGGAACAGCTTAAGGATACCGAAAACGGGGATCAGGTCGTTCAGCTTGGCGTTACCATCGGCAAGGACGGCGAGGTTTCCTTCTTCGCTGAATTAGAGAAAGTCAGCGAACGTCAGAAGGAATTCGTGGATAAAATCCGCGAGGAGAAGAAAGAAGCTGCCGCTGATGCCAAAACAGCAGATGCAGAGAAAGCCGCCGCCCAGAACTATGATGCGTACAATGTGGAGAAGGGCAAACGCACCACGGTTTACGCAAGCTCCACGGAGGAACTGCTTGAAAAAATCGCAGGCGTTGACTGGGACATCATCAAAGAAGAAACCACTACCAACCTGCCGGGCGGCCATTTTGATTTCAGTATCTAGTATAATCCCGATGATCAGTCTTTCATTTTAATTAGAAGTGATACATAGGAAGAGAGCGCAGCCAAACAACTGGCTTGACAGTTGTGAAGCAGCGCTCTCTTCTTAAATTTCCGGCTTTTCTTCTTTACTTCTTTTAGATTCAAATTTAGAATTTCAAATTGGAAATCTAAATATTACTATAAAACCATAATCAAGGTTCCCACACCAATTAAGACACAGCCGATCAGAGATTTGGCTGTAAACTCTTCATGCAGAAAAACAAAAGCAAGCACCATTGTTATGACAACACTGAGCTTATCGATTGGAACGACCTTGGAAGCATCCCCTGTCTGTAATGCCCTGTAATAGCACAGCCATGATGCACCTGTAGCCAAACCGGACAGAATCAGAAATATCCAGCTCTTTTTGCTTATTTCCGAAATTCCATTCTGTGCATGGGTCAGAAAAACCATGCCCCACGCCATAATCACTACCACCACTGTTCTGATGGCTGTCGCAAGATTTGAATTTACACCTTCAATGCCGACCTTCGCCAGTATGGAGGTAAGTGCCGCAAAGACCGCTGACAATATGGCAAATAAAATCCACATACAATCTTCCCCTTCCGTTCCCGATTTACCGCTAAACTTCATATAACAGACTCCCTTTCATTGTAGTTCTTCTATATGCCTTTTGCAATCTTATGCAGCTCTTTCATTCTATTCATTTCTCTTGGGTTCTTTCATTCCTTTAATATATCTCTTTCTATATCATCGCCTTTTCTATCCCGCTTCTTCTATCTCATTTTTCCTGCCATGCATTGCTGCCTCGTTTCTTCTATCTCGCTTTCCCTAACAGTTCCATCGGTTCCTTCCTCAAATTGCATCCGATTCCGATTCCTGCCATCACGCTTCCTGTCACAAGAACCGCCGCCATCGTACCTGCCGCTGCTTCCACCGGGTAAAAGGTTTCTTCTTCCAGTTC
The DNA here is from genome assembly GCA_017936885.1 of Lachnospiraceae bacterium. Lineage (GTDB taxonomy): Bacteria > Bacillota > Clostridia > Lachnospirales > Lachnospiraceae > UBA3282. The sequence continues at coordinate 38,286 of JAGBEO010000036.1, read as the reverse complement.
TATATCCTCTTCCATCTCCACCGCTGCACTGTTGCCGAAGGTCGTATCATAATAGCTGATATTTTCCATAGAGCCTGCAATGCGGGCAGAAAGCACGCTGCCAGCGGTACATCCCAGGGCACTTCCCACCAGAATAATCAGAAAAATCCCGGTGAACATGGACAGGAAGCTTTGCCACTTGCGAAATCCCAGACACCGCTCCACCGCAGTCCGCTCTCCCTGACGCAGGATAAACAACCATGTGAAATACCCAAGCACCATCAGAACCATCGCCGCTCCCATGGCAGCCAGAATCCGGGAAATGCTTTTCATGTTCTCCATACCGGACTGTAATTTCGTGTAGCCCTTGTCATAAAAGGTGATCTCCACATTGTCGATACCCTGTCTGCTCCACTTCTCCATATACTCATCTATGGTTCCGTTCTCAATTTCAAAAGAAGTGGTAGAGCCAAACATGGGACCATAGGCAATAATGTTATCTGCATCACTGTTCTTCACGGATTTTGCCGGAATCACCACCTCGTTATAGCCCATACTGTATTCATCAAGCATAGACGATGCAACTCCACCGTAGATTCCTACAATTTCATACTCGCTGTCCTCGAAAGGCTCATAGATCTCCCCCTGCGCATTCAAAAAAGAGCAACTTCTAAATCCAGCGCTGCCAAAGCTTGCCCCGCCGCTATACTTATGATCTGCACAAAGCAGCGGCAGCCTTACAGAATCACCTACCTCAAATCCGTTTTTATAGGCGAATGGCTCCGATACCAGACATACTTTTGCACCGGACTCATACTCTTCTTCGGTAAATTCCCTGCCGAAGCTGATATAATTATCTCCCCTGTAGAATCCCATCATCAGATGGATATTATCGGTTCCCGTGACCGGAAAAATATTATTCCGGTAATCCAGACATTCTAAGAAATTCAGCCACCGTCTCCCTCTCTCAGACTCATAGAAATCTTCTGTCACTTCATCATAATAATGCCCTGCAATAGAATTTTCTATTATCGTACCGTCAGCCGCATATTGGTCCGACTCAGTTACCATAACCGGACGAAATTCCACCTCGCTCTCATGTCCCAAAATACTATCGACACACATGATATAGGTCTTATCCTGATACATCATCTCAGGTTCGGGATCGTAGTGGCTGCAGAACGTAAAATACATACCTTCATATAATCCGGTCCCGTGCCACACCTTCTTGATCTCCAGTAAGACCGGATGATCAGGCACCACATCTTCCCTGGGCGATACCTCAACCACAAACAGCTGGTTTAAACCGTCATAGGTCTTGTAATCCGGGTTGTAAGCGATATACGTGACCCGCTTCTCGGGACTGGACAGATAATCCGCTCCTTCAAAATCCAGCACCGATTCCGGCACATAGGTGTCATACACATTTTTGCTGTAAATATGATAGCTTTTCGTCTCCGCATCCCATTGCCGTATCTCCTGCATTGTGCTTGCCTTCTGCTCCACTGTACCGATGGTCATAAAGCTATCTTCGTATTTCTCCATATTCCTGCTGTTTATTTTCCAGAAACCAACCCCCATACTGCAAAGTCCCGATGCCAGAAGCAGCAGCAAAATAAATAAAAAAGTCTTCCCCTTCATCCGCCAAAGCTGCCGGATACTGTTTCTGATTATCATAGTGATAGCCATGCTCCTTTCTCAGTCTGCGCATTCAGGCGCAGCATAATTTCCTACTAACGCACCGCTTCCATGGCGCCGTCTTTCATGCGAAATACGTGATCTGCCGCCTCTGCCACACTGGGATTGTGCGTGATCACGATAACCGTGTAGCCGTCCTCATGCGCCAGATTTTTAAGCAGTTCCACAATCTTCTCCTCATTTTCCGAATCCAGATTACCCGTAGGCTCGTCTGCCAGGATCACTTCGCCGCCTGCCGCCACTGCTCTTGCAATGGCAACTCTCTGCTGCTCGCCGCCGCTCATCATTTTGGGAAACTGACGGTAGATTTTCTCCGTAAGCCCTACCTTGTGCAAAAGCTCCTGTGCTGCTCTTTTGGCATCCTTTTTCTTCATGCCCTTAAATTCCAGGGGCAGCATCACATTTTCCAGCGCATTCAGAAGAGGGAACAGATGAAAAGACTGATACACCACCGAAGCCTGATTCAGCCTGTAGGCATCCCGGTCCATTTCTTTTAAGGACTGCCCCTGTACATAGATCGTTCCCGCATCCGGCACGTCCAGCCCCGCCAGCAGTGACAAAAAGGTGCTCTTGCCGCTCCCGGACTCGCCTATGATCGCATACATTTTCTTATGTTCAAAGATACAGCTTACCTCCCGCACCGCATCCACTTTCTGATATTTTGTCTGATAACTGTAAGATACTTTTTCTGCACGTAATGTTTCCATTTCTTTTCTTACCTCCATGCTCTCCGATATGATACCTAATTCATTTACAAATCCCGATCTGTTTGCAGTACCCAGGTCTGTTTTCAGAAGCCAATCCACTTGCAAACCCGAATCACTTACAGAACTTAGTCAGCCTGAAACAGCGCTTCCATAACGCTTACCTTTAACAGCTTGTAAAGTGCCAGCCCATTGCCCAGCATATAAAAGATTCCTACCAGACATCCGGTCAGTACCGAACTTCCTCCATGATTACCCTGCAACAACACTGCCAGCAGACTGCCCACCGAGATACCTGCCACCGCTAACAGAAGCTGTTCCTGAAAGAAGATCCAGAAACATTTGCCGCGGCTTACACCGATGGAACGAAGCAGCGCCATCTCCTGTTTTCTGCTGCTTAACAAAAGCAGGGTGACCAGATAACCGACGCATACGATCAGCACCAGCAGAAATGGGAAAAAGGCACTGACCGTATCAATCAGCCGCCGCAGCCTGCCTGCCGCGTTAATGAAAGTGGAATCATTCACATTTAACACCGTACCGATATAGGAAATCTCGGTAGCTAACGGTGTGACACTCCCAAGCCCTAAGTCTTTCATCTCCTGTTTAAAATCATTCAGATTCAGCGTGTCCGCCACCATGAAATCAGCGGAATGAGCCGCAAAAGAGAGTTCCTGTCTGTGATGACATTCCCTCACTGCTTCAAACGGCACCAGAATATCCGGCGGTGCCCATTCCGGCGCTGACGTAATCCCTTCCATATCCGAATACCCGGCGATCTCATAGGTCACGTCCTCCAAAGGGTTCAAAAACAATTCCAAACCCTGATAACCGTCCCGGTAATAGTAGTACTGACACAGCTTAATATGATCTCCCAGTTTCCAGTTCCTTTCCTCCATCAGTGTCTTAGACACCACGCACAGCGGCTTACTGCTTTCAAATATGGAAGCATCCATACCTGTATTCCAGACGATAGAAGTCTCTTTCATTCCACCGGCTGCTTCCAGTCTGTTAACGCCGCACAGGTACAAATCTAAAGTCTTCCAATCATAGGGGTCTACCTGATCCACCCCTGCTTTCAACCGTACCGTCAGATTCAGGTCTTTCACGTAGGAAGAATTTTCAAGTCCCTCCACGATCCGCTCGGAAATCATGATATCTGCCAGATTCGTTCCTGTATTATTAGACAAATATGCATTGACGGGAATGGCATCGGGAAGCGCCATAAACTGTTCCTGATTGCTCGCAATATTAGTCATATAAGTATGCAGCAGCAATACTACCAACATATCCATGACAATCGTCAGAATTCCTTTGATCCGGTGTCTACCGATCCGCACACCCACGGTAAAATGCTCTGTCTTCCACAGAATCAGAAAAGCCGCCACCGCACAGCCGATGGTGAGAAGCCCAACCCACACATAGAAGGTAACCGGATTCTCATACCATGCCCTTGTCTGCATCAAAACTTCCACGGTCTGCCCCACATCCCGGCTCTGCCGCAGAATAAAAGATAACCCCACGAAGACCAGATAAATAATACCGCTGCCACCGGCAATCAGTAAAAGCCGTATCTTCCACATTTGAAGCCGCCGCTCTTCCATTTTCTCCGACTGGGCGACTGTGTCCGCCACTACCCGTTCCACGTCCTTCGCATCCATCTGCTGCTCTTTATTCCGTTCACTCTGCATCAATTCCAGAAGACTTACTTCCAGAACTTCCGCAAGCGGTTCTAACAGCTTGATGTCCGGAAAGCCGATACCGTTCTCCCACTTGGACACCGCTTTGTCCGACACATGAAGAATGTCTGCAAGCTGTTTCTGGGTCAGCCCTTTCTCTCTTCTGACATCTTTAATAAATTTTCCGAATTTGATGTTATCCATAGCCTAAACAATCCTTTCTCCCCTTTTTCACACTGTATCACAGCATGAAAAAAGGAGCAATCTACGTAAAGTAGAGTGCCCCAATAACACTTGTATTCTGCCGTTTATAGCATCATACTGCAATAATTCATCGCATCTTTAATTCTGCACCTGCTGCAGCGTAGCCCAAAGAATCTCCGGCTCGATCGGCTTACAAAGATGCGCATTCATCCCGGCTGCCGCCGTACGCGCGATATCCTCCGGGAAGGCATTCGCTGTAAGCGCTATGATCGGAACGACTTTCGCATCCGTACGATTCAGTGCACGAATCTTTCCTGCCGCCTCGCAGCCGTCCATTTCCGGCATCTGCACATCCATCAATATGACATCATATGAAAATTCTTCTGACTCCGCGAACTTTTCCAGTGCCTCCCTGCCGTTTTCGGCAACACTTATCTCCATTCCCTTCATGCTTAAAAGTTCCGTCACAATCTCTCTGTTGAGCGGATTGTCTTCTGCAAGAAGAACATGTTTGCCTTCCAATTTACCGAAATCGTTCTCCACCTTTTCCGTAACAGGCTCTAAACTGCTCACGGAAAGCGGAAGCATAATGACAAACCGGGTACCTTTGCCTAATATACTATCCACCGTAATCTCCCCGCCCATTTGGGATACAAGGTTCTTCACGATCGGCATTCCCAGTCCGGTTCCGGTTACTTTCTGGACATCAAAACGCTTCTCGCGTTCATAAGGTTCATACAAATGCGGCAAAAATTCCTCTGACATACCTGCACCCGTATCTTTGACTACAAACACATACCTGCCGTGTTTGCTTCTTTTTATCTGCCGTAAATTAACTGTTATGCTGTCTCCGCTCTCTGTAAATTTCACGGCATTGGATATCAGATTATTAAGAATCTGGGTAAGTCTTGACGGGTCACCACAGACCATCGGCGCCTGAACATCTATGTTCACCTCAAACTTCTTGCCCTCATTTTCCGCCTGAATCTCAAACGGCGCCACACACAGCTTCAATGTGTCACACACATTAAAGACTCGGTTATCCAAATCAATTTTTCCTTGTTCCAGACGGGACATTTCCAGAATATCATTGATTAACGTCAGAAGCTGCTTACTGGATACACTGATCTTCTCAAGATATTCCGCCATCTTCTCACGGCTGCATTCCTTCCTCAGCCCCAAATCAGCCATTCCGATAATCACATTCAAAGGTGTCCGCATATCATGGCTCATACTGGAGAAAAACTGCTTCTGGGATTTTTCGCTGGCATCCGCTGCCGCCAAGGCATCCTCCATAAGGCTCATGCTCTGGAATTGACGCTGCTTCTCTTCTTCTACCTCACGGAAACACAGCACCGCCTCTCCCGGACTGTGTACCGGGTCCTGAACAAGACGCACATTCACCCATCTGTACTCATCACCGAACAAGCGATGGAAATCCCCGCCAAAATCTTTGGTTCCCTCCTTCGCCAGTGCCACAATATTTTCCATGGAAAAACTCTTTGCAAAATCCTGCCCGGTTTCCTTGTCCATGCAGCTTACAAGCACATTCAACAGATTCTCATACGGTCCGCTGTACGGAAGCCGTTTGCGGACATACTCAGAGCCTTTGGTCATTTCATAGGTGCTACTCTCCATTTCGATCCGATAGATCGCATAATAAGAATTACCAAGCATATGTATGGTGTCATTCTTGTCCTTAATGTATCTGCGCAGTCTGCGGTCGCGAATCCATATAAGCGCCATGATCACTACCGCCACAATTGCAATCACAGCATAATATATATACACCTCGTACAGATTCTCATACAATGCCTCTAACGGTATGGTAAGAATACAGAGCCAACCTCTCATTGTATAGCAATAATATACACCACGCTTTTTTCCGTCCAAATCTCTGATCGTACTGTTAGGTTCATCCATTTCGCCGGACTCAATCTTTCTGTACAGTTCCTTGACATACTCTAAGACTTTCTCTTCTGATACATCGAAAGACGCCCGTTGAAAAATCACCTCACCGACAGAGTCGCAGACATAATAGGAGCTGTTTTCAAACAGTTGCAAATCCTCATGACTCTTTTCAAAATTCTCCGGGAACAAATCAAATGCCACCGCATTTCCCGTATCCGGGTTCGCCGCTGCTATCGTAATCACCTGTGACCCGGAAACAGAGTCCTCGAAGACATCTGTTAAAATCACTTCACCCCGAGCCTCCATAGCCTGACGATACCAGACTTCATTGGCATAATCATAGGATTCTATATCATTCTGCGGTTTGTCCGCAATGACCTTGCCATCCACAACCGCATAGGCATCGGCATCGTTGCCCTCCATGCTATCTCTTGTCTTCTCAAAATAGCTGGTAATCCATTCCTCTACTTTTTCCTGAGACTCTCCGTCTTCGGTCTGATCGTTGATATAAGACATACCGATCCGAACCATATTAGCATAGATTCCTATGTTCAGTTCTTCCTCTTTGGCATAACTCTCTACAAGCTTCTTTCCCATATAGTCTGCATTTTTCAACAAGACCATACGACTTCCCGCAATTCCGGCTGCCGCAAACAGCGCCAGTAAAAACAATATCCAGAATGGACTTTTATTTCTATCCGTAACTTTCCTTTCCCTTTTCTTTCTCCCTATCATATCTATTACCTCTATTCACCCGTCTGCTGCTATCCAAGTTCCTCACTGCCCGGTTTGATCCATTTATCCAGTGCTGCCAGCAGTTTCGGAAGTTCTATCGGTTTAGCCACATGACCATTCATCCCGGATACCGCAGCCTTCTGAATATCATCAGAAAAAGCATCCGCACTCATGGCAACAATGGGAATCGTCCTTAGATCTTCCCTGCCAGATGCCCGGATTTCCCTGACAGCCTCGTAACCGTTCATAACCGGCATCTGAATATCCATAAACACCATGTCGTAATAATTCGCAGGCTTGCTGTAGAGCGTATCCACTGCCTGTTTTCCGTCCCGCGCCTTTTCAACCTCGATCCCCACATGTGTCAGCAGTTCCTCTGCAATTTCAATATTCAGGTCATTATCATCCACAACAAGAACTTTCTTTCCGCTGTAATCCGACTGTTCGAACTGATCAATATCCGAAACCGCCTCTTCCTTCTGAGACACGATTACGGATTTCAGCACATAAAGCAGGCGCGACTTAAACAGCGGCTTGGCAATAAAGGCATTGACTCCCGCATCTCTTGCCTCCTGTTCAATCGAAGACCAGTCATAGGCAGAGAGAATAATAATCGGAACATCGTTACCCAGATTCTTACGTATTTCTCTGGTTGTCTCCACACCGCATTTGCCGGGCATCTTCCAGTCCAAAATAACAACAGCGTATTCCTCAGCATTTTCATGGGCATTCTCCAGTCTCTCGATCGCCGCATCTCCGCTTAATACGCCTTCGGCATACATTCCAATACCATTTAATATCTCACAGGTACTCTCGCAGGCATCCTGCTCATCATCCGCCACCAGTACACGCAGTTCCTTCAGACACTCCGCATGATCTTCTTCCACATCCTGAAGCTTTAAATATACCATTACCGTAAACTTAGAGCCGACTCCGGGCGTACTTTCAATCTGTATATCTCCGTTCATCATACGGACAATATTTCTGGCAATCGGCATTCCAAGCCCCGTTCCCTCGACATTCTGACTGCCGGTATCTTCCGCACGTGCAAAAGGTTCAAAAATCTTATCTAAGAACTCCTTTTTCATACCGATTCCGGTATCCTCGAAAACAAATTCATAGCACCCGCTTCCCTGTATGTGAGAAGGCTTTTCATGAATACTGAAGGTGATCGTTCCCCCTTCCGGTGTAAACTTCACAGCATTGCCCATAATGTTTACAAATACCTGCTGCAAACGTAACGGGTCTCCGATAACACCTTCATGTGTAATGTTGGCAACACTGACCTTCAGATTCTGGTTTTTCGCCTGTATCTGCGGATGTATAATGGCTAACAGGCTCTCTACCGCCTGTGACATTTCAAATTCTTCTACCGACAAGGAAACTCTTCCGCTTTCAATCTTGGACATATCAAGCACGTCATTAATCAGTGCCAGCAAATGACGGCTGGAAAGCGTAATCTTGTTCAAACAGTCCAAAAGACGTTCCCTGTCATCAATATTCATAGCTGCTACCGCAGTCATACCCATAATCGCATTCATCGGCGTACGAATATCATGGGACATATGAGACAGGAAATCACTCTTGGCATGGTTCGCCTCTTCTGCTGCCTCAAAGGCGTCCTTTAAGGCAATCCTGTTACGGAGTTCATTTTCTTTCAGCATCGTAACGTCCTGAATCGCCAGCAAAACATGCTTCGGTACCTTGTGATCCCGCCGCAGACACAAAATCGACATATTTTCCCATTGCTGGTTCTCGCGCTGTATCCGGTATTCATACTGCAAATACGGTGTGTTCTTTTTGAGATGTTTTTGGATATAATCCTTTGTAATCACAACAGACATATCCACCCCATCTTCTTCTTTGACATACCGCGGTGCGAAATAATCTACCAGATCCGAATATTTTCCCTCCGGCGGCAGCCCTTCTTCCATGCTTTTCAGATAGCCATATGTATCCTTCTCCAAATCCACAATTACAAAACGGTCAAACAACTGTGTCACTCCGCTTACAATCTGGGACATTTCCTGTTTTTCCGATATCAATTCTTTCTTCTGTTTCCATCTTGCCAAAAGAAGACATGTAATATAGATTGCGAACGCCACAATCAACTGAATTTCAAGTTCTATCCCGACAGCGTTGGCCACATCGGTCATGTTGTTGGTAACTGCCGACGGGAACGTCTGTATCAGCATAAAATCACTGTTCGGAATGCCTGTGAGATAAGCATTTCCGGTTCCCTGCGTACCGGCATACCGATACCCGTAGGAAGCGTGTTCCTCAAATGTTTTCCTGATTTGCGCGTACTGCTCCTCCGAAACCCTCATTGTATCGGGGAACGTCTCTAACATATTCTCCGGCACGCTGTCAGCGCCGCAGCTATATATGACCGTTCCGTCACTTTTACAGAGATAATTTTTAGCCTGTGTTCCAAAAAACTCAGTAGAAAGAATTCCCTTCATTCTTTCTTCACGATACATTCCGTTTAATACGCCGATAAGTTCCCCCTGATAATATACGGGAGAATAAAAAGTCATCAAGGTTTCATCTGTAATTCTGGAGTGAAGCGTCACAAGGGAACCGGAATTTCCTTTCATTCCCTCTATATAATACTCCCGGTCCGTTGCATCCGATGTTTCTCCCCCGGCATTTGTGTTCAGTCCCTCTTTATTCGTAAATTCAATATAATCAAAAGGGGAAGTATCCTGCATTTCTTTCAATTTCTGTATATCTACTTTGGGCGAATACAGCGAATCCCCATACAGATATGCCATAGTTACAATACTGTTCTGCGCAGCAGTAAGCATATCATCTATCCGTTCAGCCACCTGCAAGGTAGCATCCTGAACATAATTCGCATTCTGCTGAATAATACGCTCATCGTTTTTTCTCGTAAAATTAAGAAATACTATAACGATAAACAAACACAAAATTCCTGCCAGTATAATTTCTCTTATTTTTTTACGATTATCCTGATTACCTACCTGCATCTTCTATACCTCACATTTCTGTATTTCTAAGTCAACCATCTTTCCATACACTTCATCAACCGTTCTACATCCAGTGGTTTGGTAAGATGTTCATTCATCCCTGCATTCTTACTCTGCCGTATATCTTCCGCAAACGCATTCGCTGTCATGGCAACGATCGGAATCCCCGCAGCATCTGCACGGGGAAGTTTCCGGATTGCAGCAGTTGCTTCATATCCGTTCATAACGGGCATTTGAATATCCATAAATATCATGTCATAGTAGTTCTCGCCCATTTTCTCAAATCGCTCCAGAGCTTCCCTGCCGTTTCCGGCGCATTCCACAATGACCCCGGTCTGACCGATAATCTCTTCCGCAATCTCCCGGTTCAGCTCATTGTCTTCCACCAGCAAAATTCGTTTCCCTGCCTGTACTATTTTGCTAAGCCGTTTCGTTTCCTGTGGTTTGGAACCTTCATCGATTCCCTCGATCTTTGCCGTATCCGGTGCGGTTGTATCCAAAAGTCTGAAAGACAACATAACAACAAACTGTGTGCCCTGGCCGATCTTACTCTCCACCGTAATATCACCATTCATCCTGCGGGCAATATTTCTTGCGATGGTCATGCCAAGACCGGTTCCTTCAATCTTACTGACTCTTGAATCCTCCGCCCGGCTGAAAGGCTCAAACAGCTTTTCCTGAAACTCCCGACTCATCCCGATCCCATTATCCCGGAAAATAAATTCAAAACATCCATAACCATATGTGTCGGGGGCTTTCTCGTTAATTTCCACCTCAATCTTTCCGCCCGGCTGAGTATACTTCACTGCATTACTCAATATATTCATAAAAATCTGCTGCAATCTCATGGAGTCACCGATCACCTGCTCATGCTCCACATTCACGATACGCACATCGAGATTCTGTTGCTTCTCCTCTATGGAAGGGCGTATCATCGTTACTATATTTTCGATCAGGTCAGACAGATTGATTTCTTCCTCTGCCAGATCTATCTTTCCGGATTCTATCTTACTCATATCAAGAACTTCATTGACGAGCGACAGAAGATGTCTGCTGGAAACCGTAATTTTGCCCAGACAATCTGCCACACGTTCCTGATCGTCCAGATACTGCCCTGCAATCGCCGTCATTCCGATAATCGCATTCATCGGCGTCCTGATATCATGGCTCATCCTGGACATGAACTCACTCTTGGCTTTATTGGCATGATTTGCCGACTCGCATGCTTCTTTTAATGCCTGCTGTTCCTGCTCTTCCCTCAGCTTACTTTCCGTCACGTCCTGTGCCACATACAATGCCCGTTTGGGTCTGCCGTCATCTGCCGTTTCAGCCAATACAACGGTCGCACGAATCCAAGCCCTCCTGTTATGCTCATCCGGCACCATACGGTACTCAAAAGCCTTGATCGGATGCTCTTTGCTCAGTGTACCAAGCAAATTCTGCGTGTTGAGCTGTTCCAGATACTCTTCCTGATCATCCGGATGGATAAAGTTCTGTGCATACACATGGAGTGCCTGCGTGCAGTTTCTCTCATCACCTAAAACATTGCCGACTTCTGCTTTCTGTGTCACGGGTCTGAACGAATCATGCTCCAGATCCATATAATATGTGGCAAAAAACATACTGCTTAAACTGTTGATAATAGACACTTTTTCCAGCGAATCTCTGTATGCATATTCCTCCGCCAGTTTTTCCGAAGTGATATCGCGTCCCAAGATATTCACAACCGTTTTATTTCCCTGCCGTATATACAACACATGTTCCTCCACCCATAACACTGGAGTGCCTTTGTGCCGATACTGACATATCTCTTCTTTAAAATCCTGTATATTTTCCGCCTTTCTACGCAAATTTTCAAGTAAAAACATATTTTCGAATTTTTCTTTGTCTGCTTCCGCAACAGACTCATCCAACGCCATTTGAATATAATAGCTGTAATCACCTTCCACACGCCTGCCGGAATTGCCTTCTCCAAGATAAATTCGTTCACATACTCCGGTTTCCAGATCCACCGTATTCAAAATACTGTATCTCGATTTGATAATAGCAGCCATTCTTCGGTCGTTCCGGGTACGCTCCATCTCTTTTTTCGTCCGTTCATCCACATCCTGAAAGGCAAGAATCGCATAGCCACCCTGTTTTTGACTTTCTTTAAAATAGGCCGAGACAGAGATATACCGCCATTCGCCGTACAACAATGCCTGACACAGGAATGTCCTTTTCTTTTCACCGCTCTTCCAGGCCTGCCTCATGGCAGCAAGCGAAAACTTATGAGCAAATTCCTTCTGATCCTCCACCGCTATATAATCGGCAGCTTTGCCTTTAAAGACATTATCCCATATAAAAATGTCCGTCCCCATAACTTTTCTGACCAGTTCCGTGGTACGCACTATGTCAACGCCGCCGCTCTGTAAATCCACAACATAAATTGCAAAATTTACCTCTCCCAGTGAATTGATGATTTCCTGATTTCTGATGTTGAGCTCTTCCCTCTCCAGTCCGTCTCTGAAAAGATCATGAACATCTTTCACATAAATCATAACATTCTGATTTTCATCCGTATAATCAACGTCCGGAACAATTTCTAGCGTATGCCATCTGAATCTGTCATTTTCTCTGCGGCGATAGATACAGCTCAGCATTTTAGCGCCGTTTCGCAATTCCTCTTTCATCCTTGCTATCTGCACAAATTTCCGATATCGCTCTACATCTTCTTCATAGATGTACCCTTTCAAAGCAACACCCTCGAACCAATCTGCAAGTGAAGACAGATGTTCTCTCAAATCCACAATTTCTTCATCATCCACTTTAATCATATCGAAACTGTCTGTGCTTAAATTTCCGCGCAGAACCTTATGATACACATAATTTGCACTCTCTGCATAAGGAGTGACCACAATCATAAAGGCAGGAATCGTATCCTCCCACAGGATTCGTGTTGCTGCAATCTCCACTGCCTTGCCAAAGGGATCATCATAATTAACGGAATGAGCTACCTTGTCATCTCCGATATGAAGCAGCGGACAATTCTCACATGTACCCTTCCACAGTTCATGACAGACCATTCCTTCTTCAATGTTCGGCGCAACTTCTTTGACCCGCTTATTGTAATATAGAATTTTATGATTATCCTCTCGTATGACATAAACCCCTGTCATCTGAAGTGCATCGAGTATCATTTCATATTCTCTTGTTTTCACACTTTACTTCTCCACACTGATTATATTTTGTCGAAAATCGGAATCATATTTTTCGGAAATATCATATGTTCTATATTGTACCATTAACTAGATATCAATACAAGAAATATGGAACTTTCCGACGCAAAAAGGCAGTCCATTTTCATTCCTGAAAATAAACTGCCTTTTAAAAAGTTCTTCCGAAACAACCGGATAAATTTGAATTTTAGTTCAAGATAAAATGCGCATACATCATATATGAGTCAAAGTCTCCTGTCTTTCTAAAGTCATTGACACACTTCCCGATCCGGTACTCACCCGGTGCCAGTTCTCCATACAGCCATTTCCAATCCATTTCCTGTTCTATTCCATCCCCGGCAGTAATCGTATATGCGATATCATGAAAAGCGTAATCTCCTTCTACAATAACCGGAATTTCTTCCCATCTGCCATTTTTCTGTACTTCGAACACAAAATCATCGCCGTAGTACAATTCTCCTGTCGGGGCATCCGGATCATACAGGCGAAAACAGATAGTTGCCCCTGTGGAAGATATATTTTTCAGGGAAAAATACAGACCGATTTCATCGTTCTCCGATTCCTCGTGGTAAATATATGCACCGCCCGCTTTCACATTGGGGTTAAATGACACCGTATTCAAAATATCCATCACCTGATCGCCGTACTCGCTCCACCATGTATCCACAGAATAGGTTAAGGCAACGATTCCCTCATATTCATCCCGGAATGAAATAAAATCCCAGTACGTATGACCGTCATAGGTTCCGATATCTGCTGTATTTCCTGCAATCATTGCGTTTTCTGTTTCAAGCCCTGTTCCACAGACGCCGAAGGAATCCATGTAGACAAGCTCTATATAACCTTCTGTCACACTCTCCGGATAAAAATGAATGCCATACATACCGCACATTATGCTATCGCTGTCGATCGGGCATAATTCATAACTCCATCCGTCAGGCAGGGAAAAAGAAATCTCACCATAGGGGCCTCCTTGTACCACATCACTGACGGCATTGTCAGTCTGCATTTGGGATAGTTCGTTCCCGGCTTGGGTTTCCTGTGGCTTTTCGGACATTTCCGGTTCGGCTATACTTTCATTCTGTATTTGTGATGTTTCAGATTCGTCTGTGCTTCCACATCCGCATAATGAAATTACCATCGAAAGCATTAGAATAATCGTAAATTTCCTCATACATATTTTCTCCCATAATTGCTCTGAGTCTTTATTAGTGATAGACCAAACTCTTGTTATGAGACTAATTATATCATCCCCCTGCTGTGAGTCCAAGTTTTTCCGGTTCTTTCCCTTTACATAATACTACCGGTAAAACCGTTTAATATCTGCTGATAAGCAGATGCCACAGACGGATTCATTCCCAACAATGGAAATGCTGTCATGTTCGCATAGCTGTTATTCCACCATGATTGCATGGTATTGGCAGCAAGCTGAGGTTCCTCCTGCATCTTCTCATATGCTTCCTCAGTAATGACGATCGGAACCGCCACATAAGAAGGGCGATACCACGAACTGACCGAATTAGTCAGCGAATTGCTGAATGAATTGGTAAATAAACTATTGGTTAAACTGCTGACCGAATTGCTTTCCGGTATCCGCCACTGGGTCAGCGCATTCTGTATTGTCTGTGCGAAGCTCCCTGATGATTGATTTATCTGACTGGCGGCTGACACGCCATTTCTTCTGCCTGTGATTCCGGTTAAATAACCCGTTGACCCGATTCCACTAATACTCATGTTTCAATCCTCCATCTGTTTTCTGTCTTCTACAAAAAGCTTAAAAACTTCTTCCATTCCAAATAGCCCTTTAAATCTCCGTAACGGTACTCAGACTGCATAATATCATTGACGATTTTTACCCAATCCACCTTGTCCGAAAAACTCCATGCACCGGAGCTGCTCTCAGCATCTTTCACGGATTTTGCAACTACGGCTTTCAGCACTGTGTCCTCAAAACTGCCTTTTCCTCTTTCTTTCAGATTGGCAGTGTACGCATACATTTCAGCCGTATCACAGTTTTTCGGGTCCACCTTTGACACATCCACCATCCGTTCTGTTACATTTCCCGACTTATCCCATATCTTTACTTTATATACAGGGTTCTCCGGATCAAAATCCTTTGTCTTATAAACGGAAACGGATGATCCGCTGACAAGCTCCGCCCCTGAGAATATCGTAATATCCCCTGACCCTTCATCAGCGCCATGCAGGACGGCTGTCGCCTGTCCTGCTGCCTGTGCCGCTTCCGTCGCCTGTTTTGCAAAATTATTTGAAGTCATGTTTCTTTCCGTTCTTCTTGTTTCATACCCTACTGTATAGCCTGTTGTGCCAATTCCGCTAATAGCCATTTTGTGTTCCTCCAAAATTATTATATTATCCTATCTTTTGCAATTTCTCTTATTGTCTGTACTCCTACAATTCCTTAAGACAGTCAGAACCGCCCTATGCCATATGGCACGATATGCTCTCTCACTATGAGTCCAACATATCAAATATTTTTGATCACACTGTTGCTGAGTGTATTGATTACATTTTCATAAATTGAAACAGCAGATGCAGCCGCCTGTGATTGATCCACAAGGCAATAATTGGTTTCGGTATCCAATATCCGGTCATCTAATGCTACCTGCATAGCCTGCTTATGAAACTGCATTTCCATAAACTCCCTTCTCCTATCTGCCGCTTCCTGACTGAGTTCCTGATACATTTCTCTTCGTTTCCGCTTTGCTTCCTGTTCCGCTTTGATTCTCGCTTCGATCTTCGCCCTGACCTCCGGCTTTAAGTCTCCGCTAATGTAGTGAGTGACCGTGCCGTCCGGATGGATCACGATACCGCTGGAATGGATTTCATGACCCATGGCGGAAAGTTCTGCCTGGTATCTTGGCACCGAATCAAAATAATTCTGAATCTTTGCTTCATAATAGGCTGCTTTCTCCGGATCATTTGCCATTTGTTCTAAAATGTTGGGAGCAATAATAACATCATTTCCACTCATACTCTTGCCTACTCGTTCAAGACTGGCTTGGTCTTTTCCAACACTTTGAATAGTAACATTTCCATACTTACCCCTAAGATACTCCGTATACTCTTCTACTCTTGCTGCACCCATTTCCGTTGCTCCCTGCAAGCTTTCTGTGAAACTTGTACTGCTTGCAATAGTCTTCTGTGTTCTGTTTGCATACTGATATGTATTGTTTAAAACAGTTCCAACACTATTAAAATTCATTGCGCAATCCTCCCATTAGAAAACTCGACTGATATGCCTCTAATGCCGCTTCTTTCGCCAGGTTGCTTTGCGCATATCTTCTGGCAGCCACCTCTTCCTGAAGTTCTTTCCTTACGGCATTTTCCTGCGCGATCCGTTTATATTCCGCCTGTTTTTTCTTGCGGGCATAATATGCTTTCACCATCTCATCGCTGCTCTGGGTGATCCTTCCACCGCTTCCGGAAACGGTGGCGTTCACCACATCCCCATTCTCATCCAGTTGCAGACAATAGTTCTTTCCTACCTGATACTCTGCTACATCATATCCATAGGAAGCTGCCAGCGCATTGTCCCTCCGGTCATAATCCTCTTTCCACTTCTGCACTTTTGCCATGATCTCTCTGGCGTACGCCTCATCAGCATCCATCTTCGCCTGAAGTTCTTCGGGTATCAAGATAGCCATTTTTCCTATGCCGATAGATCCAAGATTCCGTTGAATATTGGCATCTGTCAGCGGCGGATTGGGACCTTTGGGCTGCCAGTTGTTCAGACAGTCCGCGGACGCATTTTTATCAAAATATTTCCAGAACGGAAAATCATTCCTCTGCCAGTTCGCCGAAGAGACATCCGTATTTCCCACATGGGTAACCACATCATACATCGGGAAAGCATCCGCAAAATTCGTTGCATTCGGTTTCCCCGTACTGTACGCCCGACTGATGCTTGCAATATATCCCGCACATATGCCTGTCTGCTTTTCACTCGTTTCCGCCTTGTTTTGTAGTTGTGTGATAAACGTTGTGCTGCCTGCTGCATCCTGCGTGCGCTCCGCCGAACCGGTGCTGCCTGCATTGGATTTCTGCGTCCTGCCTGCAAACGGATATTCCTTCCCCCAATATTCATTCCTGTAAGCATTTTCTAAACCGTTAAAAATCATTTTCAGCACCCCTTTCATTCTGCATCATAACGGACAGTATAAAGACTTTATTGTTCACCGCCCAATCTACCGCACCATGATATTTCTCCGCCGCATGTCTGATATTGGAAAGCCCGATTCCGTGGGCTTCCTTGTCTGCCTTATCGGTTGCCGGAAATTCCTTATGGACTTTCCGTATCACATTGCCGTCGAAGCTGTTTTCCACTTCGATAAAAAACATCTTTCCTCTCTGATAAGAAGAAAGCCTGATAAAAATTTCCGCCTCCGGTTCCTTTTCTTTCAGCTTCCCGCACGCCTCAATCGCATTGTCCAGTGCATTCCCCAAAATAATTCCCATGTCGTAGCTTTGGATCAGTAAAGTTTCCGGAAACAGTAATCTGTCCGCGTCCATTTGTAAGTCGGGAAGGGTGCGCACCGCTTCATGGTATTTCATATTAAGCAGCGTATCCACCACCGCATTGCCCGTCTGAAACTGAAAGTCCAGTCTGTCAAACGTCCGGTTCATCTCAGACAGATATGTTTGCAGATCCTCCTTTTCTTTTTCGCTGTTTCCCATAGCAAGCTGCATGACGACCGCAAAAGTATTTTTCATATCATGCTTCATACTCCGTATGCCGGAATAAACGTGCTCCATCTCCCGCATATGTTCCTGCATACTGCCGATCTGCTTTTCCAAAATGATCCTGCTGCTCTTTTCCCTGTTCAGACGGATCATATCCTGAAACAGCTTGATTCCATATAAGATGGATAACAGCGATAAAAGCAAAATCGCCGGAACGATCCATGCCAGCAGCGGGTATTTATCATACAGAAGTTTCGGCACTTCATTTTCCACCGTGATCATAATGATGCGCAGCAAAATACAGATCAGTAAGCCCACCATGCCCGGCGTAAGAATAAATAATAGTTCCGTTCTCCGGATGGCATAATCCTTTTCCCGATAATCCTGCACGATCTTTCGTAAGGAAACATAAAATATTGCTATAAATACTGCGGACATGAGAATCAATAAACCATTCCCTGTCACCTCCAAAATGTTGATAAAAGCATCCAAAGAAGTAATATATCCTTTTTCAAAACCAATCACCCATAATGCAAACAGGTGACTTCCTATTTGCAGAATCATATATGCCAGAAAGAAGCTGATTTCGCTTACTGCCATAAAGGTAACTACCAGAAAAACCGTAATCATGTGAACCGCTTTATAAAAGCACATAGTCAACCCAAACAAAATCAGGCAGATCAATGCCTGCTTTGCAAGAATCCGCATACTTTCATTTTCAGAAGGCAGGATCAATTTCAGCCCCCATTTCCCTCCGCCATACAAAACCGCTGCCAACCATCCGCTCCGTCTGCCTTTTATCAGCCGTTTTTCCAGAAAACTACCCAAAAAATATTGCAGACAATATCCTTCCAACAGTGCAACTGCTGCCTCGAAAATTCCACTGATTATGTTAAACACAGGCTGTACCTCCGTTCCGCAGATACCGCATATAGGTTTTGACAAATTCATGGTACCTTTCTTTCGCCAGATAGATGTTTTCTCCATTACCCAGTCTGATACTGGCGCTACTGTATTCTGCGATATATGCCATATTCACAAGATAGCCCCTGTGACAGCGATAGAAATTGCCGCCCAACTGTTCCTCTAACTCTTTCATGACAGCATAGACCTCTATCACTTCCCCTGTGGTATGGATCTCTACTTTTCTTCCCCTGTTTTCCACATATAAAATGTCCTTCTTATCAAGGGTAATATTCCGGTTCCTCGTCTTAATAAAAAGCTGCTCCCGCCCCTGCTCCTTCCGCTTCATGACTTCTTTTACCGCGCGGTCGAATACTTCCGCGAATTTCTCTTCTTCTATGGGCTTTAACAGGTAATGGAAAGCTGCCACGTCAAAGGCTTCAAAAACGTATTCCCTGATACCGGTAACAAAGATCAGTACCGCATCTTCCTTGCGCTTTCGCAGTTCTCTTGCCGTTTCGATTCCATCCTTGCCCTTCATCTGTATGTCAAGGAAAATGATGTCAAAACGCTTTCCGGCGGCAAGCAGTTCTTCACCCGTTTCATAGGCGTCCGGTTCACAGATACCCGGACAACACATGCCATTATCTGTCACACGTTTTTGGATCAGACCTTTTATCTGTTCTCTGATGATCTTTTCATCATCGACGATTGCAATGTTCAAACGTTTCTCTCCTTCTTCTGCTTTTATAGCAATCTTTTACATTTCTCTTTCTTTGCAAAGTTTTCAGAAGTTCTCATTTTGTATATCGACAGATATTTTTCATTTTTCTGCGAAATGTAACGAACCCTTTTTGAAATGTCTCTAAATCTGCCAGTGCCTTATTGTTTGCTTCTTGCTGCTTACTGCGGGGATTTTCTTACATAAATAACACGAATAAAAAGGGGGAAAAGTTTCACTGTCCTGTGGTAGTGGCTTAAATGTTCTCGCACATGTTCCTCCTTTTGAACGCAAAAAAAGCGCATGGTTTACAATTTACTGTTCCATGCGCCTTTACGCTGCTATTTTGATATTAAATTGTTACTGTTAACTTCTTTCCCATTTGCAATGAGAGCCAATTCTTCATCTGAAAAAATTCTTTCATAAATATGCCCTTTTTCCTGAAACCACTCCTCCCAGCCGGAAACAGATTCAATACCACCTTTTATGCTGCCTTCTATGATTGCTTGCATAATCTCGTTATAAATATCTGTATCATTTTCAGAAAATAGAAAGCCCCAGCACTTTGACGGGTCATTATTATCCATGTATGAGATTCCGTTGCAGGCAATAAACATAATGCCGTTCCCGGTTCTTACAATATGACCTGCAGCCTCACCCTCAGCATAAAACTTCAATGCAAGGCCATCATCGTTCACTAAGTTAGGATATTTCTCTTTATACAGATCCGCTAGCTCCTGCAATTTATCAAGCTGCTGTTGATCACCGCTCATCATAAGCCATGAGCCGTTTCCTTCCTGTCCTTTCACTTTCAGACACTCTATACCTGTGTATGCGTGAACTTCAATGGAATATTTATCGTTCAAAACTGACTTTGTAATATCATCTGTGTGAATAAATGTTTTTATTCCTTCTATTAACGCATCATCAGCATACATTACATCCATCAGTTGTCCCCATGGATCACAGGAAACGATATAATCTTTCCCCGTATTTTCATCAGTCTGAATACTGGTGCTAAAGGGATCAAATGTAAATGAGTGCTTGCTTTCCTTATCATATATACGCCAATAACCTGCTATCTCATCTGAAACATCTATCAAATATCTTTCGTTGTCTACTTTTTGAACCTCACCCTTTGATTGAACCAAAAGATTAGCATTTCTGCCATTGAGACTCTGTAGATAATGTTCTCCGATCTCACTCCTGAACTCTCCATTCATCGTCATGCTGTTATACGCATCATTTGCTGAAAATCTGCTCCTTTGTTCTGATACTCCGCGCGAATTTGAAGCAGTTGCAATTCCAGCACGGTCAAATAAAGCAGTCCCTTTCTTCCGGTTATTGCTTCTATTCATGTTTTCATAAAAATAAGAATTCGTATTTCCTACTCCACTGATACTCATTTTTATTTCTCCTGACTATGCATCATTCTCTTATGGCGTTTCCTCTGTCAGTCTCCTAATAGTAATACGAGTCAAAGCCAAAAAAAGTTTCACTTTTCCGTATAATATATTTCCTTTTAACCTGCCATCCGTTTCTGAATAATGCTGTCGATCAACCCATATCGCAGGGCTTCTTCTGCGGACATATAGTGATCCCTTTCCGTATCCACCGCAATCTGTTCCACCGTCTTTCCCGTATTTTCAGCCAGAATACAATCCTGTCCGATAATAACCTGGAAAAAATGTCGCAGCTTCTTTCTCCCCTGCTTGTCTGCTCGATCACATAAGGAATTGTACTCATGCTGCCATTCTGCCTCCCATTCCGTAATTTGTACAGGAAAAATGACAGACGGCACTTTTCATACTGATCCTGTTTTGTTTCGGATAAAATACGCCGTTCTTTCTATAGGTTTGCGGTGTACAAAGATACAGCCTGTTTTTTCTGCAAAAGTTCTTGCAATATAGTATTTGGAGTAGTTTAACTCTTTTGCAATGCTGTCCATGGACAATTCTTCGTTCAAATGGTTTTCTATATACTCTACAATGCTTTCTACGATGTTATTTTTACTCATATACAGACGCTCCTTTTAAAAAACAGAAAAGACGATACAGATTAAAACCATATCGCCTTTCATGGTGTAACAGTTGCCGATTTCTTATCTGGTCTTTGCCAGTCCGGTGACCCTGTTGAAATCTGCAACACTTCTCATTTTCATTTACACTAAAAGCACCTTCTGCTTCCACAAATTCTTTTTCGGTATAGCCAAAAGAAACAATTTGCTCCTTTATGGCACCGGCTTGAATCTACTTGTATTGGTATAAAAACCAATTCATCGCTTTTACATCCGATAAAAAAGTCGTTCTTAAATGATTTCCTACAAAAATATCTGCATATAATTGCTCTGTATCTGCAATCATTAAAGAATAGTATTTTTCATACGCTTCCTTAGTCAGTTGAGAATTATCATCAAAAACCTTGATTCCATATAATTCCTCAAACTGCACCCTGAATTCCTCATTTTCTGTAAATAATTCCAAAATATCAGGATACACAACATTTTTAATATGGGGCTGACTTGCGATTACCATGACAATAATGCTGATTCTGATAATATTAGGCAGATAATAGCTTTTCTCAATTTCTTCTACACGCGATACCTCTGTAGGCAGGCTCTCTTTTACAATGACGAGAGCCGGCACAATGAGCTGGAACATCTCCGAATAAGTGATATCCATATCCAGATATTTACTCCAAGATTCCATCAGGCTGTCTATTTTCTCAATAAGCATATCAACAGCATACATGTCCGCCTCCAGTTCCATCCGCTTCCTTTCCTCAAGATATTCGTCAGAAATCCACGTATAGGGAGTTTCGCTATAATAGAGATTGTATTTCTCTTTCAGCTTTTTCACATGCCCATTCTCATGATGACCTACCTCATGGTAAACAACAAAGTGGATTGCTAAACAGGCAATCATATACCCCAAATTTTCCCTGCAAGGATCTCCTGAAACTGTCATTTTTAGTACAGAGTCTTTCTCATCATTTGTTTTCAGAGTACACATATCAGATGAAATATCATGGTAACAGGCTGCCATATCCCCTACTTCCGGCAGAAAAGCATCACTCAGCATCAAAACGCTGGCAGCGCAAAGTATCTTTTTGACCGCACCGGCATATAGAGCAATTACGGGTATTCCGTCTTTTTCCATGGCAAAAGCGTTTACCTCCTCCCTATCAATCAACGCAAAACATCCATCCCCGATCATGGATTCTACTTCTGACTGAAGCTGTAACATGACGTCTGCATCCAAAATGCCATTCTTCTTCAATAAAAAAAACTTATCAGGTTCTAAAACAAGCGGGCTTGATTCATGCTCCCCGAAAAAACTCCGCAGTATTTTTTCTTTCTCCGAACTGTTCTTTCCCATATCTTGTTCCTCCATGCCATGCTAAAAGCAGCATACAAGCGAATTATCTTTACACCTGATTACTTTATCCTCCAATAGTTTTTGAACCGTATCATTCAATACCTCTTGGGGGAGATGGCATCTGTCATATTGGCAGTAGGTACATCCCAAAGCAAAATTCATACAGTTTGGAGTACTGCCAAACACATACCCACCGCTACTTATGGTAATAGAACCAGTTCTGATCAAGAGCAGGACACATTTTTCTATGTCTGTCAGTTTTCTAATCTTGTCAGCAGTGATTCCCAAAATATCTAAGACAAAAGAAGCAAAGCCCTTCGTGAACTGAATATCGAACAAAAGTCCAATAAACGCTATGGTTGTCTTTTTTACATTGAGATAATAATTTGTTCTGGGAACTATAAATCCAAGTCCATCTTCTTGTTTCTGTATTTCTTCCTTAATATCGAATGCCTCATCATCACCCAAAACATCCATAAATGAGGACAGATTTTGTACAATTAGCTTGGCTCCTCCCTGATTCATATAATTTGATAATTCTCGGATGATTGTATTTTCATCCCCCTGTATATTGATATAATCCATAGCATATTTCCACTTTCATCTCTATTTCTCTAAAAAATTAGGCATTTTATTCAGTTTACCATATTTTACAGAGGAATTGATAATTTTCTTCTGCTAATTACAAAACACATTCTGTATACAGCGGCAATACTATTATGTGTTTTAAAACTTAAATTTTGAAATACCATAAATCGGGATAGTAATCACATTATCAGCTTTCCCGCCACAGGTATTGCCTTTTACATACAGAACATAATCGACTTTTTTCTTTTCTAAAGCTTCCGTTACTGTCTTTCCACTGTTTTTTCCGGCTTTTACTTCGACCGCATATGTCCTTTCCGACGCCAGCTCTTTTACGTAAAAATCAATTTCACCGTTACCCAGAGTTGCAAATGCGGGGGTTTCCAGTGCAATTTCGCTCGGATGTGCAATTCGGCGCCTTAGATCAAGGTAAACAAAATTTTCGTTTATAATGCCGGATACCGCAGCTTTGGGGACGCCTGCCTTTGTCAGAAAATAATTTGCAAGCCCGATGTCCATAAAGTAGCATCTTGCCTTTGCCTTAAAATCCAAAATGCTGCATTCAGGCAGTTTGCCGGCAAAACCTATGATGCCGGAACTGTAAAGCCAGTCAATTGCTCTGTTTACCGATGCCTTGGTTATATTGCTGGAATAATCCTTCACAACAATGCCCTGCAGTTCCTCGCTAAAGCTGTCCGCGTCAAAGCCTTTCTTCTCTTTGGCCAAAATACGGGCAACACCGGAGAACAAATTTTCATAAACCGCAGCGTCCAATATGTCCTCAAAATACCTCCTGCTTTCATTGGTAAAAAGACGGATGATTTTAAGCAGTTCTGCCTGACAGTCCTGCAGGGGTGCATTTTCCAAATATTTCAGGACAACGCCCGGATATCCGCCAATCATACAGTAATCGTTATATAATGCCTGCAGTTCCTGATAGACTTCCGTATCACTCCCTCCGCAGAGACTCATCTTCTCATACAGATCTATGCGGTTAAGGGCTGTCAGAAATTCCTCAAATCCAAGCGTACAGATTTCAAGATAATCCAGGTCACCGGAAGAATACTTAAACTCCTGTTTCAAAATTCTTCCCAGATAACTTCCTGTAATGATAAAATCGCATTTCAGTGTGCGGGTGAATTCCCGGATGCGATTGTAGATATCTGATGATTCCTGAATTTCATCAATGATAACAATCGTGTCCTCTGAATCTTTAAAATCAGGCTGATACCTTTTAATCAGTTCATATATTGGATTCGGATATCTTTTTCCTGCTTTCATTTCCTGCCACAACTCCCGGTACTGTTCCAAAAACAGTTCCCCGGAAAGATCCAGCAGATTTATGTATATCTTTTGGCTGTACTGCTCATCTGCAAATCGGTTTACAATATAGGTTTTGCCTACCTGCCTTGCGCCGGATACCTCCAAAGTGGAATGCCCTGGACGATTTTTCCAGTCCATCAGTTTATAATATGCTTCCCTCTTCAGGTACATCGCAAATCCTCTCCTTCCTGCCTGTGCAAAGGCTCGTTCATCATATCTGCCCAGGTCAATGCCATATATTTATTATTATACCAAAAAAATACGCATTTACATAGCAAAATCATAAGGTTTACGCCACACACAGATTTGTATATTTTTTCAAAGGTCAGTCACTATTTCTTGTCCTTCTTCCAAAAATTCATTATAAAACTAATCTTGACACAATTTACAGTAAGTATTATAAATTCTATAAAAGACGAAAATCCGTCAGAAAGCAGAAGTGATAATACTATGTATCAGAATTATATATTTGATCTATACGGAACACTGGTAGATATCCATACCAATGAAGACAAAACATATCTGTGGGATAAGATGACAGAGCTTTACGGTTTCCAAGGAGCTGTCTACACCCGTACAGAATTGCGTAAGACATACCTTGCTTTCTGTGCGCAGGAGACAAAGGTTTTGCTGGCACAAAGTATCGTTACTTTTCCTGAAATACAGATAGAAAAAGTGTTCCGTCAGCTTTACACGCACAAAGGAATCACACCCGGCGACGAGCTTGTTACGTTCACGGCACAGATGTTTCGGATCGTGGCAACACAGTATATACGCCTGTACGACGGCGTAGAAGAAATGTTACAGACATTGCGGGAAAACGGGAAAAAGATATATCTGTTATCGAATGCCCAGTATGAATTTACAATGTATGAACTGAATTATCTTGGGCTGACACCGTATTTTGACGGAATCATGATCTCTTCCTGCGAGGGATGCAAAAAGCCGGATAAAGCTTTCTATGAAGTGTTATTGTCACGGTACGGACTGGATAGGAAGGAAAGCATCATGATCGGTAATGAAAAGGAAAGCGATATCAAAGGCGCTGCCGTTGCCGGAATAGATAGTCTCTATATCGCTTCGAATCTGTCTCCTGAAAGCGATAAGGATCTGCCCTGTCCTGCCAACTTTGAGATTACTGACGGGGATGTTCGGAAGATTCTTACGTTGACTTTGCAGACCGCCCGGCCCGAACCCGAATTTTTATGACGAAGCATATCCGTTTGGCTTCGCAGCTTTGATATAATCTGATTCCCCATGCCCTTTGACCCCAAAGCGTATCGGCTAAAAATGTAACCGAATTCTTCAATGCTTCCCCATAAACAAACATTCCAAACGATCCCCCCTAAAGTTCCATTTTATATTGAAATTTTTCAGAAAAGAGAGTGCGCTTGTATAGATATCATTTTCCTCCCAGTCACTAAAACTGCCATAATTCTTCTGATCAAACAGCAGGCTTTCTTTAGCATTTGTACTTTTTGCTGCTGCCATAAGAAACATCATGGAAGAGTATGCCGTCTTATCTTTCTTTATGTTATCTTTGATGCCCTCCAAATCGCCTTTCCCGTCCCAGTATGCCCTACTGCAATACACGAAATCTCTGGGCGGAGCCATATCAGGATCAAGGAAACTGCCGCCAATCGCCCGGTCATGATTAATCTGCCATTCCATCCAATCCCATACACCGTTATAGGTAATACCGCCGTCCAGTGTGAATTTAGTGTTCTGTTCCACATACTTAAAATCTACGTGCTCTGCACCGTACTCATCTGCCAGTTCATCAGCGGTTTCCCGAAACATCTCCTGCATCTCTTCACATGCATAATACCAGTCTGAATTATAATAATAAGTTCCGTTCCAATTCATCCCGTTGCTTTCCATCAGAGCTTGTCCCTGCTGCATATTTTGCGCACATGCATTTCTGGTATTCGCTCTGCTGAAATACTCGTAAAGCCCCGCCAGATGACTTGTGGCGAACTGCTTTACAAAGTTATTGCTCATTTTGGTTTCTTCTGCGCTGCACTCTTCTTTCAATGCGGAGGTAGTTCCCATATAATGATAAAAGTATTCCTTGAAGATATCTTTCACTTCATCACGGCTCAGCCTCCCGTTGTAATAATCCTTCATCACCTCGTATGTTTCGCTAAACATCCGATTTTCAAGTCTTGCAATCATCTATTCCTATTATGTATCGGAAACCGGGAAAATATCTTTGACACCGGGAACATGAACAGGCGGTTTAACAGCGCAACTGGAAAAGAGGTTCGTCAGCCGACCGACTGACGAACCTCCTGCTCATAAATTTCCCTGTCCTCATCCTTAAAAACATTAAAAATAATCCGATCAAATTTCTGCTCATGCTCCGCCAGAAAATTTGTAACGGTTCTTACCGCTATTTTCGCCGCCTCATCATTGGGAAAATGAAATTCCCCGGTGCTGATACAGCAAAACGCAACCGAGCGGATTCCGTTTTCCAGACAGCACTGCAGGACATTCCGGTAACAGTTCTCCAAATCCCGGCGCAAAGCGTCAGTCAACTGACAGCCGACAATCGGTCCCACCGTATGAATGACATATTTGGCCGGGAGGCTGTAGCCCTTCGTCAGCATTGCCTGTCCGGTAGGTTCCTCGTAATCTTGTCCCATCAGCATCCGCTTACGGTTCATATACTGCTTACACTCTGCACGGAGCCGGATACCCGCCGCACTGTGGATCGCATTATCGATACATCTGTGGCATGGTACGAAGCAGCCTAACATCCGGGAATTGGCAGCATTTACAATGGCATCTACGGAAAGTCTTGTGATATCTCCCTGCCAGACGGAAAGTTTATCCGCATAGGGGCTTTTACTCCCATACTGCTCCTTAACAGTGGGAATCTGAGTCAGCGCAACAATCCCTTTTTCCCTTGCTTCCTCAATTAGGAATTCATCTTGTACTCTCAGCACATCTTCTGCCATATGCCGCGGCATACGAATATTCATAAGGGATCGAAGCGCCATTCTCTTCTCCTCATAACTCTCCCCCACCTCTAAATACCTGTACTGCACGGAATCTTCCTTAAATTCTTTCAGCAGATAGTCCAGCCTCTTTTCCTGTTCCTTATTTTGTTTCTTCTTCCGTTCTATATTCCATTCTTTATTCTGTGTCATCATGCATAACCTCCTTCAGCAAATCCCCGATACTTCTTACCATATCCTCATTGATCCCCATTGCCCGCACTCCGAACGCTTCCGGTATAACAGCCTCCTCCAGATTCAGCCGGATCAGCGACATATTTTTATGCTCCCGCACCAGCTTTTCAAAGGGAAAGCGGATAATCGTAGGGGTGTTAAATCCTACTCCGAGTTCTAACAACACGGTCTTTCTTTCCTCACATTCCCTCAGATATTCGCCAAACCGTCGTTCTGCATTATGCCACGACTCATCTTCTACAAAATACTGATCGCTGCGCAGATTCATTTCCATTGGCTCTCCGCACACCGGACATTTCGGGACCATATAGGACGGAACCAGACAATCCTCTCTCGCCTGATCCATCTGCCGGAACAGCTTAGTCGCATCGTAAGTCTTCGGATGGCATCCTCTCCTGCACTGAATCAAACCATAGTCTCCCTGCGTTGCAAAGATCTTCTTATCATCAAAACCGGCAAGGTAAAACTGGTGGTCCACATTGGTGGTCAGCACAAAATAGTTCTTCTTCTGCGCCAGTCTGTATACCTGTTGATACAACGGCAGCACACCGGGGAGAATGCGGTTTACCATGCTACTTTTAGACCAATATCCCCACTTGGCTTCCTCTGTCGGAAAGGGATAAAATCCGGCACTGTACATGTCTCTCATATACGGGCCGCCGTATTTCTCGATGAAATCCTTAAAATTATCCGTAAAGCGGGCACCTCCCATGGTAAGTCCTGCTGCCGCGGACAGTCCGGCTCCTGCCCCGATTAACATATAATCCGCTTCTTTGATTAATTTTGCCGCCTGCTTTATCTGCTCACTATAGTGTATCTGTTGGAATACATAATCCCTCGCGGGTGTTCCGCTTAAAAAAGTCTGAAAAGTAATTTGTGATTTCTTACCACACAAAATATGCTGTGTCATCATGATTCCTCCGGTTCTTTGTCTTCCTGATCATTCATTCTTTACCGCTCCGACAGGACAGGCTGTCACACAATTACCGCAATGCAGACAATTTTCCTGCCGGATTTGAAGAGGAACATTATCTGTATCAATACATTTCTTGGGCACACTGCCCCACATGTCTGACACCTCTTATGACGCCCTCTATAAATATTGTAATCTTTATTGTTACATCTGTATTGTAGCATTGTTTTGTTGTAATGTCAATAGTTACATCTTTTTAAAAGAAAAAAGACTGAGAACTTTTTCCGCTTCCAGTCTCTTTTTATCTTTCTCGGTTATTTGGGCACTGTAAGGCATTTCTTTATATCATTTACAACATCCGCAATGGTATATTTCTTCATTTCCTGTTCCATCGCTCCCTGAATGTGCAACAGTCTGTCATCCAAAGCAGTATGAATATTTTTCCCTACCGGACAATTGGGATTGGGATTCTCATGGAAGTGGAACAATTCTCCTTCTTCCAACAAATCAACCGCCAAATACACATCATAAAATGTAATTTCATCTATCGGTCTTGTAGCTGTAGTACCGCCTGTCCCTCTTGCCACTTCAATCAGCCCGGCATTCCGAAGCTGTGAAAGAATTTTTCGTATAATGACCGGATTCACATTAATACTGGATGCCAGAAAATCACTGGTAATCTTATAATCTTCTCCAAAGACCTCCATGCATGCAAATACATGGATCGCAATCGTAAATCTGCTGGATATCTGCACAAAACCACCTCCTTTTCATTCATTTTACATTTCTTTTGATGTAATGTCAATTATTACATTTCCCTCCCGCATTTCCTGCAGAATAAATGATACATTAACTTTCGTATCTAACGCGTAACAAAAAAGAAGTGCTTTGTATCATTTATCCGGTACAAAGCACTTCTGCTTCTTTTTCTTACTTATTTATAAAATTGCTGCTAAAATTTACCATTTTCATTCTGCCATGTAGATTTATCGGCAATTGTTTCCATGACATCCCAATGCTCTGCAATCTTACCGTTCTCTACTCTCCAAAGATCATAGTAACTGGTCGGCGCACCGCCAAAGGTTCCTTCGCTGACTGCCAGAACGTAATTGCCCTGTGCCAGAACCTGATGTACTTTGGTATAAATCATCTGAATTCCCTGCGCGGCAAGCGCTTCCAAAGCGGCACCAAGACCGGACAAACCGTCCGCAATACCTGTATTATGCTGAATGTATACGTCACCTTCAAAGTAATCGGGCGTCTTCGCTGTATTGTTTCCCTGCAGTACATCATAAAGGAAATCTTTTATAAGCTGGCGATTGGCTTCTGTTTTATCCAGATCCTTAACCGGAGAAACATTATCAATCTGTGTATGACCGGAAGGATTCGGCTCAGCTAAGTCCGCCAGATTATCCCAATGTTCTGCGATCTTACCGTCATGGTCAAAGCGGAAAATGTCAAATGCAACCTGTTTTCCGGCTCCTGCAAAATTATAAACATTCTGAAGAAATACCTTATCTCCGTCCTCATAGGCACGGATATTTTCTACGGTTGTCTTGACCGGGGCGGATGCCAGATACTGAACACTTCCTACAAAAGCATCACGCCCTGTGCCGTACGCCAGATTATGTTGAATATAGTCTTCTGCCAAAAGGGATGCTGCCTTCTGTGTATCTCCGGTTGCGAACGTGTTAATAAGTGCTAATGCTTTTTCTTGGTTTGTCATAATTGTTACCTCCATTTGTTTTGTTGTAATATTGTTTGTTACATCTGATAATGCTAATATATCACTGGTTTGTTGTAATGTCAATAGTTACATCTTTTTTTTTAAATTTTATTTTGTTACATCACTATGAAAAATTATTGGATGAAACATTTGCAGAAATGTACGGCTGTGCCGGAAGAATATGAGAACAACAGAACTGTCCTATAAAGAAACCTCGGCAGAATCCATAAAGCGAATCTGCCGAGGTTAGACCAGCCTAAATATCATATTTTAATGTGAAAGAAACAAAACGGATTTTTCAGTAAGAGTCTCTTTATTACGTGATCTGCTATCCTGCTTTGTAAGCAGTTCCAAAGCTTTGAGGAAATCTTTACTTTACTATCAGGATGTCTGCCTACTCCGATTCGGAAGCATATGTTTCCTGCGCTGTATCACTTCCACAGCAGCATCCAACTTCCTCCTCCACAATTTCCATATCACAGCAACCACCCTTTTTCTTTGGTTCTTCCACAATCTCCATGTTGCAACAACCACCTGATTTACTGCCTCCGAACAAACTCGCAAAGAAACTTTTCTTTTCACTCATGATAATTTCCTCCTTAAAGAATAAAGTTAAATACATAACCGGTAATAACTGCTACGGCAAAGATGCAAAGCACAAAGGCGATTACCATCTTCTTTTTAAAAATGGAACTAAGCAGAGATACTTCCGGAATACTGGCTCCTGCACCTCCTAAAATCAGAGCAATCATGACACCCGGTGCTACACCTTTGGAAATCAATATGCTTGCAATAGGGATCATTGTTTCTGTCCTGATATACATAGGAATACCAACAATCGCTGCTAAAGGAACCGCCCACAGGTTGGACGCTCCTGCAAAGTTTGCCAAAAGATCAGTCGGAACAAACTCATAGATAAATGCACCGATACCTGCGCCAAGAAGCAGGAAAAGCACAACGCCCTTAAACAAGCCAAATGCATCCTTCAAAGAAAGCTTGAATGCCTGAATCTGCTTCTGCCAAAATGTTCCTTGTAATGTCTCCCAACTTACACCATCCTGATGGCCGCCTTTGACCGTAACATTCTTAACCTCTTTTTCAAATCCTGCTGCGTCCAGAATCAATCCCATCACAACGGCAAATACAAATGTAAATATTGAATAAACGATAGTGGCTTTCACTCCGAAGAATGCCAACATCAAAGTAATAATCGCCGGATTTAAAATCGGGGATGTCAACAGGAACGAAATTGCACCACAAAAAGGCGCCCCACTCTTAAACAAACCGACCAGAACCGGGATTGTGGAACAAGAACAGAAAGGTGTGACCGCTCCCAGTGCCGCTCCAAGCACACTGTTAATCCCCTTTCTCGGTGTCGTAAGGATGCGTTTAATGCGCTCCTGAGAAATATAAATCTGCAATAGGGCAACCACAAAACTAATGCCAATAAATAAGCCAAACAACTCACCAAACAGCATCAGAAATGTCTGTCCTGCATGGATCAACGTTTCCGTTGTAAACATAATCGTTACCTCCTGATAGAAAAATTCTCAACCTATTCAATACTGCAAAAATCGACTATAAAATATTAAAAAAGAGAACTACTCTGATCTGCACCGAAACCGCAATCCACAAAAACACATATAATCATCTCCTTTCAACAGACAAATAGTTCGATTTTTTTCGATATGTTCTTTTTTATAAAAGCCACGCCTTCTAAACGTGGCTTTACTTCTCATGGCAGCTACACACATTATTTACCATATCATGATTAGAATTCGTCAGCACTTGAAGAAGCTCTGCTGCCATTAGACTTCCCTCTTCACTAATAGAATAATACGTCCATTTTCCTTCTTTCCGGCTGACAACAATACCGGAATCACATAAAATTTTCATATGGTGCGATAATGTCGACTGACTGATCTGTAAATTCTCCAGTAATATACAGGCACATTTCTCGCCACCACGAAGCATCTCTAAGATTTGCAGACGATTTTCATCGCAAAAAGCTTTAAATACTCTTGCGTCCGCGGCGTGGTCTCTCATTGCATCACCTCAAATTCATTTTTTTCGATTTAATAGTAGTATAGTCATCAAATCGAAAAAAGTCAATATGTTTTTGAAAAATTTCTTTATTCCCCAAATTTTATTATTTGCAGTACGGTATTAATTTTCCAGTAATGCCCTTTTACAACAAAGGCACATACTTTTCATCAAAGATTATGCCTTTTCTAATCTCTATCACTTCCCAAGAAACCTTAAAATCACAATATACTCTTGATTGAGTAGGAGGAATTTCTCTTAATCAAGAAATTACGACCTCTCACACCATATTGCGTAATCAAATTGATACAATCTTTGAGCGGGTGCTATCGTTTTTTGAGTATAAGAAAACACCCATGGTTAGGGCGTTTTCTGTAATGCTGGATGCACCCTTGGGCTTGAAAATGCACCCAATCGTTAAATTATTGATTTATGAGGATTTTCACAGCTTTCTGTCCCTTTTCGGCCTTGATTCTTTTTCCCAACAGATAAATATACATCAAATTGCCTCTTTTCAGACCAGCTTTAATACCGCAGCTTTCATTGCACTTCCTCCAGCTTTTCACTCTTTTGGGCTCTGTACAGAAGTGCAATATAAATGAGATCATATAGAAAATTTACTTTTATGCGCCTTGCCCTGACATATAAATATACGCATCTTCAAGTGTTGTCATCTTAATTCTATGTATGCCTCGTCGGATACCGCTTCACACCATTCCGTAGCTGTTTCTTCCCCCGGAACCTCAACAGCTAAATGCGCGAACCAGCTATCCGCAGCGGCTCCATGCCAGTGTTTCACACCTGCCGGAATAACCACTACATCACCGGGATGAAGCTCCTGTGCATCCTTTCCCCATTCCTGATAATATCCACGTCCGGCGGTACAAAGTAAAATCTGACCACCGCCACTCTTCGCATGATGAATATGCCAATTATTACGGCTGCCCGGCTCAAAAGTTACATTGCCGATCGCCACCCCCTCTGTTGTGAGCATATTCAGATAGCTTTGTCCTGCAAAATATTTTGCAAACGCATCATTCTTCCCGCCAACCGGGAAAATGCTTACTTCTTCTGGTTTCATCTCAGTTTCCTCCTATCTTACCTATGTAATCCATGCTTCAATCTTTTTATCCGATGTTACCAATTCTGCGCCGCCTGATGAATCAAACTGAATCTCCATTTCGTGAGAAAAATCAGCCCCTTTACAAGCACTCTTAATATCTTTAATAACATGGCCCGGCCAACCGCCATGTGTCTGAAAAGGAATTACAGTCTTTCCCTTCCAATCATAAGACTTCAAAAATGATAATACTGCCGGTGCCATCGTGTACCACCAAGTAGGCGTTCCTACCGCAATCACATCATAATCCGCCGGATTCAGGCTCAACGGTTTAATCTCCGGCTGATACCCACGGTTCACCTCGCGCTGTCCTTGCTCCACAATATCGTTATAAGAACCCGAATAGGGAGTTGCCGTCTCAATCCGGACAATATCTGCGCCAGTAGCTTTCTGCAGCTGCTCAGCAATCCGTTTGGTATTACCATTTGATACAGAATAATATACGATTAACATTTTCTTTTCCATTCTGATTTACTCCTTTTATAGCCCTAATTCTTCAATCCATGTCTGGACAGCATCCTCTGTCACACCGGAGGAAAAGCGCTTACCTTCCAGCCAGTCTCCTGTACCTGTCAATTCAGCCAGCAGTTCTCCGCTTTCTCCCAAACCGGAACTGGAAGAAGTGCAAAAAGGCACTACTGTTTTCCCAGTAAAATCATTTGCTTTTACAAAGCTATCCACCGGCCATGCCGCAATTCCCCACCAGATGGGATAACCGATAAATACTGTATCGTAAGATTCCCAATCAGGAACAGTCGCGGCCACTAATTCTATATCCCTGGCATCCGGATTGTCATGCTCATATACGACCCGACTGTTGTCATCCGTCCAGTCTAAGTCAGCATCCGTATAAGGATCTTTCGGCTCCAACTCAAAGGCATCGGCATCTGTTGCCGCTGCTATGTAATTTGCAGCCCCCTCTGTATTTCCGGTTGCTGAGAAATATACAACCAGTGTTTTTCCAGTCTCCGGTTCTGTTTCCAAATCAGAGGGCAATTCACTTTCTGATACTTCTGCTTCGGTAGTCTCTGTTGCAGAGGTCTCGGTCGCAGAGGTCGCTGCTGTAGGAGTTTCCGTCTGAGAAGTTTCCTGTTCCTCCGCGGATGATTCAGTCTGTGAAGCGTTAGACGGACTGGTGTTGCCACACGCAGTAAAACTAAATACCAAAAGCAGCCCCATAAATAATGCAATCCATTTTTTCATTGTATTCGTTCCTTTCAAAAATTATAATTTGGGATATAAGCGCCATTATTTCTGCGGTTTCAACGGGCCGTAGAAATAACTGGATGTAGCGCCTCCATCAATCAGGACAGTAGAACCGGTAATAAATGCTCCTTTGTCGCTCATTAAAAGTTCTGCCACATTTGCCACTTCATCCGCAGTTCCCGGACGTCCGGCAGGACAATTTGCGAACATATTCTTGTAGAAATCTCCGCGAGGGCCGTTAAATTCGTCAATGGCCAGCGGCGTTACAATAATACCAGGCGCAATATCGTTGATACGGGCGCCTCGTTTACCCCATTTAACCGCCTCTGCCATAACACGCTTTTCATTGCATCGTTTTGCCATCTGATAGGCGTGCAGGGTATCCCGGATCTTCTCCGGCTGTAACAGTGGAAGTTTCAGCAGTTTCTCGGTGGGTGTAGTCGCCAGAAGCTCATCTTCCTCGGCAGTCAGCGCAGGCATACGCCAGCCGGACTGACTGGAAATCGTTACTCCCACGCCGCCTTCTTTAATAACTTTACCAACTTCCTCCAACAAAACGGCAGTACCATACAAATCCACTTTCAGAATTGCCTCGATAGGGGCCTGACTGGGTGAAACCCCGGCCGCATTGACCAGCATGGAAATTTCTCCATATTTCTGCGCCTCCGCAATGAGACTCATAATAGACTCTCGGGAAGATAAGTCCATTTCCATAGGCACCACATCAAAGCCCGCATCATTCATGATCTTAGCGATAGCCTGAGCGTTTTCCAGCTTTTTGTCGCCTACAACAATTTTCATGCCATAGCCCATTCTTCTGGCAATCGCCATACCAATCTGGCC
The DNA here is from genome assembly GCA_017936885.1 of Lachnospiraceae bacterium. GTDB lineage: Bacteria > Bacillota > Clostridia > Lachnospirales > Lachnospiraceae > UBA3282. Next base: position 2,513 of record JAGBEO010000036.1, on the reverse strand, counting down.
TGCACCAGTTAAAATCATTACATCTTTCATGTTCTTTCGCCTACCTTTTCTTATTTCGCCTGATTTCCACCAAATACAAGAAACTGCATCTGGTTCAGTTTTCCATCTATTTCATTGATTTCCTCAGCAGATAAGATAATCTCTGCCGCTTTCAGATTTTCCTGAAGCCGTTCCGGTTTGCGGCTGCCGGGAATGGGAATAATCCATTTCTTCTTGCCAAGCATCCATGCCAACGAAAGCTGCGCAGAAGTTGCCTTCTTTTCCTCGGACAATTTTTGCAAATAGTTCAGCAGCTCACGGCCTTTTTCAAAGCCTTCCTCTGTATACTGCGGCATGAAGCTGCGGTAATCCGTCCCTGCCTCAAACTTCGTATTCTGGTTATATTGACCACTCAAAAAGCCGTTCGCCATAGGAGAAAACGCCACATATCCAATGTTCAGCTCCTCCACTGCCGGGAACAGACTCTCGTGCCAACGGGCCATCATAGAGTAACGATTTTGAATGGCTGTTACCGGGCATACTGCATGAGCCCGCCGCAGATATTCTTCCGTGGTCTCAGAAATACCCCAATAGCGGATTTTTCCTTCCTGAATCAGATCAGCCATCACACCAGCCACTTCCTCCGGAGCAACCTTGGGGTCAATTCTGTGCTGATAATAAAGGTCGATGTAATCTGTTTCTAACCGTTTCAAACTACCTTCCACAGATTTGCGGATTACTTCCGGCCTGCTGTCCAGGATCAGCCCTTTATCCTCTGCGTGATGAACACCGTATTTTGTAGCGATTACTACCTGACTGCGAACCGGCTTCAATGCTTCTCCTACCAGTTCTTCGTTATAGGAGATACTCCCATCTGCATTGATTCCTGTATAACACTCTGCTGTATCAAACAGGATATATCCCATATCAAAAGCCTGCCGCAGTATTTTGACTGCTTCGCTTTTTTCTGTAGGTGTGCCGCTGGCATGGCTAAGCCCCATGCAGCCCAAACCGACAGGTGATACCTTCAATGCACTGTTTCCAATCGTTCTTTGTTCCATACCATTTTCCTCTCTGCCTCAAATTGCCATAGCTTATCAGCGGCACATTGCAAATATTTTTTCAATGTCCTGCTGTGCCAGCGGCTTAAAACCCGGTAGCACACCGTCTCCACAAGCCTTCTTAGCCATAACTGGGAAGTTCTTTTCTTCAATGCCGACTTTTGTGAAAGTATTATCCAGTCCCAGCGTATCAAAGAAGAATGCAGAAAGTTTTTCAATGCTCTGCTTTGCAATATCCATCGGCTCCAGATTTGCATCAATGCCAAAGACATTCACACCAAACTGAACATATTTAGATACGGTAGTCTCATCCAAGCAATATTTCATCCAGCGGGGAGTCAAAATTGCCAAACCAAGGCCGTGAGTAATATCATAAATAGCAGAAAGTTCATGCTCCATAGGGTGGCAGCTCCATGCCTGCTGCTTACCGCCGTTCACAAAACCGTTAATTGCCCATGAAGAAGTCCACATGAGGTTTGCACGAGCCTCATAATTATCCGGCTCCTGCATTGCGATAGGCGCATATTTGATGATAGTTTTCATCATGCCTTCCATAAAGCAATCCAGCATATACAGGTCAGGCTCCATATTGAAATAAACTTCCATGATATGGCTCATCATGTCCGCTGCACCGCAGGCCGTCTGATAAGGGCTGACACTATAGGTCAGTGTTGGATCGAGAAAGGAAGCCTTGGGCAACAGGGGATCAGCCAAACGGCCAATTTTGTCCTGTGTTTCAGGATTGCTGATAACACCGCCGGAATCCATCTCCGATCCGGTAGCTGCAAGAGTCAATATTGTAACTACCGGCAGTGCCTTTTCCACAGGAGCCCACTTACTGAAAAAGTCCCACGGATCATGTTCAACGCAGGCTCCTGCTGCCATCCATTTGGTTGCATCCAAAGTAGAACCGCCACCTACAGCCAACAGGACATCAATATTATGTTCCTTGCACATCCGAGCTCCATCACGCACCGAATCAATACGAGGGTTGGGTGCAATACCGGACAGCTCATACAATTCCAGCCCTGCGTTTTTGATTTCCTTTGTCACAGCATCATAAAGACCACTCTTCTTGATAGAGCCGCCACCGTATGTCAATAACACCCTCTTACCGTATTTCGATAATTCTTCTCCTAAGTGGCAAAGTTGATTTTCTCCAAAATACACTCTTACCGGAATGTCATAAATAAAATTGTTCATTGTCATTTCCTCCATATTTCTTATTTGTCAAATTCTTTCGCCACCTCGGTGAGAAGCGCCCGAATCGGCAGGTGCTGCGGGCAGATATGCTCACATCTACCGCATTTGATACAGTCAGATGCCCGGCTTCCTTCTTTGGTATGTACATTGTTGTAGTAGTAATCTGTGTTCCAATTCTGAAACTGTTTCTTTGCGTTCAGGCAGGCAAACAGGTCAGGAATGGCAATCTGCTTCGGACACCCATCCGTACAATACCGGCAGGCAGTGCAG
>JAGBEO010000035.1 GCA_017936885.1 Lachnospiraceae bacterium | reverse complement strand
CGCCCCATAAGCATTAACGCTTCCTCATTAAGGGTTTCCGGTGCATATACACCATTCTCATCTTTCATCTTGACATTCCTCCTGTTTTCGCCCTATACTAAGGGTGTGAATATTTTTTAGTACCTGAGCCTTACCGGCGGCTACCGGTGGGCTCTTTTTCTGTTACGATGACCCGCGTTCTGCCGATCCCGCGGTACACCAGTGCCATCCTTCCCCTCTATACTCCACAACACCAGATAATCCCGTGGATTCAATCCTGCGGCACGGATGCGCTGCTTCTGCCTTTCTGTCGGCAGTCTTCCGTTTCCCATTGTCATCACCTCCTAAACGACATATTTTTTATGCGCCAACGCCAGATCGTCCTCAGAAAGATCCAAATAGATCTGGGTTGTGGATATTTCTACGTGTCCCAACATTTTTGACACCTGCTCAATCGGCATTCCGCGCCTCAGTGCCATCGTGGCGCAGGTTCTCCGGAATTTATGAGGATTCGCACGCTCGACTCCTGCCTTTTTCGCAATTTTTCTCGTTATAGATTCAATACTCGATGCATCAGAATGACCGTCCACAACGTTGTCCGCATTTTTCCACCAATCACAATAATCCTTTTGCCCTATCCCTCTTCGTTCCATTTTTGCTATAGACTTACCCCTTGGGAAAAGATACGGATTTCGATCTGTCCGCGCCTCCAAATAGACCTCAACTGCCAGCTCCGCCCTAGCGTTTAGATATACATACCGATCTTTGCAACCTTTCCCGTGCACAAGCGCCCTGTTTCCGTCAATATCAGAAATCATGATATTAACCAATTCTGTCACACGGCATCCTGTTGATAAAAGCAATTCTATGATTGCTTTTTCTCGTTCCCCGCATGCTGCCATCCTAAGACGCTCAATCTCCATTTCTGTCAGCGCCTCTTTCTTGGTTTTTTCCTGCTTCACACGGTCAATTCTTGCCATTGGATTCTTCCGGATGATCTCTTCTGCATAGAGCCACTGAAAAAAACTTCCAAGGTTCCGTATCTCATTCCCTATGGTTGTTTTGGATACCTGGTCGCGCCGTTGCCTTACGGCCATGAAATATCGGATATCATCCGCTGTTATCTCATCGACTGTTTTTCCAATCTCTTCCAACGTCTTTTTTATTGTTTCTCCGTAATATTTGATGGTCCTTTTTGTGCACCCTTTTACCGTCTTCGCAATGAGAAATCGTTTAAGCAGCTCCTCATTTCTGTCTTCATCAGCCACGGCAATCTCTGTGCATCGGCTTGTAATTTCGTAATTATTGCAGACTATATACAATATATTTTTCAGTTCGCCCAAATCTTTGACATGCGTTTCCAGGCACAGGCATATATCATTGATCAGGCTTTCCCTTTCATCCGTTACTGTCATATCAATAACCCCATTTTTGCCGGCGTTACAAGGATATGTGATGACTCTGTTTTCCCTGGTATGCACGGATCAGACAATGTGTTTCCCTGCACGCATATTGCCGGAATACCAAGCAGACTAAGCTGCAGATAGCACATATACACTCCCTTCCAATCCAGATCCTGTGCGATCACATCCATAATTCTCTGATAATCAAATCCCCTGTGTCTTAACACTCTGGCCGTTGCAATTATCATTCCGCCTCCGCCGCAGGAAGGCTCATTTACCTTATATTTCCCTTCCGGAAGATCTTTTGGAATCGCAAGCTCCGCGCAGGCAAGGCTTAAGTGAAACGGTGTAAAGAACTGACCTGCTACCTTGCTCCCCATTCCGGATTCCATGTAGACCTGTCCGAGAATATCTTCCATATCACTTTCCAGCGTTTCCGTCAGAAGTGCCAGCATTTCAGAAAACTTCTGAACCTCATCTCTGGAATACCGGGATATGGTATCGAGATAAGATTTCTCCCGTCCTTCCCAAACTTTCCCGTGAATCACACAACAGTTATTACTGATGGAAAGAGAACAGCAGCGAATCCAATCGCTAAACACTTCATAGGCGGAGTATTTTCCAGAAATGCTATTGATGATTTTGATAATGTCTTTCTTTCTGTTCAAAATTTTTTTCACCTACTCCTCAATAAACCGGCAATACATTCCTTGTCTCTGAATCGTAAACCAGCTTCATCGAGTCCCCGTTTTTATCCATGATTACCGCCTCATGGGTATCAGTCATTTCAAGCTTAAAGTATGCCGTCTGGAAATTCTCCCGCTCCATCCATTTACGGAATGCATACTCCGCAATTGACTTTGCTTCTTTTACTGCCACATAATCACCTCCTACACCGGAAACACCCCTGCTGCCGACGCCACCGCCAGAAGCACTCCGGTTGCCATCGCCGCGACGATAGTAACTACGATGGTACAGTTAATCATCAGTTCATACATGCTCTGATAATAATCCGCCCGGCGGCGTTCCTGTGCAATCGGGTGATTCCGGTTGCTGTACAGCTCCATACACTGGATTTCTTTTACATCACTACGCATCTTTATAAATTACCTCCTTCTTTGCCAGCTGCTCCAGCCGCCATACCTGATCAGCAGAAAAGCGGCCGGGATGCGATTTTCTTTTTTTGAATGTGCTGAGAGGAATCGGTAT
>JAGBEO010000034.1 GCA_017936885.1 Lachnospiraceae bacterium | reverse complement strand
GTGATAAATATGCATGTGCCCATGCGTGATGCAATCCAGACAGCATCAAGGAGAGTATTTGCAAAATCATTATTATAAAAAAAGAAAAAGGCATCTTAGAAAAACTGATAGGTAAGTTGCCAATAAAGTGTTGACACAAACTTTGAAAAAACGGGAATTGCACAATCAGATAAAGTAGGCTATAATTTATACAGAAATATTTTGGAATGATAAAATATACGATAATTTATGAAATGCTGCGACAAAGAAGTAGGTACAGCATTATGGTATTGGAGAGAATATGGAAACATTATATCAGAAAGTGAAAGTACATAATGAATTAGAATGGTGTCAGGTAACAGATATGGCAACTAAGGATAAGGTGGAGAAGCTTTTGTTAAAGCACAGAGTGTCTTACTTTGTGAAATGGGAGAAGCCGAGGTTGTTCTCCGGTGATAAATTCAATACCTGTATTTTCTGTGTGAATCAGCTTCAGAAAGAGATTGCGGATGAGGCAATTCAGGAACTGGGAGAAGAAGTAAAAGGTAAAATTAAGTTTGTCAACCGCAGGGTGGACAAGACCTTTTATTGAGAAGCAGCAGAATGAGACAGTAAGAAAGGCATGTTTGGCTATGAGTAATTGTGATACCTGTAGCAATTATCAGTATGATGAAGACTATGAATGCTACGTGTGTATGGTGGATTTGGACGAGGATGAGATGAGCCGGTTCCTTAGCGGAGGCAACTTTGACTGTTCCTTCTACCAGTTGGATAATGAATATTTGGTTGTAAGAAAGCAGATGTAGGGTTTCCCACATCTGCTTTTGCGGTTTCTATAGCTGTTTTTTCAGATTTTTCTGTGCCGTGGACAGCATAAGCTTTATTCTGTTCAACTGGTTTACCTCGCTTGCACCGGGATCGTAGTCGATGGCTACGATGTTGGAGAGCGGGAAGCGCTTGCGCAGCTCTTTGATGACACCTTTGCCAACCACGTGGTTTGGCAGACAGCCGAAGGGCTGCGTGCAGACGATGTTGTTGACACCGCTGTGAATCAGTTCCACCATTTCACCGGTCAGGAACCACCCTTCACCGGTCTGGTTACCGATATTTACGATCGGCTTTGCATAATCCACCAACTGATAGATGCTGACCGGAGGTGTAAAGTGTTTGCTCTTTCTAAATTCTTTGGCGGCTGTACCGCGCAGCTTTTCCAGTGCCCAGATGCCTATTTTAGACACTGCGGCAGCTTTCTTGGAGGTGCCTAAATAATCAGCTTTATAAATCTGGTTATAGAAGCAGTAGAGCATAAAGTCTAACAGGTCAGGCACCACCGCCTCTGCACCTTCGGCTTCCAATAATTCTACCAGATGGTTATTGGCCGCCGGTGCAAATTTAACAAGAATCTCGCCCACAATACCGACACGGGGCTTACGCATATCCTCATGAATCTCTATGGCATCGAAATCCCGTATAATCTGCTTACACATTTTCTGGAAGGTGAAGTAGTTCATATGCTTGCGGGAAACAAATTCGCGGCATTTTTCCACCCATTTTGCATGGAGCGCATCTACCGCTCCGGGAGTAACCTCATAAGGGCGCATACGGTATACACAGCGCATGAAAATATCGCCGAACAGGGCGCTGTAGGCAGCGCGCATCAGAAGCTCTGCATTTAAGTGAAAGCCCGGATTGCTTTCGATTCCGGCAAGGTTTAAGGAGATAACGGGAATCTGAGGCATACCGGCCTTTTCCAGAGCACGTCTGATGAATCCTACGTAGTTGGTAGCACGGCAGCCGCCGCCTGTCTGGGTCATAATGATGGCTACTTTGTTTAAATCATATTTGCCGGAAAGCAGGGCATCCATAATCTGTCCCACAACCATTAAAGAGGGATAGCAGGCATCGTTATTCACATATTTAAGTCCTACATCTACAGCATGTCTGTTATCATTGTCCAGTACCTCGAAATTGTAGCCGCAGGCCTGGAAGCCTGCCTGCATAATCTCGAAATGAATAGGAGACATCTGCGGGCAGAGAATGGTGTAATTTTTACGCATTTCTTCCGTAAATTGCACTTTCGTAATGGCACTGGAACGAATCGTTCTTTCTTTGTGTTTCTGTTCTCTGACTTTAATAGCGGAGAGCAGGGAGCGAATACGGATTCTGGCAGCTCCTAAATTGTTGACTTCATCAATCTTTAAGCAGGTATAAATCTTATCGGAACCGGACAGGATATCATTGACCTGATCGGTGGTCACGGCATCTAAGCCGCAGCCGAAAGAGTTAAGCTGGATCAGATCCAGATCATCTCTGGTTTTTACGTAGCTTGCTGCCGCATATAGCCGGGAGTGGTACATCCACTGGTCGGACACGATCAGCGGGCGTTCCGGCTCGGCTAAGTGAGAGATGGAATCTTCTGTCAGCACGGCAATATCATAGGAGTTGATCAGCTCCGGAATACCGTGGTTGATTTCGGGATCAATATGGTAGGGGCGGCCTGCTAAAACGATACCGCGTTTGTGGTTTTCTTCCATAAAACGCAATACTTCTTCGCCCTTGTCACGCATATCCTGACGAGCCCTGGCAAGCTCTTCCCAGGCGGCATGGGCGGCATCCATAACCTCTGTCACGGGAAGCTCCGCAAACTCTCTGGTCAGGGCAGAGGTAACCGTCTGCAAATCCTTAAAGGACATGAAGGGATTGCGGAAAACAACCTCACCTCTTCCGATTTCTTCCACATTATTCTTGATGTTTTCAGAATAAGAGGTGACAATCGGACAGTTATAATGGTTGTTGGCCTCATGGAACTCGTCGCGCTCGTAGAACAGGGCAGGGTAGAAGATAAAGTCTACCTTCTGGCTGATCAGCCATGCCACATGTCCGTGCGCTAATTTGGCCGGATAACACTCTGATTCACTGGGAATAGACTCGATGCCAAGCTCGTAAATCTTGCGGTTGGAGCTGGGCGAGAGTACCACACGGTAGCCTAATTTCGTAAAGAAAGTGAACCAGAACGGATAATTTTCATACATGTTTAAGACTCTCGGTATACCTACCGTGCCGCGTTTTGCTTCATCTAACGGCAGGGCTTCGTAGGAGAAGAGCCGTTTTAACTTATAATCATAGAGATTGGGCATACCATTCTCATTTCTGGCTTTGCCAAGGCCCCGCTCGCAGCGGTTGCCGGAGATGTACTGACGGCCGCCTGTAAATTTGTTGATGGTAAGACGACAGTTATTCGTACAGCCTTTACACTTGGCCATGCTTGTTTCAAATTGCAGATTGTTGACCTGCTCTAAGGTAAGCATGGAGGTCTGGTAGCCTGTCTCATAATGCTCTCTGGCAATCAGTGCCGCGCCGAAAGCACCCATGATCCCGGCGATATCCGGTCTGATGGCCTCGCAGCCTGCAATTTTTTCAAAGCTTCGAAGCACTGCATCGTTATAGAAGGTGCCGCCCTGTACAACGATGTTTTTGCCAAGCTCGGAGGCATCGGATACTTTGATTACCTTAAAGAGTGCATTTTTAATAACGGAATAGGCAAGCCCGGAAGAAATATCGGAGACAGAAGCCCCCTCCTTCTGCGCCTGCTTTACCTTGGAATTCATAAATACGGTACAGCGTGTGCCTAAGTCGATAGGATGCTCCGCAAAGAGAGCGGCTTTGGCGAAGTCCTCCACACTGTAATTGAGTGATTTGGCAAAGGTTTCGATGAAGGAACCGCAGCCGGAGGAGCAGGCTTCGTTAAGCTGTACGCTGTCTACCGTCTGATTCTTGATTTTGATGCATTTCATATCCTGACCGCCGATATCTAAGATACAGTCTACCTGGGGATCAAAGAATGCGGCAGCATAGTAGTGGGCTACTGTCTCTACCTCACCGTCATCCAGCAGGAATGCTGCTTTCATCAGTGCTTCGCCGTAACCGGTGGAGCAGGAGCGGACGATATGTACGCCTTCAGGAAGCAGACTGTAGATTTCCTTGATGGAACGGATTGCAGTCTTTAACGGACTGCCGTCGTTGCTGCTGTAGAAAGAGTAGAGCAGGGAGCCGTCCTCACCGACTAATGCAACCTTGGTTGTAGTGGAACCGGCATCGATTCCTAAGAAACAGTTGCCCTGATAGGAAGCCAGATCTCCCGTGGTTACATGGTGGGAAGAATGTCTTTTGCAGAACACATCATATTCTTCTTTGGAAGCAAAAAGCGGCTCCATACGCTCCACTTCGAATTCCATCTTAATGCCGGAGTTAAGCTTTTGCACCATTTCCTCCATGGTATAGAAGGTTTCCTCCTTCGCGTTCATGGCAGAGCCGATGGCGGCAAAGAGGTGGGAATTGTCCGTGTCAATAATATGTTCTTCATCCAGCTTTAAGGTACGGATGAAGGACTGCTTTAATTCAGATAAAAAGTGCAGAGGGCCTCCTAAAAATGCCACGTGGCCGCGGATCGGCTTACCGCAGGCAAGCCCGCTGATGGTCTGGTTGACCACTGCCTGAAAAATGGAAGCGGCCAGATCTTCCTTGGTAGCCCCGTCATTGATTAACGGCTGGATATCGGATTTGGCAAATACGCCGCATCTTGCCGCAATGGTATAAAGGGAATGATAGTTTCTGGCATATTCATTTAAGCCCTTGGCATCAGTCTGTAATAAGGATGCCATCTGGTCAATGAAGGAACCTGTACCGCCGGCGCAGATACCGTTCATACGCTGCTCTACATTACCGCCTTCAAAGTAAATGATCTTGGCATCTTCACCGCCAAGCTCTATAGCAACATCTGTGGAGGGAGCCAGTGTCTGCAGGGCAGTGGATACTGCGATAACCTCCTGACAGAAAGGAATCTGCAGATGGTTGGCTAAAGTAAGACCGCCGGACCCTGTAATCATTGGGTAAACCGTCAGATTACCTAACTGGTTATAAGCTTTCTGTAATAAATCAGAAAGGGTTTCTCTTATGTTAGCAAAATGCCTTTGATAGTCGGAAAAGAGTATCTGATAATTGCCGTTAAGAATGGCGATCTTGACAGTGGTAGAACCGATATCGATGCCAAGGGTATATTGCATTTCACTCATTTCTTATATCTCTCCTTCTTAGTCTGGATGGTAAAATTTGACATGTTTGTACTTATTAAATGGTGTTTTCATGTGCTTGACACACTTTGTCATTATACGACACGGATTTCTAAAAAGCAATCTGCAGATTGCACATTAAAGGCGGATTGCATATTAATTTTTTGCTAAGAAAATATAAAGTCCGGGAAATAATTATTAAATTTTTATGACTTCCGGGATTTTAAAGCGGGTGCCGTTTACTTTTAAAAAGAGTAATGATAAAATGTATTCATCTTTGCTTTGGAAAATGAGAAAACAATAGGAGAGTCTGTTATGAGTCCTTTTGAACGGAAATTTGGAAAGTATGCAATCAGAAATCTGTCTTTTGTACTGGTCATCTGCTATGCGGTGGGGTATGTGGTGGAGCTTTTGCTGCCGCAGCTTTTCTGGTATATGACCCTGAATCCTTACGCTATCCTGCATGGTCAGATATGGCGGCTTGTGACGTGGATCTTTATTCCGCCCAGCGAGGGGAATCTGTTTTTGACATTGCTGATGCTGTATTTTTACTGCTCTTTGGGTACATCTTTGGAGCGTACATGGGGAACCTGGCGCTATAATGTGTATCTGTTCGGCGGTATGCTCTTTATGATCGTGGGCAGCTTCCTTCTGATGGCTTTTTCTTACTTGTTTATGGGGGATCAGATCGCCCTCATCGGTGCGGAAAACTATTTTATGCTGTGTTCGGTAAGCTTTGGCACCTTTTATGTTAATATGTCTATTTTCCTTGCTTTTGCGGCGACCTTCCCGGAAGCGCAGGTGCTTTTGATGTTCATTATTCCGATCAAGGTGAAATGGCTTGGTATCATATACGCCGTCATGCTGGCGTTTAATTTCATACAGGGGCCGGTAAATACGAAATTTGCGATTCTGGCATCCCTTGCGAACTTTATCGTATTTTTCTTAACTTCCAGAAACATGATGCACCTGAATCCGAAACAGATACACAGAAGGCAGGAATTTAAGCGGGATGTGCGCAGAAATACAGGGATCACCAAGCATAAGTGCGCTATCTGCGGCAGAACAGAGGTGGACAGTCCTAACATGCAGTTCAGGTTCTGTTCTAAGTGTGACGGTAATTATGAGTACTGCGAGGAACATTTGTATACCCATACACATATTAAGAGAAGCTAGGGCAGTCTTGCAGAGCACTGCTTTGGGAAATGCAGGTGCAGTTTGCGGAGCATTGATTGATTCAGTCAGGATATGCCTGCAGATTATGGGATTTGGAGTCGTAATACGTTAAGAAAGGCATGGATATCAGATGGACAGAGAAGTTCAGTTTGCAAAAGCGTTAGAGGCGGTTAAGAAGAAGGCGAAGGAACAGAATTATTGCATCTCTAAGGAACAGGTGGAAGAGGCGTTTCTGGAACTGTCACTTTCCGAAGAACAGATGGAGATGGTATATCAGTATCTTCACCAGCATAAAATCGGTATCGGTGAGCAGGTAGATTTAGAAGAGTATCTGCAGGAAGAAGAGAAAGATTATCTGGAACAATATTTGGAAGCATTAAAGGCGCTGCCGGAAATGTCAGAGGGAGAGAAGGAAGCTGTCACGTTATCCGCCATGGCAGGTGATTCGGATGCCCAGAGAAAACTGACGGAAATTTTTCTTCCCGAGGTGGCTCAGATCGCTAAGCTTTATGCCGGGCAGGGTGTTTATCTGGAGGATCTGATCGGTGAGGGTAACGTGGCAGTGGCTATGGGTGTTACTATGCTGGGTGCCATGGAACATGCGTCAGAGGCACAGGGAATGCTGGCGAAGCTGATTATGGACGCTATGGAAGAGTATATTGCGGAGAATGCCGAAGAGTCTAAGAAAGACAAGCGTATTGCAGATAAGGTCAACAAAGTTGCGGATGCTGCCAATGCATTGTATGAGGAGCTGCATCGCAAGGTGACGGTGGAAGAGCTGATGGCAGAGACCGGATTTAGCCGTAAGGCAATAGAAGATGCCATTCGCATGTGCGGTGATAAGATTGAAGCGCTGGCAACCGGCACTACATCATAGAAAAGGTGGTTGGATACGTGGAATATCAGAATAATGACTATAAATATTTTATGCAGGATACAGGATCGCTGTATTTCGGTGCCAGATACAGTTATCAGGAAATTATGGAAGACGAAACGGCTAATTTTAAGTTTAAGTCGATTATAGAGCACTATATTGCAAAGGATACGGATTTGTCAACAGCGTTGGAAAGCCATCTGTATTATATGACACCGGAACAATTCTCTTACCGCACTTACAAGCAGCTTAAAGCGAGAGTAAAGATCAGCGTGCTGGAGGAGAAGACAAGTGTTTTCGGAAAGAAGAAGACAGGGTATCGCACCAGGGTGGTGCATCTGGAAGAACTTGCGGGATGGAATCTGGCGCAGAAGAAAAAGATGGGACTTGTCATACAGGAACTTATGATCTCCAAACTTGCGCTGATGGCGTTTAGTGTATAATGATGTCGAAGTATGGAAAGTTACGCGGTAAATTACATCAGAAAGATACATTTAATGCTTGCTTATGACATTTTTTTCTGCTAAACTGACATTATTAAACAAAAGAACAACGGTGAAACGACATATTGTTACATGGATTTGTCGGAATCGATCTAAATATACGGTAAAATTCCCCTTTTACACTGGACAGGTAGAGACGAATTAAGTAGTTTTTGCCTGTTCTTTTATTTATTTGAGAGTTTTTACTTTACCTTTGCCCTGTTTCTTTGTGCGGATGTATTTCGCCTTTACTAAAAAATAGCAAGAGTGGTATACTATATTCTGAGTTGCGCAATACGTGAAAAGAATAGAAGCGTTTGTCATGAATTGAAACGTTTCGAAATGGAGGAAAAAATGCAGATAGAACAGTTACAGGCATATACCGTGTTAGAAAAACGGGAGATCAAAGATTTGAATTCAGTCAGCTACTTGCTGAAACATAATAAAACAGGTGCCAGAGTGGCACTGTTATCCAACGATGATGACAATAAAGTGTTTTATATCGGATTCCGCACACCACCTAAGGACAGTACCGGCGTAGCCCATATTATTGAGCATACTGTACTCTGCGGTTCTGATAAGTTTCCGGTTAAGGACCCGTTTATCGAACTTGCCAAAGGTTCCTTAAACACCTTTTTAAATGCCATGACTTATCCGGATAAGACTGTTTATCCGGTTGCAAGCTGCAACGATAAGGATTTCCAGAACCTGATGGATGTCTATTTGGATGCCGTGTTCCATCCGAATATTTATCATGAGGAGAAGATTTTCAAGCAGGAAGGCTGGCACTATGAGATGGAGAACGCGGAAGATGACCTGACCATCAACGGTGTCGTATACAACGAGATGAAGGGAGCCTATTCCTCTCCCGATGATGTGCTGTGGAGAGAAATCATGAATTCTCTGTATCCCCATACGGCATACGCTGTGGAGTCCGGTGGAGATCCGGATGTGATTCCGGAGCTTACCTATGAGAACTTCCTTGCGTTCCATCAGAGATACTATCATCCGTCCAACAGCTATATCTACCTTTACGGCAATATGGATATGGCAGAGAAGCTTACTTTCATTGATGAGGAATATTTATCCCGCTATGACGCACTTTCGGTGGATTCCAAGCTGGAGACGGAAGCCGCTTTTGACGCCACAGTGACGATTGAGAAAGAATATCCGATTATGGAAAGTGAATCGGAAGCAAACAATACCTATCTGTCGTATAATATATCTCTTGGAGAGGCTTCTGACAGAAAACTCTGCTTCGGTGTAGGTACGCTGGCGGATGTGTTGTGTATGGTGCCGGGAGCACCGGTCAAACAGGCGATTTTGGATGCGGGGATTGGCACCGATTTGCAGTGTGCCTTTGATACCGGCGTCAAACAGCCATATTTTTCTATTATTGCCAAGAATGCAGATGCCGGGCAGAAGGATGAGTTTGTACGGATTATTGAAGAGAAGCTGAAAGAACTGGCAGAAAACGGACTGGATAAGAAGGCATTACAGGCTACCATTAACCGGGACGAATTTAAGTACAGAGAGGCTGATTTCGGTTCTTATCCGAAGGGGCTTATGTACGGCTTAAATATGTTGGAATCATGGCTTTATGATGACAGTAAGCCATTCTATTATGTGGAACTTCTGGATACCTATAAAGAGTTAAAAGAAGCCGTATCCACTTCCTACTATGAGGATGTGATCAGAGAATATCTGATCAATAATACACATAAGAGTATTGTAGTTGTGAAACCGGTAAAAGGCCTGACCGGCAAGAAGGATAAAGAACTGGCGAAACAGCTTGCTGAAAGAAAAGCAGCCATGAGCAAGGAAGAAATTGACCGGATTATCAGGGAGACAAAGGAACTTAAGGAATATCAGGAAGCTCCCAGTGCGAAGGAAGATTTAGAGAAGATTCCGCTTCTTACCAGAGCAGATATGAGAAAGGAAGCGGCCCCTTATTATAATGAGGAGAAGAAGGTAGGAGATACCACACTGCTTTATCATGATATTTATACCAACGGCATCGGGTATTTGAGATTTATGTTTGATTTAAAGCAGGTGCCGGAGGAATTGTTCCCCTATGTAGGTATTTTGAAGATTCTGATCGGACTGGTAGATACGAAGAAACACAGTTACAGCGAATTGTACAATGAGATCAATCTGCAGACCGGCGGTATCGATCCGGCAGTCAATACCTATACGGATGCCAGGGATTTGTCCAGATATACCGCAACCTTTGATTTGAAAGTAAAAGTGTTATATGAGAATCTGCCGCAGGCATTTGCATTGGCGGAAGAGATATTGACCGAATCGGTCTTTGAAGACAGGAAACGTCTGTTTGAATTGATTGCAGAGGCAAGATCGGAGAAACAGGCACATATGATGACGGCAGGCCATACGCTGGCAGCAGGCAGAGCTTTATCCTATCTGTCCAAACCGGCCTGTGTGTTAGAGCATATGAATGGGATTCCTTTCTACCGGCTGTTAGAATGTCTGGAGAATGAATTTGAGACGAAGAAAGACGATTTGATCGAAAAGATGCAGAAGGTGGTACACTGTATTTTCCGTCCCGAAAATCTTATGGTGGATTATACGGCACAGAAGGAAGGACTTGCCGGAGTGGAAACACTGATAGAGGAATTCAAGAGCAGATTGTTTACAGATCCGGTAGACTTCGCAGGATATGTGCCGCAGCCTGTTAAGAAGAATGAAGGGCTTATGTCCTCGGCACAGATTCAGTATGTGTGCCGTGCCGGTAATTTTACGAAGAAGGGATTGCCTTATACGGGAGCGTTAAGAGTCTTACGGGTGATGATGGGCTATGACTATCTTTGGACACAGGTGCGCGTAAAGGGCGGTGCTTACGGCTGCATGTGCAATTTCGGTAAGTCCGGGGAGAGTTATTTCGTGTCCTACAGAGATCCTAATTTGGAGAAGACAATTGGCATTTATGAAAAAGCGGCAGACTATATCGCGAATTTTGAGGCAGATGAGAGGACGATGACCCAGTATGTCATCGGTGCGGTCAGTGAGATGGATATGCCTATGACACCGGCGGCAAAGGGCAATTATTCCCTGAGCGGCTATATGACACATTATCCCTATGAGCGGGTGCAGCAGGACAGGGATGAACTGCTTGCCACGGATGCGGATACGATCAGAGGACTGGCAGCATATATCCGTGCTTTTATGGAAGAAAACTGCCTGTGTGTAGTCGGAAATGAGGAGAAGATCAAGGAGCAGAAAGCGTTGTTTATGAGTACGGATTATTTGTTCCATTAAATCATTAAATGAAATAGAATTAAGAAGGGAGAGAAGATACGGAATGCAGACCATGAAAAATATAAGAAGATGTGGTAAGAAAAATAATAGAAGACATCGGAAAATAACAGGACTTGTACTGACTGCCGGATTGCTGGCGGCAGTACTGACCGGCTGCGGCAGCAACGATTCCAAATCAGCATCCACAATGGCGGTTACGGAAGAAGCATATGAGATGTCTGCTACTGACAGTGGGTTCATGGTATCCAACGGGGCCGCTGAAATCAATGACGAATATTATGCTGAGGACGATTTATATATGGAGGAAACTGCCGTAGACGAAGACGGTGCGGAGAGTGCAGAGCAGATCACAGAGGAAGCGGTAACGGAAAGAAAATTGATCAAGACAGTCAATATCAGTGCGGAGACAGAAAATTTTGACAGTCTGATGCCGGAGCTGGAAGATCAGGTTACGGCGCTTGGGGGATACATAGAAGAGATGTCTGTCTATAACAGGAACAATTATTATACATCTGATCCTGAAGTCAAATATCTGCGCTATGCCGGTATGACGGTGCGTATTCCCAAGGAAAACCTGGAGACTTTTCTGTCTAAGGTGGGAGACCGATCCAATATTGTCAGTCGTTCGGAGAGTGTCTCTGATGTGACATTGCAATATGTGGATTTGGAGAGCCATAAGAAGGCGCTTATGACGGAGCAGGGCAGATTGTTGGAACTGATGGAGCAGGCGGAGACGGTAGAGGATATTATCTCTATTGAAAGTAGACTGTCAGAGGTTCGTTATCAGATCGAGAGCATGGAGTCCCAGCTTAGAACCTATGATAATAAGATTGATTACAGCACAGTATATCTGTCTGTTGAAGAAGTGGATCGTTACACACCCTCAGAAGAAATCGGCACATGGGAACGAATCCGAAATGGATTTATGGAAAGTCTGGAAGGGGTAGGAACAGGATTTTGTAATTTTGCAATCTGGTTCGTGATCCATATCCCTTATCTGGTTGTATGGGCGGTTATCATTGCGGTGTTAGTGTTTATCCTTTGTAAACTCCGTAAGCATATGGCAAAACGAAGAGCAGGGAAAAAGCAAACACGGGTCAATCCTTATGTGCAGTCACAGAACGCATATATACAGCAAGAGACTGTAAAAGATAACATCCCAACGGAGAAGAAGGGAATGGAGCAGCAGCCGGAGGCGGCAGACAAAACAGAAGAGTAATCGCGATTGGAAGCTTCGCGATTATCTGCAAGGATAAGAAAGAATAAGGGTAATTATGGAGAATCAGAAATTTAAATCGGGTTTTGCCACATTGATCGGCAGACCTAACGTAGGAAAATCAACACTTATGAATGCGCTGATCGGACAGAAGATTGCCATTACATCAGGCAAACCGCAGACCACCAGAAACAGGATTCAGACGGTATATACTTCTGAGGAGGGGCAGATTGTGTTCTTAGATACACCGGGAATACATAAGGCCAAGAATAAGCTCGGCAATTATATGGTGAATGTGGCGGAACGCACCATGTCGGAAGTGGATGTAATCTTGTGGCTGGTAGAGCCCACAGATTACATCGGAGCCGGAGAGCAGCATATTATAGAACAGCTTAAGAAAACAAGGACACCAATCATCTTAGTCATTAATAAGATCGATACCGTTAAGAAAGAATCGCTGTTATCCGTGATAGACCAGTACAGTAAGCAGCTTGACTTCGCAGAGATCATTCCGGTGTCTGCCCTGAAGAAGGACGGCACGGAGGAATTGATTGAGAATATCATGAAGTACCTGCCTTACGGAGAGCCTTTCTATGATGAAGATACCGTCACAGACCAGCCCATGCGCCAGATTGTGGCAGAGCTGATCCGTGAAAAGGCGCTGAAATGTCTGGAAGATGAAATACCCCACGGTATTGCAGTCACCATAGAGATGATGAAATTCAGAAAACGGATCGTGGATATTGAGGCGACCATTATCTGTGAGAGAGAGTCCCACAAGGGAATTATTATCGGCAAACAGGGCAGTATGCTAAAGAAGATCGGTTCCATGGCAAGACCGGAGATTGAAGATCTGGTGGAATGTCAGGTGAATTTGAAACTTTGGGTCAAGGTGAAAAAGGATTGGAGAGACAGTGATTATCTGCTGAAAAATTTCGGATATAATCCCAAGGATTCCGAATAGAAAAAAGCAAATCTGCGAACTCTATAATCATCTAATGAAGAGGATTAGGGGGCGTAAGATGAAAGAGATAAATTACTGGGAGCAATTTTTGACCACCGGAAAGATTGATGATTTTCTGGCATATAAAAACGCAGTAAGAGATACGCAGTCTAAGGATTGTGAGAGAAAAGAAGAGTCGGGAGAACATTCTCATGCAGGAATTTACAGAGATTACGGGAATGGTTTTAAAGGCTGAGCCAATCGGCGAATATGATAGAAGAGTCGTGATACTGACGAAAGAGAAAGGCAAGCTATCTGCCTTTGCCAAAGGGGCAAGGCGTCCTAACAGCAAGCTGCTGGCAGCTACCAATCCTTTCTCTTTCGGAACGTTTAAGTTATATGTAGGCAGAAGCTCCTACAATATTATGGATGTTTCCATCAGCAACTATTTCGAAGGACTCAGGGAAGATTTCGAAGGCGCCTATTACGGTATGTACTTTTTGGAAATTATGGATTATTATACGAGGGAAAACAATGATGAGAAGGAGATGCTTAAGCTTTTATATCAGTCATTGAGAGCATTGATGCATGAGAGCCTGAGCAATTCCCTGGTGAGATACATATTTGAAATGAAGGCGATGGTTCTAAACGGTGAGTTCCCCGGAATGCCCGCAGAAGGTGAGTGGGAGGATTCTACGAGATATGCGGTTTCTTACATTATGAATTCCGGTATTGAGAAACTGTATACGTTTACCGTGACTCCGTCAGTGCTTAAGCAGATGAAGAAGATTGCGGATGATTATCGGAGACGATTCATTGACCGGACGTTTAAAAGTCTTGAAATTGTGGATAATCTTTAATATAATGTAATGCAGTATGTTGGCGGTTTAGGACAAGGCTGAGAAAGGAGCATAACTATAAGTATGAGAAGAGGGGAATTAGCCCTGCTCTTATCCATAGTAACTTTAGGGCTTGTTGGTTGTAGTCAGTCGAAAACATCGGATGGATGTTCCATATCGATTGAAAAGGACAGTACGATAACCCATCAGATTGTAGGGCAGTTTGAGCAGAATTATTATGAGATGGATGGACTGGAAGCTTTAGCGGCTGAAAGAGTAGCGGAATATTGTGACGAAAACGGAGCCGGTTGTGTTACGCTTGAGTCCGTGGAGGAACAGGATAATAAGATTTTAGTCAATTTGAAGTACAATTCACCGGAAGACTACAATGGTTTCAATAACAGAGAACTATATGTGGGAGCCTTGACAGAAGCAGACAGTCAGGGATATGAATTGGAGAAAATAGCTTTTGTCTCGTCAAAGGGAGAACCGGTGGAACTGGGGTATATTGATGAACAGGATGCCAAACGAATTATTATCATTGCAACAAAACCCGGTGAAGAAGTGCTGGTGAACACCTATGGCAAGGTGTTGTATATTAACCAGAGTGCTGACAGCGGAATGGATGTATCTATTGCGGATAAGAAGAGTGTTCATATTGATAATCCGGTCAGGGAAGACGGTTCCGGTGAGGAGGTCCTTTCCTATATTATATTTGAATAGATAGCCGGATAGATATAACATAACAGGCTGATCTTGCGTTTGAAGATTTAAGTCAGACTGGGGCAGAGAATGCAATAGAT
The DNA here is from genome assembly GCA_017936885.1 of Lachnospiraceae bacterium. Lineage (GTDB taxonomy): Bacteria > Bacillota > Clostridia > Lachnospirales > Lachnospiraceae > UBA3282. Next base: position 22,549 of record JAGBEO010000034.1, on the reverse strand, counting down.
CACAGTCAGAATAAGATAAATCACCTGTCTGAGGGCGGGAGAAGATAGAAAGGTGTATAAGTCATGGAAAAAACAATGGAAAAAATTGTAGCGTTATCAAAAGCGAGAGGGTTTGTATATCCCGGTTCGGAGATTTACGGCGGACTTGCCAATACATGGGATTTCGGCAATCTCGGTGTGGAATTGAAGAACAATATCAAGAAGGCATGGTGGCAGAAGTTCGTTATGGAGAGCCCTTATAATGTGGGTGTGGACTGTGCGATCCTGATGAACCCCCAGACATGGGTTGCTTCCGGTCATTTGGGAAGCTTCTCCGATCCGCTTATGGATTGTAAGGAATGTCATGAGAGATTCCGTGCCGATAAGATCATTGAAGACTATGTTGCGGAGAACGGTATGACACTGGATAGTTCTGTGGACGGCTGGAGCCAGCAGCAGATGAAGGATTTCATTGAGGAGCATAACATTCCATGCCCTACATGCGGCAAACATAATTTCACGGATATCAGACAGTTTAACCTGATGTTTAAGACTTTCCAGGGTGTAACCGAGGATGCGAAGAATACGGTATATTTAAGACCTGAGACTGCACAGGGTATTTTCGTAAACTTTAAAAATGTACAGAGAACTTCCCGCAAGAAGATTCCGTTCGGTATCTGCCAGGTGGGTAAATCCTTCCGTAATGAGATCACACCGGGTAATTTCATTTTCCGTGTAAGAGAATTCGAACAGATGGAGATGGAGTTCTTCTGTGAGCCGGATACAGACTTAGAGTGGTTTGCATACTGGAAACAGTATTGTATCGATTTCTTAAAGAGTCTTGGCATGAAAGAAGAGGAGATGCGTGTCCGCGATCACGATCAGGAGGAGTTATCCTTCTACTCTAAGGCGACTACAGACATTGAATTCTTGTTCCCCTTCGGCTGGGGTGAGCTTTGGGGCATCGCTGACAGAACCAACTATGACCTGACACAGCATCAGAACGTATCCGGAGAGGATATGTCCTATTTCGACGATACAAAGAATGAGAAATATATTCCGTATGTTATTGAGCCGTCTCTTGGTGTGGAGAGATTATTCCTTGCTGTGCTCTGCGGAGCATATGATGAAGAAGAGATCGGTGAAGGAGATGTGCGTACCGTACTGCATTTCCATCCGGCACTGGCTCCGGTTAAGATCGGTGTGCTTCCGTTGTCCAAGAAGCTGAACGAAGGTGCAGAGAAGATTTTCACGGAATTATCCAAGAAATACAACTGCGAGTTCGATGACAGAGGCAATATCGGTAAGAGATACCGCAGACAGGACGAAATCGGTACTCCTTTCTGTATTACATACGATTTTGAGTCCGAGACAGACGGATGCGTAACCGTCAGATTCCGTGATTCCATGGAGCAGGAGCGTATCGCGATCAAGGATTTAGATGCTTATTTTGCAGATAAATTTACTTTTTAGTGGGTAAAAGGATAGGAAAGGATAAAGTGTAGCAATGAAACAGTATGGAGTAAATGAATTACGTAGAATGTTCCTTGAGTTCTTCGAGAGCAAAGAACATTTGAAGATGAAAAGCTTTTCTTTGGTACCGCACAATGATAACAGCTTATTGCTGATCAATTCCGGTATGGCACCATTGAAACCTTATTTTACAGGACAGGAGATTCCACCGAGAAGACGAGTAACCACCTGTCAGAAATGTATCCGTACAGGTGATCTGGAGAACGTAGGTAAGACAGCAAGACACGGTACTTTCTTTGAGATGCTTGGTAACTTTTCTTTCGGCGATTATTTCAAACATGAGGCAATCGCATGGAGCTGGGAGTTTCTGACCAAAGTAGTGGGACTGGATGAGAGCAGACTCTATCCGTCTATCTATGAAAATGACGAGGAAGCATTTGAAATTTGGAATAAAGAGATCGGCATTGCACCGGAGAGAATTTTCCGTTTCGGCAAAGAGGACAACTTCTGGGAGCACGGTTCCGGTCCCTGTGGTCCCTGCTCTGAGATTTATTATGACCGCGGAGAGAAATACGGATGCGGTAAGCCGGGTTGTACCGTAGGCTGTGACTGTGACCGTTACATGGAGATTTGGAACAACGTATTTACCCAGTTTGACAATGATGGACACGGCAACTATACGGAGCTGGTACAGAAGAATATTGATACCGGTATGGGTCTGGAGAGACTGGCGTCTGTTGTACAGGATGTAGACTCCATCTTCGATGTGGATACGGTGCTGGCGCTTAGAACCAGAGTCTGTGAGATCGCAGGAGTAGAGTATAAGAAAGATTATGATACTGACGTATCAATCCGTATTATCACAGACCATATCCGTTCGGCAACCTTTATGATTTCCGACGGTATTCGCCCCAGCAATGAAGGCAGAGGTTATGTGCTTCGCCGTATCATCCGCCGCGCAGCCCGTCAGGGACGCAAGTTAGGCATTCAGGGAACTTTCCTGGCAGACCTGTCCAATACGGTTATCGAAGGCAGTAAGGACGGTTATCCGGAGTTAGAGGAAAAGAAAGCATTTATCTTTGCGCAGCTTACGACAGAAGAGAATGCATTTAATAAAACAATCGATCAGGGCTTGAGCATTTTAGCCGGCATGGAAGAAGAACTTTCTAAAGAAGGCAAAAAGGAACTGTCCGGTGCAGATGCCTTTAAGTTATATGATACCTATGGATTCCCGATTGACTTAACCAAGGAAATCTTAGAGGAAAAGGGACTGACAGTAGACGAGGAAGGATTCAATGCCTGTATGCAGGAGCAGAAGGAAAGAGCCCGCAGCGCCCGTAAAGTTTCCAACTATATGGGAGCGGATGCAACAGTCTATGAAGAACTGGATGTAGCGCTGACAACAGAGTTTGTAGGCTACGATCATCTGACCTATGATTCTAAGATTGCTGCACTGACCACGGAAAGCGAAGTGGTAGAAGCATTAACAGACGGAGAGACAGGTTCCGTCATCGTAGGTCAGACACCTTTCTATGCGACCATGGGTGGACAGGAAGGCGATATCGGTGTGATCAAGACCAAAGACGGCGAGTTCGCAGTAGAAAATACCGTCAAAGTCGTAGGCGGCAAAGTAGCACATGTGGGACGTGTGGTAAAAGGCATGATCCGTGTGGGTGACGAGGTATCTCTGGAAGTGGATAAGAACAGGAGAGCGGATACCTGTAAAAACCACAGCGCGACACACTTGCTGCAGAAAGCGCTCAGAGAAGTGCTGGGCGACCATGTAGAGCAGTCTGGTTCCTATCAGGATGGAGAGAGAACCCGTTTCGATTTCTCCCATTCTCAAGCGATGACGGCAGAGGAACTTAAGAAAGTAGAGCAGATCGTCAACGAGAAGATCGCAGAAAATCTTCCTGTTGAGACAAAGATCATGACCATAGAAGAAGCTAAGAAAACAGGCGCGATGGCATTGTTTGGCGAGAAGTACGGTGATACCGTCCGCGTTGTCCAGATGGGCGATTTCTCCAAGGAGTTCTGCGGCGGTACGCATGTGGGCAGTACAGGCATGATCGGTTCCTTTAAGATATTGTCTGAGTCTGGTGTGGCTGCGGGCGTGCGCCGTATTGAGGCTGTGACAGGCAATAATGTAACTGCTTACTATCAGAAGATGGAAGAAGAATTAAATGCAGTTGCCAAGCTGTTAAAGACAACGCCTGCCAATCTGTTGGAACGAGCAGAGCATCTAATGGCTGACATGAAAGCATTGCAGAGTGAAAACGAGTCCTTGAAGAGCAAGGCGGCTAAAGAAGCATTAGGCGACGTTATGGATCAGGTGCAGGAGATTAGCGGCGTGAAGCTTTTAGCTACCAAAGTAGCCGGTGTGGATATGAACGGACTGCGTGAACTTGGGGATCAGTTGAAAGAGAAGCTTGGGGAAGGTGTCGTTGTGATTGTGTCCGAAAATGACGGCAAAGTAAATCTTATCGCTATGGCAACAGACGGCGCTATGGCAAAGGGCGCCCACGCAGGCAATCTGATCAAAGGCATAGCGGCTCTTGTAGGCGGTGGCGGCGGCGGACGTCCCAATATGGCACAGGCAGGCGGTAAGAATCCTGCCGGAATCGATGCTGCGATTGCAGAATGTGCTAAGGTGCTTGCAGGACAGGTTTCGTAACTGTATTTCATAAGCCGGACAACAGACCGCCGTTGGAAGCAGAGTGTCGGAACTGTGGGGAACCGGGATTTTGGGAAAATTTGATGAAACTTTTTCGGGAAATGAAGAAATAGTTGTTGACTCATAACCAAAATGTGGTATAATTTATGTTGTGTGTGAAGACACAGTGCGTGTAAACGCATAAATAACCCAATCAGTCGAGTTACTTGTTAGGGACTGAAGGGAGGTCAGGTGCGAGAATGTCAAACGTAATCGTTAAAGAAAACGAAACTTTAGATAGCGCTTTACGTCGTTTCAAGAGAAGCTGTGCGAAAGCCGGCATCCAGCAGGAGATTCGTAAGAGAGAGCATTACGAGAAGCCAAGCGTAAGACGTAAGAAGAAATCTGAAGCAGCTAGAAAACGTAAATACAACTAAGAACTACATGAAACAGATCCGAAAGATATTTTCGGGTCTGTTTTTCTGTATATAGATGCTTCTGTTCTATAATAATTCAATTTCCGGAAATGCCATGGTAAATTTCTGGCATATGAAAGCAGAACCGCAGTCTGATATGCCGGTTTATTAAGGGTGAATCATGTGTACCTTTATGATATAAGGGCAAATTAAAGTCATATCGAATGTCCCATCCAAATACATATAGTACATAAGAATGTGTGGGAGTGACTTGGCTTGGGTAGAATAGCAAAAAGGATTATCACGTGGTTTGTAATGGGGGTATTTCTCTTACATACCGGATTTGCGGCAATGACAATGACAGTGCAGGCAGCGCCGGAGGTTTCAACGCCGTCCTATATTGTGATGGAAGCCTCCACCGGACAGGTGATCTGCGAACAGGATGCGGATACGCAGAGAAGTCCGGCGAGTATTACGAAGATTATGACGTTGCTGATTGTTTTCGAACACATAAAGAGCGGCAGAATACATTTGGAGGATCAGATCACAACCAGTGCTTATGCAAAGTCTATGGGAGGTTCCCAGGTTTTTCTGGAAGAGGGAGAGACGCAGACCTTAGAGACCATGATCAAATGCATTGCGGTGGCATCGGGGAATGATGCCAGTGTGGCTGTGGCGGAGTACATAGCGGGAAGCGAATCGGAATTTGTGAAGCTGATGAATGAGAAGGCTGATGCCCTTGGGATGCAGAATACCCATTTTGAAGATTGTTGCGGGCTGACGGATTCGGATAACCATTATTCCTCCGCAAGGGATGTGGCGATTATGTCCAGAGAGCTGATTACCAAATACCCGGAAGTGTTTGAATATACCGGAATCTGGATGGAGGATATTGAGCATAAGACGGCACATGGTACCAGTACCTTTACGTTATCCAGCACCAATAAGCTGTTAAAGCAGTATGAGTGGACCACGGGGCTTAAGACCGGTTCCACTTCCAAGGCATTGTATTGTCTGTCCGCTACGGCAAACAAAGACGGTATGGAGTTGATTGCGGTTGTCATGGCAGCGCCGGATAATAAAACAAGATTTCAGGATGCCATGGCATTGCTGAATTACGGTTACAGTGTAAGTCAGATGTATGCGGATGAGAATAAAGATGCCCTGCCGCCCCAGCAGGTTTCGGGAGGAATTGAAGATACGGTTAATTTAACCTATGCGGGAGCATTTGAGTATCTGGATACATCAGGCAGTAACTTAAATGAAATCCAGAAAGAAATCAGCCTGCCGGATGTGGTGGAAGCACCTGTGGCAGAAGGAGATGCCATCGGTGAGGCAGTCTATAAACTGAACGGAACAAGAATTGGCAGTATATCTATTCTGGCGGCCCACGGCGTGGAGAAAGCCGGATACAAAGACTATTATAAAAAAGTCTGGATGCAATATCTGATGAACAGGCAGTGAAGACTGTACAAAGCAGAAGAGGTGTCTGTGCGACAGAACAAAAGTTCGCTGATTGCGGGGGGACAGGAAGTTGTGATATACTCTATAAGTTGCAGTGTAAGGTTCTATAGATGGAGAAAGACATGATAGAAGGAATTGTTATTTTCATAGTGGTCATATTCATATTGTGTCTGCTCGTATCCGCCATGGACTGTAACCGGTTTGTTACAGTGGAATATGAGATTGTGTCCGATAAGCTTACACGTCCCTGCTGTCTGGTACTGTTATCAGACTTGCACAATAAATCTTTTGGTAAGGATAACGGCAAATTAACAGAGAAAATAGACGGTATATCTCCTGACGGCATTTTGGTGGCAGGAGATATGCTGACGGCAACCAAAGGACATGATTTTACACCGGCGCTTTCTTTGATGAAAGGACTGGCTGCCAAATATAAGATTTATTATGGTATGGGGAATCACGAGTACCGTCTGAAATTATATCCTGATCAGTATGGAAGCATGTATGAGGAATATATGTCAGGGCTTTCCGAGGCCGGGATTGTTCCGCTTGTGAACGAGAATACTTATTTGCCGGAATATAATCTGTCTGTCTGCGGTGCAGAGATTGACCGGTGTTATTATAAGAGATTTGGCAGATATCCGATGGATTCCGCTTACCTTCCGAAGATACTGGGACAGCCGGAGCGGGATACCTGTCAGTTGCTGATTGCTCATAATCCCGCATATTTTGAGGAGTATGCGGCATGGGGAGCGGATGTTGTGGTGTCCGGACATGTTCATGGAGGAATTATGAAACTGCCGGTATTAGGCGGTGTGTTGTCGCCGAATCTGACGCTTTTTCCCAAGTATGACGGCGGAAGATTTGTCAAAGGTCATACTACCATGATTTTAAGCAGGGGGCTTGGAACCCATACGCTTCCGTTAAGGATCTTTAATCCGGGAGAGCTTATTGTAATCAGTTTAAAGCCGGGCAGATAGGCGCTGCTTTTACAGTATATCTGTAACAAAGTAAGATATAGATGATGTATTTGCATAATATATATGCACCTAAAGAAGAAAGGACAAGCTATTATGGCGATTCCTGTAAAACTGGAGGTGTTTGAGGGACCGCTGGATCTGCTCTTACATCTGATTGATAAAAATAAAGTGGATATCTATGACATTCCGATCGTGGAAATCACGGAGCAATATCTGGATTACATCAGGCAGATGGAAACAGAGGATATGAATGTGATGAGTGAATTTCTCGTCATGGCGGCGACTCTGATTGACATTAAATGTAAGATGCTTCTGCCGAAAGAAGTAAATGAAGAGGGCGAAGAGGAAGATCCGAGAGCGGAACTGGTGGAGAAGCTGTTAGAGTATAAGATGTGCAAGTATATGTCCTATGAGCTTCGTGACCGCATGGTGGACGCAGAGAGAAGCTTGTATAAGAAGCCTACGCTTCCGAAGGAAGTGGCAGATTACAGGCAGCCGGTAGATTATGAGGAATTGATCGGGGACATGACTCTGCAGAAGCTTCATGAGATCTTTAAGCAGATGATGAAGCGGCAGGAAGATAAAATCGATCCGGTCAGAAGTACGTTCGGTCAGATCGAGAAAGACGAGATCGATATGGACTTAAAGACCACATTTGTGGAAGCTTATGTGCGCAGTCATAAGACGTTCAGTTTTCGGAAGCTGTTGGAGAAGCAGAACAGTAAGATGGAAGTGATTGTCACATTTTTAGTCATCCTGGAAATGATTAAGACGGGCAGGATCGGTATCGAGCAGGAGGATACTTTTGCCGATATCATCATCACGACTAAAGATGTGTCGGACGAGACACCGACGAAGCTTACATCCCTTGGATAGTGCGAAGGAAACCACTAAGCTCGAAAGGACCTCGCTAAGTGGTTTCAAACTTCGCACGGAAGAATGCCAAAAGCGGGCATTCTTCCCGTAATTGGCAGGGTGAGAAAGGTATGGCTGAGAGAAAGGCATGGTATTGGTATGGACAAGAATAAGGCAAAGGCGGTATTAGAGGCCATTCTGTTTACGATGGGTGATTCCGTGGAGATTGGCAGGCTTGCCGAAGTGATAGAGGAAGATAATAAGACAACGAAAGCGCTTTTGGAGGAAATGGCACAGGAGTACCGGGAGGAAGACAGGGGCATCTGTCTTACCACGCTGGACGATGCGGTACAGCTATGTACGAAGGGTGAGCTGTATGAATATTTAATCAAAATTGCCAAAACACCGAAGAAATTTGTATTGACTGACACGTTGTTGGAGACGCTGTCTATCATTGCCTATAAACAGCCCGTTACCAGGCTGGAAATCGAGAAGGTCAGAGGGGTGAGCTGCGATCACGCCGTCAACAAGCTCTTGGAATTCGACTTAATTACGGAGGTAGGCAGAATGGACGCACCGGGACGTCCTCTGTTGTTTGGCACCACGGAACAATTTTTGAGAAGTTTCGGGGTAAAGAGCATAGAAGAACTGCCGGAATTAAATGCAGTGCAGATTGAAGAATTTAAGCAGCAGGCAGAGTCGGAAGTACAGTTGCAGCTTGATATTTAGTACGGAGGGATGCTTATCTGTACGCGGCAGGGTGACAGAAAGTGTTCATGTGTATCAAAAGAACGCATATATATTAACGAGGATGTTGTGAGAGTTAATATATGTGCGCTTTTTTTATTCTGATCGGTTCTATTGGAGTTTTATTTCCCCTGTTTTTTAAGTATCATCTTGTATCCATAAAGAAAACCGCGGCGGGCAGAGGCATCACGGGACTTATGATTATGGCTTTGCTGACAGGCTCTTTTGTGCCGCATATTACGGTTTATGCAGAAGAAGAGAAAGAAGATCTTAAGCTGTATGCCCAGGCGGCGGTTCTTATGGATGCGGATTCCGGCAGAGTGCTCTATGGTAAGAATGCGACAGAGGTTCTGCCAATGGCAAGCACCACCAAAATTATGACTTGTATTCTGGCACTGGAATACGGAAATCCCGATGAAATCGTGGAGGTATCTTCTTATGCGGCAAGTATGCCTAAGGTCAAGCTGTATGTAAAGCAGGGAGAACAATACCGTCTCGGTGACCTGTTGTATTCGCTGATGTTAGAGTCCCACAATGATTCCGCAGTGGTCATTGCGGAAGCGGTGGGAGGAAGCGTGGAAGAATTTGCGGCGATGATGAACCAGAAAGCCAGGGATATCGGCTGTTTTGATTCCTATTTTATTACGCCAAACGGTCTGGATGCCGTAGTCAATGACAGTGGTAAAATCCATTCTACCACGGCCGCAGACCTTGCTAAAATTATGGCATACTGCGTGACGGACTCTCCTATGAAAGAGCAGTTCTTGGAGATTACCCGTACTGTGGGATACGATTTTACGGATGCTTCCGGGGCAAGAAATTTTCATTGCACGAATCACAATGCATTTCTGGGGATGATGGAGGAAGCGCTTTCCGGCAAGACCGGCTTTACGAACAATGCCGGATATTGTTATGTGGGAGCCATCGAAAGTGAAGGCAGGGTTTTTACGATGGCGCTTCTTGCCTGCGGATGGCCCAATCATAAAACATACAAGTGGAGCGATATGAAACAGCTTGCTGCCTACGGAATGGAACATTATCAATATCGGGATATATACGAGAACAAGACATTTTCCGATCTTACAGTGTTAAACGGTATAGCGGGAGAGAATGCCACACCTTATGACAAAGCGACGATCGCTGTCTGTCTGGACAATGGCGGGGAAACAAAACTTCCGTATCTGTTGTGCGAGGAGGATGAGATAGAAGTGAAAACACAAATCGCCCAGACGTTGGAAGCGCCTGTGGCAGATAAGACGGAAATCGGGGCAGTTTCTTATTATCTGAACGGAAGTCTGATCAGGCGGTATCCTATTCTGACTGACGGAGAAGTGAAAGAACGTTCTTTTGGTTTTATCTGCAGATATATCATGAAACTTTTTCTGCCGTAATTTTTCGCTAAGAATTTGTATTTTTTTGAAAAATAGCTAGTCGAGTTAAGGAATCTGTGCTATACTACATTCGTGTGCTATGCCACACGGTGATAATGTTTTAATATTTAATATTATGATAAATGGAGGGCTGAAAAATGAGTACTACTTCTCAAGCGAGTCAAAGAATCAATGCTTTACTCGATGAAAACAGTTTCGTTGAAATCGGTGGTCTTGTAACTGCAAGAGCAACAGATTTCAATCTGAAACAGACAGAAACTCCTTCTGACGGTGTTGTGACCGGCTATGGAGTAATTGACGGTAATCTTGTGTATGTATACAGCCAGGATGCGTCCGTTCTGAACGGATCTGTTGGTGAAATGCATGCGAAGAAGATTGCAAACCTCTATGATCTGGCAATGAAAACAGGTGCGCCTGTGATCGGTTTGATCGATTCTGCCGGACTTAGATTACAGGAAGCAACAGATGCATTAAACGGTTTCGGTGAGATCTACATGAAACAGACACTGGCATCCGGTGTGATTCCGCAGATTACGGCAGTATTTGGTAGCTGCGGCGGCGGTTTGGCGCTGATTCCCGGTATGACAGACTTCACATTTATGGAAGAAAAGAAGGCTAAATTATTCGTAAATTCTCCGAATGCTTTAGAGGGCAATGAGATTTCCAAGTGCGATACTTCCGCGGCAGCATTCCAGAGCGAAGAGACAGGCCTTGTTGATATGGTAGCAGACGAAGCATCCATTTTGGCACAGATCAGACAGTTGGTTTCCATTTTACCTGCCAACAATGCAGATCTTGCTTTAGTGGACTGCACAGACGATCTCAACAGAGCATGTGCACAGATTGCCAACTGCGTGGGAGATACTTCTATCGCTTTATCCCAGATCGCTGATGACGGTGTGGTTGTAGAAGTAAAACAGGACTATGCAAAAGACATGGTTGTCGGATTTATCAGATTAAACGGTGCAACCGTAGGCGCTGTTGCAAACCGTACGGAAGTTTACAATGCCGATGGCGAAGTGACAGATAAATTTGATGCGGTATTGTCTGCAAGAGGAGCAGAGAAAGCAGCAGAGTTTATTAACTTCTGTGACGCTTTCGATATTCCGGTATTATCTTTGACAAATGTAACAGGTTTTGCAGCAACCAAATGCTCTGAGAAGAGAATGGCTAAGGCTGTCAGCAAGCTTACATATGCATTTGCCAATGCAACCGTTCCGAAGGTGAATGTCATCATCGGTAAGGCATACGGCAGTGCTTATGTGGCAATGAATTCCAAAGCAATCGGTGCGGATATCACAATTGCATGGCCTAATGCCGAGATCGGTATGATGGACGCTAAGCTTGCAGCAAAGATTATTTGTGATGGACAAGGTTCCGATGCAATTGATGCTTGTGCAAAAGAGTATGCGGCACTTCAGAACAATGTAACAAGTGCAGCAAAGAGAGGATATGTAGACCAGATTGTAGAGCCTGTTGACACCAGAAAATATGTCATCGGTGCTTTTGAGATGTTAGCTACTAAGAGCGAAGGCCGTCCAGAGAAAAAACACGGTACAGTCTAGAAAGGATGATGCTTAATATGAGAAAATTATTAGCAATATTAGGTATGGTTACCTGTATGGTCGGCTTGAGTGCGTGTGGGCAGGAAGAAGCAGCAATCGGTCCAATCAGCACTGAATATGCAGTAGAGTATGGTGTTAATACTGTGTTACAGATGGACATGATTGTAAGCCAGAACGCTGTCGACCAGTACCTCGGTCGAGACGTGGTATATGCAGGACTTGAAAACTGGAAGGACGCCCTGGCAGAGATCGGTACCTTTGAAGGTACAGACGGAGCCGAGGTGAAATTCGATGATGATGAGATCATTATTAATGTTAACATATTAGGTTCGGATCATGATGCTACAGTGGAAATTATTTCGGAGTATGATAAAGCTACAACTTCTCTTGAATACCTTAGCATCAGCACGAATATAGCCTATTCGTTTGGCGAACTTATGAAAATGGCAGCTTTGAATACCCTGATCGGTATGGGAACCGTATTCATTGTTTTGATTCTGATCAGTTTGATTATTTCCTGTTTCAATATTATTCCTAAGATTCAGGAGAAACAGAAGAAGAAAGCAGAGGCAAAGGCAGCAAGTGAGGCAGGTGCAGCAGTACAGGCAGATCCGGTTGTTGCACAGATTGCAGCCAAAGAAGAACTTGCTGATGATACGGAATTGGTAGCTGTTATTGCAGCCGCAATCGCTGCTTATGAAGGCGCCGGTTCCACAGATGGATTCGTAGTAAGATCCATAAGAAAATCTAATAAGAGTAAATGGCAGAATGCCTAAGAGTCATAGGAGGATATGAAGATGAAAAATTATACAATTACCGTAAACGGCAGCGTATATGATGTAGTAGTAGAAGAGGGAGCAACATCCGGTGCACCTGTTGTGGCAGCTCCTGCAGCACCTAAGGCAGCTCCGAAAGCAGCTCCTGCACCTGCAGCAGCACCCGCAGCAAGCGGTGCGGCAGGCAGCGTTAAGATTGAAGCAGGCGCAGCCGGTAAGGTATTCAAGATTGAGAAGAACGTAGGCGATGCAGTGAAGAAAGGCGATGCAGTTGTAATCGTAGAGGCTATGAAGATGGAGATCCCTGTAGTAGCACCTCAGGATGGTACTGTAGCTAGTATTGATGTAGCTGTAGGCGATGCTGTCGAGGCAGGCGCATTACTTGCAACATTAAACTAATTCTCAGAAAAGTCTGTTAAGACATATTTCTGAATAAATCTACAGGAGGTTAAGAAAATGGCTTATGTAACAACTACGCTTGACAATCTGATTCACCAGACCGCGTTTTTCAATCTGACTGTCGGTAACTACCTGATGATTGTCGTAGCGCTTGTTTTCCTATATCTGGCTATCAGACATGAATTTGAACCGCTTCTTTTGGTTCCGATAGCCTTTGGTATGCTGCTTGTTAATATCTATCCGGATATTATGGCAGAATACGGAGAAGGAGGAGCCGGCGGCGGTCTGCTCTATTACTTCTACAAATTAGATGAGTGGGCAATCCTGCCATCCCTGATCTTCATGGGTGTTGGCGCGATGACAGACTTTGGTCCGCTTATTGCTAACCCGAAGAGCTTCCTGCTCGGTGCGGCAGCTCAGTTCGGTATTTTCGCAGCTTATTTCGGAGCAATTGCAATGGGCTTCAATGATAAGGCAGCGGCAGCAATTTCCATTATCGGTGGTGCTGATGGCCCTACATCCATCTTCCTTGCCGGTAAGCTTGGACAGACAGCTCTGCTTGGACCGATTGCGGTGGCGGCATATTCGTATATGTCACTGGTTCCAATTATTCAGCCGCCGATTATGAAACTGTTAACAACTGAGAAGGAAAGACAGATTAAGATGGGACAGCTTCGTCCTGTTACCAAATTAGAGAAAATCCTTTTCCCTATTGTTGTTACTATCGTTGTATCACTGATTCTTCCTACAACAGCTCCTCTTGTTGGTATGCTGATGTTAGGTAACCTGTTCAGAGAGTCCGGCGTTGTAAGACAGTTGACAGATACGGCTTCCAATGCGCTTATGTACATCGTAGTAATCGTTCTTGGTACTTCTGTTGGAGCGACTACCAGTGCAGAGGCATTCCTGAATACCGATACACTGAAAATCGTTGCACTTGGTCTGATTGCATTCTGCTTCGGTACAGCGGCAGGTGTATTGTTCGGTAAGCTGATGTGCGTACTTACAAAGGGTGCCGTTAACCCGCTGATCGGTTCCGCAGGTGTATCCGCGGTTCCTATGGCAGCCAGAGTATCCCAGAAGGTTGGTGCAGAATCAGATCCGACCAACTTCCTGTTAATGCACGCTATGGGACCTAACGTGGCAGGTGTTATCGGTACTGCCGTTGCAGCCGGTACTTTCATGGCGGTATTCGGAGTATTCTAAATGTAATTGGTTTTAAGAGAGTACATGATATATATTTATTGAGAGAAAGGAAAGGTTATAATTATGGCAGAACAAAAACCGGTTAAGATTATGGAAACTGTTCTCCGTGATGCACATCAGTCTCTGATCGCAACAAGAATGCCTACCGAGATGATGCTTCCTATCGTGGAGAAAATGGATAAAGTCGGATACCATGCAGTAGAGTGCTGGGGCGGCGCTACATTCGATGCTTCCCTTCGTTTCTTAAAAGAAGATCCATGGGAGAGACTTAGAAAATTAAGAGATGGTTTCAAGAATACGAAACTGCAGATGCTTTTCAGAGGTCAGAATATTTTAGGTTACAGACCTTACGCAGATGACGTAGTAGACAGCTTCGTAGAGAAGTCTATCGCTAACGGTATTGATATCATCCGTATCTTTGACTGCTTGAATGATTTGAGAAACTTACAGGAAGCAGTTAATGCTACCAATAAAGTAAAAGCACAGGAAGGCAGAGGACATGCTCAGGTAGCACTTTCCTATACCTTAGGTGATGCTTATACAATGGAATACTGGATGGATATGGCTAAGAAGATCGAGGAGATGGGTGCAGATTCTATCTGTATCAAGGATATGGCTGGTCTGCTTGTTCCTTATAAGGCCTCCGAGATGATCGCCGCTATGAAGTCCGCTACCAAGCTTCCGATTCAGTTACATACACACTACACCTCCGGTGTGGCTAGTATGACATATCTGAAAGCGGTTGAAGCTGGTGTAGATGTAATCGACTGTGCAATTTCCCCATTTGCTATGGGTACTTCACAGCCTGCTACAGAGGTTATGGTTGAGACCTTTAAGGGTACTCCTTACGATACAGGCTATGATCAGAATCTCCTGGCTGAAATCGCAGATTACTTCAGACCTTACAGAGACGAGTGTCTTGCAAGCGGCCTCTTAAATCCGAAGGTTATGGGTGTTGATATTAAGACTCTGTTATATCAGGTACCGGGCGGTATGCTTTCTAACATGGTTAGCCAGTTGAAAGAACAGAACGCAGAAGACAAGTACTATGATGTATTAAGAGAGATTCCGGAAGTTCGTAAAGACTTAGGTGAACCTCCGCTTGTAACACCTTCTTCCCAGATCGTTGGTACACAGGCTGTATTTAATGTATTGATGGGTGAGAGATACAAGATGGCTACGAAAGAGACGAAAGCAGTTCTTCGTGGTGAGTATGGACAGACTGTTAAACCTATGAATCAGGAAATTATTGATAAGGTTATTCCTGGTGAGAAGAGAATCACATGCCGTCCGGCTGACCTGTTAGAGAACGAGATGGATAAGTTAGAGGCAGAGATGAAAGAATGGAAACAGCAGGATGAGGACGTATTATCCTATGCTTTATTCCCTCAGGTTGCTACTGACTTCTTCAAATACCGTCAGGCACAGCAGGAGAAGGTTGATATGACTCAGGCTGATACCAAGAACGGTGCTTACCCGGTATAATAGGGAAGATGATGATTGGCTTCTTTGTGGCGTGGAAAGCGGCATGATGGAAGTAAAGTCTCAGAACTGAATAGAATGGAGAGAGCGGTTACTTGAGCGATGTATAGTTGCAGGGTAACCGCTTTTTTTATGTGATAGAAAAAGAAATATTCTGTGAAAACATGGAAACTCAAGGTTGACGAGGGTTACATAATGTATTATAATAACATATGTTACTAAAAGATGTTCCGTTTTAGATACAAGAGAGGTATAATCTTATGGCAAGAAAAGAGACGATTACAAAGAATGATATATTGAATGCTGCATTTGAGATGGCACGGGAAGAGGGCATCTCACAGGTGAGTGCCAGAACCTTAGCAGCCAGAGCAGGATGTTCTACACAGCCGATTTTCCGTGTATATAAGAATATGGAAGAATTGGGAGAGGAACTTTTTGCCAGGGCAATAGAGTTCTTCGGAACATATTATGAAGCATTTCCTAAGAAAAATGATACGCCGTTTGTGAATTTGGGGCTTGCCTATATCCATTTTGCACAGGAAGAGCAACAATTGTTCAGGCTGCTGTTCTTATCGGAGAATCGTCACGGCAAGAGCCTGTATGATATGTTGAACGGTAAAACCGGTGCAGTGGTGAAAGAAATCAACAATGCAAAATTTTACGGTTGTAAGAGTCCCAGCGAAATGTTTATGAAGATGTGGATCTTTATTCATGGCGCTGCCTGTATGTCACTTACGGATGATTATGATCTGCAGGAAGAGGATACGATCAAGTTATTGGAAGAATGCTATAGTGCATTTCAGAATATATAGAGAAGGCAGTGAAGAAAGGGTTGTTTGTAACATACCATGGCTATAGAAAATCGTTATGATATTATAACAAGAATCAATGAACATTACGGCAGAATGAGTAAGGGACAGAAAGCAATTTCCGCATTCATTTATGACCATTACGATCAGGCAGTGTTTATGACAGCCGCGAAGCTGGGAGAGACCGTAGGCGTCAGCGAGTCCACAGTGGTACGATATGCTATGTATATCGGTTACAGCGGATATCCGGAGTTTCAGCGTGACTTAGAGGACTGGGTGCAGAATAAGATTAATTCGGTACAAAAGATCGGTGCCAAATACGGTAAGAGTACGCAGTCTGAGATTTTAACATCTGTGCTGCAAGCTGATATGGAAAAGCTGCAGGATACGATACATAATCTGGACCCTGTAGCTTTTGAGACAGCCGTAGATATTATATTAGAGGCGAAGACTGTTTATGTGATGGGAGTCAGAAGCTGTGAGCCACTGGCAGATTTTCTTCATTTTTATCTAAATATGATACGCGGTAATGTAGTGCTCCTTAAGACAACAAGCGTGTCGGAGACATTTGAGCAGATGATACGCATCGACGAAAATGATGCAATGATCGGCATCAGTTTTCCGCGGTATTCCATGCGCACGCTTAAGGCGATGGAATTTGCCAATGACAGAAATGCCAAAGTAATTACGATTACCGATTCCGTGCATTCTCCGATGAATCTCTATTCTTCCTGTAATCTGCTTGCCAGAAGCGACATGGTTTCTATCGTAGATTCTCTGGTGGCGCCCCTTAGTGTCATCAATGCGCTGGTGGTGGCAATGTGTCTGAAACGTCCGGAGGATGTAAAGAAGAATTTGAAAAATCTGGAAGAGGCATGGAATAATTATCAGGTTTACCTGAATGATGAGATTAATTTTATAGATGAGGAACCGATGTTAAATTATCCGCTCCGTAAGAAGGAAGATGCGGAGGATGGGCAGTAGTTGTGCTCTTTGCAATGATGTGTGCTGATACAGGGGGATGCCGTCTGATTTATTGACAGCAGATTTGTAAGATACGTATATAGGATCAGAAGAGAAGATGAGTAATGTAGTAGTAGTAGGCGGCGGTGCGGCAGGCATGATGGCAGCAATCGCGGCGGCGGAACAGGGGCACTGTGTGACCTTAATGGAACAGAATGAGAAGCTTGGCAAGAAAATATATATCACGGGAAAGGGGCGTTGTAATGTAACCAATGCCTGTGAGACGGACAAGCTTTTTGAAAATATAGTGAGTAATCCGAAGTTTCTCTATAGTGCATTCTATGATTATACGAATGTACAGGTTATGGATATGCTTAAAGAAGCCGGCTGTTCTTTAAAAATAGAGCGTGGCGAGCGTGTCTTTCCGGTGTCTGATCATGCATCGGATATTATAGCGGCTCTGGAGCGTACTTTGAAGCAAAAAGGTGTTATAATCCGGCTTGGAACAGTAGTGAAAGATATACTTGCAGAAAATGATCATGTGACGGGCGTGAAATTGAAAAATAATCAGAAGGTGGATGCCGATGCAGTAGTGATTGCTACCGGAGGCTTGTCTTACCCTACCACGGGTGCCACTGGTGACGGATATCGTATGGCAGAAGCCTTGGGACATACGGTGAAAGAATGTATTCCGGCGCTGGTTCCCATGGAGATTGCGGAAGAATGGTGTAAGGATTTGCAGGGATTGTCCCTGAAAAATGTTACGCTCACCATGTTGTGCGGTAAAAAGCAAATATATCAGGGGTTTGGAGAGATGCTTTTTACCCATTTCGGGATCAGCGGGCCGTTAGTACTGTCTGCCAGTAGTTATTATGGCAGATGCAAAGATAAGTCACAGGTAAGCGTTACCGTTGATTTAAAGCCGGCGCTTTCTGAGGAACAACTGGATAAGAGAATCCTGAGGGATTTTGAACAAAATCTGAATAAACAGTTTAAAAACGTGATTGGCAGTTTGTATCCGGCAAAGCTGACACCGGTTATGATAGAATTATCGGGAATTGACGGAGATAAGAAAATCCATGAGATTACGAAAGAAGAAAGAAAACGTTTGCTTGCTGTGACTAAACAACTTACTATGAAGGTAAGCGGGCTGAGAGATTTCCATGAGGCGATTATCACCCAGGGCGGTATTCACGTCAAAGAGATCAATCCGTCTACTATGGAATCAAAATTGGTGAACGGTTTGTATTTTGCGGGAGAGATACTGGATTTGGATGCGCTTACGGGCGGATTTAATTTGCAGATTGCATGGTCTACCGGACACTTGGCAGGAAGCAGTATAGACGGATAAGCCAGTGGCGCTTTTGGGCAGACGTATTGAAAATCGCTTCGGAACGGATGATATGGTTATAAAATATCTAAGTCTGACAGCTTATAATAAAAATAGAAGGCGCGTAAACATAAACGTTGCGGAATGGAGGAAAGTATGAGTTTTAATATAGCGATTGACGGCCCTGCGGGGGCCGGAAAAAGTACCATTGCAAAGAAAATAGCAAAACAGATGGGCTACATCTACGTGGATACGGGAGCCATGTACCGGGCGATGGCGCTGTATCTTCTCAGAGAGCATGTGAAGCCGGAAGAGACTGAGAAGATTAACGAGAAGTGTAAAGCGGCAGATATCTCTATCGGATACGAGAACGGGGAACAGGTCGTATACTTAAACGGTGAGAATGTAAACGGCTATATCCGGACAGAGGAAGTCGGCAATATGGCATCAGCCAGCAGCCCCAACCCGAATGTCCGTGCGAAGCTGGTGGAGTTACAGCAGAAGCTGGCGGCGGACACGGATGTGGTCATGGACGGAAGAGATATCGGTACCTGTGTGCTGCCCAATGCACAGGTCAAAGTATATTTGACAGCAGACAGCAGAGTGCGCGCCGGACGCCGTTATAAGGAATTGCTGGACAAGGGCGAAAACTGTGATCTGGACACGATTGAGAAGGATATTATCGAGCGGGATCATCAGGATATGACAAGGGAGATTTCCCCGCTTAAGCAGGCGGAGGATGCGGTATTGGTTGATTCTTCTTATATGACCATTGATGAAGTGGTAGAAAAGATTATCAGCTTATGCCGTTAAACAGATGCGCATGGAGCGCCTTGATGACGGCGCATGCTATTGTGGTAAAATGTTTGTGCCTTACGCAATGTATGCGGAGCATACATGTAAATCTGAAGGCTGAGCAAGAATGGAGATTAGTTATGGAAGTAATCTTGGCAGAACATGCGGGATTTTGTTTTGGTGTGAAACGTGCGGTGGAACAAGTTTACGAGCAGGCAGAGACGGGCAAGCCGATTTACACCTATGGACCGATTATTCATAATGAAGAGGTTGTAAAGGATCTGGAACAAAGGGGCGTGCAGGTCATTGATAATGAAGAGCAGCTTGCACAGATCAAAGAGGGGACGGTAGTGATCCGTTCTCACGGGGTTCCCAAGAAAATCTGTGAAACGATAGAATCCCTTGGACTTGAGTGCGTGGATGCAACCTGCCCTTTTGTGAAACGTATTCATAATATTGTAGAGAAGGAGAGTGCGGCAGGAAAGAAAATCGTAATTATCGGCAATGCGGGACATCCGGAGGTGGAAGGAATCATGGGGTGGTCTAAAGTGCCTGCTACAGTCATTGAATCGATCGAAGAAGCACAAAATTTTAAATGCGGGCCAGAGGAAGAAATCTGTATTGTTTCCCAAACGACATTTAACTACAATAAATTTCAAGATATGGTTGAAATCTTCAAGGAAAAAGGTTACAATATTAGTGTTGTGAATACTATATGTAACGCTACGGAAGTGCGACAGACTGAGGCTAGAAAGATAGCTGCTCAGGTCGACGTTATGATAGTAATAGGTGGCAATCATAGTTCTAATACACGGAAGCTATATGAAATCTGCATGCAGGAGTGTGCAAATACGTATTTTATACAGACACTTGATGACTTGCATTTGGATTTACCTAAATCTGTCCGACTGGTGGGTATTACAGCAGGGGCATCGACCCCAAACAATATTATCGAGGAGGTTCAAAATTATGTCAGAATTAACTTTTGAACAAATGTTAGAAGAGTCTTTAAAGACAATACACACAGGAGAGGTTGTTGAAGGTACCGTTATTGATGTGAAACCGGAAGAGATCATTCTCAACATCGGATATAAATCAGATGGTGTTCTTACCAGAAATGAATATACAAATGAACCTAATGTAGACTTGACAACCGTTGCAAAGCCTGGTGATACCATGGAAGTAAAGGTGTTGAAAGTCAATGACGGTGAAGGACAGGTTCTCCTTACTTACAAGCGTCTTGCTGCAGACAGAGGCAACAAGAGAATTGAAGAAGCATATGAGAATAAAGAAGTACTGACAGCTAAAGTTGCACAGGTGCTGGATGGCGGTTTGAGTGTTGTAGTGGAAGAAGTAAGAATCTTCATTCCCGCAAGCCTTGTATCGGATACCTATGAGAAGGATCTGAACAAATATGCCGGACAGGAAATCCAGTTCGTGATCAGCGAGTACAATCCTAAGAGAAGAAGATATATCGGCGACAGAAAACAGTTGATCGTAGCAGAGAAAGCTGAGTTACAGAAGAAACTGTTCGAGACAATCAAAGTGGGTGACACAGTGGAAGGTACTGTTAAGAATGTAACAGACTTCGGTGCATTCATTGATTTGGGCGGCTGTGACGGATTACTTCATATTTCCGAGATGTCCTGGGGAAGAGTGGAGAATCCTAAGAAAGTATTTAAAGTCGGCGATGTTGTTAAGGTGCTTATCAAAGATATTTCCGGTACAAAGATTGCGCTCAGCCTGAAATTTGAAGATGCTAATCCATGGAAAGATGCAGCAAGCAAATATGCGGTAGGCAACGAAGTAACAGGTAAAGTTGCCCGTATGACAGACTTCGGTGCATTCATAGAGTTAGAGCCGGGTATTGATGCGTTGCTTCATGTATCCCAGATATCTAAAGAACATATTGAGAAGCCTTCCGATGTACTGAAAGTCGGCGAAGAAGTGACAGCTAAGGTGGTAGACTTTAATGAAGCTGATAAGAAGATCAGCTTAAGCATCAAAGCTATGTTTGCTCCTGAACCGAAGGAAGAGAAAGCAGCAGAAGAGGATGCTGATGTAGTGGCTGTAGATATTGATGCCGTGATTGCTAACGAAAGCGAAGAAACAGAAGCATAGTATGATATAAAATAAATAGGGCGGTACGAGCCAATGGCTTATGATTATGAATATTTTAAGAAAGCGGTTTATGATCTGACCAAGATTGATTTGAATGCTTACAAAGAAAAGCAGATGAAACGCCGCATTGACACTCTGATTGCTAAGAATAAGATCGTGGGATATGATAATTATGTGGCTGCTATTAAGTCAGATAAGAAGATGTTTGAAGAGTTTGTCAATTATCTGACCATTAACGTGTCCGAATTTTATCGTAATCCGGATCAATGGGCGCTGTTGGACAAGGATATATTTCCTGATCTGATTAAGCGCTATGGTAAAAATCTTAAGATTTGGAGTGCGGCATGTTCTACGGGCGATGAACCTTATTCGCTTGTTATGGCATTGTCCAGACATTTGCCTTTAAATCAGATTAAAATCTATGCAACAGACTTGGATAAGCAGGTGATCGCGAAGGCGAAAACCGGCTTATATGCGGAGAAGAGTATTGCAGGAGTGCCTGACGATTTGAAGAGGAAATTCTTTACGAAGATTGGTCCGTCTTATCAGATCTCAGAGGAAATCAAGGCAAGGGTAGATTTCCATGAACATAATTTGCTAAAGGATACTTATCCTACGGATTATCATCTGATCGTGTGCCGTAATGTATTGATTTATTTTACAGAGGAAGCGAAGGATGAGGTGTTCCGCAAGTTCCAAAGAAGCCTTAAGTCCGGCGGATATTTGTTTATTGGCAGTACAGAACAGATTATCAATTATAAGGATGTCGGATTTGAGAGGAAGAATTCTTTCTTCTATCAGAAACCATAAGCAGAATTTATAGGAATGAATTCGTTATTACAACAAAAAGGACAGCGATTTTTGGTCGTTGTCCTTTTATTATAGTGCGCCTGGCGGCGCACGTTTCTTAAGGGTGAAAGTCCCAAATCCGCCCGGTAGTGGGAAGGATATAGCCGAAGGCAAGGGTGTCCATCGTGAGGTGGAATCTGAAGGAAGCTGGATATCGCTGCCGGAAGGCAGCGCTGAACATGCAGAAGTCAGCAGAGGCCATAGTAGCTGTTTTTTAGTGAAGGGCCGAATCAATAGGAGTCTCTAGTACAACTGGGAAAGGAGGAATGAGCAATGGGTACAGAAAACAAAGAAAG
>JAGBEO010000033.1 GCA_017936885.1 Lachnospiraceae bacterium | reverse complement strand
CTTTCTTTGTTTTCTGTACCCATTGCTCATTCCTCCTTTCCCAGTTGTACTAGAGACTCCTATTGATTCGGCCCTTCACTAAAAAACAGCTACTATGGCCTCTGCTGACTTCTGCATGTTCAGCGCTGCCTTCCGGCAGCGGTTACTTCTTTCAAAGCGTTCCATACAGACCTCCCTGGGTACCACACGTTTCTTTCTCTCCATCCATCTGCCACATTTATCCCATATGATTCCGTGTAGTTATTGGGCTTCGGCTTGTATAGCAGTCTTACCCTCATACGAGACCTTATATGTGATTTCTGTCCGTCAGACCAGAGATTTGCCCATGGGTTAATAGGTTCCCCATATCCAGCTTCCTTCAGATTCCACCTCACGATGGACACCCTTGCCTTCGGCTATATCCTTCCCACTACCGGGCGGATTTGGGACTTTCACCCTTAAGAAACGTGCGCCGCCAGGCGCACTATCACAAAAGACACAGTATGCCCTAAAACATACTGTGTCTTTATATTAGTCGCTATAATCTCCCTGCAAAACTGCTTTCACGGGAAATCTCAAATTTGCTCTGCAAATGCCTCGGAGAAATTTCAGCAGAAATCGCTGGGAAGAATCTCCGATTCTTCCGACTCAAATTTGCTCTGCAAATTTGAGCCTTTACATCATGCCGCCCATTCCGCCGCCGGCAGGCATTGCCGGTTCAGGCTCCTTGATGTTAGCTACTACGGATTCTGTAGTCAGTAATGTAGAAGCCACACTGGTAGCATTCTGTAAAGCACTTCTTGTCACCTTGGCAGGATCAAGAATACCTGCATCTACCATGTTGACATACTGCTCTTTCAAAGCATCGAAACCGACACCAACTTCGGATTCTCTCACTTTATTGATAATAACAGAGCCTTCCAGGCCTGCATTAGCTGCAATGTGGAACAGAGGAGCCTCCAATGCCTTTAATACGATCTGCGCACCTGTCTTCTCATCGCCCTCTAAACCATCTGCCAGCTTAGCAACCTCTTTGGATGCATGGATATATGCGGAACCACCACCGGAGATAATACCTTCTTCTACAGCCGCTCTTGTTGCTGCAAGCGCATCTTCCAGACGAAGCTTAGCTTCTTTCATCTCTGTCTCTGTAGCGGCACCTACACGGATAACTGCTACGCCGCCTGCTAACTTAGCAAGACGCTCCTGTAATTTCTCTCTGTCGAAATCAGATGTCGTCTCTTCAATCTGTTTCTTGATCTGACCGATTCTGGCCTGAATAGCTGCCTTATCGCCTTCACCATCTACGATAACAGTATTCTCTTTCTGAACCTTAACGGATTTTGCACGTCCTAACTGATCCATGGTAGCATCCTTTAACTCTAAGCCAAGCTCGGAGCTGATTACCTGACCGCCTGTAAGGATTGCAATATCCTCAAGCATTGCTTTTCTTCTGTCACCGTAACCGGGAGCCTTAACAGCTACAACATTGAAAGTACCGCGCAGTTTATTCACGATCAGTGTTGTAAGAGCCTCACCCTCTACATCCTCGGCAATGATCAGTAATTTAGCGCCGGACTGTACGATCTGCTCTAAGATCGGAAGTATCTCCTGAATGTTGGAAATCTTCTTATCTGTGATCAGGATATACGGATTGTCTAAAGTTGCTTCCATCTTATCCATGTCTGTTGCCATATATGCGGAGATGTAACCTCTGTCGAACTGCATACCTTCTACCAGGTCAAGCTCTGTAAGCATAGTCTTGCTCTCTTCGATCGTGATAACGCCGTCACCGGATACTTTCTCCATAGCATCTGCTACTAACTGACCAACCTCTTCGTCACCGGCAGAGATAGCTGCTACTCTTGCAATGTGCTCTTTACCGTTTACTTTAGAGCTCATCTTAGCAATTGCTTCTACTGCGGTATCAGTTGCTTTCTTCATACCTTTTCTTAAGATAATCGGGTTAGCGCCTGCTGCCAGGTTCTTCATGCCTGCATTTACCATTGCCTGTGCCAGAACGGTAGCTGTTGTAGTGCCGTCACCGGCCACATCATTAGTCTTAGTAGCTACTTCTTTCACAAGCTGTGCACCCATGTTCTCGAATGCATCTTCTAACTCGATCTCTTTTGCAATCGTAACACCGTCATTGGTGATCAGCGGAGCACCGTAGGACTTATCCAATACTACATTTCTTCCTTTGGGTCCAAGTGTTACTCTGACTGTATCTGCTAACTGATTTACACCAGCCTCTAAGGCTGCTCTGGCTTCTGCGCCATATTTAATTTCTTTTGCCATGATAATCTGCCTCCTGTATTCAGCTTTTATTTTTGATCTTTTTCACTTTCTGCTAATATTCGTCCGCGTCTTTTGACCCGGTGCAAAGATTCATGTCCTGATAAATCCCTGTATTCTGCTTACTCTACAATTGCCAAAATGTCGTTCTGTCTGACAATAATGTACTCGTCTTCTTCAAGCTTAACTTCTGTTCCGGAATATTTGGAATAGATTACCTGATCTCCGACCTTTACTTCCATCTTCACTTCTTTGCCGTCAACAACACCGCCGGGGCCTACTGCGATAACCTCTGCCTGCTGCGGTTTCTCTTTGCTCTGTCCGGGTAATACAATACCGGATTTGGTAGTTTCTTCTGCAACTAACTGTTTCAATACGACTCTGTCGCCAAGTGGTGTTAACTTCATGATCATTGCCTCCTTATATAAACTATATTACTGCTTCTGTTTTGTTCTGTTAGCACTCAACCTCTTTGAGTGCTAATCACTAAAACATATATTAGCTTCATATGCAGGTGTTTGCAAATCGTTTTATCGTTCTATTTTATTTATTATCTCTTATTTTCTCGTTTTATCTTTATTTTACTTTCATTTTCTCGTTTTCATCCAGAATAAGGGATTTAATATTTATTTTATAATTGGTTTCTTTTTACATATTATAACTATTATATGCTTTTATCCTATATGCTATTAACGCTGCACTATTTCGTCTTCATTGATTCTTCTTATTTGCTTCTCACTACTGCTCGAGCACTTTCCTGTCACATACAAAAAGAAAGTCATGCCGTCAAACATCACTTTCTTTTCTGAATCTGTATCATATGCTTTTCATTATAACCGGCATTTCTGCTGACCTATGCCTTCACTCCGTGTTCCAGTCTCTCGCGGTATCCTGGCGCATTCTTCACTTCGAATTTATGATTAAACATTTCATACTCTGCATCCGGCAGCTTATCCGCCAGCAATTCTTCCACGTTCGTCTTATAAACTACTCCGCAGGCTACGGAAGGGGCAAGAATCGGATCTTCGTAATACAGACACGCCTTCTGTACCTTATCACAGTATTCCTCTGCCTCACCATCCTCTGCCATCGGAATCAGTGTGATAAATACGTCTCCGTCCACACGTCCGATCACATAGTCCGGCTTCGCTTCCTGTTTCAAAATATCCGCGATAGTCTTAATCAGTCTGTCACTCTCTTCATCTCCGAAATGATCATTGACAAACTTCCAGTCATTGATATTCACATTAATCACCGCCACCGGTACCACCTCTGCCCGGTCAATGACTTTCATGCGCTCTTCAAAATACAACTTGTGATACACACCGGTAAGCGCATCCTCTTTTTCACCTCTGGCTGTCTGCACATGCTGGACACCCATCTTTTCTTCCAATTCATCCAGATAAATAGAAGATTCCGTATGTAAGTAAGCTTCCTCTCCCCAATGGGACAGCGTAGCCGTCAATTCATCCAAAAGCATCTCCACTGCCGGAAGCTTCTGCTCCGGCACTTTGTCGGTCTTGGCATACAGATGGGCGATCGTTCTGCCGTACACCCTGACCTTGCGCCCCGGCTCTCCTACCACATCCGGTGTAAAACCTGCAAAACTGCCGACAGAAATAACCTTCTCACCATGTCTCTCCGTCAACAGAATCTCAAGATCCGCCACTTCACACAATGCCTTACAGTATTCTGTCAGAGTATCAATATGGTATAAATTATCCAGTGCATAATTTCTGATATTTTCTTTGATTCTTTTCTCAAACGGAACTGCCTTGTAATCCATCTTGCGTAACCTCTCTTATCCCCATATGATGTATCAAAAATCATTTATAGTATACCTTTTTTATGGGTATTTGTCTAGGGCTGGAATGTATCCTGCCATCACTCACTGACAATTTTCCCATCCTTTACCGTAATGACACGGCCGCATCCTTTGGTTAACGCCATATTGTGCGTGACAAAAAGAATCGTCTTTCCCATATGCTCAACAAAATACTGCAAAAGTCCCACCACTATCTGAGTATTTTTGCTGTCCAGATTTCCTGTCGGCTCATCCACCAAAATGATATCCGGCTCACTGAGAAGCGCCCTTAAAATCGCTACCCTTTGCTGCTCCCCTCCAGATAACTGCATGGGAAATGTATTTTTCTTCTCTTCCAGCTTTAACTTGCCCAGAAATTTGTCGATAACACTCTCCTCGATTTCTTTCTTTTTTAACTGAAACGGCAAAATAATATTCTCATATACCGTCAGTTCGTTGATTAAATTATAGTCCTGAAAAATAAAGCCTACATGTTTGCGCCGGTATAACGTCCGTTGCTTATCATTAAAATCAGATATCACATCTCCGGCAACCGTAATCGTTCCGCCGCTGACGCTGTCCATTCCCCCAATCAAATTAAGAAGCGTAGTCTTTCCGCTGCCGGAATCTCCTACAATTCCTACAAATTCCCCCTTATATATACTGATATTGACATTTTCGAGGACAGGAACTTTACCTGACTGGTTTTCATAAATCTTGCTCACATCTTTTACCTCTACTACGATTTCCTTACCCATTCTGTCTCCTCCCATCTATTCCCTGCAAGACCGTATCCTGTACAGGAATTTCTCTTTCCGATCCATCTGCCGATATGCCGCAAGCGGCACCAGAACCGCCAGAGCTATGCCAAGCACGGCAAAAAGCAGGTACATGCGTAAATAGAAATGATATTCTATATAAGGTTCCTGCAAAACTATGTTGATTAGCGCATAAACCCCGAAACCCGACAACAGACAGCCCAACACAAAACCTCCGACCATATACAGCATTCCTTCTTTCGCCAGATTCTTTTCGATCTCCCGCCGCAGGATTCCCATGCTCTCCAGAACTGCCAGTTCTCTGCTCCTGCCATACACGCTTCTTACCATGCAGTTGACGAAGTTTAAGATACCCATGGAAAGCAGGATCAGACTTAAGACAAAACCTGTCAGTTTTAACCCGTTTATGTATCTTCCCGCCTGCCCGGCTAACGTTTTAGCCGATTGGTAGGCGAGAACGCCCGTCTGATTCCCCAACGTTTTCTCCAAGGCCTCATCCCACTCTGCATGGAACTCCTCCTCCACGTCAAAGGCATACAGAAGATAGTCGTTGCGCTTCTCCTTTTCCTGCCATTCTGTTCTGGGCAAATAAACGCTGCCGGCCCACCATGTACCCGGAAATGCCAAAGAGTCCGGCAGTTCCTCCACGATTGCCATGACCGTATAGGTTTTCTCCTCCCCGCTTTCAAACGGAACCGTTATCTCATCTCCCGGCTCGTAACATGCCTTATTCTCCGTGTTGTTATCGCTTACAATCGGACTCAGCAATACATAATTCCCCGTGTGGAATTGTTCCAGATCAACCATCCCCCTGATGGGCGTAAGCTTTTGCACCATCATGTCGTCCACACCATACGCATGAACCCACATATTTCCCTGCGTCTCATAAGTATCTTCTCCGGCAACCGCCACAAAGGCATCCCACACCTCCTCCGTGGGCAAAAGGCAGACATGGGACTTACTGACACCTCCGGATGCTTCTATTCCGGGAAGCTCCTGATATTCTGTAATTTCATCCTCCGTGATGCGTCCATAAGAAAGGGAATTTAAATTCGGATTCGTGAATACCTCTTCTCTTGCCAGAATATAGTCTGCATCCAGATTCCTCTTTACATACTCCTCCACGTCGAACCCAGCCGTTACCGCATAAAAGACATTGGCGAGCAGGATACTTACGGCAATGGCAAGACAAACCTTCAACACCTTTACCTTATCGCCCGTAAAATGCCTTACCACAAACTTTTTCAGACAATCCCCATCGTCTGCCTTTTTAACCATCTTCAACCTGCCCATATATTTTTTCATCTCGATGGGAGAGGCATTCTTCGCCAACTTTACAGATTTACGCTGGCTAATCCTCACGGTCAGGTAAGAAAACACCAACGCCAGAATGAAAATCAAGAGATTGCCGCTTCTGTCAACCTGCAGTGTCGTGAACGCGCTCAATATCCCAGGCAGTGCCGCTACCGAGAAAAGATATCCTACAAGTAGCGCTGGAACGGCGGCGATCAGAAACAGTACGTTATTCTGCCTGCGTATCAACTGTTTGATTTCCTTCTTCGTGATCCCATTGGTAGATAACTTCCCGTAAAACCTTGCGTCGCCGGTGATTGTAAGATGAAAAATATTGGAGATGAACAGATACCCCAGCCACATGACAAACAGAATAAGAGCCAGAAGAACTACCCAGGCATCTATGCCCAAACTGCTCATCAGAGAAGTATCATTTAAAAAAATCTCCCCTTCTTTCAGATCGATCCCAGCCTCCATAACCAACAGAGATGCCAGACGCCTGACATTTCCACGGGATGAAAATATAACGCACGCCCGCTGATTTGCCTCCTTTTTCGGATCCAGCCCGTGCTGTTCCCAGTACTCGCACGCTTCCCTATAGAAATCATCCGATATCAACACAGCGCCATCAGGCTGAAGTGCTTTCTTATATACTCCTACCACGGTAAAAATGTCCGTGTACTCTTCCTCATCAAGATATGAGAAGGTCAAGTCAATCTGCATATTCGCACTGTATGTAAATCCCCGCTCCCGCAAATACTGGTCGGACACCACAATCTCATTGCCTTTCTCCGGCATCCGCCCCTCCTCAGGGTAATACCGCATCCACCGTGCCATCTGCTCCTCGGCATCCAAAAGCGGTATAGTTCCCACACCAGAAGAATCCAGCGATCTGGCAACTATAACACCCGTGCTTGCCTCCGCCACCCGCGAGTTTGCACAAATCCTCTCATATTCTTCCTCTGTCACATGAATTAGCGCATCCGACAATATGGGCGACGACATTCTCAGCATCTCCTCCGCCGCATCCCTGACGAAGAACAGCGTTGAAAATACCATGACAAACAGCATTGTCGTAAAAAACACCGCTGAAATCACGCAGAGACTTTTTCCCTTTTCCCGCACTGCTTTTCTAATTGGTATCTTCTTTAATACATTTACCATAACGTGTCCCCTTTTCTATGTTTTATACTTACCTTCCGCCAATCTGATACCTCTGATAGAACCGCTTGCCAACCACCAGAAAGATGCCAGCTGCGATAAGCCAGAAAATAGGCGCCGACTGCCATAGAGTCAGATATCTCCCCAAGAAAGGAACCAGCAACGGCTGAAAACCACAGCGCACATTGAGAAGATTAGACGGTAAATAGGAATATATCTGTGTCAAAACGCGGTGTTGAACCGAACCGCCTATAACGGTACTAGCCACTGCTCCACCGCTCACAATCGCTAAAGGGGCTATTCCATTGTGCAGCACTTCTGAAAGCATCATAACAAAGATGCCGGTCAACAGTATTGCCAGGCACAGCAGTGCATACATCATAAAAATCGCGGCTCCCACCCTAAGGGTACCGGAATATATCGGCATCGATATTTGCAGCATGACATCTGCCCCGTCTGAGCCATAGAGTCCAAAAGCCGCCACCGCAGTCACCATGACCATCAGCACATAATAAACCGCAAGTAAACTGATTCCTGCTATTATTTTTGCCCAATATAAATGTTTCTTCCCCAACCGGCTGCTTAAAATCGCCTGATCTGTCCGGAGTGCATGTTCTTTGCTGAAAAAATCAGAAAGACATATGGCGGCATAAAGTATCACCAGAACAGATAACCATTGTCCGGAGCTAAGCAGCTTCCAATATCCGTCCGCATATCCAAATACAAAGGGCTTCGTAAGCGACTGCTCTTTCTCCCGCCAGTATGCCTTTTCTCCTTCGGTCAGATTCACCTGGCTCCAAAAATCTTCAACCCATTCCATACGTCTGTTATACAGTGCATTTTCATTGATCTCCTGAGACAGCGCATCTTTTATCTCCATAACACTCATAATCTGGCAAACCATAGCCCATATATCGCTGTAAGGTCTTACATAGATCTGATATTCTTCCGTTAGCGTATAGCGTTCCGCATTCCACGGAACATTACGATAGGCTTCCTGCATTTCATCAAGCAATTGATGATCAATTGCCCGTCCGGTCAACTGCCTTGCATATTCCCTGTCTGTTTTCATCATGTTATAATACGTATCAACCACAACGCCATCTACATAGTACTTCATCGGCAAGTTCCCCACAACGACAGCCACTGACAATAATAATATGATAACGCCTGTTACCCACACAAGTTTTCTCTTCAAAAGTTTTTTCAGTTCATACCGATATAAAATTCCAAAATTATGCATACGATTTCTCCTCCCCGAACTGTTTCAGATAAAACGCCTCTAAATCCCCCTGCGTCTCATCCCATTTTCCGTTATAAATCAACTGTCCGTCCTTCATCATCAAAACACAGTCAGCAATATGCTCAATATCGGAGACGATATGGGTAGACAGCAGTACAATACTTTCCTTCCCAATCTCTGCAATCAAATTCCGAAACCGCACCCGCTCCTTCGGATCAAGCCCTGCGGTAGGTTCATCCAGTACAAGAAGCTCCGGTTCATTCAAAAGCGCCTGCGCAATTCCGAGCCGCTGCTTCATGCCGCCGGAATAAGTCTTGATTTTCTTCTTACGAGCCTCGGAAAGAGCCACCATATCTAAAAGCTCGGCTGCTCTTTGTCTGGCATCTATCCGTGTCATCCCTTTTAGTGCTGCCATGTACAGCAAAAAATCCATCCCCGTAAAATCAGGATAATACCCAAAATCCTGAGGTAAATATCCAAGCCGGGAACGATATTCCTCTGTTTCCGCATCCAAACCATCTAACGTGATCGTTCCTCTCGTGGGCTTTAAGATCCCGCAAATCATTCTCATGAGGGTTGTTTTGCCCGCTCCGTTTGCTCCAAGCAGACCATATACCCCTTTATCCAAATGCATGGAAATATTGTCTACCGCAATTTTATTTTTATATTGTTTCGATACTCTGTCTATTGTAAGCTCCATACCGCATCCTCCGTCTGTTTCATTATTTTAAAGCCTTCCATAACAATTGCCGCGAGCAATACTGCCAGCACAGCGATCCATCCCCCAAAGTACTCTCCTTTATAAAAGGACGTACAGGTATTGCTTAAAATGATATATAATCCGCTCACGATTGCTGCAATTCCCATGCATATATAGATGGATTCTTTTCCATGAATTTTCCTTACAACTTCCAGTCCTAAAACGGTTGTCAACAAATATGGCACGATCAAATAAACCCCCGTCTGAAACAGTGTATAAGTGCTGTTATAAAACCCAAATGGTATCAGCAGACATACAACCAGAAAATGGAACATACCGATAATTCCCAGTCTGGCAAGCACCACACTCTTTAAAGAAAATCGGGATGCCATCTCCAATTCCTCCATACCATAGACAGCCGACCTTGCATGTTCCGTGACAATCGTCAGTGCAAGAAAAGGCATCATGGAAGAAATAACCCAAAGCACGTCCCGATCTATGAAACGTTCCACGAAACAGACTATCAATAAAATGATTCCCAAAACAACAACAGATATAGCCCAAATCCTTTTCCTGATATAATGAACCTGCTGCAGCATAAATTCCAAATGGCTGATCTGCGGTCTTGGGATTGTCTTAAGAAACCGCTGCTTATCAACAGGTTCCGGTGCCGCGAAGGCATCCTGTAATGCTCTTTTGCTATCAGCTTTCATCATTCTCACCTTTCTTTTTCTGTTTTCCTTTTCTGCATTCATCCTTTATCATTTCTTCTGACTTATTTAGCACTTTTGTAATCTTCCCCTTCCAGCATTTCCTCTAACTTCTTTAGTGCTTTCGAAAGCTTCCTGTATACCGCAAATCTGGAAAAACCGAACATCTGCGAAATTACTGCCAGCGGCACTTCATTTACATACCGCAGCAGGATCATTTCCCGCTCTTCCTCTTCCAGCTTAGCCAATGCCATTTTCATTGAAAGTGCAGAAAGCATCCTGTCGTCTGCGCCGGTCTTTTCCGCAAGCTCCTCTTCCATATGCGGATAAAAAGGAAGCGGCTTCTGCCTCCGGTACTCATCAATACAGAGATTCCGGGCTATCGTATACAGATACGGCATAGCCTGGCTGACGCTCTGATACCGGTAATGGTTCAGATAGCGAAGGAAGGTTTCCTGTGTGATATCTTCCGCGGTCTCTCTTTGCTGCAGCTTATAATAGCAATAGCGGTATATTTTATCATATTGTTCCTCTAACGAAGAACTTTTGTTATGTATCCCGTCCATGGACTTCTAAGAAACCTCCTTTCTGATATTTGTCTGCGCGCTTTGTATCTCTTACATAAAGTATAACGGATCACGACCGCCAAATGTGCGCATAAAAAAAGCGCAAACTCAGCAGTTTCCTATCACTAAAAAAAAGAAAAAGCCCCGGCACTTTCGTGTCAAGACTTATCTTTGTATTTGATATTTTCGCAGAATGACCGTGCCAAACGAAGCGCGAATACTTCCACTTTTGTAATGATAGATTCAAAAATGCTGAAATATTATATACTCTGCTTATCTTCAACACTTGCCAATTCCCTCTTTGAAAGCAGTTCTTTCGCCTCATAATATGCTTCCTCTGTAACACCGATATTCTCACATGCTTTTAAAAGATCAATCTGCAAATTCTGCATCAAGGTTTCAATATTCTGCACAAGCGATTCAGCTCTTCCCTCAACTATCCCTTCGGATCTTCCTTCAGCTCTTCCCTCTGCTCTTCCTTCTGCTCTTCCTTCCGCGCTGGCTTTTCTCCTTGCCGCCGGTAAATCAAAATCTTTAAAATTTTCGAATAATTCTCCCATCTTCCACTCCTTTACCTGTCCGGTAAATTCCTCCACCTCTTCTTCGGGGAGACGCAGATGCCTTAAGATAACTGTCATGATTTTCTTAATAATTTCCAACAGTTCATCCGTAGAATTCTCTGACAGGTTTTCAAAATATTCCTCGGGAAACTTCAGTTCCCTAAAATCTTCCATGCTCTGTAGCCTGTTAATCAACATCACCAGCGACAACTCATCCCTGCGCCCGATCAGTTCTTCCACACTGTATTCCCGTAATGATATCAGCTTATAAAAGAAGTCCGGCGTAAAGGGTTCAAAGACTTCATGGAACAGTATTCTTTCCCGAAAATTCAAAGCCGCGCTCCAACATTCGGCACCTTCATAATACACAATAGGCAGAATCGGCGGATACCGAAAATCCTTCGTCTTACTGATGCCTTTATGCTGATGCTCCATTTCTTTCTCATAATCTTCCCAAATGTATACCATATACCGCAACATCTGCATACTTATATTGTAATCCACTTTTGTTTTATGTTCAATAAGAGAAATAAAATATAATGTGTTTTTATCCGATATTTTTATTCGTTTTACCGTATCTGCATTGCGTTCTTCCGTAAACATGGGCACATACCGTTCCGACACATCTTCAATATCCTGCGCCCTGACATTTTTAAGCAAAGGGATATCCAGATAATCTCTGAGAAACTGGGAACATAACTCTGCATTGCCAAAGATAAGCTTACTGCCACTATCGTGAGGCTTACTGTTTGCAGTGCGGGATTTCTCCTGTTGCGTGCCAAAATCTTTTGTGTACAAGGTTTTCTTCTGTCTTTTCATATAGTAATCTCTCCTTTTCCTTTCAGACAGTTACAGAACAGAATACAAAAGATTGCTTTAAAGCTAACAAATCCTTGTGAGAAATTCCCATTTCAAACAATCTTCCGACCTTACTGTCTGTCTGAATCATAATCTGTGGGTTTTGCAGATAAAACCTGAATGGTCTTCTGCTATTCCTGACGGAATATATAGAATCACCTGACATATGGTAATATAGAATATTATAAAATAGTTACCGCATTTTGACAAGAAAATTTATATATTTTAAAAGCTAATTTAAAAGCGATGTTTTACAGTTTTTATAGCGTTTTTATTAACGCCAAAAAAAGAGGGTTCTACCGACAGTAACTGCCAATAAAACCCTCAAATACTAAGGACTATTTATAGTTGACGATCTTGCCGAAATCAGCCTTCAAGCTTGCGCCGCCTACAAGACCACCGTCGATGTCAGGCTGTGCAAACAGTTCTGCAGCATTGCCAGCATTTACAGAACCGCCATACTGGATACGTACTGCATCTGCTGTTGCTGCATCATACATTTCTGCAACACACTCACGGATGCCCTTACATACTTCCTCAGCCTGCTCTGTAGTAGCTGTCTTACCTGTACCGATTGCCCAAATAGGCTCATATGCGATCACCATGCTCTTAACCTGATCTGCTGTGATATCAGCTAAGTCAGATTTGATCTGTAATCTGATCCAATCCATAGTTACGCCCATTTCTCTCTGCTCTAAAGTCTCGCCACAGCAAAGGATCGGTGTAAGACCTGCCTCGAATGCCTTCTTAACTTTCTTGTTCAGAAGCGCATCATCCTCTTTGAAGTAGTCACGTCTCTCAGAGTGACCGATAATAACATACTTAACGCCTGCATCTACTAACATAGCTGCGGAGATCTCGCCTGTGTAAGCGCCCTTCTCCTCGAAGTACATATTCTCTGCACCAACTTCTACGTTAGTACCTTTTACTGCCTCGACAACAGGTACGATGTCGATTGCAGGTACGCAGTATACTACGTCTACGTCATCGGATTTTACTAAGTCTTTTAACTCAGCACATAATTTTACTGCCTCGCTGGGAGTCATGTTCATCTTCCAGTTACCGGCTACAATTTTTCTTCTTGCCATGATTTTGGTCTCCTCTATATAATATCTTATTTTTACTTGTCGTCAGCTGCATACTACAAGGCGTAGTTGCAGCAGTTCTAGGCTATTGCAGTTTCTTATTTATCATCTGCTGCAACTACGCCGGGAAGAGCCTTGCCCTCTAAGAATTCTAAGGATGCACCGCCGCCTGTGGAAATATGGCTCATCTTATCAGCGAAACCAAGCTGGTTAACTGCTGCTGCGGAGTCACCGCCGCCGATGATTGTTGTAGCTTCTGTCTCAGCTAAGGACTTAGCTACTGCGATTGTACCTTTTGCAAGAGTAGGGTTCTCAAATACACCCATAGGTCCGTTCCAAACAACAGTCTTAGCGGACTTAACAGCGTCTGCATATAATTCAGCAGTCTTGGTACCGATATCAAGACCTTCCATATCAGCAGGAATCTTGTCAGCGTCTACAACTTTAACTTCGATCTCAGCATCGATAGGATTCGGGAAGGATGCTGCTACTGTTGTATCGATAGGAAGTAATAACTTCTTGCCAAGCTTCTCAGCTTTAGCCATCATCTCTTTACAGTAATCAAGCTTCTCGTCATCTACTAAAGAGTTACCGATTTCCATGCCCTGAGCTTTTAAGAAGGTGAATGCCATACCACCGCCGATGATAAGCGTGTCGCACTTCTCAAGAAGGTTATTGATAACGTTTAACTTATCAGCCACCTTAGCGCCGCCAAGGATCGCTACGAAAGGTCTTACCGGATTCTCTACTGCATTGCCTAAGAAATCGATCTCTTTCTGCATTAAGTAACCAACAGCATTCTCGCCGCCTTTTTCGGTAATATACTTCGTAACAACAGCTACGGAAGCGTGTGCTCTGTGAGCAGAACCAAACGCATCACATACATATACATCTGCAAGATCAGCCAGCTCTTTTGCAAATGCCTCTCCTGCCTCAGCAGGCTTGGTTTCTTCTTTGCCGCGGAAACGTGTATTCTGAAGAAGAACAACATCTCCCTCTTTCATAGCCTCAACTGCTGCTGTAGCTGCCTCACCTGTTACATTGTAATCTGCTACGAAATTAACAGGCTTGCCTAACTTCTCGGAAAGTCTCTCTGCTACCGGCGCAAGAGATTCGCCCTCGTTAGGACCGTTCTTTACTTTGCCAAGGTGAGAGCAAAGGATAACCTTACCACCGTCAGCCACTAACTTCTTAATAGTAGGAAGTGCTGCCACGATACGGGTCTCATCTGTGATCTTACCTTCTTTTAAAGGTACGTTGAAGTCACATCTTACAAGAACGCGTTTACCTTTAACGTTAATATCATCTACGGATTTTTTGTTTAATGACATCTTTGTGTCCTCCTAAAATATTATTTTAAAAAACAGAGACCCGGCCCAACGGCCGAGCCTCTTTAATAACGTATCTTATTTCGACTTATGCTAACTCAGAGAAGTATTTGATTGTACGAACCATCTGAGATGTGTAGCTGTTCTCATTGTCATACCAGGAAACAACCTGTACTAAGTTGTCTTCGCCAACCATTGTCTGTGTAGCATCGAAGATAGAACCATATGTGCTTCCTACGATATCGGAAGATACGATCTCAT
Source organism: Lachnospiraceae bacterium (assembly GCA_017936885.1). GTDB lineage: Bacteria > Bacillota > Clostridia > Lachnospirales > Lachnospiraceae > UBA3282. The sequence goes on along the minus strand of JAGBEO010000033.1, from coordinate 128,899 downwards.
CCTCATTGTAACCGAAGGACTCTGTAGCTGCTGCTTTCATAGCTGCATTGATCTCTTCTTTAGTTACGGACTTCTCAACTGTTGCTACTAAGATTGTTGTAGAACCTGTAGGAGTAGGAACACGCTGAGCAGAACCGATCAACTTACCATTTAACTCAGGAATAACTAAGCCGATAGCTTTAGCTGCACCTGTGCTGTTAGGAACGATGTTTACAGCGCCTGCACGGGATCTTCTTAAGTCACCCTTTCTCTGAGGGCCGTCAAGGATCATCTGGTCACCTGTGTAAGCATGAATTGTGCTCATGATACCGGACTTGATGCCTGCTAAGTCATTTAATGCTTTAGCCATAGGAGCTAAGCAGTTTGTTGTACAGGAAGCTGCGGAAATGATTGTATCCTCAGGCTTTAATGTCTCATGGTTTACATTGTAAACGATTGTAGGAAGGTCGTTTCCTGCAGGAGCAGAAATAACAACTTTTCTAGCACCAGCGTTGATGTGTGCCTGAGCTTTCTCTTTGCTTGTATAGAAACCGGAGCACTCTAATACAACGTCAACATTTAACTCACCCCAAGGGCAGTTGTTTGCGTCTGGCTCTTTGTAGATCTTAAGAGTCTTTCCATCAACTGTGATTGTATCTTCACCAGCGGATACTGTATCTGCTAAAGCGTATTTACCCTGAGAAGAATCATACTTTAACAAGTGTGCTAACATTTTAGGGCTTGTTAAGTCGTTGATTGCTACTACTTCATATCCTTCTGCACCAAACATCTGTCTGAATGCAAGACGACCGATACGGCCAAAACCATTGATTGCTACTCTTACTGCCATTTTTTAGTTCCTCCTAAATAATGATTTTTTATATAATTTTGTCTGCTCATGATAACGAGATTGACAAAATTTTGTCAGCAGGATTATTTTACCTAATTTGTCCCAAAAATTCAAGATGTAAATGGAAAATAATTTATAAATACTGCTAAAAACATGATGAAAATGCAATTCTCCGATTTTATGTCAACAATTATTGTATTTTTCACGGAAAGCAGATATACTGAAAACTGAATATTTCCATAAATAAAAGGAGAACAAATATGCCTATCACAGCAGATTATCATTTACACTCTTCCTTCTCCGGCGACTCGGATACGCCGATGGATGATATGATACAGCAGGGAATTGCCTTGGGGCTTACACAGATGTGCTTTACGGAGCATAATGATTTTGATTATCCGGTTACCGATACCGATCCTGCCGGAACATTCGACTTAAATCCTGATTCTTATTTATATGAATTTATAAAGTGCAAAGAAAAATATGCAGACAAAATCAATCTCTGCTTCGGCGTTGAGTTAGGTTTACAGCCCCATCTTGCCAGAAAAAATGCCGCCTTTGCCAAAGCTCACGAATATGACTTTATTATCGCATCCTCCCATATCTGCAACGGAAAAGACCCCTACTATCCGTCTTTCTATGAAGGCAGGAATCAGGAAGATGCTTATCGGGAATATTTTGAATCCATTCTGGAAAATCTGAAGGTTTTCAGTAATTTTGATATCTACGGACATTTAGATTATGTAGTCCGCTATGGTCCCACAAAGGACGAGCGCTATTCTTATGAGATGTACCGTGAGATTTTTGATCAAATCTTAGAGAAGCTTCTGGATATGGAAAAGGGAATTGAAATAAATACTTCCGCACTGGCAAAAGGCATAAGAGAACCTAATCCTTGCATCGGTATTTTGAAACGATACCGGCAACTGGGCGGTGAAATCATCACGGTAGGCTCAGATGCCCATGCCCCCGCACAGATCGCCTACGCATTTGATCAGGCGGCAGATATACTGAAAGACTGCGGTTTCCGGTATTATACCACCTTTGAAAAACGCAGTCCTTCGTTCCATAAATTATAGCAGGTATCACGCTGTATGCTGTCTCATTCGGATTCTGCTATTGTGTGTGAATATGCTATTACATCTGGGCAATCAGCTCCCAAAAGGAGAGCCGGTTGCCTTCACTCTTTGGGTCCTCATCCATAAACCGGATTCTGTCATGATAATCCGGCACCACTCTCATAATAGAGCTTCTCGCCAGTTTCTCCTGACTCTTATTAACACAGATGATATACCGTCCTTCCTTCTGCTCCGGGAACAGGTTCTTCTGCTCCGTCCTGTCAGCATCCGCCAGGTTCACAGATGCAAATCCGGCCATCTCAAACTTTTTCTTAAACTTAATAAAGAATGAAATCCCTTCCCTGAAAAAAACTTTCTTAATTCGTTCTTTTGTAGCGCTGTCGTATACTTCACAAAGTTCAATTTCATTATTTACTTTTACTTTTGTTAATTTCGATTCTACCATCACAACCTCTTTTCCGCCGAATCATATTATGTACGGCTTTCAAAGCGGACACATAGTCCTGACACAACTTTCCACAATTCTCCTCAGCAAGCTTTTGCTTACGAGTACATATCCTACCACACATCCTGTGAAAATGTCGTGAAGTATTTTTGTAGAATTTCTTAAGATTTCCTTTAGATGTTCCTCTGCGTTTATATTTCCGCCAGAGAGGTATCTATAATACTGCCGCCGCCCAGCACATATCCATCTTCATAAAATACCACCGCCTGCCCCGGCGTGATGGCACGTACCGGCTTCTCAAAAGTGCATTTAATGATATCCTTATCCACCTGCTCAATCAAACACTGTTCTCCGGCATGGGCATAACGAATCTTAGCCAGAACCGTCCTTGGCTTCACCAGATCTTCCATTCCCATATAATTGATTTGATTACAGTACAGCGTATCTGCGAATACATCCTCCGCTTCCCCGATTACCACTTCATTCGTCTGCGGACGGATCTGCGTGACAAAAACAGGATGTCCCATCGCCAGGTTTAATCCTTTGCGCTGTCCTACGGTATAATGGGTAATTCCCAGATGCTGTCCGAGCACCTGACCGTCCTTCGTCACGAAATATCCGGGCTTCGGCACTCCCTCCCCTGCCTCTCTGTCTATAAAAGCCGCATAATCATGATCCGGAATAAAGCAGATTTCCTGACTGTCCGGCTTATGGGCTACGGGGAGTCCTGCCTCGTCTGCAATCTTTCTGATTTCATCCTTAGTATACTCTCCTACCGGCATCAGCGTATGCGCAAGCTGATGCTGGGTCAGGTTATAGAGTGCATAAGTCTGATCTTTTTTAACCGTCACGGAATTGCGGATCGCGTATCTGCCGTTGGACAGCCTGGCGATTCTGGCATAGTGCCCGGTAGCGATATAGTCTGCCCCGATCTCCATACTCCGCTTCAGCATGGACTCCCATTTGACATAGCGGTTACATGCAATACAGGGGTTGGGGGTTCTTCCAGCCAGATATTCCTCCACAAAATAGTCCATGACATGACATTTGAATTCCTGCTTAAAATTCATCACATAATAGGGAATGTCCAGCCGCTGCGCAACCCTTCTTGCATCATCCACCGCACTTAAACCGCAGCAGCCGCCGTTTTCTTCCTGGCTCACTCTATCCTCATCCTGCCAGATCTGCATGGTGACACCGATCACATCATATCCCTGTTCTTTTAACAGATAGGCTGCCACGGAGGAATCCACGCCGCCTGACATACCTACCACTACTTTCTTAGCCATCTGTTATACTCCTCAATATTATATTTATCATACAACCACTCTCAGCATCGGTCCTGACTCTGCTGCCGCCCCATATCCGACAGATCGTCCGGCATGCTGACACGGATCTTCCTTTGAAATTTCATTTCTTTATTTGTCATAAGCGGTTCTCTGCGCCTAAAATACCGCATACACTGTAACCATATTTGATCATGGAATGGTGCATAGCATAATGAAATGGAAAAACCCACTCATCAGCGGAACCGTAATTCTGACACTGACCGGACTGTTAAGCCGCTTCATCGGCTTCTTCTATCGCATTTTCCTATCCAATGTATTCGGTGCAGAGGGTATGGGTATCTACCAGTTGATTTCCCCTGTCCTTGCACTTTCCTTCGCCTTGACCGTATCCGGCATTCAGACTGCTATTTCTAAATATGTTGCCAGTGAAACAAGCACACAGGACTATAGGCGTTCTTTCCGCACCTTGTGGGCAGGATTTCTTATTGCCATGACACTCTCTGTCCTATGCGCACTGTCCGTCTACCTGTGGGCGGATCAGATCGCAGTTACTTTTCTGATGGAAGCACGTACCGCTCCGCTTCTGCGTATCATCGCGCTCTCGATTCCCATGGCCACCGTACATTCCTGTATCAACGGATATTTCTATGGAATCCGCAAGACTGCTCTCCCTGCCATTTCCCAGTTGGCAGAACAAATCTGCCGTGTAGGTTCCGTGTATCTGATCTATGATATCTGTCAAAAACACCAAATGGAGCCTACCATCAGCTTCGCCGTAGTGGGACTGGTCATCGGAGAAAGCGCTTCCATGATCGTTTCCGTCCTCGCCATCTTGTCCCGCGCCCATAAGCTGTTTCCGAAGCGGAATTATTTCTCCTGTCCTGATACTGCAAATCCGGCCATCCACAGGAAACATCTGGTCAGTCTGTACCGGCATATTATGGGGCAGTTGCTGCAGTTAGCGGTTCCTTTGTCCGCAAACCGCCTGATCATTAATATGCTGCAAAGCATCGAAGCAGTCTACATTCCCAACCGTTTAATGGCCTATGGACTAAGTAATGCAGATGCACTTGGTGTATATGGTGTGCTGACCGGCATGAGTCTTCCGCTCATTCTGTTTCCCTCTGCCCTCACCAACTCTATCTCCGTGCTATTGCTTCCGATCGTGTCGGAAGCCGATGCAAGCGGCAATCACCGTGCCGTCAAACACGCCATCATGACTTCCATACGCTACTGCCTTCTTCTCGGTTTCGGATGTACCGCTGTTTTCTTACTTTTAGGCCGAACCGCCGGGCGCCTCCTATTCCATTCGGAACTGGCAGGAAGCTTTATCCTGACGCTCAGTTTTATCTGTCCGTTCCTGTATATAGCAAGCACCCTCGGCAGTATATTAAACGGACTTGGCAAGACCACGCAGACCTTCTGCTACAGCGTGGTCAGTCTGCTGTTTCGCCTGTTGTTTGTCTTCTTCGCCATTCCCATTTACGGAATCAAAGGCTACCTTTGGGGGATGCTGGCCAGCCAGTTATTACAGACACTGTTGTGCACCGTATCAGCGCTTCACATTTCCCGCAAGACTTGCGATTCTTTAACCAATATACTATAATATAGGTGTTTTTGCCAGAACAAATGCATCTATAGGCATTGGTTGTCATGTCGAAACATCAAATATACACTAAGAGGAGTAATCAAAATGTCTTTTCACTTTGTAACAAAGCTTCCTACACCGGAAGAAATACGGGAACAATTTGCGGTTCCGGCACGCCTTGCCGAAATCAAGAAACAGCGTGATGCCGAAATCAAAGAGGTCATTACCGGTAACAGCAATAAATTTCTGGTTATCATAGGCCCCTGCTCTGCCGATAACGAAGACGCCGTATGTGACTATGTGAGCCGTCTTGCTAAAGTCAATGAGAAGGTAAAGGATAAACTGATCCTGATTCCCAGAATCTATACCAATAAGCCACGTACCACAGGCGAAGGATACAAAGGTATCGTCAGCCAGCCTGACCCCGAGAAAAAACCGGACTTCACTGCCGGGCTGATTGCCATGCGTAAAATGCATATCCATGCCATAGAAGAATCCGAACTGACCGCCGCCGATGAAATGCTCTACCCGGATAACTGGGGCTATGTAGAAGATATCTTATCCTATGTGGCTATCGGTGCACGTTCTGTGGAGGATCAGCAGCACCGCATGACCGTCAGCGGCTTCGATGTACCTGCCGGTATGAAAAATCCCACCAGCGGCACGCTCTCTGTTATGCTCAATTCCATCTATGCGGCACAGCATAAGCACTCTTTTATCTACAGGGGATGCGAGGTGGAAACAAACGGGAACCTGCTGGCACACGCAGTACTTCGCGGCTCCGTCAATAAACACGGCAGAAGCCTGCCGAATTATCATTATGAAGATCTCTCTACTTTATATGATCTCTATCAGGACTTTGATTTACAGAATCCGGCATGTATCATTGATGCAAACCACAATAACTCCAACAAGCAGTTTGAGCAGCAGATTCGTATCGTCAAAGAAGTCATGCACAGCCGTAAGCTGAATAAAGATATTCACAGTATGGTTAAGGGAGTGATGATCGAAAGTTATATCGAAGAGGGCTGTCAGAAGATCGGTGAAGGTATCTACGGTAAATCCATTACAGATCCCTGCCTTGGCTGGGAAGCATCCGAGCAGTTGATTTATGACATTGCAGAATACGAATAAGCATAAGTTCTCGAATAAATCCATCATAAAAACGAACATAAAATCAGGAGCATAACCTACAGCTTACTGCCAAGGCTATGCTCCTTTATTTTATAATCTTTTTCACACTATCCTCTGGGATGCGCTTTGGCATACACTTCACGGATATGATTGTGGTTCAGATTTGCATAAATCTGTGTTGTAGAAATATCAGAATGTCCTAACATTTCCTGTACACTTCTAAGATCCGCTCCATTCTCTACCAGGTGAGCCGCAAAGGAATGTCTTAACGTATGCGGTGTGATATCGGCTTTGATATCAGCTTTCTTGGCATAATATTTAATCAGCTTCCAGAAGCCCTGACGACTCATAGGTTGTCCGGAACAATTGGCAAAAAGAACATCCGATGCTTTATTCTCAAGCATTGCTTCTCTCGTCCCATCCAAATATCTTGCCAGCGCACTCTTTGCCGCCGCTCCAAAAGGGATGATTCTTTCTTTGTTGCGGTCTTTACATAATATAAAACTCATCTGCATATTCACATCGGAAACCTTCAGGGTAATAAGCTCCGTCACTCTGATACCCGTAGCATACAGAAGCTCCAGCATTGCCTTGTCGCGAATCTCCTTCGGACTGTCCCCGGAAGGCTGCTCCAAAAGTCTTACCACTTCATCAGGCGACATGATCTCCGGAATTTTCTTCTCAATCTTCGGTGCCTTAAGATTCTCAGAAATATCCTCTGCCACAAGCCCTTCCTGCACCATAAAATGATAAAAAGCCTTCAGGGAAGCGATATTTCTGGATACAGTCGCTGCTGCAAACCGGTTATCTTCCAAATATTTCACATAGTCACTTAAGTCCTGGGCAGACACATTTCCAGCCTCAGCGATACCGCGGGATGCCATAAAATGCTCCACTTTCTCCAAATCTCTCTTATAAGACAGCTCTGTGTTATTCGAAGTTTTTTTTACATTATGTAAATATGTGATAAACGCGCTAATTTCTTTTTCCATCTAACCGGAAATCCTTCCCTGCAAGTTGCTTTATGTAAATCAAATGATCGTCTGCATTTCATTATAATCAGAATTTCGCAGAAAATCAAATAGAATTTTCCCCGATTTTATGGGCATTTCAGCCGTTTTTTTAAGAAAGCACAACATATCGCCGACTCTGTAATTTATGTCTACTATATCTTGGTAAAATAAAGAAAAAAATTTTTTTAGAAAATATTCAGCACCAAATGTAACATTTTAGGATTTACATAACTTTCTAACAAGCATCCCATTATGACAACTACTATAATTCCCATAATCTGAATTCCCTTTTTCAGATAAAACTGCTTGCTATATCTCTCAAAACTATCCATATAGGTTCCTTTGGAATATAGGACTCTGTTAATGCCTGCCGCCCACAAAAATAATGCCACATATGCAGGAATCAGCAAAATACCCTGCGGAAAGATTCCTGCCATCATAAGAATCATCCCCCGTATTCCATAACGGATCACTGCCACTGACAAAAGACACCCTGCCGTAAAACCCATATAGCATATATAGCCGCATATTACTGCCGCCCCAAACATAGTGGTAGCTAACAACCCCAGCATACACAGCGTAAACAATCTGTGCTTAAGGATATACCCAAACAATTTCCCGCTTTCCAGAGTACTGCTTTCCAGTTTCTCCAGCATATCATTTCCCAACAGTTCACCGTCCTTAATCCATGTATCATGTCCTACATTAACAATCAAAATTCCGATAAATAGTCCGAGCATAAACAAATACAGCATATAATAGCAGTTTTTCGTAAAGGACTGATTACGCACAGCTTTCTCTTCCCTCCTTATCCGATTCTTTCTTAATCAAATTCTCTGTCATCTCTCATCTTAATTTATAAGGAATAGGCTCACGACAGAAAATATTTATCAGACGAATCTTATCTGCACTATATATATGCTGCGCCCGGATATAGCAGACCTGTTTATATATGAAAACTCCCAAACGTCCTGATCAAACGTTTGGGAGAGCGTTTATTTACAGTATTTATCTTTATATGCCAGAATCGAAGACACAGTCTTGCCATCCTGAATTTTACAGTCATATATCATTTGAATCAACTCATCCACATCATAGCTTTCTACATCCAGAAATTCGTCTTCATCCAAATGCTGTCTGGCAGGCTTTAAATCAGTTGCCACATAGACATCAATCTTTTCATTGCAGAATGCCACTGTAGTACGGAGGGAAAGGAGTAATTCCAGTTTACCTGCCTTATAACCGGTTTCCTCTTCCAGTTCTCTTGCTGCTGCGATATCAGTCGGCTCATCGGCACCGTCCAATCCGCCTGCCGGAATTTCCAATGTCTCCCGATCCAGCGCATTGCGATATTGTCTGACCATTAAAAGTTTACCGTCATCTTTGACTGCCACGACCGCCGCCGCTCCCTTGTGCTGTATAAAATCCCATTTTGCAATGTTGCCGTTCGGAATCTTAATGGTATCCTGATAATAGTCTATAATAGCCCCTTTGTGTACCAGTTCTCTTCCTATGCGTTCATATTTCTCCATTTCTTTCCTCCATTCCAAAGTGTTTGCCTCTTCCGGGTAAATATCCGCCTAGTCTCTATCCTTTCATCTAACCGCTTTTCATATCTCTATAGTACATTACAAGAAACTTTCTCCCTGCAATCTGTTATACAGAAATGTCTTCTGCCATCCTGATTATGATATAAAATATGGCTTCCGCATCTATTCTATAACGGAAACCATATCTGTCACAATATTTTTTTATTTACGCTGCTAATAACTTCTCTACACTGACTAATTTCACACATAATACAAACAAATCTGTTGCTGCAGCCATCTCTTCCGGTGTTGGATAGGAAGGTGCAATACGGATATTACTGTCTTTCGGGTCTTTGCCGTAAGGGAAGGTAGCACCGGCACCGGTCAGAACAACTCCTGCTTCTTTACACTTGGCCACGATAGCCTTGGCACAGCCTTCCATCGCATCAAATGAGATGAAATAACCGCCACGCGGTTTACTCCATGATCCGATTTCCAGCCCGCTCAATTCCTTATCCAGCACATCTAAGACTGCCTCGAACTTAGGTCTTAAAATATCAGCATGTTTCTTCATATGCGCCAACATACCATCCAGATTCTTAAAATATTTTACATGACGAAGCTGATTCACCTTATCGTGTCCAATCGTCTGAACAGTCATAGTTTTCTTTGCCTCTTCCAGATTGACTTTGGAGGAAGCAAACGCGGAAATACCGGCGCCCGAAAAGCTAACCTTGGAAGTGGAACAGAATTCATATACCATGTCAGGATTACCGGCTTTCTCACACTCACTTAAAATTTCCAGAATCTGATCCTGCTCATCATCATATAAATGATGAATCGCATAAGCATTATCCCAATAAATACGGAAATCTTCTGCCGCCGGTTTTAATGCTGCAAATCTTCTTACTGTCTCATCAGAATAAGAAATACCCTGCGGATTTGAATATTTCGGTACACACCAGATACCTTTGACAGCCGGATCTTCTGCCACATACTTCTCTACCAGATCCATATCCGGTCCCGTAGGAGTCATAGGAATTGTAATCATCTCGATCCCGAAAGATTCCGTGATCTTGAAATGTCTGTCATATCCCGGCGCCGGACATAAAAATTTAACTTTATCCAACTTGCACCACGGAGTACTGCCAAGCACACCATGAAGCATGGCACGTGCTACCGTATCATACATAATTGTCAAACTTGCGTTGCCATATACAATTACATTCTCTGCCGGAACGCCCATCATATCACCCATCAGCTTCTTTGCTTCCGGAATACCATCCATCAGACCATAGTTTCTGGTATCCATTCCCGATTCTGTCTTCATGTCAGATTCTGAATTAAGAACGTCCATGATACCCATAGTCATATCAAGCTGTGCCGGTGTAGGCTTTCCTCTGGACATATCCAATGTAAGTCCTTTTCCCTTTGCATCCTCAAACTGCTTCTCCAATTCTGCTTTCAGTGATGTAAGTTCTTCCTTACTCATCTCTTTGTATGGTTTCATCTTCGTCATCCTCCACGCATTGAATAATTGTATACAATCATACACCGCTAACTATTCTACTACAGATTTTATGATTCTACAAGTATGAAGATAAGATAATTTTCACATAAAAACTTCCCTATTTATGGTAAATCTGTATAAAAAGCGCAAACTCTGCACTTTTCTATCGCAAAAAAAACTCTGTAGATTTCTCTACAGAGCTTTTAATACTATTTAGCGTAGTCAATGACACGGCTTTCACGGATCACATTAACCTTGATCTGTCCAGGATACTCCAATTCAGCTTCAATCTGCTTAGAAATATCTCTGGCAAGTAATACCATGTCAGAATCGTTAATCTGTTCTGGAACTACCATAACACGAATCTCTCTACCTGCCTGAATAGCAAAAGATTTGTCAACACCTTTGAAATTGTTTGTAATGTCTTCTAATTGTTTCAATCTTGTTGTATATGTTTCTAATGTCTCTCTTCTCGCACCGGGTCTTGCTGCAGAAATCGTATCAGCAGCCTGTACTAAGCATGCAATCAAGCTCTGAGGCTCAACATCACCATGATGAGACTCAACCGCATTGATAACAACCGGACCTTCCTTGTATTTTCTACAAAGTTCAACACCCAACTGTATATGAGAACCTTCCATCTCATGATCAACAGCCTTACCAATATCATGTAACAGACCTGCACGTTTCGCCATTCTAACATCCAAGCCCATCTCTGCTGCGAGCAGACCGGATAACTGAGCCACCTCAATCGAATGTTTCAATGCATTCTGACCATAACTGGTTCTGAATTTCATCTTACCGAGTAATCTTACGAGTTCCGGATGAATACCATGTACACCTACTTCCAGTGTAGCGGCTTCTCCTTCCTCTTTGATCATTACTTCTACTTCTTTCTGCGCCTTCTCAACCATTTCCTCGATTCTGGCCGGATGAATTCGTCCATCCACAATCAGTTTTTCAAGCGCAATTCTGGCGACTTCCCTTCGGATCGGATCGAATCCGGATAAGATGACTGCTTCCGGTGTATCATCAATAATCAGATCAACACCTGTCATTGTCTCAAGAGTTCTGATATTACGTCCCTCTCTACCGATAATTCTGCCTTTCATCTCATCATTGGGAAGCTGTACAACAGATATTGTTGTTTCGGACACGTGATCTGCAGCACATTTCTGAATTGCTGTTACAACATATTCCTTAGCTTTCTTATCTGCTTCTTCCTTTGCCCTGCTCTCCATCTCTTTGATCATGACAGCAGTTTCATGTTTTACTTCATCTTCAACAATTTTCAACAAATAATCTTTTGCTTGTTCGGAGGTCAAACCTGAGATTCGTTCTAGTTCCTGTAACCTTTGCTCGTTCAGTTTGGAGATTTCTTCACGCTGTTTAGCCAAAGCTTCTTCTCTCTGTGCCAAACCTGCTTCTTTCTTCTCAATAGCATCCGCTTTCTTATCGATGTTCTCTTCCTTCTGCTGAACACGGCGTTCATATCGCTGCGCCTCTGCACGACGTTCCTTGATTTCCTTGTCAAGTTCATTCTTCGTACGAATGGACTCTTCTTTGACTTCGAGCAACGATTCGCGCTTCTTCGCCTCAGCAGTTTTCAGAGCTTCGTCAATAATTTCTCTGGCTTTCTCATCCGCGTTACCAAGCTTAGCTTCCACAACTTTCTTGCGATAGTTGATCGCAACTAATGCAGATACCGGAATGGCAATCACCAGTGTGATGACTACTGCTACCACAACTTGCCACATTACAGGAGCACCTCCTTATTTAATTTTCATTGTACATAATCTATTGTAGAATGCCGCTATCTGAAAATACCCACATTCTATAACTAGCAAAATTACAACACTTAAATTCTATACTGAAATTGATGTTATGTCAAGTAAAAGTGCTCTGCTGATTACATCCGAATGAAAACCTTTCCGGTAAAGGAATCCGTACATTTTCTGCTGTTCCTGCATTGTTGCGGTATTTGCGCTGTATTTTTTCTTTTTTAAAAGTTTTACAATCAACTCCATCTCATCCTGTTCCACACCCAGTTCCTGCAGCGATTCAAACGCTTTCTGCACAATCTCTTTACTGATTCCCTTCTTCATAAGATCCATCTCAATGCATTTTCTGCTCTTATTCTGAATCTGGTACTCAACAAAATCCCTGGCATAACGCTCATCATCAATATATCCATAGGATTCCACATAAGCTAATGCTTCCTCGATACATTCCTGCGGGTATTCCCCCTGTTTTAATTTATCTTCCAATTGTTTGCGCGTGTAAGCTTTAGATTGCAGCAGATTCATACTGCGAAGTTTCGCCCTCCTGGGCAGGATCTGCGTCATGATATGATGATATGTTTCTGAGGAAAGCTCTTGTCCTTCCTTAATATGAAATTGGCGCAGTTCGCCTTTATATAAAATAAAAGCGAACTGACCATCCAAATAAATTCGATAGCGTGCTTTCGTTACTCCTGTCACTTGTGTTACAATCATAACTATTTCTCTTCCTTGGCAGTTTCTTTCGGTGCTTTATCCTGTACCGGTGTTTCTACCACATCTACCTCCAGATTAAACAATTCTCTGACCTTTCTCTCCACTTCCGCACACACTGCCGGATTATCTCTCAGATACTGCTTTGCATTCTCTCTGCCCTGACCGATTTTATTTCCTTCATAAGCATACCATGCACCGCTCTTATTAATAATATTATTCTCTGCCGCAAGATCTAAGATGTCACCCACACTGGATATTCCTTCTCCGAACATGATATCAAACTCCGCTTCCTTAAACGGTGGCGCGATCTTATTCTTAACTACCTTTACTCTGGTTCTGTTACCGATCACTTCACCGCCCTGTTTCAAAGATTCTATCCTTCTGACATCAAGACGCACGGATGAGTAGAATTTCAGTGCCCGGCCACCTGTTGTGGTCTCCGGATTACCAAACATAATACCTACTTTCTCACGAAGCTGATTGATAAAAATAACCGTGCAATTCGACTTACTGATAACTGCCGTAAGCTTACGAAGAGCCTGAGACATCAGTCTCGCCTGCAAGCCCACATGTGAATCACCCATGTCACCGTCTATTTCCGCTTTCGGCACCAAGGCAGCAACAGAGTCTACTACGATAATATCAATCGCCCCGGAGCGTACCATAGTCTCGGTAATCTCAAGTGCCTGTTCTCCGCAGTCCGGCTGGGAAATATATAAATTATCAATATCTACGCCGATATTCTTGGCATAAACAGGATCAAGCGCATGTTCCGCATCAATAAATCCCGCAATACCGCCGCGCTTCTGTACCTCAGCAATCATATGCAGTGTAACTGTTGTCTTACCGCTGGACTCCGGTCCGTAAATCTCTACAATTCTTCCTTTCGGAATACCGCCTAATCCTAATGCAATATCAAGGCTTAAGGAACCTGTCGGAATCGTCTCTACATTCATCTGTACGGAAGGGTCACCCAGTTTCATCACAGCTCCCTTACCAAACTGTCTCTCTATCTGTCCCAAAGCCGCATCCAATGCTTTTAATTTTTCATCTTTTTCCATGTTCTGTTCTCCTTTTCTTATAGAACATTCGTTCTGTAAATAGATTAAAACAAATGTTCGATTTTGTCAACATCCTTTTGTTAGCTTTATCCTATCATTTTATATGTCCAATAAATGACACTCTGCCCTCCCTTCCAGATTAAAATTATGAAATAATGGAAATCGTGGCGAAATGCCGGATATGTATAACAGACTCCATTCCTTCAGATAAAACAAGTTTATCAGAGAATGTCTGTCTATGCAATACTAATCTTTCCTGATGGGCAGACTGTTGGGCAGACTGCAAAAAGCATGAATGCCTTTGCAGTACATTCATGCTTTGATACAGGTTATACAGTTGAATCATAACGGTTAAAACACTTTCAGATACTCCTCGTATTCATCATACGTAACTGTTACCCAGCCCTGTTCGTAGTTAAAGCCGATTTCCATACCCTGCGGAGTATAGAATACAATCACATCCGGAGAATTGAAATAATCGGTAATCTGTTGGTCTGTCATCGTTGTCAGATAAGAAATTTCTCCATTCTGCTCATCACTTCTGTTCCTGAAATCTACAGAAAAATCATCATCAATAGATAACATATCTTCATTGTCAAGCACTACACCATTCTCCATATCAATATTGATGCAGTATAAATATGCCAGGTCATAATAATCAGAATATAAACTCTCAGAAAATACTATGCTGATCTTATCTTCATCCATATATGTAACATAGCCGGATGAAAATGCATCAAAGTAACTGTCTTCATTTTTTTCTATGTATTCCTTATATTCTTCTTCAAAGTATTCTGTAAAGAAAGAAGTCTCATCCTGAATCGCCTCATTCAGCTTATCCAGATTCGGCACATTCTTACCTTTGATGACGGGATAGGAAACTAAGATAGAGACATTATCGTAATCCGTATCATACTCATAATAGTCAAAGTCTATGGAATACGACAAGTTATCTTTAATATCGTCATGCAAAGCGTAATACTTGTCATTGTCGTAATCATAATCATCATCGTAGTCATAGTCGTAATCATCGTCATAATCATAATCGTAATCATCATCATAGTTATAATCATAATCGTCATCAAAATTATAATCATCCTGATTATAACCAGTTTTGTGATTCTGGTCAGACATCAGGTCCACCGCCTTGTAAGCCAACGCAAAAACCGCCACCAAAAAGAGTATAATGATAACCACAATAACTGCAATAATCAGACCGGTATTGGATTTTTTCTGAGGAACAGCATAAGGACTGTACTGGTTATTATAATTCCCTCCGTCATTTTGTCCCTGATTATATGCATAGGTATTGCCGCCGTACGAATTACTGTTCTGCTGACCACCATACGGGGTGCCGCCATACGGATTACTATTCTGCTGTCCACCGCAGGCATTACTATCATACGGATTGTTATTCTGCTGGTTTCCGTAAGGATTGCTGCCATACGCATTATTATTCTGCTGACTTCCATACGGATTGCTGTCATACGCATTATTATTCTGCTGGCTTCCGTAAGGATTATTACCATACGGATTGTTGTTCTGCTGGCTTCCGTAAGGATTGCTGCCATACGCATTATTATTCTGCTGGTTTCCGTAGGGATTGCTGCCATACGGATTGTTGTTCTGCTGGCTTCCGTAAGGATTGCTGCCATACGCATTATTATTCTGCTGGTTTCCGTAGGGATTGCTGTCATACGGATTATTGTTCTGCTGGTTTCCGTAGGGATTGTTGCCATATGAATTATTATTCTGCTGGTTACCCGAGAACAACCCCTTTGTATCTGCTGCAGCCGCGGAACCGTCTGTAATTTCTTCCGCGGACCCATCAACTACCATATTCTCTTCCGTTAACCCACCGGATATATCCGGTGTCTGATAGATAGCTTCACTGCTTTCGGATGTATAAGGATCTGTAGTCGTATTAACTTCACCATTCTCATTATTTACATTGTCCCAATTATTCATTCGTTCCTCTCCTTTTACCCGCTTCTATTTATCTCTATGCAATCCCCGGCAGTATGCTACTTCTCTTTTCTGTCCAAAGCCACATCACTATCATACTGTAAAATACATTTTCTCGTCAGCGCCAACGCCGCGGAAACCGTATTATCCCTGATTTTTGCACGATTACCGCTAAAACGGTATTCCTTCACGGTAATATGCCCTCGCACGTTGCAAGCGATATATACAAGCCCGACCGGTTTCTTATCGGTTCCGCCATCCGGTCCTGCGATGCCGGTTGTGGAGACACACACATCAGTCTTTGCCAGGAATGCGGCTGATTTTGCCATTTCCCTTGCAATTTCTTCACTGACTGCACCATGCTTTAACAGCGTATTCTTTCTGATTCCTAACAGTTTGCGTTTCGATTTATTCGAATAGGTAACATATCCTGATTTAAATACATCAGATACTCCCGGCACATTGATCAATCTTGCCGCCAGCATCCCTCCTGTACAGGATTCCACCGTACTTGCTGTCATGCCATATGCTGTCAGTAAGTCTACTACCGCCTTCTCTAAAGTTACCCCTTCCTCTGTGGTGTAAATATAATCACCAAATCTGCTCTTTAACTCCTGAACCACAGGCTTTACTAATTTCTTAGCTGCTTTCTCATCTTCTGCTCTGGCTGTTACACGCAAGTGCACTTCTCCAGTCTTAGCGTAGGTCGCAATCGTCGGATTCGTCTGCTTTTCAATCAGATCCGTCACCATAGTCTCAACCTTACTCTCACCCACACCGCACATTTTCACGGTTTTGGAATAAATCACACAAGACTGCAGTGCGCTTAAATACGGCATAACCGATGTTTCAAACATCGGGATCATTTCACCCGGCGGTCCCGGCATCAGCACCACATGCTTGCCGTTCTCTGCCATAATAATGCCGGGAGCTGTGCCGTTGGGATTGTCCAGAACGATGCAGCCTTCCGGTACCATTGCCTGCTTCCAGTTATTATCCGTAATTTCCAGACCTCTTTTTTCAAAATAACTCTGGATAGCCGCCTTACTGTCCTCATGAAGATATAAGTTCTTGCCGAACACTTTAGCTGCTGCTTCTTTCGTCAGATCATCCTGTGTGGGCCCCAGTCCTCCTGATATCAAAAGAATATCCGCTCTGGATAAAGCCAGCCGAATCGTCTCTGAAAGCCTTTCTTCATTGTCACCTACCACATCCTGATAGTAGCAGGACAGTCCCAGTCCGGCACATTGTTCGGATAAATAGGCTGCATTGGTATTCACAATGTTACCCAACAATATTTCTGTTCCAACTGAAATCAACTCTACAACCATATCAACCATCCATTCCCAATCAATCTTTCGATCTATTTCGTGTCCTTCATAACATCCTTATTTTTAACCAGATAATCTACTAAAGATACTACCGTAAGCACCAGTGCCACCCACATCACAATCGCCGTAAGGAGACTGATGGCCTCAATATCTGCAATCATGAGACAAATCATAACCATCTGAAAAGTCGTTTTAAATTTACCCCAGTAGCTTGCAGCAATCACCACACCGTTATCCGATGCAATCAGTCTAAATCCGCTGATAATAAATTCTCTGGCAATAATAACAATCACAATCCATGCCGGAATCTTACAAAGCGCCACCAGACAAATAAGTGCGGAACAAACCAAAAGTTTGTCAGCCAAAGGGTCCATAAACTTTCCGAAATTCGTTACCAGATTATATTTTCTGGCGATCTTGCCATCCAACAAGTCTGTCAGACTGGCAATGATGAAGATCGCCAGTGCGATCCACTTATCATATGCAGTGATATCCGCAAGCATAAACACTACAAAGAAAGGAATCAATATCACACGAAACATTGTCAATTTATTAGGTAGATTCATCTTCTAATTCTCCAATCAGATCATATTCATAAGAGCCGGTTATTTTAACTTTCACGAAATCACCGGTCATCAGTTCTCTGCCTGTATTAATAAACAGGAAACCATCCACATTAGGCGCATCTTTATAGGTTCTTGCAACATACGCATTCTCATCGGCAACCTTGCCTTCGATCATGGCAGTCACGACCCTGTCCTTCATGCGCTCCGCCGCTTCAAAAGCAATCTCCTGCTGCAGTTCCATCAGCTCAGCCTGTCTTTCTTCCTTCGTCTCTTCCGGTATCTGATCCGGCATATCCGCCGCCGGTGTATCTTCTTCCTGTGAGTAGGTAAAAACGCCCAGTCTGTCAAACTCCATTTCGTCTATAAATTCCATCAGTTCTTCGTGGTCTGCTTCCGTTTCCCCCGGGAAACCGGTAATCAACGTAGTTCTGAGACAAATATCCGGAATTTCTGCCCGAAGTTTCTTAACTATATTAGTCAACTCTTCTTGATCCGTTCTTCGTCCCATTCTTTTTAAAATGTTATCCGAAGCATGCTGTATCGGCAGATCCAAATAATGGCATATTTTCTTCTCTTCTTTTATTGTTTGGATCAATGCATCATCAATCTCTTCCGGATAACAATATAAAATGCGAATCCAATAGATACCGCTGATCCTGCAAAGCTTATGAAGCAACTCGGGCAGCATCTTACGCCCATAAAGATCCGTACCGTAAAGCGTGGTCTCCTGTGCCACAAGGATCAACTCCCTGACTCCCTGCTCTGCCAGCCTCTCTGCCTCTTCTAGTAAACTCTCCATAGGCACACTTCGATAGTTACCGCGCACTTTGGGAATAATACAATAGGTGCAATGCTTATTGCACCCTTCTGCAATCTTTAAATAGGCATAATGCCCTCCGGTGGTTACCACGCGTTCCACGCCGGTTAGCGGCTTTGCATCCAGATTTTTGTAGTGATTTTCCTTGTTTCCCTGCAATACCTCATCAATGGTTTTAACCACTTCATCAATCGCCATAGTACCCAGAATGGCATCCACTTCTTCAATCTCTGCCTGAATTTCCTCTTTATAACGCTGTGCCAGACAGCCTGCCACAATCAGAGCCTCGATCCGGCCGCTTTTCTTCAGTTCCGCCATCCCCAGAATGGTGTTGATGCTTTCTTCCTTGGCATCATTAATAAAACAGCAGGTATTGACCACTACCACATCCGCTTCTTTTTCATCATCGGTAAACATATAACCGCTTTGGGCAAGAAGTCCGAGCATCATCTCGGAATCCACCAGATTCTTGTCGCATCCCAAGGATACAAACAATACTTTTTTTTCCATATATATTACTGTTCTTTCTTCATCTTTCTATAGCAGCTTACTGTTTGGAATACTCCACTAACTTATTGAGTGTCTCCATTGCCTTGCCGGAGTCGATCGTCTCGGCAGCTAACTTAATACCGTCCTCAACAGTTGCTGATACCTTGCCCACATAGAGTGCCATGCCGGCATTTAATAATACAATATCCCGCTTCGGTCCCTTGTCGGCACCGCTTAAAATATCCTTCGTAATCTTGGCATTGGTTTCTCCGTCGCCGCCCATAATATCTTCTTCCGCAGCACGCTTAAATCCAAACTGCTCCGGCGTAACCGTATAGACAGTTACCACATTATCTTTGATTTCCGCAATCGTAGTCTCACATGTGGTAGAAATCTCATCCATACCATTCGCTCCGGACACTACCATTCCGGTTTCCACTCCAAGATGCATCAGGGCATTGGCAATCGGCTCGCAGAGTTTCCGATCGTAGACACCGATTACCATACATTTGGCACCGGAAGGATTTGCCATCGGTCCCATAATATTAAAAATAGAACGGATACCGATCTCATTTCTCACCTGACCTACGAATCGCAAAGACTGGTTAAAAGCAGGTGCAAACATAAAACCAATCCCTACTTCTTCTACACATTTTTTAACCACAACAAGATCCGGTGTAATATTAACCCCCAACGCTTCCAACACATCACCGGCTCCGGATTTGGAAGAAATCGCACGATTGCCATGCTTTGCGATGGGAAGCCCTGCTGCCGCTGCCACAAAAGCAGCCGTAGTGGAAATATTAAAGGTATAAGTGCAGTCGCCTCCGGTACCCACGAAATCGGCATACATCGGCAAATTGGGATGGATATGCGCAGCCTTTTCTTTTATCACACTGGCACTTCCGATAATCTCGTCAATCGTCTCACCCTTCATGCGAAGCGCTGTCAAATACGCCGCAATCTGCGCCTGCGTTGCCTCACCGCTCAACATAATATTCATCACTCTTGCGGCTTCTTCTACAGACAAATTTTTACCTTCGCTTACTGCTTTAATTGCACTCTTCATTTTTATACCACACCTTTCCCTTTCAAACACGCAGAATTACTGACTATTCAGCATCTGCCTCAGAAGACTCCTCTTCTGCCGCATCATCACATAAGATTTTGATTTTACCCTGGTTTAATTCTTCTACAGCTACAGACAAAGCCTTCTTACCCTTGCCGTCCACTAACTCTTCATCACCGGCAATAATCTGTCTTGCTCTTTTAGCGGTAGCCATCACGATAGAATATCTGCTGTTTACTACCGGATCTTCTCCCTCTTCAACCTCGCTGTTTACTACATTAATTAATTCTGCATAAGATGGATGTAACATTATTTTTCTCCTTCCAATTCTTTTCTCATTTTCTCTATAAAATCCTTATTCCTTAACGGAGTATTATGAGCTGCTGTAATAATTTCATGAAGCTCTCTGACACAGACGTCCAAATCGTCATTGACTACGATATACTCATACTCTTCTATGCCTTCCGCTTCTTCCCTTGCACGATGCATCCGCTTATCGATTACATCCTGTGTCTCGGTTCCTCTGCCTTCCAGTCTGCGCCTGAGTTCTTCCGCGCTGGGCGGCATGACGAACAGCAAAAGCGCATCCGGATACTGTTTCTTGACCTTGAGCGCCCCCTGAATCTCAATCTCTAAAATCACATCCTTGCCGTCGGCAAGCTGCTTCTCCACATACGCTCTCGGTGTCCCGTAATAGTTATCACAGTAACGTGCATATTCAATCAGCCCGTTTTCCGCAATCTTTTGTTTAAATTCTTCCTTTTTCAGAAAAAAGTATTCCCTGCCGTTTTCCTCACCTGGTCTGGGATTTCTGGTGGTTGCCGATATGGACAATGCATAATTGTCATACTCCTGCACCAGTTTCTTCATCAAAGTACCTTTGCCTGCTCCCGAGAATCCGGAAACAACGATCAAAATACCTTTACGCATCTTCTGTCTCCCCGCCTTCTGTCTGTGCTCTGCCTGCTATGGTTTCCGGAAGAAGTGCCGACAACACGATCTGGCTGTTCTCCATTACCAGGACCGCCTTCGTCTTACGCCCCTGCGTGGCATCAATCGCCATCCCCGTCTCCTTCGCTTTCTGCACCATGCGCTTAATGGGTGCGGAATCCGGACTGACGATTGCAATGATCTTCCCCGTATTTACTACATTACCAAATCCTATATGAATCAGTTTGCCCATATTCATTCCCTACTCGATGTTCTGAATCTGCTCACGAACCTTCTCGATTTCCGTCTTGAGCTCAATGGCACGGTTGGAAATCTCCAGATCATTCGCTTTCGACAGGATCGTATTCGCTTCCCGATTCATCTCCTGAGCGATAAAATCAAGCTTACGACCGATACTGCCGCCCTGTATGAGATTCTCCCTGGTCGTCTCAATGTGGCTCCTTAAGCGAACCAGTTCCTCGTCCACACATACCTTGTCTGCAAAGATCGTAACTTCCATCAGGAGTCTGTTCTCGTCTACCTTGGTATCCTCGATCAATTCTTTGACCTTATCTTCCAACTTCTGCTTGTACTCGGCTATGATCTGCGGAGAACGTTCTGTAATATAATCCACATGAGTAAGCATACCGTCCAGCTTCGCAACCAGATCATTTTTCAGATTCTCGCCTTCTTTGATCCTGGTCTCTACAAAGCCCTCTGCCGCACCTTTGATCGCCTTATCCAAAAGCTGCCACAATTCTTCCTCATCAATAGTCTGTTCTTCCATGGAAAGCACTTCCGGATATCTGGAAAGAGTCGATATGCGGATATCATTATCCAATGAAAAATCCTCCGCCATCTGCGTCAGATATTTCATGTATTCTGCTGCCAGCTCCTTGTTATACTTTACGCAAACATTGGATTCCGTAAGGTCTTCATACGTGATGAAAAGATCCACTTTACCGCGCTGAATATAATTTTTCAGTTCATTTCGAATCGCTGCTTCAAAAAAGTTCAGTTTCTTCGGCATCTTGATGTTCACATCTAAATATCTGTGATTGACAGATTTCATTTCAACGGTGATCTTCCGTTCTCCTTCCGTCACTTCACATCTGCCGAAACCGGTCATGCTTTTTATCATAGTTGTATTCTTCTTTCCTCTATTGTAGGTGTACACGGATAGACCCACGCATACAAAATATATTATAAAATAATCATGGGGAGTAGTCAAGAAATGTATTTCCCTGACAGTTCCACAAGGTAAATTTAACTTATAGCCTGCCAAAATCATGAAATGTTATTTTTCAAGGTTTCTCCTGAATTTTCAGGAAGTTATCCACAATGCCTGCCTGAAAATTCCCTCAAATCAATTTTTCTATATGTTTTTTACATTTCCTCTTGGCAGGCATCACCTTCTTTGCTACAATTAACTCAGTTTAAAACTGAATCATTCAGTTGTGCTGGTATATCTTCTGTTTCCGTTAGTTGCCGTCCAAAGCTTGCTAACAGTTCAGAAGATATATTTTTTTGTGTCTTCTTTATCCCATTTTTCTTGAGATAGTAATGCTCATAAAGCTGTTTTATGAAATCTGATATCTGCTCTAGCAGGTAATGATTTTTTTGCGCCCTTTCATTAAAACTGCATGCATGGCAGATGTCTCCCTGCCATCTTTTCTGCCGGTTGAAGCCCTGGTTTTCTATTTTCCATCTGCTTCGTCCTGCCCCCGACAGTTTCCCGGCATTTTTATCCGTGATTTCAATATTTGTGATCCACACAAACTCTGTTGTAACCGGTTCACCTTTTTTTACCTTGGTCTCCCTATATTTCAGAACATTTACATCAAGATCTTTGAAGATGACTCCGTTCACATACTCAGCTTTTCCGGTCTTATGCTTTTCCGGGATTGCCTGATATTCCTTTTCGATGGAAGGTGCACAGCCTTCCTTATACCGGATGATATAATCCCACCCGTTAGCCCTGCAGATTTTCAATACCCTTTCACTGACATAAAGGCTGTCGGCAACAATACAGACCGGCAGTCTGGGAAAACGCTCCTTTATCTTTGATGCTATCCTTACAAACGCTTTCCTTTCGCAGTCCTGTTTGATTTCTTCTTCACACAGCTTTTTCTCATTGTATTCCTCTGAATTTTCGATGGTTTCTGTTGCCATGCTGCATACAAGATCATTTCCCAGATAAAGCTTTGCTTCAAGGACACTTCGGTGATATCTGGTAAATTCGTTTTTTTCTCCCTTGTTATAGCAGCGGCTCAGGTAGTTATCGTTCTTTTTTGTTTTCCCTTCGTCCAGTTCTGTACCATCTACAAGGACAAGCCACTTCCCAAGTATTTTCGCATCATCAAAAGTTTTTCTGCGTATCATCCGGTGTACGATGTCTGACTGTATTTCTTCCAGGTCTGCCGGGTCTAATCTTTCTAGAAATTCATTCACCGTAACTGCGTGCGGCAGATATTCCTTTGCTATGCTCCCCATAAAACCATAAAGATTTCCGGCTACCGTTTCATCATTAAATTCTCTGATCATTCCCTGCATGCTGGAAATCCCTGCAATACCTTTGTAATATACCGTTCCAAGCATTTCCCTGCTGCTGTATTCGGTGTAACTGCTGTGCCTGGGATCTGTAACCTGACCAAACTTTGAAAACAGCTCCGGGTAAAATTTCTGCTGAATCTTATTACACTCCTGGGAAGGATTCTTTTCCAGCTTCTTAATAATTCGATCACGTTCTCTGCTCATTAGGACTCCTTTGCGATAAAGTTTTTCTTTTATTTTACTCTATCCGCCTAGAGTACGCAGTAAATCAATAAATTTTGTGCGAATTATTTTTACCTTTCAGAGCTGATGTATTTCCCTGACTTGGTATGCCCCTGACTTGGTATTGTTTTGAAATATATTC
The DNA here is from genome assembly GCA_017936885.1 of Lachnospiraceae bacterium. GTDB lineage: Bacteria > Bacillota > Clostridia > Lachnospirales > Lachnospiraceae > UBA3282. Next base: position 104,843 of record JAGBEO010000033.1, on the reverse strand, counting down.
TGACATAATAAATGTGGCTATTCGCCCATTATTTCTAATAGTTGAATAGCCACATTTATGATAAGTTCGCATTAAGGTAAGCTAACTCTGCTCCGTGGACGCAAATATAAATTGAAATGCCCCAAAACACCTTTAGGCAATACGCTCAGACACTACAGTCCACTCTATTACCGGCATTATTAATCATCGCTTTTGCATTGGATAGCTGCACCTTTAAGTCATTATCTATCCCTTTAGTATTGCGTAACGAATATGCGGGCGCAACAAGTTGCTGATATGTCTTAAACGCCTGTTTAACAGCACTGTCATCTCTTAAATCCATCTCTTTAAACAACGACACCACAACACTGATTAAATCCTGATTCGTTGCTGACATTACACTTGCGGAGCCTCCATGTAGATAATCGTTTAAATGCTGAGTCAATCTGGCTCCTCCACCGTTGGGCAGTTTCGATGTTAATCCCATCAATTCTTCAACCGCTTTTTTTTCTGTCTCATTCGGAATCACTCTGAGATTATAATACATATCATTGCTTCTGAAAACATTATCCCCTTGATAATGTTCCTGTTCCGCTTGAATATAATCATTCAGATATGTATCCATAGCTTTCTTGAGCACATTTGCCTGCAATTTGGACAAATTCTCATCTGCATAAGTATTCACGACATTGACAGCTATTCCCATCGCTGCATAATTGTGATAATCCAGATTTCCTCCTTTAACCGGAAGCATATCCAAAGCTTTATTGACAATTTCATTACATGACTTTAATTCTTCTGCCGAGAACATTATGCTATCCACAAACACATAGGTATTACTGCTTAATCCGGATATAAATCCGGATGTATCTTTTCTTTCAAAAACATCCAAATCCCAGTTCAGAAAGACAGGCTTACTGCTCAATTTCTTCGCTTCTTCTTCACTCAGCGGTGTCAGGAATTTGCATCCGACAGCTTCTAATTGTTCTTCGGTATAGCCTAGATATTTGTCTAAAGTATGCTCATGAATCTTGTCTTGTGAAATCGGTGCGCGGTATGTGTTGCTATTGATTGTCAATGACATAGCATGATTTCCTTCCTTACAATAATATCGAATGTGAAAAATGATAAATTATTTGTTTCATATAAACACTTCCGCAAAGAAATGAAATTCCATCTATATCATAATAATGTCTAACAGTACCTGCTACAACACATGAATTAAATCCCTTTGCCTGAGGTGGAAGCATATAAAAACTTGCAATGCCATCAGCATCTGTACTTTCAGTAACAGACATCTCTGCAAACTCTGGAGTATCTTTCCAAGCTTCGCTATACCATGTCAGTTTAACATCTTCATAAGCAACAGGATAACCAGCTGCATCTGTTACCAAGACAGTAGGCTTCATTTCTGATTGGAATCTATGATATGCACCTTCCGGATAATTTGCTATCGTTGTTCCCATATCCCCATCAAAAACGACTGTCATTTTCGCTGGAGTAGTTCCGTATATTTTTATTTCCAACGAATATGCAGAACTTACAAAATTTTCATTTTTACTATAAACTCTAAAATAGTAATAACCTGGATTCAAATTATAAATTCCATTTGAATCTGCCGCATCATAAATCATAGACTTCCCAGAAGCATGATACACTTCTGCGGTATAATTACTATTACTCAAAGTCAATCCAACTTTAGATACCGAAGAAGGTATCTGACATACATACCAATCTTGATCATTTGATACATTTAAGTTGCAATTGGATATTGTAACTCCAGCAGAAACTTCAACAGCAGTGAAAGGATTGTCATTAGGTTCTCCTGCATCAAAATTCTCATAAGAGTCAAGACTTACCGTCAGATTAAACACATTCGTCGAACTGCAACCTTGCGTAGCATATACTATCAGAACATAATCCTGACTAGCACTTCCGGTATTTATATATGATATGGCATCTTCAACAGATTTATTAGTTGCACTGTTTATATATGTTGTTAACGATGATTCTGTCACATAAGTCTGAAGATTACCATCAGCATATGTATATAGTACCAGATCATAATTGATATTTGCTGAATTTGGTCCCGCAAGGGTAGCTTGCAATATTTCTCCCGGTGCAAGCGTAATAAGCAGATAACTCATTCCACCTTCCTGTTCGATAACCCCAGTAAATTCTTGAGTAACACTATTAGCATTGGAAGAATAAGCACTAATTCCGTTTGTCCGGAACTCCCCAAGCGAATTTCCCTCCAAAATATCAATTTTCAAAAAATCCTCTTGTTCCATTCCGCCAGTATGGGATAACTCTTCTACAGATACTTCCGAGGAATCTTGCATAATTTCATCTAATGAGTCAACAAATTCTACCTCTAATCCTGTCCTTGTGACTTCTTCTGCATGCACAATGCTCGTACTTCCAAACGGCATTGTCAAAAATAAGCCCATAATCGCCGTAAAAGCTATAAATACTCTCTTTTTCATCCTAATCCCATCTTTTCCTGTCTTACACAAATTGTTTTCAGCTTTGTTTTAATACAATCTGATTGCTAAAAAATCATACTCTGATACTGAATAAAACTCCAATCATGTTCATATAACGATTTATAAAATCAAAGCACAATCTGATTATAATTATAGTATATAGTTATAACAATGTCCAGAATAATATTCTATATATCTTCTATTTTCCATTGATAACTACTTTCTTCTATTGTAAAATAAGCCCTGACAAGACCGTGCATGACGCACGCCCGATCTCATTGATATAATATTATAGAAAGGCAGGAACCCATTATGGCATTTGACGGTATCACCATTGCAAATATCGTAAACGAACTGAATAAAGAACTGGTCGGTGGACGTATCTATAAGATTGCCCAGCCGGAAAGCGACGAACTGCTGCTTACCATAAAGAATAACAGCACCCAATACAGGCTTCTTATGTCTGCGGATGCATCCCTGCCCTTAGTTTACCTGACGGAGAGCAATAAACCAAGCCCCATGACAGCCCCCGGTTTCTGTATGCTACTTCGTAAGCATCTGCAGAATGCCAAAATCATGCGCATTTCACAACCGGGCTTAGAACGGATCATTCATCTGGAGCTGGAGCACTTAAACGAGCTGGGCGACGTGTGCCGCAAGAAGCTGATCATTGAGATCATGGGAAAACACAGTAACATCATCTTCTGTGATGATAATGATAAGATCATCGACAGTATCAAGCATATTTCCGGTATGGTCAGTTCTGTCCGCGAAGTCTTGCCGGGCAGAGACTATTTTATCCCACAGACGCAGGATAAGATAAATCCGCTACGTTTTAGTGCAGGCTACACGGATCCAGACGCCGAACTGTCTTGCTTTCAGAAAACAGATTGTGATAATGTTCCGATCTCTTATGAGGATTTCAAACAGCAGATGCAGGCAAAGCCTATGCCGCTTTATAAAGCAATCTATAGCTCCTACACCGGGCTTTCCCCTATCATTGCGCAGGAAATCTGTTATCGTGCCGGAATAGACGCGGACGTACCTGCCAATGTGCTTAATGTTATGTCAACCAAATCAGTTGTAGAACCACTTCAAACTGTATATAACACGATCCTATCCATGATAAACGATGTTCTGAGCGGTAACTTCACGCCTTCCATCATTTACAAAGACAAAGAACCGATAGAATTTGCATCGTTGCCGCTGACGCTCTATGATGATATGGAGACGCAGGTCTTTGACTCTGTCAGCACGGTTCTGGAACACTACTATGCGGAACGCAACACCATAACCCGTATCCGCCAGAAATCCGTGGATCTGCGTAAGATCGTACAGACTGCCTTAGAGCGCAATGTAAAAAAATATGACTTGCAGATGAAGCAGATGCAGGATACGGAGAAACGGGATAAATACAAAGTATACGGAGAACTGCTGAACACCTATGGCTACAACGTGGAACCGGGCGCAAAATCCATGGAAGCGCTCAATTACTACACCAATGAGATGATTACCATTCCGCTGGATGACACCGTTACACCACAGGAAAATGCCAAGAAATATTTTGATAAATATGGAAAGTTAAAGCGAACTTACGAAGCACTGTCTGAATTGACCGTACAGGTCAAAGGAGAGATCGATCACTTGGAATCTATCTCCGCTGCGTTAGATATCGCCATGCAGGAGGAAGATCTGGTACAGATCAAAGAAGAATTGATCGAAAGCGGCTATATCCGCAGGAAAGGCGGCACGAAAAAAGCCAAGATCACAAGCAAACCGTTCCACTATATCAGCAGTGACGGATTTCATATGTACGTAGGGAAAAATAACTACCAGAACGATGAACTTACTTTTAAATTTGCCAACGGAAGTGACTGGTGGTTCCATGCCAAGAAGATCGCCGGTTCCCATGTGATCGTAAAAACCGAGGGACAGGAACTGCCCGACCGTACCTTCGAGGAAGCCGCACGGCTTGCCGCCTACTATTCCAAGGGGCGGGAACAGGACAAGGTTGAGATCGATTATATCCAGAAAAAACATGTCAAGAAGCCCGCCGGAGCCAAACCCGGATTTGTGGTCTATTATACCAACTATTCTATGGCTATTGATTCCGATATTTCCGGTCTTAAGCAGGTATAAACCGCTTAAGACCTCTGTATCGGATATATTTGATATTAACGGTTATTTTACACTTTTTCGCGTGAATCACTTATTATATACAGTTTGCGACACCGTAATATTTTCACCGTCAGATTCCACGGTAACATTCCCGTCGGTGGTATCGTATACTTGACATCCATATTTGTCCAAAAGCTCCAGTGTCTCCTCTTCCAGCTTCTTGCGCTCCTGCCCTGCCGTAAGAACCGCCCACGCGGGTCTGGCACACTCCACTAAATTGTCCAACTTCTTATGGTAATCGCCGTGATGAGGCATCTTGATCAGATCATAATGTTCTTCTCCCAGCGCGGTCTGAAGGAATTCTCCGGTACGTTTCTTCATGGCATCACCCATCAGCAGGAAGCGGTTCTCTCCGTAAGTCACTGCCGTGATCAGGGAATAATTATTGTCATCCTCATATTCCTCTTGTTCCGGTACACTGACATAAACTTCTGCGCCCGCTATCGCAAAGCTATAATCCTCCTGTAACTTCACGCTTTCTGTCCCGGAATCCTCAAGTGCATCCATAAGCTCCTCATAGGGCTCAGAATCTTCCTCATAATCCGGCATCAGCACACAGCCCACTTCATAAGTCCCAATCAAATCTGCTGCGCTGCCGATATGATCTTTGTCAAAATGGCTGAGGATCATATAATCAATGGTTGTGATCCCGTTTTCATCCAAAAATACGCAGATATCCTCATAATCATCTGCATCCGCAGTATCATTGATAATTACACCATCCCCAAAATCCATGATAATGCAATCCGACTTACCGGTATCCAGAAAAGTCATCTGTAAACGTCCGCTCCCATCCTGCTGCCCCTGCGCTTCCGAAGAGACGGCAGATTCTTCCGACGTACCTGTATGAGAGGCACAACCTGTCACTGTGAGCAGTATGCTGATTATTGCTATTATATAGATATCAATAGAGGGCTTTCTATTCCTTGTGTATCTTCCGGGCATATTAGGATCATTACCTTTCACATATTTTAATTGAATCTATTATATAACATGTCCAATTATCCCAGTCAATATGAAAGAAAATATACTTACGCCTATCTGTCATTCATCTTATCGGTTAACTTCGTAATGCATTTCTTTTGATTATGACGCAGAAAAAATATGTAAACTGAATCATTTCTCTTTCATCTTCATTATTTCAGGATACCTCCGTGAAAATAACATTCATAAATTTTCGTATCCAGATAAAATATTTCTTCATACCCCTGAAACCAGACGAATTCCCCGTCCACCTTGCTGTGATATCGGTAATCCCCTTTGGTATAGATTTCGGGACCTCTGTAGGGTAATTCCTCCGGTACTGCCATAAGTACCTCTTTCAAAAAATCTCCGTCAAACGAATCGCCTGTCACACGCCCGGCATAGTTCATGCTCCACACTGGATTCTGATGAAGCCATACCGCTTCTTCCCCAGCAAACCGCTCTCCGCCAAGATATGTGTCATAATACGTATACCCGCTGTTATCCTCATAACCAAAATCATGTGAATTGGTTCTGGAGGGCTTTGCTTCCTTGCCTTTTGCCGCATAGGTATTGCGTTTTGCCTTGATCAGAAAAGCCGTGATCTCCTTGATATCGATATCTGCTTTCGGAGATAAAGCGATCTTGCATTCATCATTTTCCTTCACAATCCTGTCAATGGTCACGCCATATAGCTCGCTTAATAAAATCAGTCCGTTTAACTCCGGCACAGCTTGTCCGTTTTCCCATTTGCTGATGGTTTGGCGGGCAATTCCTATTTTATCCGCGAGCTGTTCCTGTGAGTAACCGTTCTGTTTTCTTAAAAGCTGCAATTTTTCCTCTAATTTCATTATACGTCTCCCTTCCTAATCCATTTTTGCCAACTGCACTCGTACAGTTTGTAAACATATTTTATCAGCCTCTTTCTCCCAAGACTACCACTTCAACATTACAAAATTGTCATGCCAGCAAGACAAAAACCGCAAACCCAAAGCTTGCGGTTCCCAAAAACTGATCAGCTTGCGCTTACTTTATTTTTTACCCACCAGCAGGGCAGACCCCTGAAGCGCCAGCAGCTTTGCTTCTTTTGAACTCATGAACAATCCGTTTGTGGTATCAATCAGGCGCACTTCCGCATAGCCCTGACTTTTCAGTTCCTTCACAAAATTCTTCATATCTCCGTAGCGGACCGGCGACATAATATCATGAATGGCAAAAACACCGCCTTTTTTCAACACCCGGAGCGTCTCCCGCAGAAGCGCCTGCTTATCCGCGCCCGTGATATTATGATATACATAATTACTCGTCACCGCATCAAAACTTTCGTCCGCAAAATCCAGCTTCGTAGCGTCTCCCTGTACAAAATTGATATTGGTTACGCCCTCTGCCGCGGCATTGTGCTCGCAAAGCGGTTTATTGAAGCATGCGTACTCTTTACCCCAACGGTCCAGTCCCGTCATGACAGCCTTGGGATTGCGTTTTGCGCTGGCAATGGTCAGTGCACCGCTCCCGCATCCCACATCCAGTCCCCTGCCGCCTTCCGGCAACGTGACATAAGCAGCGATGCCCTCGATGATCTGGCGGGAAAGCTGTCGCGTTCCGTTGTAGGAAAAAGCACGATACCACAGGATACAAAGTGTCGAAAATGCACATAGCGCAAGAAAAGCTATACCAAACAAAATGGCAAGCACCAAACGCAGCGTACCGCTAACTCCTATCCCGATTACTCCGAACAATACAAATAAAATTCCTGCCAGGGCGGCACCGGCAGCCACACCGATCACCATACTCTTAGGCACCCAGTTTTTATAATCCGGTTTCATAATATTTACCTCCATACCTACAAGCGAAGCCTGTCAGACACACTGCTTCATTCACGATTGGTTTTTTAGTTAGTTTTAACTAACCATTTCTCTAAAAAAAAGAACTTATATTTCTTTCTTAATTATTATGTTATTGCGAGTTTGCAATTCTGTCAAGATATTTATGCTTGAAAAGTGATCTGAAAATGGCATTAAAATACGGGCAGAAACCCAACATTTCCACCCGTCTCCTTCATCACACCCATTTGGAAGAACGCCCGCTTTGGGCGTTCTTCCGGGAATGCCATAGTTCCTCTTAGACTGCGTACTTTGCTGTCTTAGAGGAACTTCATTCCCTGTTATAAAGTATTAGATGAGAACAAAGATTTCACATGATCGATCTCAGCCTGTGTCGCTTTTGCCGCCGGCACATAGTAGGATTTCTCACGTGCGATCTGATACAACTCCTCCTGTGACTGCTCGCAGGCATTTCTGAACTGCTTTAAAGTCTGCTTTAATTCTTTATTTTCAGTCTGTGCGATCATCTCTCCGAAACGCACCAACTCGCCGTTAATACCTGTCAGGGTATCTGCTACCATTGTCTTTTCTTCCATCTGCATTGTTTTCTGCTCCTTCCGATTTCACTTGTTATTCCGTGTAATCTGCACATTTTCATACAGTCCACGTATTGCATTCCATAACCAGCCTGCCGTTACTGCAGAAACTCCATAAGCTGCTGCTTATTCTGCATTGCGGTCTGTGCCCCTTTCTCGAAAAACTGCTTTACCTTCGTATCGGATGCGCACTGTGCGTATTCCTTCATCTTGCAGTGTGACACGTCATACCCGCCCATAAGGTGACGCAGATTCTGTAAGTCCAATTCTGATAAGTTTGCCATAGTATTACCTCCTGATTTTTTAATACAAACAAAAAATGATTGTCCTAAACAGTATTGGTTTTTGGACAATCATTTATGCATGTAACAAATGAAATTTCTTGGCATAATGAACCAGCATGGCTCCCTTCGGAAAGGCTTTCAGTTCCGCTTCGCTCACACCGCCTATCAGCAGAAGCACCACAAAGTACACACAAGCCGCTATACCTATGGCAATCAACAACACCAGTCTGCTGACGGGAATAAGAATGTACAGCCCATGGTATACACCGTATGCTACGGCACCCATGACAAGCGCCGCAAATCCGGGCTTTAAAAAGATTTTAACAAAATCAAGCTTATACTTTAAATGTTTACGCACTGACCATTGATTCAGCAGACACATAACCAGTGAGTATATGATGTTGGCGCAAGCCAATGCATAGGTATCCAGATTCGTATAAAGAAGCAGCGCCATAAGTCCTGCCACCTGTACCACCAGTGCAATCACGGCATGAATAACCGGTGTATTGACTCTGCCGATTCCCTGCAATACGGCATTCGTCAGCGTAGATAAACCATACAGAACCACCGTAATCGACAGTGCCGCCAACAGCCCGGATGCCATATCAAGCGAATCCTTCTGCGGAAAGATAAACTGCATAATCGGCTTTGCCAGCGCAGCCATGCCCACCATCGCCGGTATGGATACTAACATCGTCATCTGAATCGCCTTCGTAACCTGTGTCCTCGTCCGCCCGTATTCTTTCCGCACAAAGGTGGTCGAAACACTGGGGATCGTTGCAGATGACATGGCCGATGCAATCGCAATCGGAATATTCACCACGGCAACCGCCTGGGTGGAAAAAATACCGTAATGGTTACCATACAACACAGTATCTACCTGCTTATAATCCATCACATAGTAATAAATGTACATATTGACTACGGTAGAACAGTTATAAATAAAAGTACTCAAAATAAAAGGCGTAACAATAGTAAAAATAACCTTCAGGATTTCTCCATAGCTCTCTTCATGTTTCGAACGATCCCGCCCCATTCTCCTATGAAGATATTTACGGTTCAGCATATACATCCCAAACATAAACAAAAGTCCGGTTAAAACACCCGCACCGGTACCGATCGCACTTCCGGCAGAACCATAGATTGCCTGTGTGGTGGCATCCTCTCCCGCCGCAAAATGAATCAGCAGATATGCTGCCAGAATACTGACTACCGCGTTCATAATCTGTTCTAAAATCTGTGAAATTGAAGTATGCACCATGGAGCTGTGCGCCTGAAAATATCCGCGTAAGACACCCAGAAAGCCCGAAAAGAAAATCGTTGGTGCCAGCACCCTGAGCGCTGCCGTTGCATTCGGATTCTTACTGACTAAAACCGGTGCCGCCACAAATGTGATGATGGCTGCGATACCACCTACAATGAGCACATAAAGCAGGGCACAGTGAAATACTTTCTGGGCATTCTTATATTCCTTAAATGCCAGTCTTTGAGCAATGACCTTGGAAATTGCCGAGGGTATGCTATAGGACGAAATTAGAAGAATAATCGTATAGATATTAATAGCCGCACTGTAGTAATTATTCCCTTCTAATCCAATGATACTTAAAAGAGGACTTCGGTAGATCAGACTAATGACTTTGACGATCATTCCCGCTGCCGCCAGAATGCCCGCCTGCATCACAAAGCTATTGGTTTTCTTACTCTCTTTCGAACTGCTTCCCATGCCTTTTCCCATTGTCCTCCTTTCCTTTGTATTTCCATTATAATGTCTGCGCGCTTCTCTTCATCGGATACAGATACACCGACAAAACGGAAATAACCCTGTCCCGGATTATTTCCGTCTCTTAATTATCTGTTTACTACTCTTTAACCAATCAGCCAGTCATACATTTCCTGATATTTCTTAGCAGACACATGCCAGGAGAAATCTGCTGCCATAGCTCTGTCGATAATCTTGTTCCACTCACGTTTCTTATCATAATAGATATGCTCTGCGTAGCGGATCGTTCCGAGCATCTCATGCGCATTGTAATTGGTAAAGCTGAATCCGGTACCTACACCTTCATATTCATTATATGGCTGCACCGTATCCTTCAGTCCGCCTGTCTCACGAACGATCGGCACCGTACCGTACCGAAGAGACATAAGCTGGCTTAAACCGCAAGGCTCAAACAGGGATGGCATCAGGAACGCATCACTTGCCGCATAAATCTTATGGGATAACGCATCAGAATAATAAATATTAGCCGATACCTTGCCGTGATATTTCCAATCGAAATGACGGAACATATTCTCATACTGCTCTTCGCCTGTACCCAATACCACAATCTGTACATTGTCCTGACACAGTTCATCCATAACATAAGCAATCAGATCAAATCCTTTCTGTCCCGTTAATCTGGACACGATACCGATCATCATTGCCTTGTCATCCTGATTCAGCCCTAATTCCGCCTGCAAAGCACGTTTATTCTTAATCTTCTCCTTGCGGAAATTCACTGCATTATAATTAAACTCTATGTTCTTATCTGTCTCCGGATTGAAATCTTCATAATCAATACCGTTGACAATACCTCTTAAGTCTCCGGCTCTGGCACATAACAGTCCATTTAAGCCCTCACCGTAAAATGCTGTCTTAATCTCCTCGGCATAGGTGTCACTCACAGTTGTAATCGCATCTGCATATACCAGACCACCTTTTAAGAGGTTTGCATCTTTATAAGCCTCCAGCTTATCAGATGTGAAGAAATAATCCGGAAGTCCCGTGATCTCCTTGACTTCTTTCACACTCCACTTACCCTGGAATTTCAGATTATGGATTGTCATAACGGTCTTAATGCCTCTGTAAAAATCTCCGCCCTGGAATCTCTCTTTCAGATAAACAGGAATCAGACCAGTCTGCCAGTCATGGCAATGGATCAGATCCGGTCTGAAATCAATCACCGGAAGGATCGATAAGGCAGCCTTACAGAAAAATGCATATTTTTCAATCTCAAACAGCGCATTGTCGCCATAAGGTTTAAATCCGCCGAAATAAGACTCATTGTCAATGAAGTAATATTTTACTCCATCCACTTCCGATTCCATAATACCTACATACTCCTCTTTCCAATGGAAATCCATATAGAAATGAGTCTTATAGGTCAGTTTATCCTTCATCTCCTGTTTCATACAAGTATATTTGGGAAGAATCACTCTGACATCAAAGTATTCCCGATCGATACATTTGGGTAAGGAACCGACTACATCCGCCAAACCACCCGTCTTAATAAACGGCACACCTTCCGATGCAACAAACAAAATATTCTTCATGCTAACCCTCCAAGATTTATTACCTATATAAAGTCATACCGGGAATATGATGAACACATATTCCCACTTAAGAATAAAATATTCTTAAGTAATAGTATACAATATTTTAGCTGGCAATAAAAGGATTATTTTGAAAATTAACGACGATATTGCAAACGTATTTTATCTGCGATCAGCGCAATAAACTCGGAATTGGTTGGTTTTCCTTTTCCGGTATTGATTGTGTAACCGAAAAGTGCATCCAAAGTTTCCATTCTGCCTCTGGACCATGCCACCTCAATGGCATGACGGATAGCACGTTCTACCCGGCTTGGTGTGGTCTGATATTTCTTGGCTATGGTCGGATACAACACTTTCGTAATAGAACCAAGCATCTCTACATCCTCTACCGACATCATAATAGCCTCTCTAAATATTGATACCCTTTAATATGTGCCGGAACACCAATTTCATGAATCATATCTGTCACATCTTTCTCCAGATCATGTGCTACGGGTACTTGTATCACTTCCATTTCCTGCATATCTCCCTCTTTGTTGCCGGACGGAACAGTAATCATAATCTGAAATTCCTTATTGGTACTGATCAGATTATCCAAAATCCGGTAAAACTGTTCTTGATCTCTTGATGCTGTCACATTTAATGTTTCCATAGTCTTCCTCCGTTATAAAATTCCCCTTACAATTTATTCTAAACTCTGGGTTTATCTTTTCCTATTATAACAAAGAAAACAACCCGTGGAACTTTTAAGCATCGCCCAAAACATCGATCTGCTTTACCTTAAGTTCTCTGTGGTTTTCATACTAATGGGTCAGCATCTCCTCAATAAAAATACCGTATCCTCTGGTAGAATCCTGTACCAGTACATGGGTGACCGCACCTACCATTTTTCCATTCTGAATAATCGGACTGCCGCTCATCCCCTGAATAATACCTCCTGTCAGCGTTAAAAGTTTCTCATCCACCACCTGTATGACGATCCCGCGGTTAATATTCTCCTGCTCCAGATTGACCTCCACGATCTCCACATCATAGAATTCCGGTTCTCCGGTTACGGAACAGATAATCTGTGCCGGCCCCAGTTCAATCTCCTGCTTCAATGCGATAGGAATCGGTTCATAACAGGCTGCCTTAACAAGTTCTTCATCGCATATACCGAAAATTCCCTCCGTGGTATTCTCTGTAATCTCTCCGATGATATTATCACTGTCATACTCAATATAACCCGTCAATTCTCCCGGAGAGCCATTGGCACCTCTGGTAATACCTACGATTTCCGTCTTGTAAAGCGTCCCTTCCTCCAGATTCATCAGCAGGGAAGTATCCACGTCATTGATGCCGTGCCCTAAAGCTCCGAAAGTATGATCCGTATCTTCATACGTCATGGTACCGATTCCCTGCGCATTATCACGTATCCAGATTCCCAGTTTCCACTCCTCATTCTGGTTTTGATCCGCTTCTATCATTACCTCTGTAATTTCATTGTTCCTTTTAATGGTCAGCACCATATCATTCCCATCAGATTCTTCCACCAACTGAATAAAATGCTTTTTATTCTCGATCTCCTCTCCATCTACCTGCAAAATATAGTCGCCTTTCTGCAAAACATATTTTGCCGGTGATACCTGATCCCCCTCTCTGTTTTCAAACTCTCCGATTCCTACCACCAACACCCCGCTGGTCTTCACGTAAATACCGATCGGAATTCCCGAAGGTATCAGCATTTTATCCTGAATAACCTGAATATCTACATTTTTATAAGGAAGAATACCAAACAGTTTCAAATCCATCTGATAAGTATCAATCTCATTGGCTTTCACCTTCACCGTATGTGCAAAATCTACATGGATGCTTTCCACGGAATCAGAAATGCTTTCCGCCACCTGCTCTGCTTCCGGTGCCCTGACAGTCTCCGTGACTGAGGATACCTGTGCCGCCGCATCCTCCTTCACCCGGTAGATTTCCCCTGACACCGGCACTTTGAAATCAAGCTCCTGCTCCACGCCTGCACGTATTTTAATAGTAGAAGGAATTTTATCCCAATAAATATAGTAAACTGTAAAGGTAAGCGCAATGACTGCTGCCGCTAATATAATATAGAGAAAACTGCGATATCTTCTCTCTTGTTGTTTTGTCATATAAACTAATCTGTTCAATTTATCACATCCCTCATCTTTCCGCAGAATATAGAACAACTCAGGACACGCCATGCGAGTCATCCTTATGTTCCAAAAAAGGACACGCATAAAGCATGTCCTTTCTAGTATGTGAAAAATCTCACATTTTAATTTAATATTGTTTTGTTTTTCTTGCCAAATCTTTCATTTCTCTTGCATTATTGCGAACATTCTCCGTAATGCTTGCTCCGCCGAGCATTCTGGCAAGTTCTTCGATGCTCTCGTCTTCCTTAAGCTGTCGGATATCCGTGACAGACCGCTGATCCACCACTTGTTTCTCAATACAGAAATGAGAATCTGCCATAGCCGCAATCTGCGGAAGATGGGTAATACAGATCAATTGATGTTCCCTGCCAAGAATTCCCATTTTTTCAGATACCTTCCATGCTGTCTTGCCGCTGATTCCGGTATCAATCTCATCGAAGATCAAGGTCTCGATTTCATCCTTGTCTGCGAGCACTGTCTTGAGCGCCAGCATAATACGGGATAATTCACCGCCGCTGGCCACCTGTGCCAGTTCTTTGAGTGCCTCTCCCGGATTGGTAGAGATCAGAAAAACTGCTTTATCATATCCGTTGGCAGTCATTTGATCCTCTGCCTTTATGACACGTATTTCAAACGCAACCGTTTCAAAATTAAGATCCACAAGGGCTTTCTTCATTTCATCCGCCAACCACAGTGCATTCTTACTGCGGATATCTGAGAGCTGTGCACAGATTTTAAGTGCTTCTTCTTTTAAAGTATTTGCTTTCTGCGTCAATTCCATACGATACGCATCATAATCCTGATACTTTGCAAGCTTCTCCTGTGTCCGCTTTTGATAATCCAGGATATCTTCTATGGAATTTCCATATTTTGACTTCAAATGATTGATAAGATTCAGACGTCTCTCCGTCTGGTCAAAAAGCTCCGCATCAAACTCAAGCCCCGACAAATACTCGGCGATGCCTCTGTTGCAGTCATTTAAAAGACTATCTATGTCTAACAATTGTTTCTCAAACTCCTGGAGCATTTCATCATAAGCGGATACATTTCTGATCTCCCGCAGTGCCCGTCCGATATTGCCGCCTACACCGCCTTCCTCATAACCGCATAAGGAATATGCCGCACTTGCTGCCTCTTTAATCTTCTGGCTGTTGACCAGTTTCTGATAGGTTTTCTCGACTTCCTCATCTTCTCCGGGCAGCAGTTGTGCTTCCTCAATTTCCTGACATTCAAACTCGGCCAGCGCACTTTCCCGTCTGCGTGTTTCTTCATCCACTTCATTGTGAGACAATTCTTCCACAGCCTGCCTGTACTGCCGGTAGATTCCCTGCAACTGTTCTTTACAGGATACCAGCTCTTCACCCGCATATGCATCCAGTATTTCCAATTGTTTCGCTGCCTGCAAAAGAGACTGGTGCTCATGCTGACCGTGAATATCAATCAGGACTTCCGCAAGCTGCTTCAACTGTCTTGCCGTGACGGTTTCTCCGCATACCTTGCACACATTGCGGTTCGGCATGATCTTACGCTGCAGGATAATCTGCCCCTCTTCTACCGGAAGATCCAATGCCTGTATGGCTTGCAACTGTTCCGGCTGATTGATGCCAAAAATCAACTCTACCAGAGCATACTCCGCACCGCTGCGGATCATATCCTTATCCGCTTTTCCTCCAAGCGCTAAATTGATCGATCCGATAATGATGGATTTACCGGCTCCGGTCTCTCCGGTCAGAATGTTGAGTCCCTCCCCGAAAAAGACTTCCGTCTCATCAATCAACGCCAGATTTTTCACGTGTAAACTTTGTAACATGTTATCACCTCTTATGTATTCTCTCCGGGCATGTCTCTTCATTCACCGCCTTTTATAGGACTCTTCTCTGTTAAGATCCATGCAAATACATAATGTTATTTCAGTCAAACCAATCCCCTAACACCATACCGTTAAGCTCTTTTATCCTGATATCATTCTCCCAATCTGCTCCATCACATTCTCGGCATCTTCCACGCTGCGCATGGCTATCATTAAGGTATTATCTCCTGCAATACAGCCCACTATTTCATCAAGCTTCAACGCATCCACGGCAGCGGCTACCGCCATCGCCATACCGGATACCGTCTTCATGACTAACAGATTCTGTGCCAGTGCCATGGAGACATAGCCTTCTTTCAGCACTCTGATATACTTATCCCCCAGATGCGGTTCTTCCTGCGTGAATGCAACATATTTCTGTTTGCCTCTTCCACCCGGAATCTTGGATAATTTTAACTCCCGGATATCTCTGGAAACAGTGGCCTGTGTGACCTGATATCCGGCATGCCGCAGACGATCTGCCAGTTCTTCCTGTGTCTCTATCTCGTACTTGCCTATCAATTCTATTATTTTGTCATGTCTGGCTTTTTTCATTCAAAAACCTCCGTATCAGAGCGCCCTTACTGTCCTTAAAAACTTCCAAATATGGTTTTTCAACCTACTCGCTCATCTTTTTATGTAATACAGACAAAAAGCTTTCCGTATTCAGCTTTAAGATTCCCGTAGTCTTAGCAGCTTTACTTATTACTATGTGATCTCCGGTCTGCAGAATAATCTTATGACTGCCGTCAAAATTAGCTTCCACCGTCTGCAAATGTCCGTCTCTCCCCTGCGGAATCTCTATTCTGATCTCATCTTCCGGCGCGAGAATAATACTTCTTGTATTCAGCGTATGCGGGCAAATCGGTGTCAGCAATAATAATCTGGCACAAGGCTCCACAATGGGGCCTCCCGCCGACATATTATAACCGGTGGACCCGGTCGGGGTTGCCACAATAATGCCGTCTGCACTATAGCTGTTTAAGAACTGTCCGTTGACATAGATATGAAATGTCAAAATCTGCAAAGAACCACATCGGGAAATTACAATATCATTCAGGGCGAAATTCTCTTCACCTGTCCCCTGCTTATCCACTTGACCCACTAACATCATTCTTTCTTCTCTGGTAAAGTCATCCCGTAAAAGCTGATCCAGTGCCGCCTCAAGATTTGCGCTCTCCACTTCCGCCAGATATCCCAGTGTTCCGAGGTTAATCCCCAGAAGCGGTATATCATTATCCATCATATTTCTCGCCGCGCGAAGCAAAGTACCGTCTCCGCCCAGCACCAGAATACAATCAACGCTTTCGCCCGGAAGCTGTTCGTCCGAAAACCTCTCGCCATCCACACAGACCGCATCACCACCATGCTTCCTGATATATTCCGCTATTCTTTTGGTGTAAATTCCTTCCGGGTCTTTCCCCTCGTTGGTAATCAGATAGAATCGTTTCATCTGCTTATTTCGCCTCGTCTAATGCGCCATGTGCTTCAGCTACCGTCTGTGAGATCATCTTCATCTGTTCCTGCTCCCAGGACTTTCCGCTCTTAGCGGCTGTCAGTTCCCGCAAAGCACCCTCTGCCTCAGCTTCCGTCAGTTCCGAAATTTCTTCCGACAGTTCACTCTTTTTCTCTATAAATACCAAATATTCTATATTTCCTTCTGGGCCTTTGATGGGCGAATAGGTCAGTCCCTTCACTGCAAACCCGATAAAATCAGCATAATCAATCACCTTATGTATCACTTCCTTATGCACATCAGGATCTCTCACCACGCCCTTCTTGCCGACTTTCTCTTTGCCAGCTTCAAACTGAGGCTTGATCAGGCACACCATGCGTCCCTGCTCCCGAAGCAGATTCCTCGCCGGAATCAAAATCTTGGTCAAAGAAATAAAGGAGACATCTACCGATGCAAAATCCACCTGCACCCCGATATCGTCCGGTGTCACATAACGGAAATTGGTTTTCTCCATGCAGACAACCCGCTCATCATTTCTAAGTTTCCAGGCAAGCTGCCCATGCCCCACATCAATGGAAAACACCTGTCTGGCGCCATTTTGCAGCATACAGTCCGTAAAACCGCCTGTGGATGCTCCGATATCCATACACACGGTATCCGCAAGCACAATCGGAAACTGTGCCATCGCCTTTTCCAGCTTCAAACCGCCGCGGCTCACATACTTCAAGGTACTGCCTTTCACTTCTATATGAATTTTACTCTCGTCAAAAGTGGTTCCTGCCTTATCTTCCCGCTGTCCGTCCACAAAGACATTGCCTGCCATGAGGATTGCCTTCGCTTTCTCTCTGGACTGAGCAAATCCCTGTTTGACCAGAATCACGTCTAATCTTTCTTTCATACGCTCTGTTTCTGCCTTTATGCATCTATTCTTATATCTCTATTCTCATATGCTTGTCTTTCTATATTTATCCATACCTATCCGTCCCACCGGGTCTGTACATAATATCTTCAAAGCTTCTTATCATTCATACCTGCCATAGAAACGTACCGCGTAATCACTTTCTTTACGATAGAATCCGCATCGATGCCGATTTCCTGCTTTAGCAGTTCCACATTGCCATGCTCCACATACTCATCCGGAATCGCTATGTTAAGCACCTGGGTCGATGCCCCGATTGCATCAACGTAATCCCTGACCTTCTCGCCATAGCCGCCGCTTAACACATTTTCCTCCATGGTCACAATCAGTTTGTGCTCCTGACAGGCTTCTTTGACAGCTTCTTCATCGATAGGCTTCACGAATCTGGCATTCACCAAAGAACAGGAATAGCCGCGTTCTTTCAGTTGATCACGTACCTCCAGGGCAACCTTTACCATGCTGCCCACAGCCATGAGCATAATATCCTCTTCTTCATAAATCGGCTCGCTCTTGCCATATACAATAGGCTCCCGGTTATCTTTCAGTCCGTCGAACGCCTCTCCTCTCGGATAGCGGATGGCAATCGGCGCCTCGAAGGCAACCGCAAACTTAATCATATCGGAAAGCTCCCATTTATTCTTGGGCGCCATAATATGCATATTCGGTATAGAGGACAGATAGGATAAATCAAAAATTCCCTGATGAGTCTCTCCGTCACTGCCCACCAATCCGGCCCTGTCTATGGCAAAGACTACCGGAAGATTCTGAATACACACGTCATGCAGAATCTGGTCATAGGCTCTTTGTAAAAAAGAAGAATAAATTGCCACAATAGGCTTCAACCCGCCTGCCGCAAGCCCTGCCGCAAAGGTTACAGCATGTTCTTCCGCAATTCCCACATCAAAAAACCGATCAGGGTACATATTACGGAACCGTTTTAATCCGGTACCGTCAGGCATAGCGGCTGTTATTGCAACCACCTGCTCGTCCCGCTGCCCTAACTTGCACATAACCGTTGAAAAAATGTCCGTATAATTCGCCTTATTCCTCGGTTTGCTCGGAATACCTGTCTCGATATCGAAAGGTTCCGCTCCGTGAAATCTGGCCGGATGACGCTCAGCCGGTGCATACCCCCGTCCTTTCTGGGTAATCACATGCAGAAGCACCGCGCCTTTGATCTTTCTGGCTTCTTTCAGCATATGCACCATCGCCTGAATATTATGACCGTCTACCGGCCCCAAATAGGTAATTCCCATATCTTCAAAGAACATGCCCGGCACTACAAGCTGTTTGAAGCTGCTCTTGGCACGCCTGATCTGGGATACCACTTTATCACCGTACTTAGACTTACCGTGCAGGGAATTGTAAACGCCTTCTTTTAAATCCAGATACATGTCCGCTGTTCTGATATTATTCAAATATTTAGAAACACCGCCCACGTTCTCTGATATGGACATGTTATTGTCATTGAGAATAATGATGTAATTCGTCTCAAGCCGCGAAGCGTTATTCAGCGCTTCATATGCCATGCCGCCTGTTAAAGAACCGTCGCCGATGACAGATACAATCGTATTCTTACCGCCCTGAATATCTCTCGCCTTCACCATACCAAGGCCCGCCGAGATAGAAGTAGAACTGTGTCCCGTGTCAAAGCAGTCACAATCACTCTCTTTGCGCTTCGGGAATCCGCTCATCCCCCCGAATTTACGCAGATTAACGAACCCGTCTCTTCTGCCCGTCAGTAATTTATGGGTATAAGACTGATGTCCCACATCCCATATCACTTTATCTTCCGGCAAATCCAAAAACAGATGAAGGGCCATCGTCAACTCCACGGCTCCCAGATTGGACCCCAGATGTCCTCCGGTCACACTGATCGTCTGAATCAGGAATTCCCTGATTTCCTCTGCCAGTGCCCCGTAGTTTTCTTCTGCAATCTGCTTGATATCATTCGCTTTCTCAATTTTCTCTAAATACATCGTATTCACCTAATCCTCAATGTCAAAGCATAAAGGCTCTGATCTGAATGTGTCAAAACCGAACAGGTTTTAACTCTCTATTTTTCTCTGTAGATTAACTGCTCTACCAATTGTTCCAGGAACAAATTACGCTGTGCAAAGGAAGTCAGAATACTAATGGCTTCTTTAGACAATTCTTCCACCTGTTCCTTTGACTCCTTAAGTCCGTGCATAGAAACATAGGTAAGCTTGTGATTCTTCTCATCACTTCCGATAGGCTTACCCAGCACTTCCTGACTGCCGGTCACATCCAGAATATCATCCTGTATCTGAAACGCAATACCGATGTTGTAAGCACATTTCTCTATGGCAGCAATCTCTTCCCCGGAAGCCCCCGCCAAAACGGCACCGATCATCATAGCAGACTGAATCAGCGCAGCAGTCTTATGCTCATGAATATACAGCAGCATTTCTTCGGATACCTGTGTTTCCGGTTCTTCTGCATTCAGATCCGCACACTGTCCGCCGATCATTCCATAGATACCGGCTTTTCCGGCAAGTATCTGCATCGCCTTTCCTATCTTCCGGTAATCTTCCATGTTTTCTGCCAGATCGAAAGCTGTTGCTGCTGTCTCGAAAGCATAATTGAGCAGCCCGTCTCCTGCTAACACTGCCATGCCTTCTCCGTAAACCACATGGGTAGTCTTGCGTCCTCTCCGGCACTCATCATTGTCCATGGCGGGCAGATCATCATGCACGAGAGAATAGTTATGAATCATCTCCAGCGCTGCCATGAAAGGCTTGATACTTTCTCCCGCACTGCCGAACAAAACGGTCGTCTCCCACATCAGCATGGGACGCAGACGTTTACCGCCTGCCAACACGGAGTAGTTCATCGCCTCGATTACCGTCCCAGCATACCCCTCTTCTTTCGGAAGATACTGCTTTAACACCTCTTCCATCTGCTCTGTTTTCTGTGTCAGTTCTTCTTTAAAATTCATCTAAGCCACCATCTTCATTGATTTGAAGTACCCTTTTCTCCACCTGATCTATCGTTGCATTACAGTACTGCAACAACTGCATTCCTCTGTTATATTCCTGAAAAGACTGCTCTAAAGTAATCTCTTCTGTCTCTAAATGAGCAATCACTTCTTCCAGTTGCGCAAAGGCTTCCTCCAGAGAAATCCCCTGCTCTGTATTCTGTCCTTGTACCTGATCTTGTTCCTGCGCCTTATTCTGCTCCTGCACCTTATCCTGTTCCTTCTTCCGCTGCTCCGGTTTCCTGTTTTCCACTTCTAACTCTCCCATGCTTCTCTCTGTTTCTCCATAATCTGCGTCTTAAGCCGTCCGTCTTTTAAGTAGACCGTTACCATATCCCCGGAAGATACCTGCTCCACAGAAGAGAGCGTCCTGCCGGATGCATCCGCTGCATAGGAATATCCCTGATTCAGCTTATCAAGAGGTGATAAGCCTTTCATCTGCTCCACATAAAGCGCCAGTTGATGCTTCTTAGAGCGCAACTGTTTCTCCATCGCATTCTGCAAGTGTTCCTCTAAAGATAACGCCTGTGTTCTTTTCATACGGAGCATGTTAAGGGGACTTAGATAGCGCATCCTCACACCGTACTGCTCTGTCTCTTTGCGATAACGCTCTATGACACGCTTGCACATATGCTTAAGCGTGTAAGTGTATTCGGATATCTTATCCTGTAATTGTTCTATATCATAAACTGCAAGTTCTGCGGCTGCTGACGGAGTCGGTGCCCTCAAATCCGCCACATAATCTGCAATCGTTGTATCCGTCTCATGTCCCACCGCCGATATAATCGGTATCGGGCAGTCAAAAATCGCCTGTGCCACCGCTTCTTCATTAAATGCCCACAAATCCTCTATGGAACCGCCGCCTCTGCCTACGATGATGGTGTCCACACCGAAATGCTCCATGGCATGAATACCGTTGATGATGCTTGGCACGGCCGCTTCTCCCTGCACAATGGCAGGATAAAGAATAATCTGCACATAAGGATTCCTTCTGGTAGTGATATTGATAATATCCCTGACCGCCGCACCTGTAGCCGCTGTCACAACCCCCAGGGTTTTAATGTATTTCGGAATAGGCTGTTTATATTCCGGGGCAAACATTCCTCTCTCTTCCAGCTCCCGCTTAAGCTGCTCGTACCGCTCATAAAGTGCTCCGGCACCGTTAAGCTGTATCTGCTTAGCATATAACTGGTATTTACCGTCCCGCTCATAGACATCCACACTGCCGCTTACCACAACCTGCTGCCCTTCCGTCATGCGAAAAGATAATCCGCTGCGGTTTGAAGCAAACATAACACATGCAATTGTTCCTTTTGCATCCTTTAATGTAAAATAAATATGTCCAGAGGAATGATACTTACAGTTACTCACCTCGCCTTTCACCTGGATGGACTGCAGCATAAAATCCTGCGTGAACATATTTTTAATATAAGAATTGACCTGTGCAACTGTATATACATTCTGCATCGCAACACCTGTCTTTTATGCAAACTTCGCTAAGACGCCATTCACAAATCCCGAAGAAGCATCTTGCCCGAATTTCTTGGCAAGCTCCACTGCCTCATTAATCGCCACTCCCGTGGGGACAGACTCGTCATACGTAATCTCATAGACAGCCAGCCTTAAGATCGTCAGATCAACCTTGCTCATTCTGCCGGTATTCCAGCCTTCCGCCCTTTCATTTAAGAGAGCATCAATCTCTGTAAGCTTCTCCCTGATCTTATGGTATTTGTCCGAAACATATACGGCATCCTTCTCTTTTGCAGCATCTTCTTCCTCAAAAAACAACTGCTCCTGCTCCGCCATATCTTCCATACTGTTAAATTCCACGCGAAACAACAACTTAAATATCTGTTCCCGTAACTCTCTTCTGCTCATATCAATAACTATGCCTTTCCTTCCGCCTGCAAATCAATGGCTTATTTGTCTTTCGTTACATTGATACCCGCAATACGGATATTGACATCTGTTACTTCCAAGCCTGTCATGTTCTCTATCGCGCTTTTGACTTTATTCTGCACCTGCTGGCAGGTGGCCGGAATATTAAAACCATACTCCATCGTAATGGCAAGCTCTACTTTCACTTTCTGATTCAATACGTCTACCTTGGCACCTTTGGCAAGAGATTTCATCCCCACTCTCTTTAAAATCTCATTGGACATATTGCCTCCCATTGCGGCCACACCGTCTACTTCTGTGGCAGCGAGAGCTGCGATCATCGCTACTACATCATCCGCTATCTTTACTGTTCCGATCTTCTCATCTTCCTGTAATACATACGTATTGCGAGCTAATTCCTGTTCCATATCAATAACCATACCTTTCTCTCAATCTGCGAATTTACATGTATGCTCTGCATACATGGCGCATGGCTCAAGTTGCTGCGTAACAATACCACGCCTTTTCTCATTTGGGTTAAGTATATCAAAATTTCTTATTTTTGCCTAGCCCCATTCCCATTAAAGCCAGAAGCTCATACTGTACTGTTTCTCATTGTCCGTATAAGATACCACTCCGTCGGGACAATTCAAATACCGGAAAATCCCCTGATTCATAATAAGTGCATCCTGCATCTGCCGGTAGGTCTCATAATCGGCACACTTTAATGTTACATAGGTGCTGCCTTTCTCATATCCTTCTTTAAAAATCCTCTCCAGCCGCGCTTCATCCCACTGGGTAAAATATACGCCCTCACGCACATAATAATTATTATCCATCGATGTACATTCCGGCAGCTCCACTACATTGTCAATGGTATGCGTAATCTCCAATTGCTTCGTTGTTACACACAAATAATCATAGTTGATGGTAGGTATTTTCTCATCCGGATACTCGACGGAACCCTCCACCGCCTGATAGGAAGCGTCTCCCCATGTAGTGTCCACATAATAATACTGACCGTCAATCCTGACAAGATTCCATGCATGTCCTTCGCCACCTACCACACGCCCCAGCACCAGCGTGGCAAAAATACCCGCCTGATTCAATAAATACTGGGTCGCTTTAGCATATCCCTGACAGACGGATCTGCCTTCTATAAAGACAGAGCAGATATTCTGATTATTCTGCGCCGTAGCATCATATTCCGTGTGATGGATCAAATATTCATAAATATACTTTACTTTCGTATATTCGTCCGCATTCTCCGGTATCCCTGCCAGGCACTGGTTTACATAATCATCTATCAGTTTTTGCTTTTCTTTTACTTCTTCCTGACTGAAACGATAAGTACCTGTAAACGTTATCTTTCTGAGAATGTCACCCAACGTATATTCCGTATACGTATATCCGTCCACATAGAAAATTTCAGGATGGTCATTGAGTACGCACTGGAACACATGCGATATTTCTTCCTTGTCACAGCTTGACAGTTTCACATCCTCTCCAAAAGTAAGAAGCGCATCTGTAATCTCTCTGTACAGCGTCTTCTCATCCTCTGACAGCATCCGGTAAGCATAGCAATTCTCCAAATCCAGCTCTGAAATGACCTCTTCCTGCTTAACTACCTGTTCTGAGACCTCATATTCTGCCTGTGCCGCCCCCAGATCAGCCTGTAGATACAGATCGCTTTCTTCATGCGGCAACTCATGCCAGGCATAAGCCAGACATCCGGTCAAAATCAGCATACCGATCAATAACAAGCCTGTTCTTTTCATATGCAAACACCTTCATCACCACAGATACTGCACCGACATCCTCTAATTTCTGCCAAACTCCGATAAAATCAAGCCTTCGTTTCTCTCAATCGTCATACCGATACTCCATTGATTCACAAACAACAGCAAAGGGTTGTCCTTTAAATCCTTAATCTTCTTCATATCTGAAGTACCTGTCAGCTTATCCAAATCAATGTCCTTATTCTCAATCCAGCGGATATGTTCATAAGGAAGATTCTCCAACCTGATTTCTACATTATACTCATTCTCCAAACGGTACTTGAGCACATCGAACTGCAGCACACCGACTACCCCCACGATAATCTCTTCCATACCGGTATTGAATTCCTGGAATATCTGGATGGCACCCTCCTGTGCGATCTGCGTGATTCCTTTCACAAATTGTTTTCGTTTCATGGTATCGATCTGCCTTACTCTCGCAAAATGCTCCGGTGCGAAAGTCGGAATCCCTTCATATTCAAACTGCTCCTTGGGCATACAGATCGTATCTCCGATGGAGAAGATCCCCGGATCAAATACACCGATGATATCTCCCGCATAGGCTTCACTTAATATCTTACGTTCATCAGCCATAATCTGCTGCGGCTGGGACAGTCGCATGACTTTACCGCCCTGCACATGCTTCACCTCGGCTCCGGCATCAAATCTTCCGGAGCAGATACGCATAAACGCCACTCTGTCACGATGGGCTTTGTTCATATTCGCCTGAATCTTAAAGACAAAGGCTGAGAAATCATGCTCCACCGGATCGATCAAGCCGATATCCGCCTTACGCGGAAGCGGTGTTGTCGTCATTTTCAAAAAGTGCTGCAAGAATATCTCCACGCCGAAATTTGTAAGTGCCGAACCGAAAAATACAGGAGTCAATTCTCCCGCCTGAATCAGTTCCAAATCATATTCCGCACTGGCACCGTCTAACAGCTCTATCTCATCCATAAGCTGTGCTTTATTTTCTTCCCCGATATACTCCGTCAGCGTACTCTCGTCCGCAATCGGAATCCGGGTAGCATGTCCCTCTTTTGTACCCTTCTCCGTATCTGAATAGGTAATCACACACTCACTGGCACGCTCATACACTCCCTTAAAGTTCTTACCGGAACCGATGGGCCAGTTGATAGGACAAGTAGCAATCCCAAGCTCTTTCTCAATCTCATCCAGCAGTTCAAAAGTATCGTTGGCATCCCTGTCCATCTTATTGATAAAGGTAAAGATCGGAATGTGACGCATCACACACACCTTAAACAGCTTACGTGTCTGCGCCTCCACACCCTTGGATGCATCAATAACCATCACCGCAGAATCGGCTGCCATCAACGTTCTGTAAGTATCCTCAGAGAAGTCCTGATGTCCCGGCGTATCCAGAATATTGATACAAAAACCGTCATACTCAAACTGCAGCACGGAAGAGGTGACTGAAATACCTCTCTCCTTCTCGATCTCCATCCAGTCAGAAACCGCATGTCTGGCTGTGGCCTTACCTTTTACGCTGCCTGCCAGATTAATGGCACCGCCGTATAATAAGAATTTCTCGGTTAAGGTCGTCTTACCTGCATCCGGATGCGAAATGATCGCAAAGGTTCTTCTTTTGTTAATTTCATCCGCATAATTACTCACGTTTTTATCCTCCAAATTAAAATATATCCTGTTCTTATATCCGCCTGTTACAGCATGGATGTACCTGCAAACTCCGGTGTGATCCCGAAATAATCAAGCACTGTCGCACCGATATCCGCAAAGGTCTCTCTGGTACCCAGATTGGCAGGGGCCACCTTCCTGCCGTACATCAGAAACGGCGTATGCTCTCTGGAATGATCCGTCGATACTGTATAGCCCGGATCACAGCCATGGTCTGCCGTAATCATAAGAATATCCTCTTCCTTAAGTTTCTCTGTCAGTTCCGGCAGCTTACGGTCAAAGTAAGTAAGTGCCCTTGCATAGCCGTCAATATCATTCCGATGTCCGTAGAGCATATCATAATCCACCAGATTAATAAAGCAAAGTCCCTCAAAATCCTGATCCAGATATTCCAGGGTTCTCTCAATCCCCTCTTCATTTCCCTTCGTATATACAAAATCCGTGATTCCTCTTCCTGCAAAGATATCTTTGATCTTACCTACGGAAATCACATCCCTGCCTGCCGCTTTCAACTGATCCAGCATGGTCACTGCCGGCGGCTCCAAGGAGAAATCATGGCGCTTCGGCGTCCTCATGTAATGACCGCTTGTTCCGATAAAAGGTCTGGCTATCACTCTGCCCACACCATGCTCACCCTGCAGAATGTCTCTTGCCATCCTGCAATATTCATACAGCGTCTCTACCGGCACAATCTCTTCATGGGCTGCAATCTGGAACACACTGTCCGCTGATGTATAGACGATCAAATCACCTGTCTTAACATGCTCATCCCCATACTTCTGAATGACTTCCGTACCGGAATAGGGCATATTGCACAACACACCTCTGCCGGTCGCTTTGCAAAACGCATCCAGTATCTCCTGCGGAAATCCGTTAGGATAAGTAGGCAAAGGCTGTTTCGACCATATCCCCGCAATCTCCCAGTGTCCGATTGTCGTATCTTTCCCTTTGGATGCCTCCTTCATACGGGCTATTCTCGCCGCCGGTGCTTCCACGCCTTCCCTGCAGGTCACCCCGTCAATATTAAAAAGACCAAGATTCTTCATATGAGGCATATCAAATTCGGAACTTGAGGACACAGACCTTAACGTATTCGTGCCCTTATCCCCGTACACTGCCGCGTCCTCCATCTCTCCGATTCCAAAACTGTCTAATACAATCAAAAAAACTCTTTTCATCCTTTGCCTCCGTTATGATACTCTTACTGTACTATGACATTGTCTCAAAATGCCGCGCGAATATATCTTATCATAAAATTCTCGATAGTGCATCTAATTTGCATTGACTGTACTGATAATAATAGCATCGGCACTGACTCCCGTCTTACGTATTACAATATCTTCAATCTGGGCGCGCTGGGCTTCCGTCAGTTCCGCCGTATTAACTACCACATCAACACTGTCTCCGTCAATGCTGACGATAGCATCATCAAATCCTTTTGCCTCCAACAGGATTTCAGCCGCAGTTTCTTTCTCTGCAATATCCGTCATGGAGATCATGCTGTTGACAGCCTCCTGCTTCTGTGTCTCGCTGATATT
Organism: Lachnospiraceae bacterium; assembly: GCA_017936885.1. Taxonomy (GTDB): domain Bacteria; phylum Bacillota; class Clostridia; order Lachnospirales; family Lachnospiraceae; genus UBA3282. The sequence continues at coordinate 76,991 of JAGBEO010000033.1, read as the reverse complement.
GGCATTGTTGATGATCTCTAACAATGTCTCTTTATTCTGTGCTCTTGTCTGTTCTTTCTCCAATTTAGCGCCGGATAATTCAGATGCCGTACCTGCGGAAGTAAATACCGCCTCTCCGGGCACCTCATCCATCTGTTCTTCTGCCAGTGCCTCTTCCAGTTCTTCGTCCACACTGCCGCTTTCTACCATCGTCACATCACTGTCCAGGCTCTCAATATCTCCTGATGCCTGTTCCAAATCTTCCTCAGACAAATCCGCCAGTGCCGCATAATCCAAATTACCCATATCATCTGTTGCAATCTCTCCGTTCACGGACATGATCTCCTCATCCGTTACTTTTGTGCCTGCGAAATTCAGATAACCGGCCACTGCAATCATAATCGCAAGCGCAGTAATCATCATCTGATTCTTTTTAATCATGTTTTTCAATTTCTTCTCCCCTTCACTGATTATTATTTTTCATCTTAACTACTGTTATTTTATTCATGTCTATATCAAATAATACCTGAATTGCTTCGATTATATTCTGACGTACCATGATTTGATCAGCCCCCTGCGCAATCACCACAACGCCCTCTACCATAGGCGGTATCGTCTTGATAACATAAGGGACACTGTTGCCTCTCTCATCTATTGTATAAATCGTCGTTCTCTCGATCCGGCTCTCTCCCACTGTACGGTTTCCTCCGGCTGCATCACTCTCTGCCGTATCAGACAATTCCTCCGGGCCGTCTTTCTCCACAATCTTCTCTTCCGACTCTTTCAGAGTAATCAAAACCTTAACCTCTCCCGCGCCTTCCACATAACTTAATGCGTTCTCCAGTTTGTCTTCCCAATAACTGACATAAGCCGACTCTATCTCATTCTCTGTCATCACTTCTGTATCTTTCCCCTGCGAATCATTTTTCTGGATCTCCATAGTATCATTTATGATGTTCGATATATTGGACTTTGACCCTGTCTGTTTGACAGGCCATACAATCACACACAGAAGTATTCCCGTTAAAATTATAATCAGGCATTGGTCTTTTTGCAGTTTTCTGCCTTTGGTCAGTTTTTCGAACAGCTTCTTACCATCCTCCACGACAAATCACCTCCACTCTGTCCTCCCCGACTCCCAGGGTGTCTGCAAACAAGCGTCTATATAAGTCATCTTCATCCGTCTCTTCCTGCATCTCTCCATCCGCCGTGATGACAATCTCATCTATCTTGATAGGTGTATTTGTTTTCCCACTGTTTTCTTCCTCATACCGCATCCTTTCTTGCTCCATCGTAATCCGGATACATCCCACAGACCATTCTGTATCTGTCTCGCCCACGTCTGCTTTCACAGCCTCTTCTAATTGAATTTCCACTTCCGCAACCTGATATGCATCTTCCCCCAGTACCAGATTCAACCGGGACCGTACCTCCTCCTCTATCTGCTGCATGGCTGCATCCTCTATTATTGTGTTACCCCACAAATTCTGACTGTTCTGCCCTGCTTCCTGTTCTTCAAGCTGCTGCATCATCTGCTCCGTCCCGTATTCCCACTCTGCTTCAATAGTTTCTGCCCCTGAAACAAAAGGATTCATAAACAGCAGCAGGACCATAACACTTGCTATTAATTTGATATACTTTTCATACTGCTTCCCAGGAGCAAAATGCATCACTGCCTGTGCCGCTATCATGAAAATACCGATTTCCCTGATATTTGCAACAATTGTCCCCATTACATCCCCCTGCTTGTGGTATAGGTAATGACTGCAATCTGTATCACAAACATTCCTACCGAAGATAATGCCATTTTAAGAAGCATCAGATTACCGTCTCCTACCCGGTCAGCACAGTTTGTCATTCTTTTATCGCTGACAATCCCGATCAAAGCGGCACTCAACTTAGTGACGCAGGATAACAGCAGAATTTTTAAAACAGGTATGCTGCAAAGCATAATGAGAACAAGTGTTATATAAATACCGATGCTGTTCTTGATCAGCACTGCCGATCCGACTACCATCTCAAACATCCCCTCCGTCAGCCCGCCGATTCCCGGTATCGCTGACACGGCTTTCTTCAATGCCGTAGCCTGCAGGGAATCCAGAACAGGTGATATCATTGACTGTAAAAGACTGAATCCGGTGATGACACCAAGGGTTATCTTCAGACTGATTCCGATTACCTTTTCAAGCAATTCCAACAGCATCGTCAGCTTCTCTTCCATCCAGACTCCATTGATCACTGTCAGCAGGACATAACAGTACACCACCGGCAGAAGAATAGACAAATACCCCCATTCCACAAGATATACTATCAGTAACAGAATCTGATAATACACCGATGCGGAAGCAATCCCCGATGCACTTCCAACCGCTACCATATAGGTCGGAATGTAAAGCTTCATAAAAGTAGTGACTGTCCCAAGAATCTCCCTCACAATATCAGCCGCATTGACAAAGGATTTCAGCAGAACCGCAATCAAAAGCAAATAGACAAAATAGAATGCAAGCTCCGATACCTGATGGTCTTTAAACAGATCTGCAAAATTCGTAAACAGTGCGGCTACGATTCCCAGAATCAGAATGGTAATGAACAATGCTTTAACCTCCCCCATCTGTGCACCGAGCATCCCTGCAATCCCATGTCCCAGCTCTTTAACCGCTTCCCACAGTTTCCCTTGCATAATAAGCCCCATAACGACTTTACCGTCAAAGGTAAACTCCGGAAACAGCCGGGTAAAATCCATGGAAACCGCATCCATATCCATCTCATCCCACACAAAGCCGCTCTCTACCATCCCCTCTTCTCCTTCCTGCCACACCTTTACAACGCAAATTTTCATAAGAAGTATACTGTTTCAATGACACGAATCCCTTAAGAAGAATGGCTCTTTGAAGCCATTCTTCCGTGCGAAGCTTGTAATCACTTAGCGAGGTTCTTACGAGTTTAGTGATTTCCTTCGCACTTTTATCCGGCGATCGCCTGTATGCTCTCCATTAACGCCAGAAGCACCGGCATTCCCACCAACAAAATATAGAGTTTTCCCAGCATTTCAACCTGACCTGCAATTCCGCCGTATCCTGCATCCTTGCAGATACCTGCACAAAATTCGCAGGCGTAAGTAGCTCCTACCGCTTTCAGCAGTACTGTCAGATATTTGTAATTTTCATTCAGATATCCTCTAAGCTGTTCCATTCTCTCAAGAATCAGAGTAAAATAACGGGTGGTATATCCAAGAATAATCAGGCAGACCGCTATGCCGATATAAACGCCATATTCAGCTTTATAATTCTTGAGTCCCACCGCAAGCAGTACTCCCACAATTCCGATCAGTCCTATTTTGACCATTTCCATGAATCATCCCTCCTTTATTCCGTCTGTTGACGCTACATAGTAAATAACTCCTGTACCATGACAAACAGATCATATATGTAAGGAATAATCCACGTTAAAACAAGAATTAATCCGGCCAGGCTGATTAAAAATGCGTGTTCATCCCGACCACTATGTTTTAAAACCTGATTTAATATTGTGACCAAGACACCTACTGCTGCTATCTTGATAATAAGACCTATGCTCATTTCTCCTCCTTCTGTACGCCTGTCATATCAGGATAATTGTCAGAAACAATCCAACCAGAATACTTACACTGCGTATTACTTTAGACTTCCCCTCATAGGTTTCTTCCGCCTGCCTGCATTTCCTGACAAGCATATCCGTAGACTGTCCGATATTCACCGCCTGCATCGTCTCCTCCTGTAATCCGAGATTTTCCGGCAGCCGTCTGAGCACATCCTTCTCGTCCTCCTGCAGCGGTACTCCCTGAAAACACAATTCCATCTGCTTTGTCCATACTGCTTCTAAGCCTGTACCATTTCTCTCCCGGAGCTGATCATAAATCTGCCCAAAATAAGGACTATACCACGAATCACTATATTCTGAAAGGATCAGGCATATCTCCGGCAGCGTGTGTTTCGCATATCTGATCTCATCCTGTATTCTTCTGATAATACGGATCAGTTCCCTCAGATGCCGCACTCTGTTCTTCTCTTCCCTGATCCTGCCTTCTCCCCATCCCATACATCCGATCATAATACATATGAATCCTGCTAATTTAAACATCGTCTGCCTTCTCTGTCATAGATTCCTTCCACTTCACAACGCCCCTGATATTTTCCCAACACTACATATCTGTCAAAGAGTCTGTTTTCCATCACATAACGCATGTATTTTTTACCCTTTACTTCTTCCAGAGAATTACCGTGAATCGTTGCAATCAGTTTACAGCCGCATCCGCTTGCCATAAATAATGCCTGAATATCACCGTCACTGCCTAATTCATCTACTGCCAGTACCTGAGGAGCCATAGAACGGATCAAAAGCATCATACCCTCCACTTTCGGACAGCCGTCCAATACATCCGTACGGATTCCCACATCATTCTGTGCCACGCCCAGATAGCTGCCTGCGATTTCCGAACGTTCGTCTACCACACTCACATTGACGCCTCTGCCGTACGCAGTACCATCCGATATCTGCCTGATAATATCCCGCAGCATGGTGGTCTTGCCGCATCCCGGCGGAGAAATCAGCAAAGTGTTGAGTACCTGTCCGTTTTCATACAGATGGAACATAACCGGATCAGCGACTCCTTTCAGCTCATGGGCAATACGGATGTTTAAATAACGGATGTATTTCATATTTCTTATCCTGTTTTCTTCCCCTAAAATAACCTGTCCAGACAGCCCGACGCGGTGTCCTCCCTGTATGGTCAAAAACCCCTGCCTGATTTCATCCGCAAAGGCATAAATGGAATACTGACACAGGTGCTTTAACACAGCCTCCAATTCCTCCGGGCTGATTCCCGCCTCTGCCGGCTGTTTGTCCGTCAGTTCCCCTTTTTCATTGACAAACCATTCCCTGTTATGAATCAGAACGGTTACCGGGGCCTTGGCACGCAGTCTAATCTCCTGCAATTTGTCTGCCTGTCCGGCTACTTTCCGCCAACGGTCGCGCATAGACTCCGGGAACATATGTAACACTTCTTCTTGCAGCATATGCAATCCCCCTTATCTCAATATATGAACCGTTGTCCAAGTTATGACCTTTAATTTCACCTCTTAAATCTCATTCTGCATAAACCGATTCAAAATGTCCGCTTTCATCCTGCAAATTTAATACACGCAAAAAAAGCCAGTCTTACGACTGACTTTTACTAAGCAGGATTCTACTTGGACAGCAGAATCCTATCATTATCCAGTTGCTTGCCTGCCTGCAGACTAAACTGCTGCAACAGATCCTCCACCGTAAGGGCAGACCGTTCTTCACCGCTGATATCAAGGACGATACGTCCCGAATCCATCATCAAGGTACGATTGCCCAACTCTAATGCCTGATGCATGTTATGGGTTACCATCAGACAGGTAATCCGACGCTCTGCCACAATTCTCTTAGTAAGATCCAGTACTTTCTGTGCCGTAGCCGGATCAAGCGCCGCCGTATGCTCATCCAGCAAAAGAATCTTCGGCGTTACCATCGTTGCCATCAGAAGCGTCAATGCCTGACGCTGTCCGCCGGAAAGCAGTCCCACGGGCTGCTTCATCCGGTCTTCCAGCCCCATATTAAGAAGGGCAAGCTGTTCCTTAAACATCTGCTTTTCCTTACTGCTGATACGACTGAAAAAAGCATGGGATGATGTGGAAGCTCTCAGATATGCCAGCGCCATATTTTCCTCAATGGTCATATGGGGTGCCGTTCCTTTTAAGGGGTCCTGAAATAAATGTCCTATCTCTTTGCTTCTTATATGCTCCTTACGATAAGTAATGTTCTCTCCTGCCAGAATAATCTGTCCTTCATCTACATAAAAAGCACCTGTTATTGCATTAAACAAGGTGGACTTACCCGCCCCGTTACTTCCCACAATCGTTGCAAAATCGCCGTCTGCCAGCTCTAAATTCACCTGATCCAGCGCCTTTTTCTCGTTGACTGTGCCAGGATTAAAGGTCTTGGAAATTTGTTTTAAACTTAACATACACTTCCACCGTCCTTTCTGCCTGCCCGTTCAAGTGTTTTTCTTGTCTTAAGAAAAGATGCCTGACCTTTCAGATACGGAAATGCAATGGCAATTGCAACAATCAATGCAGACACCAGCTTCAGGCATTCTGCCGGAACACTCATACGAAGAGCGACTGCCACGATAAAACGATAGAGACAACTGCCTAAAATAACACCTATTACTTTTTTAAACATGCCACCCTTACCGATAATCGTCTCACCGATAATGAGACTTGCCAGTGCAATCGTCACCATACCGGTACCCAGGTTGATGTCACAGGATTTCTGGTACTGTGCCAGAATTGCACCGGATAAAGCAGTCAGTGAATTAGACAAACACAATCCTACCGTAATCGTAAACACCGGATTAATGCTCGAAGCCCGTACCATATGTTCATTATCACCTGTTGCACGGATTGATAATCCCAGCCTCGTATTCAAAAACCATGCAAGAATCACGCTGACCAACAGCACAATCGCCACCACAAGAATGATCTTATACCAACTGTTATACCAGTCTGCCGCAACCTTATCCTTCGCCAGACTAAAAATCGTATCACAGGCAAAGAGATTTACATTGGAAGAAAATCCCATAACCGCAATATTCACCGTATACAGTCCGGTATTAACAATAATGCCGGCAAGTATAGACGGCACTCCCATCCTCGTCTGCAAAAAGGCTGTAATAAATCCGGAAGCCACACCGGCTGCCATAGCAGCCGGAAAGGCAAGAAACGGATGTCCTGCTATGGTAACCACAGCGCCTACCGCACAACCCAAAGTAAAGCAGCCGTCAGTAGACAGATCCGCAATATTTAAAATACTGAAAGAGATAAACAATGCCAATGCCACCAGAGAGTAAATACACCCCAATTCCAAGGCACTCTGTACAATGGATAATGTAAATATGGAACTCATGAGACCCTCGCTTTATCTGTTAAACTCAAACAATTACAACCGATATGAATACGTCCTGCAATCATCTGTCCGTCAATTTATTCAAATTCTTCCGCAGTTACTGTTTCCTTTACTTCTGCACACATACTTTCAAACATGCTGTAATCTAAACCGATTGCTTCTGCTGTCTCTGTATTGACAGTTGCAATACCGTTATCCAGCATAACGACAGCCGTACTTGCAGGATCTGCACCATTCACTAAAATATCAACTACCATATCAGCCGTAGCCGTACCAAGATCAACATAGTTTACACCGAATCCTAAGAAAGCACCGTTTAATGCGAAGGAATCTGCCCCTGTATAATGAGGGATACCGGCGTCAATAAATTTCTCATAAATAGCAAGTTCTGCTGTCATAACCGTATTATCAGTAGGTGTAAAGACTGCCTCTGCGCCGCCTGCAACCAATGCATCTGCCGCAAGGGAAATCTCATCATTGGTAGTACCTGTCTTCTCGATCACTTCCACACCTTTTTCTTCGCAATATGCTTTTGCTTCTTCAATAGGTGTCTTGGAAGCATCCTCACTCTTATTGTATAAAAGACCAACCTTCTTGATGTCCGGATTCGCTGCAAACATTAAATCCATAACCGCCTTGGTATTTAAAGCGTCAGAAGTTCCTGTAATATTGGAACCGGGCGCATCCAGACTTGCCACAAGTCCGGCTCCCACCGGATCGGATACCGCAGAGAACACAACAGGAATCTGATTATCTGCCGTAGCATTCTGCATAATCATAGCTGTGGGCGTAGCGATCGGAACGATCACATCCACTTCCGATGCGATCAATTCTGTTGCAATCTGATTCAAGGTTGTAGAATCTGCCTGACCGTTGTAGGTATAATCGCTGTAATCAAATGTTACGCCCAATTCTGCGGCTTTTGCATCTAATTCTGCCTCAATCGCTGTCTCAATCTGATTTAAGGACGCATCATCCACATACTGTACAATGCCTACCTTATAAGCAGCCCCTTCTTCGGCACTGCTTTCTGCTTCTGTTGCTTCCCCTGTTTCTTCTGTCTCGGAAGTTTCTGCCGCAGATGCATCTTCTGCTGTTTCCGCTGAAGCTTCCTCTGTGGATGCAGCGCTGTTGTCTGCCGCCTCATTGCTGCCGCAGCCGCTTACCAGGGCTGCTGTCATTGCAATTGTCATGAATAGTGCTGCTGTTTTCTTTTTCATAATAATCCTCCTTATCAATGGCGAAAAGCACGCTTTACGCACTTTTCTTATAATAAAAATAAAATATAAAAACCGCCCCAAGCCAATGCTTGAGACGGTAATAAACTAATGTATTATCGCGGTACCACTCAACTTGACGGATCTATGATCACGTCCACCTCATTACATATACAGAACATATATGCCGCCTGGGTAACGGGTGCGGTTCCCGCCGACTCCTACTGTCATACAATTATGATTTCAGGTCAGCCTCGAAAGTCCATTCACAACAGCCTCTGTACCGCTTCCCACCATCTGCGGCTCTCTGTGACAGTCTGCCTGTTCCTACTACTCTTTCTCACAGGTTTTGATATAACTGATTTACTAAATTTCTTATACTTTAATCCATCTAAAAGGAATTGTCAATAGATAAGTTATGCAAAAAAAATGTAAAGTTGCTAAGAACTTCCTGTAAAGTTCCGTTAAATCTATAGCTTTTTCCGGCAAAAAAGGTTAGAATAAATCTAGAATAAATATGAAATATAAGGATAGAAAGGGTTTTGAATGAAACTGGACATGCACTGCCATACCAGGGAAGGCTCACCGGATGGCAAACTGGAACTGTTGGAAAATATTGAAATATTAAAGGAAAAGGGTTATCACGGTATGCTGATTACAGATCACGACTCTTATAAAGCGTACCGTTACTATCAGAAGCTCTCTCATAAACCGGAAGACTTCTTGGTTCTCAAGGGCATTGAATATGATACCATAGATGCCGGACATATGCTGATTATCATGCCTACCGGTGTCAAACTGCCTATCTTGGAGCTCCGTGGACTTCCCGTAGCACTGTTGATTGAAATTGTACATCATTATGGCGGTATCTTAGGTCCCGCACATCCTTGCGGTGAGAAATTCTTAAGCATCGGCAATACGCTTCGCGGGAAAATATCCGAAAAGATCTATAAAAAATTTGACTTTATCGAAGGATATAATGCCTGTGAAGATGCTGATTCCAATATGCGTGCCATGACAATCGCCGAAAAGTTCGGGCTTCCCTGCTTCGGCGGCAGCGATTCCCATAAAGCAGACTGCGCAGGACTGGGCTATACAATCTTGCAGGAGGATATCTTATCAGAGACAGATTTGATTAATTATATACTGTCCGGTAAAACAACCATGGTAGGCGGCAGACATTACACTCATACCACCAAAGCCAAACTCGGAAAAATCAACAATGTTCTGGTATACTCTTTCTGGGTGTATAATAAAACGCTGGCACTCTTGCGCCGCAAAGCAAGAAACCTGGAATTGGTGGAAAACCATATCGTTGATTCCATACGCGCCAACCAACGTGTCAAATCCCGTTACACTACGTTAAAAGATTCCCAATAACTTATGATTGGGAATCTTTTCTATTGCTTACCGCGTTTTTCAGTTCCTCAAATGCGTCTTTAAACTTATGAGATGCCATCATAGGATTGTTGCGGATCATATCACGTTTATAGAAGTCAAGCATATCTCTGTAATGGCTTCTTTTCTCTATATAGATATTATATTTGGCACGTAGCTCCGCAATCTCTTCTCTGACACTCTCACCATATGCGGATGGCTTGTTCTGGGCAATCTCTTTCAAGCTGGCAAAGCGCTGTTCTAAGCCTGCTGTCAACTCGCTGATGCGTTCTTCTCTCTCCTGTCTCTTTAGTTCCTTCTCTTCGTTATTAAAAGCAATGATTACATCCAGCCTGCGCTGCATGCGGACCATCTCTTCCCTGGCTTTCTCCATTTTTACCAGAATATCGCGCAGATCCATAGCCGCCTTAAAGGACAGCGTAAAGTCTGCCACCATATAAACCGTAATCACAATCGTCATACACAACAAATAGTTTGGCGGAATCGCCATGACCACTCTCTCAATCGGCTTATGGATCACCCTGGTCATCAATATGGTCAGAAATCCCCATGCAATGGAAGAGCTTAAGCAAATATGCCCCTGAAAATTGAATGGTTTTGAGGAATAATCCCAATATCTGACTTTAAACAGGGTTTCCATCGTCACACCGGTCACATATTCCAATGCTGTAGCGCCAATAACACCTGCTATGTAAGTAAGTACTATGTTGCTTTGAAAAGGCAGGGAAACTACATACATCATCATAGCACCACTGCCATACAACGGCAAAAACGGCCCCCGCATAAACCCGCGGTTTACCAGTTTCTTAGATTTGATCGATACATAAGTCGATTCAAAGCACCAGCCAAAGAAACAGTAAATATAAAAGAAAAACAACCAGTGAACTATCGTATAACGAACCATATAACTTTATCTCCTCTTTAAGTATGAATTATGTAAACTAACATCCAAATATCACTACAAGAGCATGGACATATTGTCTTTCCAAAGCAATAAGAAGGAAAACTACTTATACACCTCAACACAAATGCGGATTTTCCCTTTGCGTGTCTCTCCCTGCTCTCCGCTGTAGATAAACTTACCAAACCCTCTCACAGTCACCGCATTTCCCTCTTTCAACGCATAGCTGTTATTTTCCATCAGTTTTCCATTGACGAAGACTCTGCCCAAACGAAACAACTCAATACTCTGGCTACGAGCAATATTATACAGTTTCGATACTACTCCGTCAATTCTGGGTGATGCCACAGACAGAGAAACGCTCTCAAGCGTCGGAGACCTCAGTTCTTCCGTCACTTCCGTAATCGTGCATTTTACACGGGTATGTTTCACCTGATTAAGATTCTCCATCAGATAGGAGGCGATGGATTCCTGACAAAAAACATACGCCGATTTCTCCTGCACAAAAATATCTCCCACCGTATCGCGCTCAATGCCAAGATTCATGATGGCACCTAAGAAATCCCGGTGAGTCAATTGCTCCGCAAACTTCGGCGTAAGCGGTTCCACTTTAAGACAGGCAATCGGATACTCTTCTACATATCCCAGATTCTCCTCTAAACCAAACCGAATCATCTTCCGCTCACATAATGGGCTTCCACCTTCCATACTGCACCCTGCATAAGAAATCTCTTGCCGGATTGCATAGAAAGCCTGCTGCTCAGACAAGCCTAAAAAGGGCGTGAATGTATATACTCCATGGCTGTAGGAACGCTCTGCCAGTTCTGTAAGACGTTTCTTCCATTGTTGTAGCTCTTTATCGTCTGCCATAGTTCTCCTTACTGTCTTCCTGATATTCAGGCATTTGTGAAACTTGTCACAGCATAATTTTAATTGTACAAAAAGACACATAAATTGGGTTTATGTGTCTTTTCCAAAATATAATTACACTGAAATTTCTTACGTAAAACTGATAACTTCCTCTTTCGGCGCTTTCGTCTGTTCTACACTGACTGCATGCAGTACCGGGCCTTCACCGTCATAGTCTGCGAAGTATTCCTTAGCCACCTTGGCGGTTACCTTAACCCACTGTTTGTCCGTCAGGGTATCTGCCTTGTCATATTCACAGGCAAAGCCCAGAAATGCCATATCTTCAGCGCAGCAGGTCATTGCCATACGACCCGGCACGAAATATCCTTTCGGGAACTGCTTTGGTTTTAAAACCATAGCGGTAAACTGAATCGTTTTCCCTTCGTAACGCTCTAAATGGTCGAGAGAATCCAGATACCAAATTCCATAACCTTCGTTATTCAATTCTATAATCGGCGCTTTTAAATCATAAGGCAGATCATCTTCCATAATCTCATTGATTTCTCCGTTGGAGTCCTCAAATACAATCTCCGCCTTCGGGTTGATCGCCTTGATGTTTCGCTTATAGCTACTAAGATCCTCCACACCGTCACAGCGGTTAAAGATAATAAGCTCTGACTTGCGGATCTGCTCTGCCAGCAAGGATTTCATATTGGTAAAATACATAGGGAAGGTGGAGGCATCTATCGTCGTAATCTGCTGCTCAATCTTCCAATGCCACGGCAGCTTCATCTCTTTATAATTCCACATACCGTTGTATTCAATGATAATCCGCTCCGGCTTATATTTTTTCTCCAATTCAATCAGTTTATTCGCTGTAAATGCTTCTTCATCCTCGATCAGTTCCAGCTCTGTCCGGCTTGCCTTAAGCAGTTCCGGGTCATACTCATTCTCCCCTTCTTCGCAAAGAATCAAAAGAGTCTTACCTCTTACCTGAAAATAAGGCTGTGCCAGTGTATACGTAATAAATTCCGTCTTGCCGCTTTCTAAAAAACCGTTAATCATGTAGACTGGTTTCATCAGCATGTCCACATCCTTCCTATCTGCTATTTTCTGAACAGTTCAGCCAGCTTATCTTCATGAAGCTTGGAGCCGATCACACAGAATTTACCTGTCACATCAGGTTTTCCGCTTCTCACATTACTCTCTTCCGGCACATAGTCGAAATAAATCCATCCGCCGTCCGTGGAAGGAACCATGCCTTTCGCACGAAGTACCAGACCGTACACCTCATCCTTATCCAACTCAGTCAGAATATGCTCGATATCTTCTTTACTGTAAACAGACGGTGTCTCTAAGCCCCAGCTTGTAAATATCTCGTCTGCATGGTGGTGATGATGTCCCTCTTGGTCATGGTCGTGGCAGCCGCAGGTGCAGTCAGGGCCATGATCATGGTGATGGTGATGCTCGTGAGCATTGTGATCGTGGTCGTGATGCTCATGATCGTGATCGTGATGATCGTGGTCGTGCTCGTGATCATTGTGATCGTGGTCGTGATGCTCATGATCGCGGTCGTGGTCATGGCAGCCGCAGGTGCAGTCAGGGCCGTGATCGTGATGATGCTCCTCATGATGCGCCAGCACTTCTTTCATCAGTTCTGCCTCCAGATCCTTGGCACCCTCAATGGTCTCCAAGATATCTTGTCCTTCCAATGCATCCCAGGGTGTTGTGATAATCGTAGCTTTTTCATTATGTTCACGGATCATGGCAACACAGGCAGCCAATTTCTCTTCGCTAAGCTTATCTGTTCTGCTTAAGATAATCGTTCCGGCATGTTCTATCTGATTGATAAAGAACTCCCCGAAATTCTTAATGTACATCTTGCACTTGCAGGCATCTACCACAGCCACCGCACTGTTAAGCTCCACTTCCCGGTCTGTCATGGCATCCTGCACCGCTTTCATAACATCGGACAACTTACCTACACCTGACGGCTCAATCAGAATTCTCTCCGGTGTGTAAGTATCCAGCACCTCTTTTAAGGAAGTTCCGAAGTCACCTACTAACGAACAGCAGATACAGCCGGAATTCATCTCCTTAATCTCGATACCTGCCTCTTTCAAAAAACCGCCGTCAATGCCGATCTCGCCGAATTCGTTCTCTATTAACACAACTTTCGTGTCTGCCAAAGCCTCTTTCAGAAGCTTCTTGATTAATGTTGTTTTTCCGGCTCCTAAGAATCCGGAAACGATGTCAATCTTCGTCATTGTATTCCTCCTTGGAAGAACATGCTGTTGCACCACTGCAATCCAGCCTTGGCTCTTCTGTTACATACTCTTATGATGCATACCTTATTATTTTCTTCCATTTTCGGAAATCTGTCAATAGCCTCCGGCACCGTTATTCGTACCGCAGTGCCTCTATCGGGTCCATCTTAGCCGCCTTGTTCGCCGGATAATACCCGAAAAACACGCCGATTGCCATAGAAAACGTGAGCGATAAGATGATACTGTCGATGGAAGGTTTAGCCGAAGTACCTAAAAAGCCTGCAAAGCCGATACCAAGCGCCACGCCCAAGATAATGCCAATGATACCGCCGATCAGGCAGATCACAATAGATTCCACGATAAATTGCAGTCTGATAGAACTGTTAGGCGCTCCCAATGCCTTGCGGGTACCGATCTCTCTTGTACGCTCCGTGATGGATACCAGCATAATATTCATCACGCCGATACCGCCTACCAGCAGCGCAATACCGGCGATCACCGAAATTGCCAAAGTAATGGTGCTCAGCATGGATGTCATCTCCTCCACCATAGAGGACATACTGAACGCGGAAGGTTCAAAATCACGGTTATTTCTATAGTACGCAGCAAAAAAATTCTCCGTCGTTTCCGTAAATTCCTCCGGATCTACACCGGTCGCGGTTACCACGGTAAACTGCAGATAATTCTCCGTGTGATTCAGCTCCTTGGCTGTTTTTAACGGAATGTACATGGCAGTCGTGGTATCCTGTGCGGACGAAGAGGAAAACCCCATAGAGGACTGGTCGTACTCATAGACCCCCACTACTGTGAAATTGTAATACTTATCCCCGATATTGACCTGAATCTGACTGCCTACTGCTGCCTCGTCATCTCCCTCAAACATATTATCCACTGCAAGGTCAGAAATTAACGCAACCATGGCCCCATCATCAAACTCTCTCTCCTGAAAAAATCTTCCCGAAAGGATATCAACACTGTTGGCAAGAAAATATCCCAGGCTGGTGCCTGTAGCAGATACATTGGCATACAGACTGCCCTCCAGAATCTGCCCGCTTCCCATATTCTCGGATGCGGAAATGGCCTGAATGGAATCAGCATAGGTTTCACAGTAATTTTCCAGCATTTCATAGGTAAAACCATCTTCATCCTCCGCACTTTTCATTCTGCCGGGACCTCCAAACTGCAATCCTTCTTCCGTGCTCTCTTCCTCGTCCGCTTTCTGCTGCAGCCCAACTGTAATGTTATTGGCTCCCATAGATTCCATGGAATCAGATACGCTGGCAGTCATGGAATTGCCCACCGTCATGATCGCAATGACGGATGAAATTCCAATAATGATACCAAGCATGGTCAGAAGCGCACGCATTTTATTGGCTTTTAAACTAAATAAAGCAAGTCTGATATTTTCATATATGATCATTGTCTGCCTTTGCCGCTCCTTTCCCCTGTGATATTGCCGTCCTTGATTGTGATAAGCCGTTCCGTTTCCTCCGCAAGTTCCGGAGAATGGGTAATAAGTACAATGGTTTTCCCCTGTTCCTTATGCAGACGGTGAAAAAGATCCATAACCTTGCGTCCGGTAGCGGAATCGAGTGCTCCGGTAGGCTCATCAGCCAAGATAATAGCGGGATCGTTTGCCATGGCCCTTGCGATTGCCACGCGCTGCTTCTGGCCGCCGGAAAGTTCCTCCGGCAGATGATGCATACGATCTTCCATCCCGACCATGGTCAAAAGTTCCTTTGCCCGTTCTACCCTTTTTCTGCCTGATACTCCTGCGTAAAGCATGGGCATTTCCACATTCTTAATGGCATTGGTCCTGGAAATCAGATTATAGGTCTGAAAGACGAAGCCGATCTTACGGTTGCGTATTTTGGACAATTCCCCGTCTCTGGCGGCGATCATATCCACATGATCCAAATGATAGCTGCCCTCCGTGGGACGGTCCAGCGCACCGATAATGTTCATCAGTGTGGATTTGCCGGAACCGGACTGCCCTACGATGGCTACGAATTCCCCTTCTTCCACGTTCAGGTCAATCCCGTTAAGTACCTGCAGTTCATTGGGCGTTCCGATATAAAACCGCTTATAAATATCCTGCAGTTGAATCACTGGTTTATGTTCCATTCTAGAATCCTCCCATCGGTCCCTGCATACCTACCATGCCTTTGAAATCCATTCCGTTATCATCGGAAACCGGTACGATCACCTGCATTCCCTCTGTGATCTCATCACTGATAATCTCAATATAGTAATCGCTTTCAATTCCTTTTTCTATCGTCACACGTCTTCCTGTAACCGCATTGGCTCCCCTGCCCTCAGCGGCATCTTTTTCGGACTGCGTCATATCACCATGCTGCGCACCCTGATTCGCTGCATTTGTATCTGTCTGCGGCTGCTTTCCTTCTGTTTCCACATCTGCCGTCTGAGAAGCAGCATTTCCATCCGCCACTTCCACATAATAGGTTCCGTCTTCTGCTTCCTGTACCGCATCATACGGCACGGTCAGTACATTGTCCTTGCTCTCGATCACAATACTTAACTTCGCTGTCATATCCAGACGGAGTTCATTGCAGGGCGTATCAATGGATACGGTTACTTTATAGGTCACATCAGAGCTGCTGTTAGAGTTGTCGCTGCCGGAGGTCGCCCGCGGCGCTATCTCTGTTACCGTACCGTCCAATTCCGTATCTCCTGTGCCGTTGGTTTTAATCACCACCTGCTGGCCGACCTTAATCTTACTGATATCGTATTCGTCAATCTCTGCCTCTACTTCATAGGCAGCGGTATTTTCTATCACTGCAATCGCGCTGTTGTTGGTACTGCTGTAGGTATCCCCTTCCTCAACATTTAAAGAGGTAATCACACCGTCTATCGGTGCCTTGACAGTACAGTCCTCGATCTGTTCTTCCAACTGCCGGATCTGCTGCTTATCCGAAAGGCCGGAGGTAGTCGCATTTAACTGAGAATTGGTGAGGTTGTCTTCTTTATTATTTACACTGCTCTCATTGTTTCTGATCGTATCTTCCCTGTTTCTCACCTGTTTCTCATAGGCATCGTATTTGGCGTCCGAATTACTGATTGCCTGATCATAGGCATTCTCATAACTGTTCTCACTGTTTTTGGCAGAATTGTACTTGGATTCCCACGTGGATGCCTCCTGCTGTGCCTCCTGATAGTCTGCCTGTGCCTGCTGGTACTTGGCACTGGCCGCTTCATAGGCTTCCTGATCCTTCTGTGCCGTGCGGTAAGAGCTCTGCAAGCCCTTAAGTGTCCCCAAATAAGCATCCACCTGCGTTTTCACACTTTCATCGGCATCATCTTTCACAAAATCACTTACCGTGTAAGAACTTAACTCTTCATTTCCTATGTATAAGAAACTTTTGGCATCTTTCACCTTTTTATCCTCAGGAATTGTGCCAGCAAGCATATCCACTGTACTTGCAAACTCCGAGACATAGCCGCTTGCCTTTCCCGCTGCTGCCGATAATTGTTCCATTTCCTCTTTGGCATCTTCCATATCATCTTCGGCATCCTCCAGCCGCTCCTTGGCTGCTTCCCATTCGCCGTTCTTGATTACGGCAGCCTCCTGTGCTTCTAAGTAGTCATTCTCCGCCTCTTCTTCATCTGTCTTAGACCGCAGATAATCATTATATGCCTCATCTTCATCCTCATAGGCACGGGATGTCTCTATGTCCCTTGCTGTTTCCGCTTCTGACAGTCCTCTCTCTGCACTTGCCACATCAACGGCAGTCTTACCGTTCGTGGCATTTAAGGTTGTCTTGGCATCTGCCAAATCTTCCTCCAAATCGGCAGAGTCCAACACGCAGATCACATCTCCGGCTTCCACGCTGTCTCCTACTTTGACATGTACTTCCTTCACTTCCACGTTGGAAAGTGCCACACTGATACTTTTACTCTGCGCGCTGACAACCGTACCTGTGGCGGACACACTCTCTATCAGGGAACGTCTCTCTACCTCTGCTGTCTCCTGCGCAGGAACCATGGCAAGCATTTCTTTTGCTTTTTTTGCTCTGCTGACAAAGGAGCCTGCACCGGCTAAGATCACTGCCATTACCAGCACTGCAAGGCACCACTTCTTATGCTTCTTCAGGAATTCTTTCACTTTCATTGATTTATCTTTTCCTCCGATTTTTCGTAGTCTTCTGTGCTTTTAAGCAAAAAAACACAGCCTGCTCGCCATTTAATATAGCAACAGACTGTGAAAATTTTGTGTTAAAAGATTGATAAAACTGTAAAACTCTTCCTGCTCTTATTCCAGATTCAGCTTCTTATCCATCACATACCATGTCAGAAGATAGAACACCACACTGTACAAAATACTGGAGATCAACGTTCCTTCCCACGAATTATCAAAATAGGAGAATCTGTAACTTTCATTTGCATGATTCAGTATCTCAATAAACACATAATAAAGCATGGTAAAAATTCTCTGCACAAAATAAAAAGCGAAATAAAAGGCAAAGGACATAATCACTTTATGGTCAGATGACAACTGCCCTAAAGAAACACACGCTGTCACCTTAAGTACTCTGGCAAAGATATGGAAGACCGTTGCAATAAACGTCATAATCAATACAAAACCTGACACCTCCGAGCCGCCCCAGTATTCGATAACGGACTCAAAGGCCTCTGTAATATCAACCAGAAATTCTCCCTGTTCCGCGAACAAGAACATCACGGACATAAACACCAGCATCATGCTGATGAAAATCCAAGCTGCGCTGACCGCAACTTTAGCAATGATAATGTGATGTTTATCCACCGGCAGTGTATGCAGCAGATATCCCTGATCGCCATAAGTAGAGGTGTAAAACCTGTAAATCAGATAGATAGCCGTCCCGATGCACACCACAAACATACTCCCGATATATGTGAGCAGAATCATCATGGCACTAAAAATAACCATTGAATTATCAGAGTCAAAGAAATCCACCTGTACCGTGACGCAGGCAAGAAATGTCATCACTATAATCAGCATATTCATAGGCAGCAAAAGCTTCCATGTGGCTTTCCACTCATATTTCATCAATTTACCTAACATGCAAACACCTCCCTGAAAAAGCGGTCTACTGACTTATGCTCATTCTGCCGGATCTGTTCTGCGCCCGCCTGCAAGATAATATTGCCGTATTTGATAAATATGACCTCGTCCAGAATATTCTCCACGTCCGAAATCAAATGCGTGGAAAGAAGAATTGTCGCATTTCTGTTATAGTTATTGACAATCGTATGTAAAATATAATCTCTGGATGCCGGGTCTACGCCGGCGATCGGCTCATCTAAAATATACAAATCCGCATCCCTGCTCATTACAAGGATCAGTTGTACCTTCTCCTTCGTTCCCTTGGAGAGATTCTTCAGTCTCTCGTTAGGCGGAATCTGCAGTCTGTTCAGCATGTCATAGGCTCTGTCCATCCTGAAATCGGGATAGAAATCCTGAAAGTACTGTACCATTTCGATCACTTTCATCCCCGCATACAGATAGGTGCGCTCCGGCAGATAGGAAATCCGGTATTTCGTCTCTATGCCGGGCCTTTGTCCATTGATGTATATCTCTCCTGCTGTGGGATTCAGCAATCCGTTTATAATTTTAATTAACGTTGTCTTACCGCTGCCATTGGGTCCTAACAGTCCTATGATTCTTCCCCGTTCCAGATTTAAGTTGATCTGATTTAATGCCACTTTACCGCCATAGGTTTTGGTCAGTCCCATGCACTGTACAATCGGTGCCATATGTTTCCTCCTGTCGTTTTGATGCAATACCCATTTATTTCTTTTTTACTTTATGTAAACCTTTTTAATGCATTATGTAAACTTCTTAATACATTATGTAAGCTATGTGTATGCATCCATCATACCATGTTCTATCTTCTATCCGATCGTGATCCTGTAATCCGCCGTAAAAGTTTCTCCGGCGTTCAGCATCTCTATCCATTCCCGTTCCTTCCAGTCATCCGCAAAATTTACCCTGTCACATCTGCCATACCACGGTTCAATACAGATAAAAGGCGCATTCTTTCCCGGAGGCGACCAGATTCCGAACAAAGGAGCATCAAAAGAAACTGTAAGGTATGCCGTTCCGTCCGGCCTAACTAGCGACACACTCTGCGCCTGATGATCCTCAATCACCAGCGCGTCTTTGTCAAAAAGATGCTCCGTCACCGGCAAGATGCCGTCCTGCAACGGATAAATCTCCGTCCGGTCACATAACAAACCACCCTCCAGACAAGAGACTGCTACCTGATCCTGCCTGTCAAACAAAAGCTTATACTCACTCTGCTTTACGCCTTCATCAATCGGACACAGAAATGCCGGATGCCCGCCAATGGAAAAATACATCTGCTCCGATGCAGGATTCTTCACCCGCCATTTTACAATCACTGTTCTGTCTGTCAGTTCGTATCCGATTTCCAAAACAAAAGGATAAGGATATTTCTTGAGCGTTTCTTCGTCCGATTCCAATGTAAACCAAATTTCGGATGCCACCTGACTTTTTAACTGAAATTCCATATCTCTGGCAAAACCGTGCTGCCCCATAGAATATTCCCTGCCGTTCAAACGGAATCTGCCGTCTTTTAATCCTCCTACGATCGGAAACAACACCGGTGACGTCCGCTTCCAATACCTGGGATCCGCATTCCACATATACTCCATCCCGGTGACTGCATCTTTAAGGGACTTAAGCTCCGCTCCCATGCTGTCCACCTGTATTGTAATCTTATCATTGCCAATCTGAAATAATGCCATAATGTCCCCCTTTTCCAATCCGTCTTATAGTGCTGCTTTGCAGCATCAGTCATTCGCCGCTCGTCAATTCCGCAAGCGGCTTGACTTACTTGCGCTCATTATATCATATTTTTATCACGCCGTATATCAACGGCACGCATTTGCATTCTTATGATTTTCTTAATAACATCTCAAGCCCGGTCATCTCCGGATACCCGCTGTTTTTCGAAGCTCATGCTGCAAAACAACAGGCTCCGTATGGTATTTGCGCTTCGGCAGTATTTTGGTCAATGACTCTAAATCTTCCCTGATCCAGCCGGTAAGCACATCTTCATTCATTTTTCTAAGACGCAGTCCCTCTCCGATCTGATAGGAACAGGTTCTTACCAAATAGGGAAACAGAATGCAAACTGCCTTATTCTTTTGATCTATGACATACTCGTTATCTTTCTTCAGATATGCTTCTAAAATACACGCATAATCTTCCGGGAGTTCAGCAGTTAACTCATGAATCGAACTTCTCCTGCTCCATAGTTCATCCTTTTCGTTCTCCAGATCAGCCGCTGAGAACTCGCCGTATCCAAATTCCCAATAAGCACCGAATGCCTTATTCTGTTTCTCCCATTCCAGCAGAATGTCCCGCACTTTACCATACAGACCATCCGCACACTTGGGGATTTCTTCTTCACAGACAGCAGTTTCCCGCAAGTATGCTTCCAGGGCAGGCATATTAGAATACCCTGCCTGTTCCGCCTTACACTCCACTCTTACCCGATTATCCAAAAGATACCGGAGAAAATCTCCGCTTCCCTTCATGTCCGATTCCAGTTTACATAATTTTTTACCTAGGAGATCATACAGAATGAGCTTCTGCTGATTACTGCTCAGCTTCATTTTACAATAGCCTATGTCATCCAGTGTAAAAGAGGTTTTCCTGCCCATCCAGTTTACATAATGCATATTCATTTCTTCCACTGTAAGACTGTGAAAGATGCCTCTGATACAACAGATAATGCCGATCAGCAATAAGATCAGCAATGCACTGTAAAAAATGATACGATTCCCATCGGCAGAAGGATATTTCAATCCCATAATCAGGATAAACAGTGTAAATAAAATAGTAAGCACACCTGCTGCTATTACGATCCTGTATTCTCTCACCCGAAACGAAATGTAACCATCCGGCTTCATTTCCTTCTTTATGTTCTTCTCTTTTTTTTCCTTTACTTCTTTCTTTACTTTTTCCTGCATTGCTTTCTATATCTCCAACTCTTTTACCTACAGTCAGCCCCATTCAGAATCTGTGGTGGAATTGAGACTCGCAACAGTCGTCAAGGTCAGAAGCGTCTGACTTTTCCCTTGGCCTGCGGTATAAAAATCTCTCATCCGGTAACTTCCTCGTATGCCGCTATAATGGACGGAAGCGGCACACTGGCCGTCTCATTCAGCTGCGTTCCGCCGGATATCATACCGATCAAATGTCCATAACCATCGAAGGTACCTCCGCCGGACATTCCCGCCTTGGCAAACCCGTGCCCATACAGCATATCATTCTCAAAGGTATCAATGTAGCGCCATGGTTCTTCCACGGTTCCTTCATGGAACTCTATCACGCCTACCGCTATACCGGCACCTACACAGAACATGGCATCGCCCTGCTCCAAATCATCATAAACCGTTTCATCGGCACACACATAGCGCAGAGTCTCCAATTCTTCATAACTGAAATTATCATTCCCCACAATCAAAAATCCCACATCATAGTTCCCGGATATGCCGAATATCTCGGCATTGGCATAATACCCTTGCGGGAAATGAACAAAGCTTGTTTCATCATCCCAATATTCCAGCACATGCTCATTAGTGGCTACAATCACGGCATTGGATGTAAGCTGCCAGATAATCCCGCTTCCATAAGCATTCCCCATATTAAGCCTTACCACACAATTCTTCGCGTTTTCATATGCTTTCTCACAATCCACTCTTTTCAGGACGGGACATTCGAGCAGCCTAAGCGCTACCATGCCTTCATAAATATCCTGTTCGCTGACTGACTGGATCAGATGTGGCGGCATACCGTTGTTTTCCTCTGCTCTTACCTGTATCGGAGACAGCAATATACAGAAAAGTACTATAAAAGCATGTATTATTTTATATGTATGTCTTCGCAAATCCATATCTCCAGTCTTTCCGCAGTCTAAAACTTTCTATCTAAAATATACTCTATTTGTCAACTGCCTTCAAGGAACACTTTTCTTTGCTTCCTTTCAGTCTGTTTCTGCCCATTTTAGATCCAATCGTTTGATATAGCTTCTAAAATAATATGCCCCAGATACCTTGATAATTGAATAGACCTTGCACTTGTATATCACATAAAAGTGTAAAGTCTATTGAATGGTCAAAGTATCTGGGGACAATTCTTATGATTCCCAAAAGGGCAAACAGCAGCATATACCTCGCAGAATACGAGTTTCGTTTTTTCAGAGTAGTTGCCTTGCCCTTTTCACAAGAATCATTATTTATGTAAACTAAGCAGAACGATAAGCCGGGTTATGTCGTGAATGATCATCTATCTAGAATTACCGTTACCGGCAATTTCAAGCGACCTACCTGAAAGCAGATCGGGCAAATCTATTGCTTTCTACTTGGTCTTGCTTCGGATGGGGTTTACACAGCCTGTTCTGTTACCAGCCCAGCGGTAGTCTCTTACACTGCCATTCCACCCTTACAGTACTGCCTGCGGCAGTTCTGCGGTTTCTTTTCTGTTGCACTGGCCTTGGAGTCGCCTCCACCGGACGTTATCCGGCATCCTGCCCTGTGAAGCCCGGACTTTCCTCACCTGCACCCTTTCGTCTGTGCAGCCGCGATCATTTATTCTACTTAGTTAACATCTATACATCAAAACAGCTTCCGCCCACAAATTCCCTACATATAGAGTTGCTAGGCAGTTCCTCGCTGCTGACTCCCAGGAAGTATTCCAGGAATTTTAACAGGCGTTTCGCCTCATGATATTCCGGATCTCCTTTCTTGATACTAAATAACAAAGGTTCAGCATACTGTTTGATGACTGCCAGCTCATAAAGCATTGCCGAATTAAACATGGCATCTGCATCTTCCTGAAACGGAAAGATATACTTCTCCTCTCCCCGTCTGACAGAATCCCACATCGCAATGGTCTGCTCGGCAGAGGTTCCCCTGGTTCTGGCATCCCGCACCATCCGGCGCAGCAACCTGTTATCCGTAGTGGGAATTCTGTTGTGTTCATCTATATTTAATGCCGTCAAAGCACTAATATAGATTTTATATTTACTTTCTGCCGGAAGGGAGTAGGACATTTTCTCATTCAGTCCGTGAATACCTTCAATTACCAGAATATCCTCTTCTCCCAATGCAGTAGCTTTTGTAATATATTCTCTCCTGCCAGTTTTGAAATTAAAAGTCGGCAGCTTTACACTCTTGCCCTCCAGAAGATCACTCATATCCCGATTAAACTGTTCCACGTCCAGAGATTCCAAACATTCATAGTCCGGTTTGCCCTCATCGTCAAGAGGTGTCCGGTCATGGTCAAGATAATAATTATCCAGTGCAATCGGATGGGGCTTCAACCCATACGTCCGCAGTTGGATGGACAATCGGTGTGAGAATGTGGTCTTACCGGAAGATGACGGCCCTGCAATCATAACAAATTTCACGCCGCCGCGTCTGGCAATATCTCTGGCGATCTCGCTGATTCTTCTCTCCTGCAGCGCTTCCTGTACCAGAATCATATCCGCAATATTGCCCTGACAAATCTGGTCATTCAAATCTCCTACCGTATCGATTCCCATCTCCCTGCCCCATTCTTCGGAGTTCGTCAGCGTATGGAACAACTTCTTTCGAGGCTCGAACTGAGGCAGTTTCTCCGGTTCTTCTCTCTCCGGAAGCAGTAAAATCATGCCCTCTTCATAAGCAAACAGGTCAAAATATTTCACATACCCCGTACTCGGCATCATATAGCCATAGAAATAATCGTAATAGTCTCCCAGACAGTATACATTAATATTGGAGCTTCTGCGGTAACGGAATAAAGATACCTTATCCTTCATCCCCAGTTCCTGAAACAGTGCCACCGCCTCATCTGCCGGATATGCTTTCTTGGTTACCAAAAGATCCATATCGACCAATTCACCCATACGGTCTTTGATACGCTCAATTGTCTTTTCATCCAGCTTCAAACCGTTTTTAAAGCTGCAGTAATACCCTGATCCGATGGTAAATTCCACTTTCACATTGATTGCCGCTTCCATGCCCGCTACATCCTTGATGGCTTTCAG
Organism: Lachnospiraceae bacterium; assembly: GCA_017936885.1. Taxonomy (GTDB): domain Bacteria; phylum Bacillota; class Clostridia; order Lachnospirales; family Lachnospiraceae; genus UBA3282. Next base: position 52,351 of record JAGBEO010000033.1, on the reverse strand, counting down.
CATCAGCATAATGGCGGAACGCACATAGGTCTTGTGGCCAATTACATTATCGTAAGTAATAAAATCAAGTTCACAATCCCTGTCCACCCGCTTCATCAGCTCGCGGATCTTCCCATTTACCGTAACCAGCGCAATAGGACTTGTAAAATGGTTCTGATACTCTTCCGCTATGATTTCGTACTTAATGCCGTCTTCGTAGTATTTCTCTTCCCCGTTGATTTTAATTGTAACCATAGACCTGCCCTCCTTATGTTAAATTCTTCTGTCAGTTATATTTTTTAAATGTAGTATTATGTAAACCTGTCGTCTATAGAATCTTTTGCTAACTATGATTCCTTGTTCACTATCATAGCTATGGCAATCCGGCACTCTTCCATCAACCGTTCCACCTGTGCGAATCTTGCCTGCCTTTTCTCTTCGGACAGTCCCTGCGTCCGCAAGCTTTCGAGTATTTCTCCATAGATTCGCTCTTCCCGCTTCAAGAAGGATAATAACACCTGTGATTGTTCTTTCAATAAAAGCGGACCGTAACGACAGACAAGCGGATCAGGCACTTTTGCCGGATCGGACAGCTCCTGCAATGCATCTGCCTTCACCACCCGCATCATGGGATAAAATTTACCGTCCTCTTCTATCATATTCTCTTCTGCGATATGATATCCCTGTTCATACAGGAAACGCCGGAAAGACTCTATGTCCGACTGAGGCTGCAGAATCATTTCCTGAAAAGAGCCTGTCTTGTCCCAATCTTCCGATAAAATACGCATCATGAGCCTGCCGCCCATTCCCGCACAGATCAGCGTATCCGCTTCACCGATGTCGTAGTTATGTAAACCATCAGACAGGCGTGTCTCGATCTGACTGCCAAGTCCTCTCTCTGCCACATGCTCTGCGGCGGCACTTAAAGGCCCTTTTCGCACATCCATAGCCAGTACCTTTGGACTAATGCCCTGCTCTACCAGATAGATTGATACAAATCCATGATCACATCCCACATCACAGACACGATTTGCCCTGGTCACCATATCTGCCACAGCCTGTAATCGTCTCGATAATACAACAGGTTTCATTAGTCCAGATAATCCTTTAATTTACGGCTTCTGCTAGGGTGACGAAGCTTGCGGAGCGCCTTCGCCTCAATCTGACGGATACGCTCACGGGTTACATTAAATTCCTTACCCACCTCTTCCAGCGTTCTGGCACGCCCGTCATCTAATCCGAAACGCAGCCGCAGCACCTTCTGCTCTCTCTCGGTCAAAGTGCCCAATACTTCTACCAACTGCTCTTTTAACAGGGTAAAAGCAGCCGCATCTGCAGGCACCGGCACATTATCATCCTGAATAAAATCACCCAAATGACTGTCTTCCTCTTCACCGATCGGTGTCTCTAAAGAGACAGGCTCCTGGGAAATCTTAAGAATCTCACGGACACGCTCCACCGGCATATTCATCTGCTCTGCAATCTCCTCCGGCGTAGGTTCACGGCCTAACTCCTGAAGCAGCTGTCTGCTCACACGGATCAGTTTATTAATCGTCTCCACCATGTGCACCGGAATGCGGATGGTTCTCGCCTGATCGGCTATCGCTCTCGTAATGGCCTGACGAATCCACCAGGTTGCATAGGTAGAGAATTTATATCCTTTGCGGTAATCAAATTTCTCAACTGCCTTAATCAGACCCAGATTCCCTTCCTGAATCAAATCTAAGAATAACATGCCGCGTCCCACATATCGTTTCGCGATGCTGACCACCAGACGCAAATTTGCCTCTGCCAGACGCTTCTTGGCTTCCTGATCGCCCATTTCCATCTTCTTGGCAAGCTCAATCTCTTCCTCTGCGCTAAGAAGCGGCACTTTACCGATCTCTTTCAAATACATTCTGACAGGGTCCTCGATACTGATCCCGTCCGGTACGGATAGATCGATATTCTCAACATCCACCTCATCCTCTTCGTTCAGTATGATTTCCTCGTCATCTACATCGTCATCCTCTGTAATTCGAAGCACATCCACATTATTCTGCTCTAATGTTTCCAATATCTTGTCAAACTGCTCTTCTTCCAGCGATAAATCATGAAAGAAATCATTGATCTCCTGATATTCCAAAACATTCTTTTTCTTCTTTGCAATAGCTAAGAGGTCTTTCAGCCGTTCCTCAAACTTTGCCTGTACATTTTCGTCCATATACCTGGTCCATCCTTCCTATGTTTCAAGTTATATATCCTATCCGCACATGAAATCTTTTTGCGAATAGCCTACCCCTGATTACAGGGAAATATGCGTTTTACTGAGCGTTTCCAGTGCTTTTTTACCGGAAATCACCCGATTTAATGCATCCATGTCCGTTCCCATTCGTGCCGAATAGTATTCAAAGCTGTTCTTCTTCACCGCATAGATGATATCATGAAAAGCCTTCTCCCGCTCCTGCGGTGTTGTAATCTCAGTAAGTTTGGTATTGAACAGCTCCGCCACGGCACGCTGCTCTTCTTCTTCCTCAAAGGTACTGATAATAGCCGCCGGATTGAATTTACCCTGCTCCAAATCCGCAAACAGCTTGTCCGCCACATTCCGGTACATTTCATCGGTAAAATCCTCTGCTCCGATATAAGGTTTGATTTTCTGATATAATTCCGGTTCTTCCGTAATCCATGTCAGCAGTAAACGCTGGGATCTCTTCGAATTCTCCTCCGGTGTATCTTTCCGTGACACGGTAGGTTTCGGTCTGGCAACCGGCTGTACCAAACCTGTCCTTGCCGCATAACCGCTTACAAGTTTTCTCAGATTCTCAAATCCGATATGATACTTCTCTGCCACAGACTCTATATAATTCTCCCGTTCCACTTCTTCCTCGAAGCCGCACAGTTTCTTAGCGATCTCTCTGTGAAATGCGGTCTTGGATTCGGGATCATTCATATTATAATTCTGCTCCAATATCCTCAGTTCGAAGAAAAAACTGTTCTCCGCCTGATCGATCCTCTCCTGAAAGGCTTCCGCCCCCAGATTCTTCATAAATTCATCCGGATCTTTGTAAGGCTGCATATTAATGACCTTGCCTCTTAAACCCGATTCCTTCAAGATGCCGATGGCCCGCAGCGCCGCATTGACTCCGGCGCCGTCACTGTCGTAGGCAAGCAGCACGTCTTCCGTATATCTTCGAAGCAGACTGGCTTGTCCCGTCGTAAAGGCTGTGCCAAGAGAGGCAACCGCCTGGGTAAATCCCGCCTGGTGCATGGCAATTACATCCATATATCCTTCACATAGAATAATATTGCCTTTCCGCGAGGTTCTGGCAAAATTAAGCCCGTACAGATTTCGGCTCTTATCAAAAATCATGGTCTCCGGCGAATTTAAATATTTGGGTTTCGCATCTCCCATGACACGTCCGCCGAATCCGATCACCCGGTGATTGCTGTCCTGAATGGGAAACATAACCCTGTTCCAAAACTTATCATGCATACCACGCTTCTCATCAAACCCGATCAAGCCGGATTCTTTGATCAATTCATCGGCATACCCTTTGGAACGCAGATAAGCTGTCAGATCCGATCCGGCGCCATCCGCAAATCCCAGACCGAATTTTTTCATCGTCTCATCCGACAATTCTCTCCCCGCAAGATATTGGTATCCCACCTGTCCCTTAGGGGAACGCAGCATATAATAAAAATACTTGGCGGCTTCCTTGTTAATCTCTAAAAGCTTCGCCCGCCTGCTCTCTTTCTTGCGCGCCTCCTCTGAGTATTCCATCTCAGGCAGCCGGATACCGGCACGGTCTGCCAACATCTTAACCGCTTCCTGAAACGTGGCATTCTCATATTCCATCAAAAAGGTAATCACGTTGCCTCCTGCTCCGCAGCCGAAGCAGTAATACATCTGTTTGATTCCCGATACGGAGAATGATGGGGATTTCTCATTGTGAAAGGGGCATAGTCCAAAATAGCTGCTTCCTTTCTTTTGCAGCCGGACATACCCGGAAATCACATCCACAATATCATTTTTCAATCTGACTTCTTCAATCAGTTCTTCCGGATAATACATTTGTACAATCACGCCTTTTCTTACTAAACTTCCATGTCAGAGCAGATATCCGCACATTGATTCTTATACAGACTTTTAGATAGGTAATCCCTCACACTTTACACCTCTTTATGCGGCTTCTGTCAAATCTCGTCCTAACCATGCCATGTTTTCGGAATATAAATCTCCTGATACTGCGCAATGGCAAAACGGTCTGTCATGGAACTGATATAATCACATACAATCTTCTCAAGCGGTTCTCCCGCATCCAATAACTTAAACAGGAAATTCGGCAGTTTCTCCGTGTGATCCATATAATACTCATATAATGTCACAATCATTTTCTCTGCCTTACCTTCCTCGCTCTTCGCGAGGGGATTCTTATATACATTCTGAAACATGAACATACGCATATTCTGCATTGCCTGCGCCACTTCCGGCGACATACAGATATCATTCTTGTCCCTGCTGTTTATCACAATATTATGAATAAAGAAATCCAAACGCTGCCCGCAGCTGTAGCCGATCACGGAACCAATCTCCCTTGGCACATCCGCTTCCTTTAAAATACCCGCTCTGACGGCATCATCCATATCATGATGAATATAAGCAATCTTGTCTGCCAGACGGACAATCTTACCTTCCAGCGTACTTGGCATACTGGATGTCTGATGATTTAAAATACCGTCTCTGACTTCATAAGTTAAATTAATGCCCTGCCCATCCTTCTCCAGGAGATCCACAGTCCTCACACTCTGCTCATTGTGTTTAAAACCATAAGGACAGGCTCTGTTAAGCGCCCGCTCCCCGGCATGCCCGAAAGGTGTATGCCCCAGATCATGGCCTAAGGCAATTGCCTCCACCAGATCTTCATTTAGCTGCAGTGCCTTGGCGATCGTTCTTGCAGTCTGACTGACCTCCAGTGTATGGGTCAGACGGGTTCTGTAATGATCTCCCTCCGGTGTCAAAAATACCTGGGTCTTGTCTTTAAGTCTTCGGAAAGATTTGCTATGTATGATCCTGTCCCGATCCCGCTGGAATACCGGACGGATATCGCACTGCTCTTCCTCCTTCATCCTGCCTTTGGAATTCATACTGAGCATCGCATAGGGACTGAGATATTCTTTCTCCCATTGTTCCAAACCTTCTCGTATATTCATAGCTATGCCTTTCTTCTCTGAAAAAAACAACTGCTCTATTTCTATTATTCGCTCCCGACAGCTTAAATCCTTTTTCTTTCTTCAAATTTTTTATTGTTTTAGTATAACACATGCTATTTATTAAAACATGTCTCTGGAAAGAACGCATGCTCTCAGCATTCTTCCTAACGACAAACATCATAAATAAACTCTGCATTCTTATCCATCGCCTCATAAGCCGTCTTAAACGGAGACATCTGAAACACATGCCACATACCTTTGAACATGTCCAGTTTCACGGATACATTTGCTTTCAGAAGCTTCTTATAAAGCATTACCGAATCGTCCAATAAGATCTCATTGCTCCCAACCTGAATATAAGTAGGCGGAAAGCCTTCATAATTCCCAAATAACGGAGAGATCAACGGGTCTGTCAGTTCCTGCCCGTCAGCATAATTGTGTATCATCTCTTCCAAATAGGACGCATTCAAGACCGGATCAATCGCAGCTTTAGAAACATGAGATTTACCGGATGACGTCAAATCCGTCCAGGGAGACATCAGCACAAGCCCGCGGGGCAAAAGACGTCCTTCCTCTTTAAGCTTTAACGTCAAAGAGAGAGCCAGATTGCCTCCTGCCGAATCTCCTGCCACTATAATATCCCTTGCTCCGTAACCTAACAGCATCAGATAATTCCACACCTGCATGGCATCCTCTGTCGCCGCCGGATAAGGTTGCTCCGGCGCCAGTCTGTAGTCAAAGCTTAATACATCCATAGAGGTAGAAGCTGCCAGTTTGCTGGTCAGTGTTCTGGCATACAGGCTGCTGCCTGTGGAATAGCCGCCGCCATGACAATAGAGAATCACATACTTCTTCATATGAGCGCGGTTTACACAAGTCCATTCCCCATGAATACAGGTATTTGCCTTCTCCGTTATCCCGATTCCTGACGCCGTCCGAATCTCCAAATCCTCAATCATTACATCTTTACTGGTTCCAAGGAGTGCACCGAAATGATCCTGTGACTGCCTATGCTTCTCGATATCCGCAGTCTCTACAACACCGTGTACTCTCTTGATCAGATTCATTAAATTCGCATTTTTTCTGTCTGCTATTGCCATTAAAATCTCCTCTGCCATTTAGTATTTATCTGCATTCCACCGTATACCACGATCTATTTCTCATATTTTACCATAATTATGATAATCTGTGGTATAATAAGTTTAATTCATGCATTTACAGAACGGAACGAATCTCCCTGATTCCTCCGCGGCTATTACTAACAGTTCATGAAAAATAAAAGGACTCCGAAACACTCATGGCAAAGCAAGATTTATCAACTTCTAAAACGAAATCATCGGGTAAAGGCAAAAAAGATGTCTGGTACAAACTGGATCTGTCCGCCATCGTCTATCCCACCCTGCAGCGACGTGATTTTTCTTCCGTCTACCGACTCTCAGTGGTACTGAAAGAGCCTGTCGATTCCGATCTGCTGCAAGAAGCCCTTGACAGGACACTTCCCCGTTTTCCCACTTATAAAGTTGCCATTCGCAAAGGGATGTTCTGGCGGTACTTAGAGCCGAATAACCGCCCCGGTCCCTACGTCAGGGAGGATATCAAGAATCCCTGTATGCCAATGGATTTCAAGAGTAACAATCGTTATCTTATTAGGGTTTACTATTATGAAAACAGAATTGCCCTGGAAGCACATCATTGTCTGGGAGACGGCACAGGCGGTATGTGTCTGCTGCAGACGCTGACAGCCGTTTACTTAGAACTGAAAGGACACCCAATCACGCCTTCCGGCTTCGTGCTGGATATCCATAGCCAACCTGATCCTGAGGAATTGGAAGATGCTTATATGCGCTATGCCCATGCCCAGGTAAGACCGCCCCGCCCCGCAGAGAAGACCTATCGTATCCGCGGCACTAAGGAACCGTTTTATACGTTAAACATTATAGACGGTGTCTTATCTGTCAAAGAAGTCGTAACGGTAGCTAAAAAGTACAACGCCAGCATCACGGAATATCTGAATGCGGTGCTTCTGTATGCCTTACTGCAAAAGCAGTCTCAGGAGTTCCACTTAAAGCTGCGTCCGGTACGGATCGCCATGCCGGTCAACCTGCGCCGCTTCTTCCCTTCCAGGACACTGCGCAATTTCATTACTATGGTATATCCTTCTATAGACCCCCGTCTCGGAGAATATACCTTTGAAGAGATTGTAAACCAGATTCATCATTACATGCGTTATTATATCAACGAGAAATTTCTGCGCGGCGATATCACTACCAACGCTGCCACACAGCGCAATCCTGTGATCCGCGTAGTACCTCTTTTTATCAAAGATCTGGTAGTCCGCACCTTTTACACGAAAGTACAGGATAAAAATTCTTCCGCCGGACTCACCAACATGGGCGCACTCCAAGTACCTGAAAGCATGAAGCCCCACATCGAACGCTTCGATATTTATATGGGCCAGCCATTCTCTTCCCGTACCAACTGCGCCATTATCAGTTTCGAAGATATCCTGACTATCAACTTTGCCAGCAGTATTGTGGAAGCCGATGTGGAACGCTACTTTTTCCGCAAATTGGTACAGGACGGCATCCATGTCAGAATTGAAAGCAACCGTGATTTTGAAACGATATAGAAAGAAAGGAATCCATTATGTCATACTGTGTCAACTGCGGTGTAGAGCTGGAACCATCCTTGCAGGCTTGTCCCCTTTGCAATACACCCGTTATTAATCCGAATGAAAAAAACAAAGAATTACCTTCTTCCCCCTATCCTGCTAACAAAGGACAGGTGGAAACCGTGAAGCGCAAGGATTTAGGCATCCTGCTGTCCGTGGTCCTGACTGCCACAAGTGTAACCTGCCTGCTGTTAAATCTGCTGGTATTTCATGCTTCTCTATGGTCGCTTCTGGTAATCGGCATCTGTATCTGCCTGTTCGTCTTTACCTTTCCGGCGGTCTTCTACAGTAAGACACCGCTTTATATCTCTTTACTTTCGGACGGACTTGCTATAGCGGTCTATCTGTTTCTAATCAGCCGCTTAACCTCTTCCGATGTATGGTTTTGGCAATTGGGACTTCCCATTGCCATCCTTTTGACGGGCATGATGGAACTATATACGCTGCTTGCCAAGATCTTTCCCTTTACGATCCTGTCCGGTGCACTCTACCTGTTCATAGAGATTCCGGCATTCTGTGTATCGTTGGAACTGCTGATCCGGCATCTTATAAACCGCCCCTATGCGATTACATGGTCGGCAGTAGTATTAACCGTATGTGTCATCATCGACATAGCGCTGATTACGATTCTCGCTAAAAAACGCCTGCGCAACGAAGTACGCAGACGCTTGCATTTTTAAATTTTTTTAAAGTTTACCGTGTTTTTCTTCCGCTTCTTCCAGGGAAGTATAGCCGTAGAATAACGTTTCATTGGCGATGGTCTGTTTCAACAGGCTCTCGCCTTTTTGATATGCTTCCTCTGTCTCCTGCCGGATCAGTTCCAATGTCTTCTTAGAATAGGACAACAATTCACATCTCAAATAACTCTCCATGGACGATCCTGCCATGATACCGTCCTCTGCAGTTGTGAGCACTCTGCCCCTGTTACGCAGATTCGGATACTCTTCTAACATCTTCGCATCCCATTCCAGATTGATCTTCACAATCTTCTCTACAAGCTCTTCCTTATCAGAAACATCAGGCAGATGCTCCTTAATCTGCTCATATTCCTCCGGGAATGTAGTCTCCATCATCCTGCCATACTTTTCAAACAGAAGATTTCTCCCCTCCTGATAAGCATTCTCACAGTCTTCCAAATAACTGTGAAGCACCTCATCAGAATAGACCATCCACTGGCTCATACGCATCTTGAAAAAGGTGTCAGGATCATCCTGACAGGATGCTCTGCCGCCTGTATTATAGACATGCTGAAACATATCCCACTCAATCTGTGTAATATCAAATATCAACTGTTCACGCGCACTAATCTCTGCCATTTTCCTTTTCCTCTTCTTCTACGCTTTCCACATTCTCTATCAGATCCTGCGGCATACACTTTTTTAAAGGCTCATCATACACGGCATATGGAGTCGTAAGCGGCTCTCCATCTACGGTAATATAAATAGAATCAGCCTTATAATTTTCCAAGAAGGTATCTGTAATGGATGCAATAATAATACTCTCTGCCTCTCTGGTCATCGTTCTTAAATACTCATCAATTGCCTTAGACAAGTCCAGATGCAATATCTTACCGCCCACTATTTCCTCTTCCTCAAAAGAGAGTACCTTGGTATCCAATGATACAATATTATGTCTGGAAAGCGCAGATATGAGTGTCTCGGCAGTCAGTTTCTCTGCTTCCACAAGATCAGAATCAAGACTGTCAAAGGTTCCGTTACTATAATACAGAATCAGTTCCACCTGTTCTGTATCTGCCTCCCTATCGTCTGTGGGGATATCCTCAAATTCTTCTATCGTATCCGCTTCTTCCGATTCGGTATCCGATACAGATTCCATCGCATCAGGAATCTGTATAATATCTTCCTTATCCTCGCTTAATAAGTATTCCAAACCATCTACCAGCATCTCCCCAGAAGACGCCTCCGGGACTACATTTTCTCCTACAGTCGTTGTGTTCTCAGCAGCGTTGCTGCAAGCAGCAATGATAAACATAGCGGCAACAGCTGCCAATGTTATTTTCATTCTCTTATTCATAATACTCCTCCGAAATCTTTCGCAACTGTCACTGAATCGGGTTATATTCTAACATACTCTTTATGAAAAAGCAAACAACTGTATTGGCGGGAGTATATCAACACTCTGTTGGCAACTTACCTTTCCGTTTTTTATGATTTTTTCCTTTTTACAATAATGCTTTTGTAAAGAAAAAGAGATAATCTTTCGATTATCTCTTCCATGCAGAAGAAGGGACTTGAACCCTCATGGTGTTGCCACCACACGGACCTGAACCGTGCGCGTCTGCCAATTCCGCCACTTCTGCGAACAATTGATATTGTATCTTCTTTTGCTCCGCATGTCAAGCCCATTTTTTAACTTTTATTCTTTTTCAACTTTTTGCTTTTGCCGCTCTCATTTTCTCCTTTGATCCCTGGCTTAACTTTCTATTTAATCTTCTTATCCATATGTAAAATATGATTTACAAGCCAACTAGTCAAAAATTCCATAAGTTCTTCCAGCGTCTGCTGTTGGTTATCATCAATCTCTTCTAAATCTAACTCCTCCAGACGATTTATGAATGCATCATGTGCTTTCTTCTGTGCCCCCAACCCTTCATAGCCGATTTTTGTCATATACTCTTCTTCATCATTGAAATGATACTGGGTATAATTCTTTAATTCTTCCAACAGGCGCACAATCTCGTCATATTTATCATGAACATAATCATTCATAATTACCTGATTAACATCTTCGATAATACGGAAAAGCTCTTTATGCTCATTATCCACAAACTCAATACCGGTGTAATATTCATCAGAAAAGACAAATTTGGGCTGTTTCTCCCACTGCTCCATGGGCATCATTTTACCAATCATAATATCACTGCCGATAATATGACGGTATAACCATGTGACAAGATACTTTAACAGTTCCTCCAATACTTCATGCTGTTCCCGGAAATCAACAATTGCATCCAGTTCATTTATTTTCGCTGTAAATTCCATATGCTGTCTTTTCTGAAGCAACAACTCCGGATGGTTAATCTCCTCCATATACTTCTCTTCATGGCGGAAATGATACTCCGTGTAGTCTTTCAATTCGTTTAGAATCTGCACAATATCATCATACTTATCTTCTTTGAACTCATTGCCAAGCAGATTCATAGCTTCATTGATAATCCGAAATAACTCCCTATGCTCATTATCCAGTTTTTCTACGCCAATCAGACAATCATCTGTAAATTCATACATATTGCTCACTCCTTACCTTATATTGTTGCTTTACCTATACATTTATGGTAAATCCTTCATGCCTCATTCATATTTGTATATTAGTATATCGTGTCTTGCTTTTTACTGAAAGACTTTTTAAACAAAAAAATTTATTTTGTTAAACTTTTAAAAAACACTGAAAAATTCCACTGAAATATTTTGCAAAAAGCTATTGACTTTTTTTAACAAAAACAGTATTATATTACTTGCGTTGTGAAACGTACGCGGAAGTGTCGGAATTGGCAGACGAGCAAGACTAAGGATCTTGTGACCGCAAGGTCGTGTGGGTTCAAGTCCCATCTTCCGCAGTAATTGAAGAAATCCCGTATTTATGCGAATAGTTGAAAAAACGCATAAATACGGGATTTTTAAGTTGTTTGTTTAATGCTATAAACGGAATCTCAATTCTTATTTTTGAGATAAAAATTCAAGCTATGCAACACGAAATGCAACATGATTTTTTACTTTATGTTACTTGTTTCTATTTTATATAAATTAACCTCTGAAATAATCCCTGTCTTCTTTAGTCTATCCTGCAATGTCTTAGCATTATTCAGACTCTTATAAGCTCCCACCTGGACTACATACAGCATTCCTTCCGGCGCTGTTTCGTCCCGATCGGTATTGTCCGGTTGCATCGGCGCAACTTCCTTTCCTACTGCCAGATCAAGTAACTGCACGATGTGATCCCCATAGGAATCTTTCGCAGCCCATGCCGCTTCAAGGCTTGCATACCCAGAATATCCCGGCACCGCCCATTTCCCCGAAAGCTGTTCAAAGGTTGGAGCACAGCCCTTACTGACATATTTATATCTGGGATCAACACATTCTTGAATCAATGGGCTAGTGGTTGCATATCCCTTAAGATGCTGGATTTGTGCCCTGATGCCTGTCCTGTCATCCTGGAAGGAAAGCCCCGGTACGCCGCCTGTAGCTCCAAGTCCTGCATAGTTATGCTGATCCGGCTGCACATCACCGCCAAACTTGAAACATCCTGTTTCGATCAACGCCTGGCAGAATGCTCCGTCACCTCTTACACCTTCTTTTACACCTTCCTCTAAGAAAATCTCGGCAAGATGCAGATAACCTGTTGCTTGTGGATTCTTAGCTAACAGTAAAGCATTTAGCTGCTCTGCTGTTGCTTTGCTGTTTCCCATGATTGGTGTTCCCATATTCTGATCTTCTGCGTACGGCAGGATGGCATTACAGATCGCCTTAGCAATTCCCTGTGCTCCTACTGCATTGTATAAAGCAACATCCTCTTCATTGTCGCAAAAGCAGCATTCAATCAGCATGGCCTTGGCTTTCGTTTTCCTGATCACATACAGCCCAGTTCCGGCTTTAACTCCGCGATTTGTAAAGCCAAGGGCTGCTATACCGCTGCACACATCCAGTGCATCCTGATACGGTCTGCCCTCATAAGTATAAACCTCCACGCCATGACCGGTATGTGCTGAGGATGCATTGAAGTGGATGCTAATAAACCAGTCAAGTTCCTGCTTGTTGGCAAGTTCCACGGCGGCAGCCAGATATTCGTTCTGACTATTTGCCGAATCTATTGTGCAATCAATGACTTCTATGCCTGCTGCCCTGAGCAAGTCCATAAGTGCCTGTCCTACCAGCCTTGTATGCTCGCTTTCCTTAATAATGCCAACGGCGCCATAACCGGCACCGTTGACTGTATGCCCACAGTTTACTCCTATTACCATGATCACTCGCCACCTTTTGTATCAATCTTATTTTTCAGCACCGCTATGTACTTGGTAAGCCATTCCGGTACCGGTGCCCCCATCCTGCCGACATTTTCAATAATGGAAAGAAGCTCATTCAGGAGATACCATACAGTCACCAGCAGTCCGAAAAAAGCCTTAATATTTGTTTCGATTCCAGCAGTCTCTGCCACTTGCATAATGATGTAGTCTACCACGATCGCTACAGTAATCACACACAGATAACCCACTTTCTTGATAATTCCTTTCGCTCCCTTTTTGGAATTCCATCCATAATTTGCATCATTGGGATGATCAATCGCCTCGTACTTGCTTGCCAGCATTCCAGTCAGATAGTCAATACACATCATCACCGCCAGTGTTACGATCACATACAGCAGAATTCCCAGCCTGGCAAACAGCCATGCCGCCACCGCCGATACGATCCCTGCACATCCTGTAGTTACCATTCTTACAACATTGTTCTTTTCCATATTTTTTCCTCTTTTCTTTATAATTTTATTTAATACAAAAACCGCCTTTATGACCTCATATAACAGTCATATAAGCGGTTTTTATACTTTCTTTGATATAATACAAATAAATCACTCAGTTGAGATTGTTGTTAACGCTTCCAACGCTGCTACTCTTTCTTCCAACGCTGCAATCTGTTCATTTGTGTATGACTTTGATTCATTCAATGCCTGTTTTGCACTCAAGGTCTTTAACACGGTCACATTTGGGGTATTACCCTTACCAGAATAATCAACCCATGTTTTCATAATTACGCCACCTGTGCAACCTAAATATGTATACATACCGACATTGCAAAAGCAATTAATCGTTCCAATTATACCTTTTCCGTCTACGAGATTACTCAACGCGTTGGAAATTTCAGAATTTGCTTCAACTAATGCAAAACCGTAAGTATCATTTGTTTTTGCTAAAATACCAATAGCACCATCCTCATATTCTACAAGTTCAATGCTTTTAAAAAATATATCTACCTCGGCTATCTTTAAATAATCAACACCATTTAGCGAATAATAAATTATAGTTGTACTAGGGTACGTAGAATTACAAAAATAAAATTTTCCATGTATAATGGCTGGTTGATCTACTATAGTTTCTTTATTACCATCCAACGTAATAACATATGGGCTCGAATCCCCATCATACCCAGTGAATATTCTATCATTTAAAATTCTGGTTTTTCTTTTTTGATTTTTTGAGTCTTTCGTTGAATTAATTGATATATATGTAAATTCAACGATTGAAGCTGTTCCCTCTTTCATTTCATTGAACGAGTCAAATATACCTAAACAACGCTGTGTCATTACAATGATCTTTTTTGTGCTACTTAAAAAAATTCCAAATAAGTCTGTACCTTTTAAAATATTATTTGAAATCGTAATGACATCAAAATCTATTAAATCTGTTGATATATATACGTTAAAATATTGTGTACCGGAGCTTGATAAGGTTACACTTGTAGATATAAATGCATATGTTTCATCTTTATAAACAACATGCGTTGCTAATAGATTACTTCCCTCTTTTTGCAGGATTTTCAAACTACTTATGTCTGTACCAAACAAAACAGAAAAATTATCCAAAAAGACAAAATATACATTATTTATATATTCAATTTTCCATATATCACTAGACGAAGGGGTTAATATAGATTCACTTTCAAAAGACAAAGATGCCGTTTCTGTACTTTCTGCATATACCGCATTCGTTCTTCCTAACATAGATTAGTACCTCCTTACTTCAATCGTGCATATCAATGTATCATCAAATTTTGTTGTTGTGGAAAATCTGATGTATCCGTCAAAGGATTCTACATAAATTGCATGGTTTAATGCGCTTTCAACAGATATCGCGTCAAAATATGCATTTACAATACACTTATCCGTTATCCGCCCATCATTTAGGATATACTCGTTATCCTCATTGAACGTTACCTCAACATTCTCAATCAAAAACGCACTGTCCTCAATGATTTGTAACTTATTATCAAGTTTTTCATGTTCTTCTTTGATAATATTCCCATAACCGCTTAAGGTCATTTCCATAGCAGACATTCTGTATCCAAGTTCTGTTACGTCAAAGGCATTAAGACTCTGTAATATTTCGTTTTGCTCTGCGATCGCCTGTTGCGTTTCCTTATTCAAGTTAGCAGTCTGATTCAACAATTCTGTTGCTTTTTCATCATAAGTATGCATCAGTTCCGCTATACCTTGATACTGTGCAACAATCGCAAGGAACACATCATCACTCGGCTCTGTACTAATCCCTTCACCGGATATTGCACCTTCATTGATATAAATTGTTTCTACTGTAGAAGTAAGCACCTTAGACCCACTGATCCCGAATACACCTATGTGAAGATTCCCTTCTCTTGCCATTGCAGTAGCCGGAATCATACAGGTATCATCGGATTCAAGTACCACATATTGTGTATTAGCTTTGTCCTGATAGAATACCGCTGTTTTAACATACCCTTCCCATTCGTCACTAAAAGAAAAAGCGCATTGATCAGTGTTTGTATCACCGCTTGCTATGATTTCTTGGTTTAGAATAGTCAAAAGCTGATTTTCTAATTGTAATTCTAATGTTGTCACGTTTCATCATCTCCTTTTAGATACTTATTTGTGTTGGACATTTTAACAATAATGTGCTAGCCGGATAATAATATTCTTCTCCATTTATACTATAAAACGCTGTACTACCAGAATTTAATATTGAACAGCCAATGAAAGCGTTATCCATAGTAATAAATCCGTTTGTTGCAAATGCCGGAATCAGCATTAAATATCCTGTAGTCCCTGTAACAGCTGTTTGCGAAAAAGAAGCACCACCGCTATATGTAATCCCATCAACCAACGAACAGTCATCTGCATATCTAGTAAAAAAAGCAACTGTTGAATAAGTTGGATTTGACGTAGTAAATCTTACTTTTCTGTTATTTCTAATATCTTTTCCGACCCCGATTGCAAACCCATAAGAGGTAGATGTAACACTTGAATATGTCCCAATATGTACCCTTAATAGACTTTGCGGATCACCGATAACAGTTACATAAAATTTATAAGCGTCCCCACTCGCGTCAAATGGCTGGTATGATGTGCCGGAAGAAGTAACCGCTGCTGAATTTAATGTAGCATCCGAACCAAAAAACACAAAAGTATGTGTTGCCAAAGCGGTTTTGATTATTCCGATTCCGAATCCTTCATCCTTATCAGGATAAAGAATAAAGTTTTGTTCATCGTAGACAGCATTCATTCCTGCGGATCTTAAAGTTTCTGCAATTGCATTACCCAAAATTTTTGTTTGATTTTTATAAACAGTATATGTAGTTGAAGCTGCACCAAATGTTACACCTGTTTGCCTTTCATTCAATGCTCCTATAGTATTTCCTGCAAAATATTTTCTAAAATACATATCACACCTCTATAATTTCTTTTGATATTGCTGCAAAATCTGTAGTAAAAGTCGGAACTATACTAACATTGATTTTAAAAATATCAGGGGGATATTCCCCCAATGGAATTGATGCCAACCTTCCAAGCTGAGTAGTAAAGTCATAGATATTCGAAAATGTATCTACATTTGAATAAATATATTTGATCCCAAAGCTGTCACCGCTTCCGGTACCACCAGACGTGTCTATGTTATATATCGCTGCTGCCATTTCGCTTAGTGTCAACTTTTCACTTTGCCCTGTTTTGCTCCTTATCGCATTTGCTATTGCAGTCAGTTTGTCAGTAAGAGCCATTTTCTACAACCCCCAGTTCATAACTTATATACTCTTTTATGGTGTTCATATCGCTTTCCGTCCAATAATCAATTCCCTTTATCGGTGTATAGCCGTCTGCACCAACATCCCCCCGATCACCTTTTAGAGATGTTAGCCATTCTATTTGTGTTCCTATAAATCCGTTATTTTTTGCAACCTCATATGCCGATAATCCATCTACACCATCACTTCCGTCAACTCCATCGGAACCCTTTAATGACGTGAGCCAATCCCCTTCTGTTCCCTCAAACCCATTGGCAAGTGCCACTTCATAAGCAGATAAACCATTTGCGCCGTCCTTGCCATCTTTCCCCGCAGGTACTTGCTCCATGTAGTGTGTTACGATATTTTCTACATCTTCTGTCTTTGCATATTCTCCCAAAATTTCCTCTGCCTGCTGCTCTGATACATACTTTGCATCGTTATTAAACGCGCTAATATCCTTTGGGATATCTGCCGTAGCCGTTTTTGAATTACTGCTATTCAAATCGCTGAGCGTTCTTTTCGTTGCCCCCAGATAATAAACTGTATTCTGTGGTTCAGCTATATAAATGTCAGCCTTACTTAACAAATATTTGCTGTTAATATTGTGCATTCGGCTTATAACGGGAACATATTCACAAATATTCAACGCTTCTATATTTTCATCTGTTAAATTCAGATCAACCGCATTGATCTCATAAGTTTCCTTCAAGGTAATAAATATTCCGTAAAGCTTTTCCATTGCCTTTTTAAGAAGGTTTTGGGGTAATGTCACATCGCTCCATGTCGATTCACTTTCAGGTGCATATATAATTCCATATTTTTTTGCTTTTTCCTCATTAACAATGTATCTCTTACCATCGTTTACCGATGAAATATCAATCTTTTTTCCATCTACTTCCGCCCCTATAGGTCGTATGGCGGTATATGTCTCCGCAGCATCAACTGTAGAACTTAAATTTATTAAATTCTTCGCGAATTCAATACTTTGTGACGATACCGTCTCATAGTCAGAAAGCCAGTCGATATAATCACCATCTTTTTCATACCTAATACGGATATGACCACCCAAGGAAGATTTGAAGCATTTTTCCTTTAGTGCATCCCATGTATTTAGCATCGACTCACTGCTTCTAACTATATAATCATTGGGATCGCTTACCGTGACTACGCCTATTTTAAACTGTTGCCACTCCATTACCTGCGAATTATGATTCTCAATCAGCATTTTAAAAAGTTCTTCCGGTGAACCACTGAAATCAAACGGATCAACATACGAGTCATTGAAGAATGTAAGCTGCCCCTCTACTTCAACGCTTTTCCCATTATAAAAGTCTTTTTTATCTGTGATAACCCTACCTTTGAAGATGGTTTGGTTGTTCCTGATAACAGAAATAACAGGATATAATTTTTGGATTGTCTCATAATTCAAATTTGATTCATAGATTTTAAACGTCAGACTTCCGGCACCATTATCTTCCAAAGTCAGTTTAGGGTTAACTAATTGTAAATAGGGATTCTTGGGGTGATATATTTGACAATTGCCATTTTTTATAATAATCAAATCAATCGCCCCTTCCTGTAGGTAAGTTGGATCGTTCCTATCCCTGATACCTTTATGCGGTTTAATCCTTCATATAAGGTTACTTCTGGAATCTGATATGCACCATCCGTCAAATGGTATCGAATATTCTCATAGGTTAGATAAAGATTTCCTTCTACTTTAATTTCAGGCATAATAGGCATCCTTGAATTAACAAGCCGGATTTCTTTTTCTGTATTATTTACCTTTTCAATATGGATTGTTTCACGCTTTTCGTACTTATATGGTTTTACTTTTGCTGTAAAATACAATTCATAATGCCCGTTTATCCACTCGTCTTTTGTACAGGTAACTCTGCCATCATAATAAAAGTTCTCTTCACGCTCCAAAATGATCTGCATTCTTTTTCCATGCAGATCATTCTTCATGGATTCTTTTTTATCAAAATCTATCAGTGTAAACATAAACTCTATCGTGCCATCCTCGAACACGACACCCCCAACAGCTTCTGTCAGATCAATGGATGAATTCCCGCCTGCGATATCAATATAATTTTCCTTGATTGCCGCTGGTGTAATCCGCGCATAATTCATGATCGCCTTATAATCTTTTGAAAATTTATCTCCAAATACCGCACCATTCATCAATTACGCCTACCTCTCATATATGTAATCCTTCCAAGTTCTTCATTCATGGGTTCGGCAAGTTCTCCCACCAATGTACCTGTGTCTAAAACAAGCTGCTTATTCCCCATTACAGGTATATATTCCTGTAATAGAACCAAAATAGCATTCAACACATCATATAACTTCGCATTGCTGTCAGCTACCGCTTCCCGCACATATGCCTTTAAAATATCTACCGGAGCAATCGCTTCTTCTCCCGCTTCACCGCCAACCATAACATTTCCTGAATATGGATTAAAACCAAATGCTGTAGGATTAGTCAGCACACCACCGTTTGCATACCATTCAACACCAAAATGCGGTATAGAAGGGGGATTTAAAGAAAACTCTCCATCAATACTAAAGTGTGGTAATTTAATATCAGGTAATTTCCACTCAAAATTAAAAAATCCTTTTATAGCTTCTACAATACCGTGTACTTTTTCTTTTGTCTTATCGAAAATGTTTGCTATACTATTAGCTACTGTTGTAAACTTACTGCTTGCAGATTCTCCCATTTCATGAAATTTTGCGATTGTAAAATCCTTTAAACTGCTAATTGCAGCACCGCCTTTTTCCTTAATGCTGTTAAATCCTTCAATTCCTTTCTGTGACAACTCGGATATTTTTGCTCCCGCTGCATCCTTCAATTCGTGGAATTTCTGCACTGAACTGTTCTTAAGGGACTCAATCTTTTCAACTGCATATGTCTTAAATTCTTCTAATTTTTCCCCAACCTTTTCCTTCATTTCTGTAGCTTCAGATATCATCTTTTCTTTGGTTTCTGTAAATTTTGATGTCCATTTTTCTTTCAGGTCAGAGAATTTCTCTGTGGCTCTATCCTTCATCTCTTGGAATCCAGAAGAAACTTTTTCGCTCATTTCATGAATCTTAGATGATGCATTTTCTTTCATTTCCTCGACTTTAGAAACAACTGCTTCCTTCATCTCTGAAACTTTTTCATGTGCCCTTTCTTTTAAGTCACTGATTTTTTCAATTGCCCCGGCTTTTAATTCCTCAACTTTAGAAACAACAGATTCTTTCATTTCCGAAAACTTTTCAGAAACATTTTCTTTTATCTCATGGGCTTTTTCTGCAATATTTGTCCTTAATTCATTGAATCTCTCGGAAATATTATCTTTAAAATTTTGAAATCCCTCTTTTAAATTATTTAGAAATCCATCAATAAAATTCCGAAATGTCTCGCAATTATCATAAAGTAGCTTAAAACCACCAATAAAAGGATTCACAATAAAAGTCAATAATCCCTGCCAGTTATTGCTTATAAAATCTACAACTTTTGAGAAAAATCCTATAATACCTTCGATAGCATTACCTACGAAATCTTTAATAGATGACCATATTTTTGAACCAAACTCTTTAATTTCATCCCAATTTTTATAGATGGCAACTCCGGCTACTACCAAGGCTCCCAAAACTGCTATGACAATCCACACCGGTGCAGGTATAGAAGCAAGTGCAGGAAGCAAACCAGAACCCACCTTAGCTACTAGCGATCCTACGCCGCCTATGAGTTTTCCACCAATCGAAATCACACCGCCAATTGCAGGAGATAGCTTACCTACAATGGCGACAATACCAGATACACCAGAAATGATTTTCCCGGCTCCCGATATAACCTTTCCGCCAATTACTAATACGGGACCTGCTACAGCAGCAATACCAGCCACAGTCATAATCATTTTCTTTGTATTATCATCCAATCCAGCTATCCAATCACACACTTTAGACAGCCATTCTACCCCCTGCTTTAAGTAAGGCATAATTAAAGTAACAAACTGAATAGCAAGACCTTCTAACTGTGATTTAAGCAGTGTTAATTGACCGTTTAAATTATCATTCATTGTATCGGCCATGCTTTGGGCCGAACCGTCACAGTTGTCAATGGCTGTCCTTAGTTTATTGTAGTCACTTTCTGTTGCATTCAGGATAGCCAGGAAACCTTTTTTAGCTTCTTCCCCAGCTACAGTAGAAGCAATCTCTGCCTGCTGCTCTGTGGTCAGCCCTTTTGTCGCTTCCCTGAGGTCATCCATGACATCTCCAAAATCTCTTGCTGAACCATCTGCATTGTAAAATTCTACTCCGAGTTCATTAATGCAGTCTGTAGCACCGCTTGTATTTGTGGCAAGCCTGGAAATAATTGCATTAAGCGAAGTACCAGCCATACTTCCTTTAATACCACTATTTGCCATCAATCCAATTGCAAGGGCAACATCTTCCATTTCATAGCCCATAGTTCCTGCCATTGTTCCTGCATATTTAAAGGTTTCGCCCATCAATTCTACATTGGTATTTGCATTACTGGATGCTGCTGCCATAACATCTGCAAGATGCCCTGCATCACCAGCACTATATCCCATAGCTGTAAGTGCATCCGTCACAATGTCAGAAGTAGTTCCTAACTCTGCGCCGGAAGCTGCTGCAAGATTTAAAATGCCATCCAAGCCATTCAGCATATCTTCCGTTTTCCATCCGGCCATAGCCATATACTTTAATGCTTCGGCTGATTCAGAAGCAGAAAACTTGGTAGTTCTTCCCATCTCTTTTGCTTTTTCTTCTAATGCTTTAAAATCTGCACCTGTTGCTCCTGATATTGCCCCAACCTCAGACATTGCAGACTCAAAATCTGCCGCTGTTGTAATGGCACTTTTGCCTAAAAAGGTGAGCGGTGTCGTAACACCAAGTGTCAGTTTTGTTCCGATTCCCGATACTTTACTACCAACTGATTCTATTTTTTCACCTAAAGACTCCATTTTACTTTTTACAGTCGATACAGCAGAATCAACACCAGATGTATCTATTGCAATTGTTCCAAGAAGTTTAAAGAGTTCCATAACAGATTTCCTTTTCTCTGTATACAAAAAAAGACTGATTCGCTAAAAAATCAGTCCCTAAATTTCTACTTATTAAAAAACAAATGAACTCTCCCGCTGCAAATAGCGGGAGAATGTCTTACATTTCATTTAAACAGGTGATATCTTCTTTAAAATATCAGCAGCCTGTTGTTTAACTTCTTTTATTTCTTTGTTGGTCATGGAATAATTTACAGGTTTTTTATTTACTTCTAAATCTTTCTTCCATTCGACAAATGTCTTGTCCGACATACTATGTACATATGCATCCCATAACCTATCATCATTTTTTTCTTTTGCTTCATCTTTTTTTCTTATGGCATCTAATGCCAGTATTTCCGAAACAAATTCGCCAAATCGCCCCTGATTAATATAGGTACTCATAAATTCAATAGGACTTGCGTATCTTGAATACAGCAAGTCCATAAATTGAAATTCTCCTATTAAAGCAATTTGGTAAGCACCTTGAAAAAAGATGTATTTCTCGCTTTAGAAAAAGTGTCCGCGATCATAAGAGGAAGTGTGCCAAATTCCATCTCTTTAATTTCTTCTGCAGGAATTCCTGAAATATCTGACCATAAAGAATATATTTCTTCTTCAACTTTTGGCAGATTCCCGATTAAAATATCAGCCAGATCAACAGCTACCAAAGCACCAATGTCTTTGATTGTCTTTTCTCCGTCTGCCACCTGAATAAATGCGCTTTTAAAATCTTTAATCCCGATTTTTTTCAAAATATTCAGCATAGGGAACAGGTCACTATCTTTCAAATTCCTTAACTTATATGGTCTTTCAATAGTTTCTTCCTGCTGCACCGTTTCACTAGCTTCAACTACTTTCGCATTTTCAACCTGTTTTTCATCCATCCTCTATTTTCTCCTTTTCTACTATGCTATTTCTTTCTGGGGTACAAAAATATAAATGGGTAATGTATCGTGAGAATCTTCAAATCCTGCGTTACATTCAAAGGTTGCCTTTAATACCGCGGTTTCTTTGTTCTTTGCTTCTATCTCAAAGCCGGATGTACAAAGTACATTTTCCATAATAACAATACATTCTGTACCATCCGACATAGTGCCAACATAGGCAATATTATCCAAATAATCAGATGCTTCAATCAAAGACTTAGTCGTTAACTGTGAATATCCTTTAATCAAAGAATCCTGCTCTGTACCTACAATAGCTCTGATAAATGATTCCTTTGTGTGCTGTGCAAGATTTGTTTCAAGGCTTCCTGTTTCTCCCTGCTTTAAGGTCAATCCTTTTACTTTAACAAGTGCACCGTCTACATCAATCTGATTGATCTCCGGCACAATAGAAAGTTTATTACCGCCGGAAGTAGCACCAAGGACGTTTTCTGCTGAATCATCCCATGCACCGATAATATGATCACCGACGGCGGGGGCAGTATATGCCGTATCTAATGTAATGAATGATACACTTGGATTTCTCACCTTACTGATCTGAATTGTGTTATCGGTTTCCGTTGTTCCGTCCTCAACAATTTCTATCGCACCTTTTTCATACACTCCTTCTGTTATTTCCTTTGCTTCCCGCCAAATATATTTGAAATTTTTAAACACCACACCTGCGTTTAGAATAAAATCCTGCGGTGTTGTTTTTGTAATTCCTGATTTTCTCATGTCAATTCACGCTCCATTCTTTTACTGTTAAATTTATTTGTATCTTTTTTAGTTCTGCATCCCCTGTTTGTATAGGGAAACTATTTGCATAAAAAATTGCCATCGCTGAATTTGATTCAGTAGTGACAATTTTTCCAACTTTTGAAAAATGCTCTTTTATTTTTTCCTTTGCTTCCTCTAATTGAATCCAAGAATCCCTTGAAAATCCGGTAAGAATGAAAGTTGATTCTTCTTCACCATCTTCATTTGGTTGTGGTATTTCCTGATATTCACCCACAAAGTAAGGATAAACAGGATCAGAGGTCCATTCCATAAATTCATAATTCAAACCGAGTGATTCCATAAACTCAGACACAATTCCAAGTGATTCTATGCTCATTCATTTAACCTCGCTTTCAATACATCTTCTGCCCGCTTAATAAGTGCCGCTTTGAGTGATGTAAACGCTTTCTGAAACGCTCTTGACGGCGTTTTACCTTTGGTAAAATGTCCTACACCTCTCTTATCAACATAGTACCAGCCGCCTTTTCTTCCATCTCCATTTAAGGCATATTCGCCAGTGCCAAATTCTTCCCAAATGGCATTTTCAAGTGAATTCCCTACAACTGTTTCAAGTTTTGATTCATCGACAACATATTGCCACTGCCCTTTTGTTTGTCCGGTATCTACTCGCGTATTTCTTTTAACCTGCGCTTCCAGCTCACCGCCCGCTTCGTACAGATAAGCAATGGATGCTTCATTAATAGCTGCTTTCACCTTTGCACTGTTATCCGTAAATTCTACTGCCATATCATCACCCACCTGTATATTTCAGATAAATTTCTAATTGCTTATGCATTTTCATTGGATCATCAATCAGCAAAATATCATACGTTAGTCCATCTTCATCAACAAGACGGCTATTTTCTGTTTTGATGCGTTTATCAAGTTTCACATAATCAGAAATAAAAATATGTGTAGATTCCTGAATTTTTGTTTTATAGGTACTGCGTTTCGTATCTTCGTCTAACAAATCCAAAAATCCAATTATAGTCTGAATATTTTCCCACTTTGAAACTTTTTCACCGATCCCGTTCCCACTTGCACCTGTTTTTATCTGAATATTAACTGTTGTGTTTCCACCAATCATCAAATTATCTCCTAACTTAAAATCTCGGCTTCATATACGGTTTTAAGAATCCAAGTAACGATACCGGATAACCCATAACCTGATTGCTTGCATCCTGATCATAATATGTCACAGAATGTCTTGACAGTGTTTCAGATTTGATACCAACTTTCTGTCGGTTTCCCTTTTCCCAAATCATAAGATCAATCACACCTTTCTGAACATCAGCCGGATAAGTCACCTTTGTTATCGTGTTCAATGGGAAATCGTACAAATCTTTATCAAGCACTATTCCTTCGCCTGTAATTCCCATGATCACATACAAGCCATCATTCACCATAGATTGTGAAATCTGTACGGTATCACCCACCTTAAAGAAAGGTGAGTGACCACGTATCATACCACTCACAACCGGAGTTTCAATCCTCATATTACGGTTCTGAAAATTATTATTGGTGTAACTTCTGATCAGGCTTTCAACAGCTTCAAGTTTCATGGAAAGCACATCCGCATTCATTCCCTTAAATTCATCCATTGAAAGCAAAGTTTCAGTTTTTACGATCATTAAGAACACCGCCTTTTCTTACTGTTCAGTTACTGTGTAACCTTTGTGCTCCTTGAACCATGCCGCCATTCTTGCAGATTCGATAACCGCCAGACCATTTGCAAACTGAACACCACCTGCACCAATCCCGCAATAACTGGGGTTATCGGTAACCTTCACCAGATACTTTTTGGCTGTGTCTACAACTGCCTGTTCTGCGTTTTCCGTTTTCTGTTCTGCGTTTTCTGTTTTCTGTTCTGCGTTTTCTGTTTTCTGTTCTGCGTTTTCTGTTGCCTGTACAACAGTTTCATCTTTCTTTGCTGACATAATTTTCACCTATTTAACCTTTCTTTTAGATAATAAAAGGGCATTGAACAATTCAACACCCTTTTTTTGAACTTTACGCAATCTTAATATTTCTAAGAACACCTGCGTGCTGTGTATTTTTCAGTACGGTTGCAGCGATCATTTCAACTTCTGCATCCTTTACCGTACCAGGCTTACTAAAGTCAGGAAGGTACTGATCAATAACGGAAGAGCCGTTCAGGCTAATACCGTGGAAACCATCATTTACATCAAATTTAACGGAATAAATGTCAGTAAGTCCAGTTGTAGCAGATGTATCTTTTCCGATTGTTCTACTAATTCCTTTCTTCACAACCGCATTCGCTACGGCGGTGCCGGATTCTACAGTGTAATAATTCTGTAAGTCCATGAACTGAACCCCATCAAGACTAACTACTTTTCTACCGAACGCAGTTTCCGATTCCGTCTTGTAGCCAAGGATTCTTGCCACCGTCTGAATCTTACCAATCATGTCCGTGTTCATAAGGAGTGCATCGGCCTTAGTTGTATTTACCAACAGCATGAGTGCTTCATAGAATTCATCTGCATTGTTTTTCAGATTAGTAATAGTGGATAAGTCAATAGATTTATCCGCACCAAACTCTGTAGTTGTACCTGCAAGCATAGAATCCAATCCCTGAAATTCAGGATGATCACCGCTTGCCGTAGTAGTTGCATCACCATTGATCAGAGTATAATGGAACAGGGAAACAACTGCTTTGATGTGTTCCTCGATCTGCCATGCAAGATTATCGAACTTACCCGCTGTTTTATTCAGCACTCTATCCATCTGAACGGCGCCGCCCATGATGGCTAATGCAGCTTCACATTCCTGCTTGGTTGCTGCGGATGCTGTATATTTACCATTCAATTTTCTGAACTCCGCTGTTGCAGGAAGTACCTTTCTCAGATACTTATATTTCATTGTAGAACCGCCGCCGGATGCGGAAACACAATCATCAAAGGAAAGTTTATGTAAAATCGCGGATTCTCTAAGGAAAATATCTACGATCTGTCCGAATACTTTATCAGACATACCCTTCTTAATTTCTTCCAGTGTCATAACTGCCATAATTTGTTCACCTAAATTTAACCTTTCTTATTCTGTAACTTTTTCATACTGCTGTTTTAGGGCCTCGGCTAAAGTCTTGGGTTCTTCCGTCCCACTTCTATCATAACCCTTTGGAAGCTGATTAACCTCAATCTGATTATCCTTGGCAGATTCAAACTGTGCCGGAAACTGCGTTTTTAAGGCGGCAATTTTATCATCCATACCTTTAACCTTGTCGGATTCATCAAGCGAAAGATCGCCTTTTTCTTTCAGCTTGAACGTTACATAATCCACATCCTTACAACCTGCGGAAAGTAATGCAATCTTAATAGAAGAATTAAGTTTTTCCTGCTCCAACTGCGTCTTCAAATCAGCAACGGTTGTTTCATAGGTTGTGATTTTGCCCTGTAGCGCTTCATTATCGGTTGTACCTTTTTTCAACTGCTCAATTAAAGCATTCGCTTCTGTCAACTGTTTAGTCACACCTTCATGATCAGTTTTCAGCTTTCCATACCTTGTATCAAGGTTTTCTTCACTTGCCGTGAAAATATTGTTCTGTTTCATCTCACCGATGATTTTTTCGATCTGTTCATCAGTAAGCCCCTGTGTTTTTAAAATTTCCTTTAGTGTCATATCGTTTACCCTATACCTTTCATACAATTTTTACGTGTTATGTCACGAATTTACTTGGCAGGTGTTTTACGTCACCACTGACGATAGGTATTAAAAAAGCACCCCTATTCAGGATGCTGCGCATTTACTATTTAACCCATAGTTGGGAGATAAATATTAGATCACCTTACCTTTCCTTATTAAATTGCACATAAAAAGCACCATTATTAGGTGCTTTGATCGCTTGAATCAGCTTCATACTTTATACCATTAGAACATTCTGCATCTTCATCATCTGATATGCTATCCAAAGGTATACCATTAGGAAATGCGGGGCACTTGTAAAAATCTCCCTCATCCAAATGCTTACAAAAATCACATTTTGGTAATTTCAGACTCATTTTTTCCACCTTCCAAAATAAGATTCAACTAATACTTTTACTATTGGTGACACATTTTCTTTATTTCGCACTCTAACAAATGCTTCTGCTAATGCTTCATTCCCTGATTCTTCTTTATCAGCATAACCAGAAATACCTTTTAAGACACCATACAACGAATTAATCTGTTGATATTTTGCGTAATATTCATTTTCAGTTGTACAATCTTGGTACATCATAACATGAGCCATTTCATGTGCAAGATAATCTTCCAACGTCTTTCCTGCAAAGAAATCATTTTTATATTTCTTTCTCATGTTTCTTATAATTCTGTCAAAATCCGCTGCTTCATTGACTACCATGTCAACAACGCCATCATGATAGCCTGTAATAAAAATATCATTTTTCCCTGCTTTTTCAACTAATATTTCATTTAGCCTAATATCGTATTCAGATTTTAATTTCAACAAAGCAGTTTCTAGTTCGTCCTTAACTTCATCTGTAATACCATTTATTTTGAATACATCATCAGGAAACTGTGTTTTCAATAAATGTATCTTTGCTTGTTCCTTAAACTTATCATAATTCTTTGCGTTGATTCTGACAAGTTCATTCTTATTCCCATCCCACTTAGTACAATATTCTTCCTCACTCACAGCCCATTTTGCACGCTGTAACAAACAGCATCGACAATTACAATCCTCACTTGCGATACCAAAAGCCCCCGGATAAGGAGCACTATGCCCCGCCACTTCAAACCGTTCATCAATTTCCCTGATCTGACCATTTAATTCAACGTGAGTGGGTCTTGTCGCGCCGTCGAGCGTAGAATCCCATTGTTTCACTACATCTGCACCTTTGGTTTTTGCACGTTGCTGACAGTGATATGTAGCTTCTTGGGTTACTCGATGTCCTTCTGTTCTTGCAATACCAATAGCACGGTTAAATGCCTTATTAAAGGGGCTATTCATACCATTTGCAATATGTGCCGCTATCTGATTCCAACTTTCGCCATTAGCAGCACCTCTTGACAATTCAGCTTTGATTGATTTTTTCAGATTATCAGTATCTTCACCCATACGCTGATACAACCCTTGGGATATTTTTGAATCCACTTGCAAAGCCTGAACTACTTCTTCCTGATTTATAGGGAAAATTAAAGGAACACCCTGACCTTGTAGATCATAAAGTGTTCCCAAAAATCCATTTTCATAAGATTTACCTAAATAATCAGCAATTGTTGTAAAGGAGTTATTGTTCAGTGTGTTCAAAATAGCATCAATCTGATTTTTCAATACTTCCTGATACTGCTTTTGGAACACAATGCTTTGCAGATTTTCCATATCGGTTCTGCTTGAAAGTTCCCTAATCTTAGCTTCGCAATCCTTCCTTGCTTGTGTATACACACGCTTTAGCTGCTTAATAACCTGAGCTTCATCGGATGCTTGGGCTTTCTGAACTTCAAGCTGTCTTTTATTCATCAGCATCACCGCCTATATCATCAGGAACAATATTGTCCAATGTCTGTCTGATCTGTTCTGTTTCCTTTTCTTCGTCCTTCGGAAGTTTATCTTTGATACTTTCATAATCAATATCAAGTATGGCACATATTTCCTGAATGATCGTTTCATCATCAAGAATATTGTAGACCTTCAACAGATTATCAATCATTTGCCCTTGTTTCTGTGCATCTGTGAGTTCAATCTGTGCATTATCAGAAGCATTTGTGATAACCTCTCGCTGAAATTTGAAATACACATCCTTTATCTGATAATCTGTACTGTTATTCCTGTTAATTTCATCCAATACGACTTTGATTATCTTTCTCAAGAATTCTTTCAGCCGGATTTCTAATTTATTGCACTTCAAATCAAGCAGGGCATATCTTGAGCGAATAACCACATTAGTTATGTTTCCGTCACCAAGTTGTGCTGAATTAAATCCCATTCCAAAACGGTAAATGTTCTTTTCATCAAGATCAAGTTTTACCTGTCTTGCCTGATACGGAATGTCAACAGTCTTAATCTCTACACCACCATTTTCAGACACACCAACATGCTTCTTGGCTCTAATATTCTGCACCATTTCATCAAGATCAGCACCCTGAAAACCGGATACAACATAGATTGCATCCGTGAAATCCTGCAAATTATTAGAAAGTCCACAAGCCATCAAGTCATAATCATCAATCAAATTTTTAATCGGCTTCAAACCGCTGAACTGTTTTGAACCGTTATCTAGTCTAAAAAAGGGTATAAATCCAAAAGAAGAACCAAACTTTTCTTTCTTTTCATTTACTGTTACTATATGTGGTTTTGGATTAAGCTCTGCATCCCTATCCAGTGTTACATTGCCATCATTCACCTGCACATAATAATAAACCTGTTCCTTATCCCATACCTGAATGCGCTTGATCGTTTTCTTTCCTTTTTCAATCCGGTCAATATACCAATAAATCATGTATTCGGTTTTATCATCTGTATCTTTTGCCCTGACTTCAACCACACCCATAGAATCAGCCCATTGAAAACCAATCCGGTTATCAGCAGTCTGATATGCATACATATAGTCAAAACCTTTGGAAATACACCCTGTAAGCATTTCATATACTTCTGACCAGAATGAATCGTCAAAATATGTATCTAATTCATCCTGCAAAGCGGGGTTATCTGACTTAATGAAATTCCCCTCACCAGAAAGCATATACTGTACTTCCTGATCAACTAATTCCGTAAAAAACGGATGTGAAATTCTAATATTGCTTTTCAAAGTATCTTCTTTTAATTTTCCGTCAGCATCAAAGTAGAATATTCGCGAACCCATGATCTTGTGTTCACCTTCATAATATTTCATTCCTTGTCTTGCAAGACGCTTCTTTTCGGAAGAGTTATCATCCTCAATAAAACGCTTGATTTCACTTGTTTTTAGCATAACGCCCACCTTTAATACAACCATGTGTTAGGCTCATACATCGCAAGTGATAATGAATCGGCAGTATCAGGCGAACCAATACCCCGCTTTTTCATATCATCTTTACTCTCCAACTGAATCTTCCCCTTGGAAGTCATGTGGTATTTCCTAACAGATAGCTGCTTGATCATTTCTTCATCATAGGGAAGTTCAATTTCACATACTGAATTTCCCTGATCGTCAATCTTACCTTGCATATTATTTGAAAAGTTAAGTTCAAGAAGTTCTTTCACGTGTCCCCAAATCTGACACCCGAGATTGAAATAATATTCATCTGTGGCAGATTCTCCATTGTTCACCGGAATTACTCTGTATGGTAACTTCTTTTCACGAATCACTTCATTCAGACGATCAGTAACACCGCCGCCAACACCTGAATCATCAACCTTGATCACGCAATATTTCAGATTCGGAAATTGGTTCATATAATCTATGCAACATCGGATCACATTTCCGGCAGTTTCCATAGTATCTTTCTTGGTGAACTTCCTAAACTCAAACACCTTGGTGCTTATCCTTGGTGTTATAACCGTTTTATCATCACCGAATCTTGCTACATCTACTCCAACATGAAGCGTATTGGCTACAGCAACCTCTTCCGATTTGATATGATTACCCTTGGAACAGGCAAGTTCAACAGTTTCCAAAGATATAAATGAGTCAAGTGCCCCTTTAGGGAACTGACCGTCTATCCTTACCCTAACAACATCAGAATCTTTTCCATATTTCGCTTCAAGCATGGCAATGTTATCTCTTGAAGTTCTCTTTGAATTCCTGCTTGAAACTGTATGCGTTCTATATTTATCACGATCTTTGTTGAACGAATCGTAGAACACACCATCAATCCTATTCGGATTTCCCATCAGAAGCAATTTATTATCTTCACCTGTCAAAGTACCAAGTATAGCTTCCATGATAGGATCAGCAACACCGGATGCTTCATCAACCACAATCATCATGTGATCTTCGTGAAAGCCCTGCATGTTTTCCGGCTTAGTTGCTGTCTTTGCCGTAGCAAACCACCGTTCAGAATCACCCACCATGTAAACCTTCGTTTTCGTCCAAGCCAGAAGATTCTTGACCTTGGATGAATCAAGCCACTTTGCAATTTCAGCCCAAAGCACATCATAAAGTTGCTGCATAGTTGGCGCTGTGGCAATTACCTTTGAATAGGGTCTACAAACTAAGAACCAAATAATAAGCCCGGCTTCCAGTGCTGTTTTACCAACACCTTGACCGGACTTAACCGCTGTCTTTGGGTAAGCTGCAACATCTGTTGCGACTTCACCCTGCCAATCGTCACATTCCATATCAAGCATATCTTCCAAGAAAGCTACCGGATTGTCATAATAGATTTCCAAAGCATCAATCAGTTCTTCCATTTACTTTTTCACCCCTTCGCTTTGCTATTTCAATAATGGCCGCTTTCCAATCCTGTGCTTGCTCCTTTGCATCATCTTTTTGCTTGATCTGAGATTTCAGAATACCAATTCTAACTTTTTGTTCTTCTGTTGCTAAGTTCATATGGTCAGCAATCCATTGTAAGGCTTTCATACGGTCTGCAAGTTTTATTTTCACCCCATCTTTCCCCTGTGATATTTCAGTGATGAGTGTACCATCAATTTCTGTACTCTCTTTCAAATCAACATATGATATTTCTGCTCTCCGATCATTCCCAGCTTTATCTGTATACTCAATTTCCTTTGTCCCAAAAGATACATAATCGGTGATATCTGCAAAAGCAATATCCATGTACTTCTGAAAAATATCTTCCTCAGATAGCATTTCTCTGTTAAGGCGATTCTTCTTTAACTCTTGGATTTTATTCTTTATTCGAGTATTTCCGAGTAAAGCCGAGCCATTGGTTAAAGCTGTTTCGTAACTACATCCATATGCTTTCTGATATGCCTTTGTTGCATTAAAACAACGGATGTAATATAAACAAAAAAGCTGTTGCTTATCGGTCAAATCAGAATTCTCTACCATCTGTTCGACTTCATCCACAATAGTTTTCTTCTTATCAGTTACTATATGTTCTTTTTTATTCCGAGCGTTCGTTTTTTTCTCCGAACGTTCGCTTTTATTCGTGTCCCATTTGTACGAGCTTTTCCATCTTCTTACTGTTCCCGCTGGAACATCTAATTTATTTGCAATATCTACCAACTTCATGCCGGCTTGATATAATTTTCTTGCTTCTGTTGCTTTTTTATTTGGTTCCCTTGCCACTATCACCACCATCCGCTACTAAAAAAGAGCTAAGGACTCCCTTAACTCTTTGATCAGCTTATACTATATCACACATCAATAGTAACATTTAATCACATCTTGAAATTTCTCAATGCTTTTGCATGGATTCTATGAATATGCTGCCAACTATGTTCCAACTTCACACAAATATCTTCCCACTTCATGAGTTTTATGTACCTATAAATCAGAACATCCTTTTCATCCTCACTTGTTAGTTGTTCTATCTTGTCCCTTATTTCCTTGCACTTCTTAATTCGCCGATATCTGTATTTTAAATACCGTCTTTCCTCTTTATCTAACATAGCAGCATAGGAAGATAGATCAGTATTATTATGCGCATGTGGCATACCGTCATTAACAACTACTGGCATCATTCTATTAAGACGCATTTCCTTAATTATCAATTCGCTTCGTTCCATCTGTCGTACAACTCGCCCATACTCTTTTAGGTATTCCTTTTTTTGTTCTGTATCTAATATTTCTTTATCTTTTAACAGCTCATAATTATCCATTACTAATACTGCTTTACTCATTCCGCGCCCCCTTTCACCGCCTGATAAATTGCGATCAACAAAAGCCCAATAGCTTTAAACTCTTTGTACCCGTTGTACTCTTTTATGTATTTAATAGCATCCTGTACTGTTTTCATTTCAATCCGCCTTTTCCCAACTTCTCATATTCCTCTTTCTTTAGGATCACATAGCCTCCGCTTACTATAATAGCGTTATCACCACAGATAAAAGGTTTGTTTTGTAGGTTTTCGATCACTTTTGCAGCATCTTTTATATCCATCATGCGTTTGCACCGTCTTCCAGTAATTCGGGATTGTCGAAAATATTACCGACCACTTCCATCTTAGAAACGTCCGATACTCCATTCTCGTCAATACAAGGAAATAATTCATATCCATTCCATTCAAAGCAAATGGCATTAAGTTCCACCTTTGCCACGTCATCATCGAAATCGGGATGACACAATACTTTTCTGATAACTTTTTTAAATGATACTTTGAAATATCTTACTTCTCCATCCGGCAGTACTAACTTAGTAATGTCATTCTCCCAAATCAGCTTACCGTTCCTCTCCTTAAGCCCGGTACACTTGCAGATGGTGGATTGGTCAACATCATACCATTTGAAATTTCCATCTGACAGCGCTTGAATAATGTAAGCCAACGAATAGCTTATTGCTATATGACCTTTAATCCATTCTCCATTATCAATCCTCTTTGCCTTGCATAAATGTCTATCGCTCATATCTATCACACGCTCCTTTAATCAGTTTTCATACTTCTATAACACTTGTCGACAGAATCAAAAAATGTGTTTCTCGCATCTTCAAATCCCTTAACATACGCTTTCATTTCGACCAAATTCATAGGATCATTTGGTTCTATAGTTACACCATCAAAATCATTAAAAATACATTCTTTTTCTTCCCTTGTCATATTCCCTCGCTTTCCGGCTTTTCACACCGTTTAAATTCTATTACCCATACCCACGGGTTTGCGTCCCATCCATAGCGGTCAAGATCGGATTTCTTGAGGGTGGAGTTCCATAGTTTTGAGAACTTAACAACCGTGTGATTAAGATTTATACAGCATCTAGGGTCAATTCCCTCTTTCATTGCATCTTCACAATCCATATCTTGCAACCGCTCCACCCTTACATTCGTTACCTTTAACCAGATACGGGCTGCTTCCTTCGGCATGTGGATGGAGGGACGCCACGGCATTTGTTCTTTATGCTCTCCTGTATCCGTATCTACCCAATGTGAAAATGGCATTGGATCATCTGCATAATAAATATAACGCCCAGTTCCTTCTATGCTTTGGTCGTTGTCGTCCATATTGTAAACATAATTCCATGTTTCCCGGACATACAGAATATCTCCCGGACAGATTGGGCATGTACGCTCTGCAAGGCTTAACTTGTCTATATGCTCCTTATCCGCATAATTATGTACTGCATAGGTGCGTTTATCCTCGTCATAGAAACTCATATCCGGCACAGTATATTCATTTCCGTCTTTGCATACTCGCCTTGTAACCGTCTTTCTCCCGTCCAGTATCGCCCGGATCATATCGGCATTGAATAATATTGGTAATACTCTACTCATTTACTCCACCTGCCTTTACGATTTCGATAATTCCGTCTATCTCATTAATTCTGTCTAAAGTTTTTTCCTTGACTTCTTCTGCTTTTTCTGCAAATACAAATTCTTTTAACAGATAATTTTCTCTATCTTTCAACTGCTCCACAACCTTGTCCACATCATATTCGGTTGGCTGAATATCAATTAAATCAATTAAATCAATCAAAGCGTTTGCTTTAGTTGCCGATTTAGACAATTCATTTGATATCGCTGCCAGTTTCCTTTTAAATTCGTCTGCGTCAATTAGTCTCATCTTTATCACTCCAATCTATGGCTTGCCCGCAGTCATGACAAAAATTATGTTTCTGCTTTATACTCCTTCTTGTTCCACATTCCGGACAAAAGTAATAATATTTAGTAACTGTAGGTTTCTTCGGTATCTGCTTTTCAAGGGCGGAGATTGCCGTATCGCAAGCCTCGTTAGCTTCTTTATTAAGTTTTTCAGGCATTCCTTTATATGTTTCCCTGAATGCATTTTGCCATCTAATAGTTTCCTGTTCTGTCATGATTCCTCCACTTCTGACCGTAGCCAGTCCAACATGTCTATTCCTCTTGGTGCGATGCTTTCATCTCTGTACCCTGCGTTTTCTACACTTTCCAAGAATTTTGCCAGTTCGTCAATACTCATAGATTGGATGCGGTCTGCGTTGGTCTTTTTTCTACAATAAGGTCTTTTACTCTTTGTTGTAATTACATACCCACTATCCGTTTCTATAGTATATTTCCCACAAATAAAAAGCTTGTCTTGTAAGTCTTTTATTACCCTTTTGGCATCAGTTATATCCATTACCGATTTCATTTAACTCACTCTCCCTTCGGATGATATGGCTCTGGTAGGGGCTGCCAGGCTATAACTTTTCCTCCGGCACAATCTCCAAACCAACCATTTTCAAATTCCATATGACCGGTTTTTATCCGTATTCCATACATTCCCATGAAGCCTGTGTATTTTACAGTTACAAGAACATCCTTTCCACGTTCCGGCAACCGCTTGCTGCATGGAATCCAGCCGTTGTTGTACTCGGCGGCTACCTGTTTGACGATTTCGATTGCCTGCTCAAGCCCTTTTGCTCTATCATCCAGCTTCCGATTTGCGTCCGTCTCGTCAAAATAACATGCTCCTTCTCTGCGCTCAATGCGCTTATCATATTCTTTTATCTTTTCCTCCAGATTCTCTATAATCTTTTTAAATACTTTCCGCATCGCTGTCCTCCATTCTCTTTAAGGCTTCCTCGCCTTCGGCTTGTGTGAGGAATACGGTTTTACCGATGTTTGCAACCGGAATCTCCATTGACAATCCTGCAAGTGACATGTACCAGCCGTGACCATTATTGAAAATGCCGTCTATCGTGGTTTTAAATAATCTTTCATTACAATTACTGCATTCTTCAAATTCACAGTCATCTTCAAACGGGCATTCTGAGGTATTTGTTTCTCTGTCGTAGTGGGCAATCACGTATGCGCAAAAAGCACGAAGATAAACCGTATCTCCCACCCTGCACGGTGGTAACTGCCGCTTAATATCTGCCAGTTCCTTGCATTTCTCCGCATACAGCTTATCAATCTCTATGATCTGCTCCGGGGTAAGGCCGGTATCCTCGTATTCTCCTAATTTTTGACAAACCTTTGTATCAAAATCACATATATAGCAATTTGATTTGCAGCCTGTATCAAAACAATGAGGATAATAATATGCACTATCTTTTTCATTTCTTTCTGTTAATCTCTCCATACTTTTTCACCTTTCCATCCAGCCAGCATATACTATATCAGGAGGGATATATTATGCTTGCTTGGATCGCTTTTTTGCTTCATTCTTTGTCCAATCGTTAAAATAAACTTAACTGCTGATTGTCGAACTTTACCTTTCTTGTAGTCAGTGCATTGCCCATCTGCATAAGCCTACGCACACGCTCTTTTTGTTTCAAATTTGCCATGTAATTGTTGTCAACTTTAGGCGGCAAAGGACAATAGTATTCTTCCGGCAATGCCATCCCGCTCATCCCGCAAAGTTTCGCGATCTCGTTCTTATAGTAAATGATGTGGTTCCGCACCAAATTCATGTTGCAACCATCTGACCAGAACGGATCATTGCATCCATTTTCATTGAGGCATTTCCAGTGTTCCAGTTCTTCTAAGATTGATTCTCTGTATTCAATCAAATGTTCCTGTATCGTCTTATTCTTCATGGCATCACCTCCGGGAAATCATTAAAGGACATCTGCATATCTCTGTAGTTCATCCAAAGTGTCTCTGTTCGTTTTAAACCGTTCTCTGCCAGCGTATTTTTCTGCACCTTTCTCCACCCTTTTAAATACCGGTTATACAGTTCATTATCATAGCCGCTTATCATTACTTGTCCTGGATGAGAAGTTAATGCATCCAACAATTCTTCATGGTCGCGGTCTGACATTTCATGTTTATAAAGATAATTCTTTCGTGTTCCGTGCAGATATGGCGGATCGGCATAAACAAATACGTCCGGTGTGTCATATCTTTTCAGGACTTCCAGTGCAGGAAGATTTTCTATTTGTACGCCTTTTAATCTTTCCGCCGCCTGCATCATGATGTCCGGCAGCTCTGCCCATGTTTTGGCCGGATTTGGACTATGGGACTGTTGTCCGCTTTTAAATCCATTGTGATATAGGTTTGCACATCCGAACCCCATCCAGCAACGCACGCAGAAACTCCTTGCCCTTTCCACTTTATCCTTAGATTCCTGATATGCAGAATCATATTCTTCTCTTGCATACGGAGTCAGATCAATCAGTTTTTTTAACTCGTCCGGCTTGTCTCTTAAGACTCGGAAAAAGTTTGTTACTTCTCCGTGCAGATCATTTACTGTTTCGATATGGCATCTTGGCTTGTTAAAAAGCACCGCCAGACTTCCGGCAAATGGTTCAACATAAACATCATGCTTTGGTATGTATGAACATATCCAATCTGCTATCCGGTTCTTTGCGCCGGGATACTTCAATACTGCTTTCATATTTTCTTTAAGGAGCTGTATACACTTTCGCCTGCAGGGCTCGGCTCCTTTCTTCAATTTATAAAATCATTAATACTCATCTGTCCTGCAATATTTTCTGCTTTTTCTTTTTCCTGCTCCATTCTCACCTTCTTGTACTCGTTATACTGCATCCGGTATTCGTAGCTCTTACCGAATATATTCCACGCCGCTTTCACAACGTTCGGCTCATATTTCCTTATCTTTTCAAGATCATCTACAGCCTTATATGATATGGGACATCCGCAGCATCCCGTCCTTGTCAGTCCATATATTTCATATGCGTCAGAGTATCTGATTCCGTAGCGTTCCTTATACCATGCCTTATCTTTGTCCGATACATAGTACAGCGGTCTTAGCCTGTACTGTCCGTTGCCTGTCTCCGTAAAGCAGAGTGCGGTGTTGTCTTTACGCGGAACTGACCGCATCCCGCCCTCGTCCCTGCGCTCTCCCGTGATTATCATGTCGTAATCCTTCTGTACACTGTGTGCGACCTGCTTCTTGCAGTAATCACAGCACTTTGCGCTGATTTGGAAACCCGGAGGGTATTCTTCGATAAAATCCCGCATATACTTTGATGAGTTAATCACAAGCTGGATATTCGGTCTCGGCTCTCCGGCGGAGTTACAACAGCAAAGGAAATTTATTACACTCTCGCAGTTCGGATACCGTTCTTTCAGTTCCTTCCGCTTTTCTGCTTTATCTTCTGCCTGTTCATATTCCTGGGCGATAGACAGTGGAATGCTTTTTTTCTGCCACTCGCTCAATCCTGCTGACATGATTTTTGATACAAATGGAATACCATATGTCCTTGATGCCTGTACAATATTTACTTTTGGGCGGTATTCCTTAATCTCTACACCGTATTTATCAGATATGGCTTTTACGTGGTCTTTCGTGGCTTTCATTTCCAATCCAGTGTTAAAAAATGCGTAATCAATCGAAGGTAATGAAAAAATCCCACGTGTTCTTTCAATCAGGTCAATCATAATGTCGCTATCGGCGCCACCAGAATATGAACAGATCGCATTTGGATGCTCTCTGAGTCGCTTCGCAATGATGCTTTTTATTGCTTCGAATTTTGCGGCCGGCTCAAAATCCGCATAATCCGGTCTGTCTGTATATACCCTGCTTTTATATGTCTCTTTCATTTCTTTCTGAAAGGAACCCGGCGCGCCTTATTCCCGGGAAGGTTCCGGCTCCTTTCCCCATGTTTTTATCATGGTCTAAATTACTTCTTCACTTTGTTTCTCGCTGTCTTATCTTTTCATCCAATATGTGATAAAACAGCCTGCGGTATCCGTAAAAATCTGTCCTGCCGCATGGTATTCTGCCAAGCCCTTGTGCATATTCCACGCCCTCATAGGACTTGTTTTCTTTCACAGACAACAATATGTACTCCGCAATATCTTTGTTGGCTGTATAAGCCGCCGAACGTATCAGATCAGCATATTCTTTCTTATGACACATAGAACATAATTCTTTATATCTTTCCCTGCTGATCCCGTAATCGTCCCATGTAAAAAATCTCGTTAATTTCTGCCGCACAGGCTTTGGTAACGGCTCAAGAAAACTTAGCTGCTCATATTGGTTGTATTTGTCACAAGAAGTTACTGATCCGTCCGTTTTCTGACAATTCCTGCAGCCACAAGTATTTAAGCAACTGCGGCATAGGCATCTACGACATTTGCGCATCATACCATCTCCTTTTTTATTCCAAAATGGAATATCAATATTCTGTACGGAATATTTTTAACCACTCAGACTTCCGTGTAATACAGATATGCCTGTCTGATCAGTTCGTGCTTTACCGCTTCATCCACTGTGATACCGTGATGCTTGCAATACTTATCAACATATCTTCTAAACTGACTGTTATGTCTGTATTCGTTGCGTAGATTTCTTTCCATTCCTAACTTTTCTCTTGTAATATTCTTTGAAATATTCGCTCCTGTCGTGCGTCATGTCATACTGTTTTCTGTACGCTTTGCGATCAAATGTCGTTTTTCTAGATACAATTATCCTGTAACCGTTCTTTGCCCTGCCGTAGAAAATAAGCTGGTGGATATAACTGTGTGTTACTCCAAGGAAAGAAGCTGCTTCATGGACTCTGACATCACATTTTACCGGAAGTTCATATTGATCCGCTGTTACAATCGTGTACAGATTCATTACTTATCAACTCCCTTTCTAACTGCTCGAAATCATAATCATTCTGTTTAAAATTATTAAATCCATTCTTCGATCCAGTCTTTTTTTTCGATGGTTCATAATTCGCATCCAGATAATCAACATATCCGCTGTTGAAGAATGTGCTGCCATTCTGTGGCTTTCTCCAATCACTGTCTTTTTCCAATTCAGCCTTATACCGATCAATGGCTCGTACCATTTCATCATAACC
Organism: Lachnospiraceae bacterium; assembly: GCA_017936885.1. GTDB lineage: Bacteria > Bacillota > Clostridia > Lachnospirales > Lachnospiraceae > UBA3282. The sequence continues at coordinate 12,203 of JAGBEO010000033.1, read as the reverse complement.
AATCTTAAGCAGTCTCATTTTTGCTGCATCTGATACCTGACCTTTTCCCTTTTTGCATGGGTACAGTTTCCATAGTTTTTCAAGCAGTGCATCAGCGTCAGCTTTGCACAAAGTATTTATATTATTCTTTTCTTCTTCCTTTCTTTCTTTTCTTCTATTGTTGGGAATAGTTTGGGAATAGCTTGGGTCTTGCTTGGGTTCTGCTTGGGAAGTTGTTTGGTATAAATCGTAATTAACCACTGTAAATACGGTATATTTGTTTGTGCTTTGCTTGGTAATTTCTCCGGTGTTTATAAGGTGTTTAATTGCAGTTCTTACCTCATCACATGTAAGACCTGTTTCATCCGCAAGAGTTCCAATAGATGATACGAATGACCCTCTTGAAATTACATTTCCCTCAAATTTACCTTCCTTCCAATTTGCCTTTAATAAGCAGTGTATAAACAGATTTTTAGTGTGTTCATTCCTGTACCATTCCCAATCGAAGAACGAACGGTATAACTTTATGTATTTTCCGTCTTGCATTCCTCCACTTCCTTATCATCCTTAATTCTTCCTGCCTTATAATCCTCATACAGCTTCTTGGCAAGCGCATGGTTCCTGAATGCTGCTTTTGCCCTGCTATCTTCCTGTCTAATATAGCGTTGCAGATCCTGCAAATCTTCCCACGATACTCTGTAATATCCGTTTCCATCTGAAATGTTCAAGATGGTATAATCGAGTCTCGCCTTTTCCACCAGCCTTCTCATGGCCCTGTCCTTATCAGATATACTTTTGTCTATCAGACCTACCGATACGCATTTATCTGTCAACATCTGCCTGCTGATCGCATTCTCTCTGCCAACAGGTATCAGATCAATGATTGAAAGTGTAGGTTCTCTTTCCGTATTTGTCTTTCTCTTTGCATATGTAGTAAAACGATACATGTATCTCCTTTCCTGCCCCTGCTTAAAAGCAAGGGCAATCATAATATAGTGTGATATACCCGCATAAACCTGTTTCTTTCAACCATAATACTAAATTGGCAAAATGATTAGGTGTTACAACCGCATATAAACATTATTGTTTATCTCCATATAACTTCATGAAATCATCAAGACGAAGTGTTACAAGCCATTCATGGTTATTCTTACGATGAAATACCGCTGCTTTTTCTCCTTCTTTTGCATCATGTACAGACTGTGCCATTGCATCATAAAGGTTAAGTTTCTCCACGCGCTTACAATCAATATGTATTCCCGGAAGACCTATAACATCAGCGTCACCATTGGCACCACAATACTGTTGTCCTCTCCTTGCGGCATATCCATAATCCCTTAATTTACTGGCAAGCTCTCTTTCTCCTGCAGCGCCTTTATTTCTGCTGTTTTTCATCTGTGTTCTCCTTCACTATAATTCCATACACTTTGTACATCTTCCGGAACACTTCAATACCTCTTTGGTGTGCTATAGTATGATGAAGCCGGCATAAGCATATTTTCTTATAACCTGAATCATCTATTTTGGTCCTGTCATTCCCCATTCCTATAGCATCTTCATGGTGTATTTCTCCTGCTCTGCCGCATATAGCACACTTTTTATTCATAATGCAGAAATATAAATACCTGCCTACATCATCCGTGCGCTCTATCGCATTATCAGAAAGAGGGATTCCGTTTTCTATGGCATATTCCAGTATGGTATTGATAAATTCCCTTGCCGTATCCATAGAACAGTCTGAAAGACTAAAATAATCATCGCCGGTGCGGCATATATGCAGATATTTAAGCCATTCTTTTTGTTCCTCAGGAAGATAACCTGTATATTCTGAAATATCCCGTATCGTTGCATAAGCCTTTTTCCTCTGATCTACGGAGATATGACGTCCATCATCAAACCGCATTTCAGCTTTTTTAATATGCTTTCTTAAAATATCCTCACCAATGTACATATTTGGCAGCGTAATAATAAGTTCTGTACCAGCTTCTGATTCTTTATATTTCTCAATATTAACAAGGGCGTGCATTGCTACTCTCCGTATTTTTCCTGCATTGCCCTAAGCATCTTGGCAACCTCATTAGCCGTGACAGTATCTCGTGTCCTTTCCTGTCTGATAAGCCATCCGTCAAGGTTTACATGATTCTTTTCGCACATATCTTCAAGAACTTTCAGTTGAGTTTTAGACGGTTTTGAATCTTCCGTAGGCATTGCCATATAGGGATTGTATTCTTCCTTAAGCCACAAGTTAAAACCAAGCCCTGTATGAATAGCCACACATTTAACAAAAGAACGGCACATACTGTTCCATACTCTCTGCTGGCTCATGGAGTTGTCTTTTACAGGATTAGAACCATTCATAACAGGAGACTGGAATTCATATTCTTGATCGTCGATAACAACCTTGATCCTTGTCTCATAACAACGGTTCGTAACCTTATTTTTATCTTCAAAGACTGCTTCCGTCATTCTTAAGCTGTTCCCGGTCTTTTCATCAGGAATAGGTACCCAATAAACCTTTTCCGCTCCATTCTCATGAAGCAGATCAATGCATTTCGCCCAGTTCAGGTATGCCATTCCGTCTCGTTCCTCACAATAGGGAGTTACATCGATCTTTCTCATTTCTTCATAACTCTTAAGCATTTAATCACTCCTTATCCAGTTCCCAGAATAGAACCATTCAACAAGCATTTCGCGGAACTCTTTTTGATCTTCTTCGCTTCCGTTCAGACAACGTTCTAATGCATAAGCATAGGCTTCTGAATCAGGTACGAAGGTATGTGTTCCAAGTTCGCTATATCCCGGTTCCTTCAATTTTTCTTTGATTTCGTCCGGCATTGAATCATTCCAGCACCATTCAACTACCATCTTGTTTTCAATCTGTTCCGGCATCCTGTTTTACCCCATTTATTTTATTGCAAAGATCAGTAAATTCCTGACGATTCTTTTCTTCCTGGTCCCTTATTTTGTCAGCTTCTTCCGGATACCCCAGTATTCTCATTATCTCTTCACGCTCTACATAATTGTGCCGTTTTACATAATCTCTAAGGAAGGATTCCCTTGTTTCTATATCAAGTAATTCTTCATACCGATTAAGCAGTATTGTTACTGCCATTTCATCTAAACTCATACTCAAACCTCCAGTTCTAACTCCATCTGATAAGATGGGCTGTTCATCATTCTTACAACCGTATTGGCTCTGATCTGCTCCTGTCTCTCTTCTTCCATGCACTCAGGACAGATGCCGTCGATCAGCTCACCATTGTCATAGTTATAGCCGCATTTCTTACACTGCACCATCTTCCTGACCTCCGTTATCAGTCTGATTGCTCGTCAAATCAATCTGAAGCTTTGCGACTTCTACCGTTGATCTATAAACAAGTGCATACTTTGAATCTCCGTGTGTCTGCTGTACCTTTTCAAGAAATCTATCTATCTTTCCAAGGAAACAGCCACAACTTACTGTTATCTCGTTGTCTTTATCCCTGAAAAATGTTGTAAATGCATCACGACTTCCAATAGGACCCAGCACTAGGACATGGCTTGTCCTACAGATCTTGGCATTACCCCAGATCTCGGCATTACCCCAGATCTCGGCATTACCCCAGATCTTGGCATTGCCCCAGATCTCGGCATTACCAAAGATCTTGGCATTACCACAGATCTTGGCATTACCAAAGATCTTGGCATTACCACAGATCTCGGCATTACCAAAGATCTTGGCATTACCCCAGATCTCGGCATTACCAAAGATCTTGGCATTACCAAAGATCTTGGCATTACCCCAGACCCAGGCATTACCTTCCTGATCAAGATTTTCTTCTTTCTCGATCCAACCACCGAGATCACCAACTTTTACTATCCCAAACTCCATTGTTGCCCTTATTCTTCTGACTGTGATATTTCCCAAAACACCTACCTGTTTTGTCTCTCCTGTAAATTCATACTTTTTCATTTATTGACTTTTCCTTTCATCTATACTAAATTAAACATAGAAATAGCATATTGATTGTTGTTTATCCCTGTTCTGATTTGCGGTCGTGGCAGGGATTTTTTCTGCTTTTATCCTTCTGCATAGATAAACTGTACATGGCATTTACCACCTGTCAGTTTCATCCATTCTTTACAATCTTCTGGTGTTGGGAAGTAAATATCTATGCATTTTCCTTCCTCAATACTGCCGATTCCATCACCGTCTGGATCAGAACCAAAGCCGGTATCAAGACATTCATAATAGCCAAGAATCTCTCCTAATTCTCCATTTTCATCTAAATATACAATAGCAGTAAGCCCTAAGCGTTCTTTATTAACAGCACATATCCCTTTTCTTGGTTTTGTGCCGGATGCAGTTATCTCTCCTTCGTAATATGCCGTGGTGCTCATGGGAATTATTTCAGGTTCCTTTGCCTTTGCATAGTTTGTCAACTGAAAGAACATTACTGATGCCAGCAGAAGTGCAACTATCTTCTTTTTCATTTTCCTTTTCTGTCCTTTCTCTTCTTTTCATCAGCTACCACGATTGCAACCTCAACAACGATGATTAAAATAATTCCTACGATGATTCCGCATACAAATGGCGGTATGTACATGTTTCTCACTCCTTTCGTCTGACTGAGCATTCCTCAGTCGTTTTTCCTTCATACAGATATTGAAGAATAATATCCGGCGGCATATCTGTCATTTTGATAAGTAGCTTCAACTGTCCAAGTGTCATTGGCGCAGGATTCTTGAACCGATCCGATAAAGTCCTGTCACAGATTCCAAGAAACTGTGCTGCCTGCTTGCACTGTTTGCCGCTTCCAATAACAGAAGCCTTTAACTTTGCACCGAAGATTTTTTCATAATTTGGATTTCCTAATGCTACTTTTGGCATTTTTATTTTCACCTCCATACAAACGTCTTGTGTTTAATGTTTTTCTCCGATATACTGTATTTACAAATGTTGTAGTACTAAACAAGAATGGCAGGAGAAATTTATCATGATTCTTTATCACCTTGACCGACAAAATACTTTACCCACTGATAAATCAAAACAGTTAAGTTTTCCAATTGATACCCGAAACACACTGGAAGCAAATACTCTATTTAATTCCTTGTATCCTAACGGTATAAGCAAGACTGGCGAACGCTACTTAAACCCTTTCGACATACGTTTAGACACCCTTGAAAGTTCAAAAAATACATGCGCGAATTTTCGTATATATACCATCGAATATGTTTTTGAAATGGTACGATTACTCCATTTTCCACATTTTCCATCACGTCTTACTTCACTTTTCGCCTGCCGGTGCCCAGAAGATGTCGTGCATTGGTATAATATCCTGTGTAAAAATTCTATGGATACGTCCAATGCAACAGTAAAAATAATAGAAACATCTAACAAAACATTCATTGGCGATTCTTTTTGGCGCGATGATCTCCTAACTCTAAAAGTAGATGCTGCCCGTCAGTCCGTATTTAGTCCTTTTGCATATCATGAATGGGCCAAAAAATACTGGAATGGTGTTACCTCTGCTTCTCCATCTATTGAAGTATTATGTGAATTACCTGTCACTGTCATTGAATCTATTCCCTATTCCTCTTTCTAATACATTGCGTTGCTTTTTTGTGTAAGAACACTTCTCTTTAAACACTTCTTCTTAATTATTCTCTGACATTTGGTGCTACTATTTCGTTCACTTCCTCACCTTGCTTTCTGTCATGTTTTATTGGATCGTCCGTGTAGTATCATCTAAAAAATACTCAATTGGCTTATTCAATTCTTTTGCTACTGCCATCAGTTTATCTACACTCGGATTATGAACATTCCATTTATAGATACTGCTACGTGCAAAATTAAGTTTTTCTTCTAACGCATTAACCGTTGTTCCTTTCTCTTTACACGCATCTTTTACCTTATTATAAATTGACAAATACAACCCTCCTTTGGTAGACGCAATATTTTGCGAATTTTATATTGACAAGTTACGCAAAATATTCTATATTTGAAGTACCACCAACAAAAAAGAATAACTGCTATTTTTCTTTAGATATTCGCAAAATCTTGCGTAACCTTTAATTACATTATACACAAGATTTTACGTATGTCAATAGTAAATTGCGCAAAATTTGGAGGAATTTACTATGGGATTATATGAAAACGTAAAAGAAGCTGCTAAACTCAAAGGATATTCTATAAATAAACTAGAACAAGAACTGGGGTTTGCGCGAAGTTATATAGGAAAATTTAAAACTATAACTCCTAGTGCAGATAAAATTCAAAAAATTGCTGATTTTTTAGATGTTTCTTCGGAATACCTATTAACCGGAAAAGAGAAAGAAAATGAAGGCTACTATCTCAATGAAGAAACCGCTAAACTGGCTCAGGAAATGTTTGAAGATGAAGATATGCGCTCTCTCTTCGACATGAAACGCAACATGCCACCGGAGCGTTTTAAAGCACACATGGAATTTATGAAAAACTTGTATAACCAAGAAAAGGGCTCTAATTAACTAAAAGGAATGCAGTAATAATTTAGTAATAGTCCGTTTTATTGGACGTGATTTTTAGTATGATGCAAAAGGGTGATTTACATGGAAGATGTTAATGTACAATTTTTAAATATGGATACTAAAATACCGGAACACCTAGTAAAGAATGAAGATGATTCTTATACAATATTTCTAAATGCGAGATTATCACAAGAGAGTCGGTTGAAATCTTACTGTCATGCATTAAAGCATATTGCAGAAAATGATTTTGATAAAGATAATGTGCAAGAAATTGAAAAAAATACGCATAAATTGATCGATTATAAAGGAGAATCTATATGAAAACAGCAAAAGAAATGTTTAATTTCTGCAAAAAGAACAAATTTGGAAAAGGTAATACAGAATCATGGACTCTAAAACACTTTACAGTAATAGAAAATCAACTTTCTTCCGGTGAAGATGTATTATTATGTTTTGTTGGGCTACATAATTTTGTATCTATGACAAAACACGATAATAATTTTGCGTATGCAATAACTAATAAGCGTATAATTATGGCTCAGAAAAAGGTTGTCGGCGAAGTTGTGCAAACAGTACTTTTGGACAATATCAATGACATCACATATAAAAAAGGGCTTGCATTTGGTGTTATTACGATTGATAGTATGAAAGAGAAATTTAATGTAGCCTTAGAAAATACTAACTCTAGCAAATTATATAATTTAATTCAAGAATTGATTTCTAGATTAAAAAGCTCTGGATCAACATCTTCATCTAATGATTATGGAAAACTAGAAGAACTAAAACGACTAAAAGATAAAGGGATAATCACACAAAGAGAATTTGACTTGAAGAAAAAACAGATTCTAGGGTTATAAAATAAAGGAAATCTATATGAAGAAATCAAAATTAGCACCAATAGCTGGCCCCGCTTCTATCATTTTAGGGGTTATTGGTATCATTACCGGAATATACATAATAGGCGGAATACTAGGCATCATCGGCTTGATCCTTGGTTTAATCAGCTATGCCGATACCAATAAAAATACAATTTCCTATATTGGTGTTATTTTATCCACAGTGGCCATTGCATGGACCTGCATATTCTATTATTTATGGGGTGCCTTATACGTTGATAATTTTATAATATTATAACCACCGCATAGAATAAATAAAACCGCCCCAGTGCTACCAACACCGGAGCGGCATAGAACTATACCGGAAGTACCGATATAATCCATTCCCAACAAATGGAATTATATCATTCTCCCGGTAAAAATACAAGTTACCGGGCATTTTTATGCCACAAAGGAGGATGATATTATGGCAACAGCGAAGAAACTTCCATCAGGTCAATGGCGCACTCTTGTATATGACTATACAGATGAACACGGCAAGCGCCATTATGAATCTTTTACCGCGAAGACAAAACGAGAATCTGAACATCTAGCGGCAGAATATGCCGTAACCAAAAAGAAAAAGCCGGATGTTCTCAAAGTCACAGTTGGAAAAGCCTTGGACAATTACATAAATATAAAAAGTAATGTCCTGTCCCCAAGTACGATCCGAGGATATAAAGCACTCAGACGTAACTACTATTCCGACATACAAATGCTTACGCTTGAAAATCTTTCACAGGAAGTCGTTCAAATATGGGTAAATTCCCTTTCTACAAAGATGGATGCGAAGACTGTTAAGAATGCACATGGATTACTATCTGCCATGCTTTCAGTCTACTTTCCGTCGCTTACTTTACACACTGCCCTGCCAAAGAAGGAAAAAGAGATTCCATATATCCCAACCGAAACAGATATTCAGCGTATTATAGAATACTTCAAGCGAACCGATACAGAAATGTTAAAAGCAGTATACCTTGCTGCCTTTGGCACACTACGCCGATCTGAAATATGCGGACTGACTGGCGCAGATATCACCGGAAATATCATTCACATTCACTCTGCTGTTGTTATGAATGATTCTGCTGAATGGATTAGGAAAAATACCAAAACAGCCTCGAGTGATAGATACGTAACCCTACCATCATTCGTAATTGATGTATTACCTAAATCCGGCGCCATTGTATCTATCACACCTTCCAAAATATCAGCTCGCTTCTCTTCTGCTTTGAAAAAACTGGATATACCGCATTTTCGTTTTCATGATTTGCGACACTACTCGGCTAGTATCATGCACGCCCTTGGTATTCCGGATCAGTACATCATGCAGCGTGGCGGCTGGAGTTCTGATGGAATTTTGAAAGCAGTATATAGAAATACGATGGATGATTATACAGAACGATTCAATAATCAAATAAATTCATATTTTGAAAATGCAACACAAAATGCAACACAAAATTAGAGAAACATTGAAAACACAGTATTCTTAGAGTTTTTTATGTGGGTTCAAGTCCCATCTTCCGCAGTTTTATTAAAGGGCTGAAAGCGTTGATTTTTCAAGGTTTTTAGTCCTTTTCTCTTTTATAAAAGAAATAATATTTTGGTCACTCTGGTCACTTTTTACATATTTTTTATCCCCTAGTGCATCTAATACCTTGCAATATACGTCCGTATCGTCTTCAGTATTGTATATATATGCAGATATACCCTGATTGGTAATGAAAAAGATTGCCAATCTTCCAGTAATCATCTTTAAGATGGTGTTTGCGTGATTATACCGGCACCCTTTGAGCCATCTGACCGGATTTTGAGAGCCACCGTACCGGCTCACCAGAGCCAGTAGTTCCGGTAATTCAGAGCCACTTATTAAGCTCTATTACATAAATTCCTTTATACTGTAGATACGCACCTTCCGGTGTGAATACAGATAAAGGAGGTCACACTTATGACCAAATATCGAGAAATCCTTCGGCTTAAAAGTCTGGGATTCAGCGAGCGAAACATCGCAACAAGCTGCGGTGTTTCAAGAAACACGGTTGCCAAAGTCACAAAGCGTGCGGATGAGTTACAACTCAGATGGCCTTTAGACTTTGATATGACCGATAACGTCCTTGATAACCTTATGTTTCCAAAGGACAAGTCAGCATCGAATAAACGTATGCCTGATTACGACTACATCCGGAAAGAACTTCTCCGGAATGGAGTCAACAAAAAACTTTTATGGGTGGAATACTGTGAGGAATGCCGAATGAGCGGTGACGAACCTCTGATGTATTCCCAGTTCTGCTACTACCTCCAAAAGGATGAAGAAAAACGCAGAGCCACCATGCATATCCCAAGAAATCCTGGTGAACAGATTGAAGTTGACTGGGCCGGGGATCCGGCACACATCATTGACCCGGATACCGGCGAAATTACCGACGCATGGATTTTTGTAGGTGTTCTGACCTACAGTCAGTATGCATATGTGGAAGCTTTTATCAACGAGCGTACTGATAACTGGATCAAAGCCCACAACCACATGTTTCAATTCTTTGGCGGTGTTACACCCATGCTTGTTTCCGATAACTGCATTACTGCAATAAATCGCCAGAAGAGCGATTGGTACACACCGGCATTGAACACAACGTATCACGAGATGGCAGAACATTATAATGTCGCCATTCTTCCGGCAAGAGTCCGGAGACCCAAGGATAAACCAAATGTAGAAGGATCTGTTGGAAAAATATCCACCTGGATTACCGCAGCCCTTCGAAATGAACAGTTTTTCTCACTTGCTGAGTTAAATGCAGCTATCAGGGAAAAACTGGATGCCTATAATGCTCGTAAATTCCAGAAAAAGGAATGTAGCAGGCTCAGTTTATTTCTTGGGGAAGAAATGCCATTACTGGCTCCGTTGCCTGCTACACCTTTTGAACTGTGTGAGTGGAAACAAGCCACTGTCCAGTTCAACTATCACATTGCAGTAGATAAGATGTACTACTCCGTGCCCTTTCAGTATATCAAAGAAAAGGTCGATGTGCGTATAACAGAAACAACGATTGAAATATTTTTTAATCACAGCCGAATTGCATCCCACCGGCGCCTTTATGGACGCTCAGGGCAATACTCAACAGTAACGGGGCATATGCCTGCGGACCACCAGAAATATCTGGAGTGGAACGGAGACCGTTTCCGCAGATGGGCAGATTCGATTGGAATTAACACAAGTAAAGTAGTTGATGCAATACTTATCTCCGGCAGGGTGGAACAGCAATCCTACCGTAGCTGTATGGGACTTTTAAAACTTGCAGAGAAGTATTCGCCTGCAAAACTGGAAGCTGTGTGTGCAAAAGCACTGACATTCAGTTCCAACCCCAGCTACAAGAGCATCAAAAATCTTCTGGTATCCATGAAGGATAATCCAAAACCATTGCTGACAGACGGCAGTTCCACAGAAAACACAAAACCATGTGGCATTACCAGAGGTGCCCGTTATTACGGAGGTAAAAAATTATGATAAATCAAAGCACAACTGATAAACTTATTGAAATGCGCTTGACTTCAATGGCAGATGCTTTTCGGATTCAGATGGACGATCCGTCAATCACGGAAGTACCGTTCGAAGACCGGTTCGGTATGCTGGTGGATGTTGAATACACCAATCGCAAAAACAACCGGTTAAAGCGGTTGATACGAAATGCGGAACTGGAACAGCCGGATGCAAGCATAGCTGCAATCGATTATACCTCAGGACGCAAACTAAACAAATCTTTAATCACCCGGCTGGCAACCTGTGAATATATCGCAGAATACCGTAACGTCTTTATTACCGGTGCAACCGGCAGTGGTAAGACTTACATGGCCTGTGCTTTTGGCATGGAGGCCTGTAAGCAGTATTACACAGTAAAATATGTACGTCTGCCGGATCTGCTTTTGGATTTACAAGCTGCCCGGTCAGATGGGAACTTTGCAAATGTGCTTAAGAAATATACAAATCCGGTTTTATTAATCATTGATGAATGGTTATTACTGAAACTAACCGAATCTGAAGCACGGGATCTTTTTGAACTTATTCACAAGAGACGTAAGAGAAGCTCGACCATCTTTTGTTCACAGTATCGTGAATCTGAATGGTATCAGCAAATCTGTGGTGGCGAAAGCACTCTTGCAGATGCAATCATGGACCGTATATCTTACGACTCATATAAAATTGATATCGAGAGTGTGGATCCTTCCAAGGACATTTCCATGAGAGAGGTCTATGGGCTTGACCCAGCACAGGTAAAATAGCCAATTTATAAAGTGGCTCCGTTAGTCCGGACAGGTGGCTCACGCCACACCGGACTGGCGGCTCTGCCGCACCGTAATAATCAGTTTGCGTTCAAGTCGAAATATCAGCGTTTATGCCTACTTACTCTAACTGATAAGAGACTTGTCTTGAAAACAAGCGTAGCTATAAAAGGCGATAGGGGTTCGAGTCCCTGAGCAGGCGTTTAAATAAGCATTTTATAGAATTTTTAATATTTTAGCCCATTATGTTATTGATATCAATAACATAATGGGCTAAAAATTGCTTTCATTATCCACTACTACAGTTCCTCGTTCCTACATATTATTTCTTTTGATGAATTGCAATCCGAGATTCCCATTTGTACTTCAAGATTCCCATTTTATAAATGAAAATCTCCTTTTGTAAACAACTTTCCCATTTTGTATATAAAAATCCCGTTTTGTAAACAACTTTCCCGGGATTTACTATATTTACAGATATGATATAATAGCGTTACAGTATAAACTTTCACATGGCAAACAGGCATCGAATCCCGCTCAGCTTTTTTGTAACTGGAGATTCCACACCGCTGGGACACTTATTCTCTG
>JAGBEO010000032.1 GCA_017936885.1 Lachnospiraceae bacterium | reverse complement strand
CGTCATCAAGACGGTCTACTTGTCGTGTTAATTTGTGCAATTTGTATATTTGCAAGTCATACTGCAGTTGGATTTATTGTGTATATTCAACAAATCGTATATTTTTTTGAAGAAATTCACAATTTATTCTTGACATTTACGAGCTTGTCTTTACTATCGTCTTAAACAGTGCCCGCTCCTCTAAAATACTCTGATAGTCGTCATCATTCGCATTAGCGGAAAGCCCGTAACCTTTAAATTCATCCATATACTCGTCATAATCACAAATATAAAGATATACCGTGGAAATATCATGATCTGCAATCGAAAGCTCATAGAAATTCTGGCTCCCGCTTTCGAGCTGTCTGCCATCTGCATCCAACGCAACCGCGATCGTGGAAGCGTCTCCCGGCTCTATCGTATTTAATGTCATTTCCACCGAAGAGATCTCCAGACTTTCGAAGCCGATGCCGTCCTCATTGGTTTCATTTATCTTGATTACTCTGGCTTCTTCATCTTTTTGAATGATCGGCAGCTGATATGCCCAGCTTCCCTCCGCCTTCCAATACTGATAGTCCATCCAATCCTTCGGAAGTGCGTTCATATAGGCTTCCCACTCCTCATCCGTCATTTGCGATAATTCCTCATCACTCTTCAAATAGTCCGGTCTGACCGGATCTGCAAGATAGCCTTTCAGCTTTGTAAACTCCAGTTCCATATCAAAAGAAGCCGGAATCTCATATCGTGAGAAATACATATCCCATGTCTCACTGTCTACTGACGGAAGTTCCTCGCCCTTTGCCTCCGCTTCCTCACAGGCTTCCAGATACAGACTTTCATTTACGTCGATATCGGAATAATCAATCCGTATGATTCCGAGAAACGTGTGCGCATCCTCAAATTTTCCCTGTATGCTTCTCGCACTCTGTATCTGATCCGGTCGAAACGAATAACTCTCTTTGGTCCACGCCTGCATAAACTGTGTTCCCGAGCCGTCGGCATAAGATGCCATTTCCGGAAACTCCTGCTTATTTTCAATGCGTACGCCGATAAAAATAGCCTGATTGGAAGCATACTCTTCTGTCAATGTGATCGTGATATCCCCATCCGTTTTCCGGTAAAGCACATCTTCACCGGAGCCGGTCTGTTTACCGACATCTTCTGCATTCTTCCCTGTATCAAGTTCTCCTTCCGCATCTGTACTCGTCCCATTCGTCTCTGACTCCGTATACAATACGGTTGTATCCTCCTCCGGCAGACGCCCGTAAGGGAATACATCCGCAACTTTCTCAAACAGGCTTCCCAAAAAAGGAATTTCCCTCGCCAAAACCGGATTCATAACACAAAAAGCAAACATACATACCACAACTGCTGCCGCACTGCCAAATCCGATCAGGATTCTTTTACCAAGCAGCCTGTTCTGCTTTCCCGCACGCTTTTTATCCGATTGTTTTCTGTCCGCTTTCTTTGTTCCGGTATTCCTCTGCCTGCCATTGCCTTGATTGGTTTCTCCCGCATCTTTCACTTCCCGCTTTTCTCTCTGTCCGTTTCCTGTACTGTTTCCCTGCCCTTTGCTCTTTGCTTTCTCTCTGATAATCGAATATGCCTCTTCTATCTTTGCATCGATCATATCATTATCCGCTAATCCGGTGCCCAGAATCTCTTTTAAATCTCTATCTGAAATATTACGTTTCATTGCTCGCCCTCCTATCCCTGCTGTAACTGCGCACGGAGCTGCTCTTTGCCCCGGTGAAGCCTGCTTTTTACAGTATTCTCTTTCATTCCCAGAATAGATGCTATTTCCCTTGTGGTAAACTGTTCCCCAAAATATAGCTGAAAGATCACTCTGCTGTCCTCCGGTAAGCTTTGCAGTAATTCCCGAAATTCCACATCCGCATTTCCGGTATCGCAGTTTTCTGTCGCACAATCCTGCTCCAAACCTACATTCCTTTTATTGGCACGGTAGATTTTCGTGCAATGATTGATCAGAATCCGCACCAGCCATGTCTTAAAATACTCCTCCTTTTTTAAGGAACCGATATGTTCATATGCTGCCAGGATCGTATCCTGTATCGCATCCGCCACATCCTCATCATTGCCCAGATAGCCGAGTGCAACTCTTCTGAGTGTCATCCTGCATTCCTCTATCAGAGAAATAAATGCCTCAGCATCTCCGCGCTGTGCTTTTTTCACTAACGTATCCATTTCCTTCCTCCCTCTCCACGTATTTCATTTTCTGCCTGCCGTTTTACAACGGCGGTCTCGGTTGAAGTCCTTCAACTTACATATATTAGATAAGGATTTGATTCATTTCGTTGCATGGGAAAATGTGCAGCATTTTCTCCGGAGATTTGCCACAGGCTCAAGGGCGGGAAAGGATGCAGCCCAACACCAATATTGCGCCACGGAAAAGAAATTGTAAGAATTGTAATACAGAAATGCAATAAGTTAATATGGCAATGGTTGCTGCCACAGTCTGGTTCAAACATTCGTCTTTCGGATACCGAACGCGTGCTTTTGCAGCAGACGCAAGCCTCGTGACAGCCAATACTGCAACACCAGAGGCAATACCAGTCCTGCTGCCAGATAGACCATCTTAAAAGCTTCCGCTCCGCCAACCATATAATAATAATCAATATTGCTATGAAATTGTTCAAAATCAAAGTCCGCACACAATCCTGTGTGTGCCGCCACGCCGCCAATGACCATCTTCACAAGCATAAACGCCATGATATGATGCATCATAACCGCATAAGTATTCCTGCCCAAATAAGTGACAGCACGGCTTTTCCCAAGCGCAGGCGTCAAAATCTTAGCCACCCGCAGCCAAAAAGCGACACCTGACGCTACTGTCACATATGGAATTATCGGACCGTTAGCAAATCCCGTGCACCATACGCTGCTGTAAGCAAGCCCATTGCAGGCAAGATGCAATACCACCTGCACCCCGATCACGATGGCAAAATAAGGCAGATTTCCCAGTGTGTCATGCTTTTCCAGCTTTTGAAAATAGAACTGTCCCATTTGAAAGCATGGATAAAGAAAAAGAATCCTGCCCGGCATCTTATACCATCCCCACACATGACCGCCGATGGCACAGTACACCACTGCCATGCCAACCAACAGGGAACCGGCAAGAATGAACCATTCGTAATCCAGATGCAGTTTCTTTAGCAAAAGCCGCATACCCAGATTAACCACTTCTATCAGAAACAGAACCGGCACAAACCATGCCGCAAAATTATAAAGATACTGGTAGCCATGCAAAAAAGGCTCCAAAAACAGACTCTTTAAAGTAACCGCCTCTCCCAGCGCAAATCCGGCTCCCGCCCGCAATGCCCATGCAAGCAGCCCGTAAACCAGATTCCAGATAAAATACGGCAGAAGCAGTCTGCGTACTTTTTTCTTCAAATAAGCAAGCGGTGCTTCTTCTTCCTGCCGTCTGTAGAAATAGCCCGATATAAACATAAAAAGCGGCACATGGAAAGAATAATACGGAAACAGATCCCCCACTGTCAGGATATTATAGTCCGCGTGTCCTGCCACGATCATGATCATGGCAAGCGCCGACAGAATGCCGAAAGTTGCATTATAATCCCTTTTTTGTTTCTCCCCGTTCATACTGCTTCCGGTATTGCCGAGTGCTTTTTGTGACATATATGTCATTTCATTCATAATATCTTTCTGCTCCTTTATCCCAATTTACTTTATCTTAACAAATCCTTGTATTCTTATTATTTCTTGATCTTACTTTGTCTTACAAATATTTCTTTTAAATTTACTATATCTTCTAATTATTTTGTCCTTATAATTGCGCATGAAATTTGTACGCTTTTCCTCTTTCTAATTCCCGTACCTTTACCTTCGCCTCACACCTAAAAATGTTTTTGCACAACTTTCCTAATTTTTTCCCTAGGATTCCCGCATAATTTATTGTAAGATAGATAAGATAAAGAATAGCATACCCGAAAACAGATACCATACATTCTATAGTTTACCAAGAATCAAACTGTATGGAAAGAATACCACAAAAAGTTTTTCAAACAAGGAGTTCCATTGATAGCTATATCATTTATATTGCAAATGAAATTTAGAAATCTAATTTGCAATTACTTTAGAAAGGTTTTCTTATTATGAATATAAAAAAGACTAAATTTCTGCTGCCACTCATTGGCATCAGCATTCTATTAACTGCCTGCGGCACTGCCCCGTCTGCATCTGCGCCCGACACGCCGGGCAATTCAGACCTTTCCGCTGTCGAATCAGAGGAAGTGTCAGTGACCCCTGCCACACGCGCCAGTAACAGCTACCTGCGTGCATCCGATATCGTGCTGGATCTTAACAGCACCGACTGGCAGCCCGCTGCAGAAGATACTATCCCAACCAATCCATGCAGTGACTTAAGCGTCCCTACTTATATCACAAAAGTAGACGATACTTATTTTATTGTAGACTGTTACCACAATCAGGTGATTTATCACGATAATCTAAGCGATCCGCTCTATGAATGGCAGGTCATGACCTCGGAAATCGATAAAGGACACACCCTCGCCAGTGACGGACTGGTCTATCTGATCGATGACACCGAAAATAACAGAATCCTGATTTTCGAGAAAAAGGACGGAATCTTTTACCACACCCAGACTTTCGAAGAGATCGGCAACAGACCTCACTATATTATTTATGACGAACCAACCGATACTTTCTATGCATGGAGTTCCATGAGTGGTGAAATGTATCTGTTTCGCCATGATCCCGATGACAGCCGTATGTATTTGACTGAGATCCGTAAGATAGATGCACTATCTGACACTTATGTCAGATCTTTCACCATTATGGACGATTCCATCTATTTCGTGTCAGGTATCCCCGGAAGCCCTGCGATTTTGGAAGCAGACTTAAACACCTTCGAAATCCGTAATACGTACCCGGTTCCGGACACTATGGCTGGTATGATTCAACTGACTCAAATTGAAAACGACTATTATATTACTATATCGACTGATCTTAATGGAAATCAGGACTATGCTACCATAATAAGAACTGACGATTTATCAACTCTGTCTAAGGGAAATTATGAAGATGTGTACGGACAGTTTTTAGGCGGAGGCACGCCATATTACATTACTTTTATTGATAACAGCTATTATTTAACAGAACACAGGATTCCCGGTCACTCCATTTGGAAGTTCCGAATTTCTGATGGAAAAATAGCGGATGTGGAGACCTTGTATTAGGTCTCCTGCATCTCTGCATATTCCCGTTTACGCTCTGTCTGCTTTATTAAATTTAAATTTAACACAATATCTTTTTATCTATCCGGCTTAAAATTTATTAATTTCACAGTATGATATTCTCTAAATAAAGCCAATAATGTTTTATAATATTTTTGTGACATTTTTATTTTCTCCTTCCCTGCTTTTTATTCAATAACATACGCATTTTATTTATCAGTATTCACTTTACTTTTATTGCTCCGATCTCTACTTCTTTTCTTTTTCTTACAATTACGCGTGATATTTAATTTTGTTTTAAATAAATTCCTGCATTTGCATATGATCCATCGCGTTTTATTCCTGTTTCTTTCATTCTTCTTTCAATTTTCTCTCTTTTCTCTTCTTATTCGTTTTATTATCTGAAAAATAAAAAGTTCCGCAGATTTTTAAATCTTGCGGAACTTTTCTAAAGTTTCAATCATATGCAGCTTTCTCTTAAGGATTAAAGAGTTTTCTTTCTATTGTCCCAGTTTGATTTTCAGATAATCTTTAATCAATGTTACACAATTATCCCATCCTACTTTCGAACTATTCAAAGTTAAATCGTAATTTACCGGGTCTTTCCAGTCTTTTCCTCTGGTATAGTACTTGTAATAGTCAGACCGATACCGATCCGTCTTATGTACCAACTCCTTCGCTCTACTCTCGGACACCTGCATTCTGTCCATAACAGTCGCGATGCAGTCTTTCTCCGGTGCCTCCACATAAACACTTATGACATTCGGCATGTCTTTCAGAATATAATCCGCACATTTGCCGATTACCACGAAGGATTCCGATGCTGCAAGCTCCCTGATAATCTCAGACTGAATATTAAATAAGTTGATATCCGATGTAAAATCTTTGTCACTGGGTTCTACCACATAAGTATAGGGAATCTTCATCAGGTGCTTCATCGCATAGCTGCCACGCAGCTTTTCATCCACTTCGGCAAATAATTGCTTATTGATGCCGCTGTACTCCGATGCCATATCGATTAACTGCCGCTCATAACAGGGAATCCCCAGTTCCTCCGCAAGTTTTGTACCGATTGCTTTACCACCACTGCCAAATCCTCGTGCGATTGTAATTACATAATTCTCCATATGCCATTCCTCCTTATCGGTCACAAGAATCTGCCGCTATCCTATCTAGGGCAGTTACTTTCTTCTATTTTACCATATACGAAGCATAATTGTAATGAAATTAAAGTATTTTTAAATAATTTTCAGAAAATTATTCAAAACATTTTTACCTTCAGTCACAAAAAGGAACAAGAAAAATTACGACTCCAATCACTAACATTAACATAGCAGACTTGCCGATTCGCCTCCGCACCAGAAAACTTTCCGGATGCTTCGGATCAATGTAGATGGAATAGCTTCCACCCTGCTGAAACATCTTTCCTATTTTCCGTCGGGAAAAAGTTTCCCCACTTGTATTTCTATAACGCCTTCCTTTGTACTCGTAGACAAATCCCGGTGTGTAAAGTGTAACATTTTTTGAACGATACGCTGTCGCTCCCGTATATTTCCCCACAATCTTTGTATTGCAGCCAATCACTTTAGCAATTCCCATATAGATTCCGAGTAAGATAAACATCAAGCCAAATCCATACAAAAAAACATACCCTGTCAGATCACAAAAATCAATTCTATCCTCCGCATAAGACGCAAGCAGCACAAGCCCGCCCCATGCAAAGCAGTATATGCTCATACCTCCGACTGCTTTCTTCTGATTCGCATATCCATGATGTAAACAATCCCAAAATAAAATGCCGAATGTCACTATGATAATCCCCCACATCCATAAGGAATTGTCCATTACATATGCTATCATCACTTCTGCTATAATGGCGCCAAGCCAAATCAATGTTGACATTTTTTCTCCCTTTCGAAACACTTTTCTTGCTTTTAACATTTTGATTTGCTAGAATATTAAACCAAAGATTAACCAAAATTAGGTAATTGCGAAACAGATTCGCAATCTTGATTCCAGCAGGGTAAAAATCCGGTCATGCCGGATTTTCAGGAGGTGGATGTGGGTAACCGGATTTTAAGACATGAAAACAAAGCAGATAGGGATATCTGCCTGCGAAAT